>JAXMBY010000001.1:0-318445 GCA_046349655.1 Planctomycetota bacterium
GAGCCTGCGTTCGAAGGGCAGACACGACCGTTGCCCGACACACTCGACCCGCGACTGCGCAGCGCGCTCGAGCAGCGCGGCATCCGCGAGCTGTACTCGCATCAGGCGCGCGCGCTCGAGCTGGCGCGCGAGCACAGAGATTTCGTCGTCACCACGCCCACGGCGTCGGGCAAGAGCCTTTGCTATCACCTGCCGGTCCTGGACGAGCTGCTCGCCGATCGCGGCAAGAAGGCGCTGTACCTGTTTCCCACCAAGGCGCTCAGCCGCGATCAGGTGGCCGATCTGAACGATCTGCTCAAGCGCCTGCCGGACGCGCCGCGGGTCGATGTCTATGACGGTGACACGCCGGGCGACGTGCGCACCTTGATTCGCAAGGAGAGCGACATCGTCGTCACCAACCCGTACATGCTGCATACCGGGATCCTGCCCAACCATCCGCGCTGGGCGCGATTGTTCCGCGGGCTCGCGACCATCGTCGTGGACGAGCTGCACACCTACAGCGGCGTGTTCGGCAGCCACGCGGCGAACGTGTTCGCGCGCCTGCTGCGCGTCGCGGCTCACTACGGCGCGCAGCCGCGCTTCGTGCTGTGCTCGGCGACCATCGCCAACGCCGCCGAGCTGGCGCGAGGCTTGACCGGCCGTTCGGTGGCGGCGATCACCGAGAGCGGCGCACCGCGCGGCGAGAAGCGGACGCTGCTGGTGAATCCGCCGATCACCAATCGCGAGCTGGGCCTGCGGCGTTCCGCCGCGGAAGAAGCCAGGCGCCTCGCCGTGCCGCTGCTCAAGGCGGGCGTGCAGGCGCTGTTCTTCGAGCGCTCGCGCAACGGCGTCGAGGTGCTGCTCAAGTACTTGAAGGATGCGGCGCTCGACGCCGGCTTCGATCCCGAGCGCGTGTGCGGCTACCGTGGCGGCTATCTGCCGGATCTCCGCCGCAGCATCGAGCGCGGTCTGCGCGACGGCAACATCAGCATCGTGGTCGCCACCAATGCGCTCGAGCTCGGCGTCGACATTGGCTCGCTCGACGTCGTCGTGCTGGTCGGCTATCCAGGCTCGGTGTCGTCGACGTTCCAGCGCGCCGGCCGCGCCGGCCGTCGGCGGGGCCTGTCCGCGTCGTTCCTGATCGCCAAGTCGAGTGCGACGGATCAGTACGTGATGCAGCATCCGGACTATCTGTTCGGCGCGTCGCCCGAGCACGTGACCATCGATCCGAAGAACGTCGTGATCCGCACCAACCAGATCAAGTGCGCGGCGTTCGAGCTGCCGTTTCGCGAGGGCGAGGTGTTCGGCGGCGATGCGCGCACCGGCGACGTGCTCGATTTCCTCGAGCGCGACGCGCACATCCTGCGCAAGGTCGCGGGCCGCTACCACTGGATGGCGCGCGCCTTTCCTGCCGAGGACGTGGCGCTCGAGTCCGGCGACATCGACAACTTCACCATCTACGACATCGACCGCCGCACCATCATGGGCGAGGTCGATCGCCCGACGGCGATGACCACGATCCACGAAGGCGCGATCTATGGTCATCAGGGCGAGCCCTATCTGATCGTCGCGCTCGATTACGAGGGCCGGCGCGCGCATGCGCAAAAGGTGCAGACCGACTACTACACCGAAGCCGTGGTGCAGGCGTCGATCAAGGTTCTGCACCTCGATCGCAGCGAGCGCTGCGGCGGCGTCGCCCGCCACCTGGGCCACGTGTCGGTGGTGAAGCTGGCGCCGATGTTCAAGAAGATCCGTTACTACACGCGCGAGAACGTGGGCGCGGGCGAGATCAAGCTGCCCCCCGAGGTGCTCGACACCGAGGCCTTCATGCTCACGCTCGACAGCGTCTTCGCCGAGCAGGCCGGCATCCTCGCGGGCGGCAACACCACCTCGATCCTCGGCTTCGGCGAGCTCCTGCGCAAGGTCGCGCCGCTATTCGTGCGCTGCGATCACGGCGACATCGGTGTGGTCGCGGAACTGCTGTCGCCGCATTTCGACTGCCCGACGATCTACCTGTACGACGACATCCCGGGCGGCGTCGGTCTGTCCGAGAAGGCGTTCGCCCTGCTGCCGCGGCTGATCGCCGCGATGCAGGAGGTGCTGAACGGTTGCCCGTGTGCGACAGGCTGCCCGGTGTGCATCGGCGCCGGCGTGCACGAGGAGCCGCGCGACAAGGCGGTGGTCGGACGGCTGGTGGCGGACATCCTGCGCGACCTGCGGGCGGCAGGAGCAGACTGATGGACCTGCGCGAGCGTCCGTTCCAGATGCCGCCAGCCGACGCTGCCCTGGCACCGCCGCGGCCGCTCGGCCAGATCGTCGAGCGCGAGCACGGATCGTTCGTCAAGCGGGAGCTGCGCTACCCGCTCTCGCATCGCCACGGCGACCACCGGTTCGAGGAAGTGCTGCTGCTCGACCCGGCGCGGATCGCCATCCTCGGTGCGGACCGCGCGCTCGCGGAATTCGACGCGCGGCGCGCGGTGTTCCTCGACGTCGAGACCACTTCGCTCGCGGGCGGTGCCGGCACGTACGTGTTCCTCACCGGGGTGGCGTGGCTCGACGGCGACGAGCTCTGCATGACCCAGTACTTCATGCGCGACTTCGACGAGGAGGTGGCGCTCCTGCACGAGCTGTGCGACGACCTGCGCTCGTTCGCGTTCATCGTCACGTTCTTCGGCAAGAACTTCGACCGCCATCGCCTCACCGATCGCTTCACCTTCCACGGCATCGAGTCGACCCTGCCCGAGCGCCATCTCGATCTCTGCCATGCGGGCCGGCGCCTGTTCCAGGGCGGATTCCCCGACGTGCGGCTGAGGACGCTGGAGCGATTCCTGCTCGGGCTCGAGCGCGACGGCGACCTGCCCGGAGCGGAGTGCGCGCAGACCTACTTCGACTTCCTCTGCGGTCGCGACCACGGTCGGCTGCAGCTCGTGTTCGAGCACAACTTGATCGACGTGCTGTCGCTGGTCACGCTGGCGGTGCGCAGCGGAGCGCTGCCTCGGCGCGCCGGTGGGCCGCTCGATCACCTGGGCGCAGCGCGTGCTCGAGCGCGCCACACAGCCGGCCGCGGCCATCGATGCCTACCTGCGTGCGCGTTGCGGCGAGCTGCCGCAGCACCTGCGCGCCGTCCTGCTCACCCGCCTCGGTGCACTGGCACGCAAGCTCGGTCGTCGCGATCTCGCCCGCGAGGTGTTCGCGGAGCTGCGCCAGGTCATGCCGGCGAGCTACCGGCCGGAGTTCGAGCTGGCGCGGCTGTGCGAGCGCACGGACCCGGGCAGCGCGGTGGCGCACCTCGACGCGGCGATCGCCAAGCTCGAGCAGTCGGTGGCGATGGCGGAACGTGCGCGGGCGCGCGAGCTCGGCGAGCTCGGCCGGCGCCGCGAGCGGCTGCTGCGGCGGCTGGCGAGGGCTCTGGATTAGTACGGAACATCGGGCGCATGCCGCGCCTCGAATCCGCCGCGGTCGACGAGTGCCCGGCGAGCGTGCCCTTGCCGGGTGGTCGCACGAGAGGGGGAGGCGCGCACGTGCTCATGCTGCCTCATCGGCATCGAGCAGCGACACGGAGATCGCCAGGCGCGCTCGTGCTGGCCGATCGGGGGCCCGGTCGGGTGTTGGAGAGGGTCAGCTTGGAGAGGATGGATCGGGCCGCGCGAGGACCCCGCGCGGCCCGGTCTGTTGGTGGCAGCCATCGCCTGCGGTACGCTCTGCCCCTGGAGGAGACGATGCCCTACGATCCGCGCAGGCACGGCCCCGGGCGGGTCGTCGGTCCTGGGTTCCACGCTCGCGTGCACGCCGTCGTGCGATCCGTGCCTTGCGGCTCGGTCACCACCTATGGCGATATCGCCACCGTGCTCGGCCGGCGCGCGGTCGCACGTCACGTTGGCTTTGCGCTCGCGGCCTTGCCCGTGGAGAGCGACGTGCCCTGGCATCGCGTCGTGAATGCGCAGGGTCGCATCAGCCTGCGGCACGACGGCAAGCCCAGCCCCGCGCAGGCGCGGCTGCTGCGCGCCGAAGGCATCGCGGTGAATGCCGCGGGGAAGATCGCCGGATTCAAGCGCAAGCGCTGGGTGCCGGCGGGATGAGGGCGGCTCGGGTCGGCGCCGGCACCGATTCTCTGGAAATGCCCCGGTGTGGAAATGCCCTCTGAAGGATTCGAACCTTCGGCCCGCTGATTAAGAGTCAGCTGCTCTACCAACTGAGCTAAGAGGGCGTGTCGAGAAGAGGCGCCCGTTCTAGGCAGAGCGAAGGGTTGCGTCAAGCAAAAAGGTGCTCAAGGTCCCGGCTCGGGCATGGGCAGGTCCGGCTGGCTCGGCGCGGCGGCGAGGCCGCGGCGGGCGATCTTCTCGAGCGGCTCGGGAATCTCGACGCGCACGCCATCACGTCCCAGGCTGGTCGCAGCGCGCACTACGTCGGCGGCGACGGTGGGGTCATCGAAGTCGAGCGAGAGCACGCGCTGCAAGACCTCGGCGGCGCTCTGGAGCTTGCCGGTGGCGATCATTGCCGCCGCGAGCGTGGCGAGGTGCGCGGGGTTGGTGCCCTCCGACTGATCGACGGCGCGCATCGCGTACGTCACGGCCTTCTCGGGCCGGTGCAGCACCGCCGCGGGCGAGGTCAGGAACACCTGCGCCAGATCCGCGAGCAGCCGCGGCAGGCTGGGCAGGATGCGATCGCCGCGCTCGCGCCAGCTGAGCGCGCGCCGCTCGTCGCCTTGCAGCGCGAACAGACGGGTCAGCTCGTAGGCCGGGGTGGGATCGTCGGGACGCAGATCGAAGCTCCTGCGGTAGGCATCTTCTGCCTCCTCGCTGCGGCCGGCTCGCTCGAGGAATTTGCCATACGCGAAATGTGCAGCGCCTGACTGTGGCTGCAGCTCGATCGCGCGCTTGAACTCGCGCTCGGCCTGCGGATCACCACGTTCTGCGAGCAGGCGCGCGAGGTTCAGGTGGGGGAGCAGCGCGCGCGGATCGGCCTCGACCGCGGCGCGGAAGAAGCGCGTGCCGCGCTGCTGCTTGCCGAGGCTGAAGCTCAGGATGGCGCCGATGCCCTGCAGCGACAGGCCATGTCGCGGGCGCAGCTCGAGCGCGCGGCGGTAAGCCGCGAGCGCGGCGCGCACCTGGCCGCGAGCCCGGTAGATCAAGCCGAGGTGGCAATGCGCGTCGGCAAGCGTGGGGTCGATCGCCAGCGCGCGCTTCAGGTGCTGTTCGGCCTCGGCATACCGGCCCGCCTCCCGGCACAGGATGCCCAGGTTGTTGAACGTCGGCGCGTAGGTCGGATCCAGCGCGGCGGCGGTGCGGAAGGCGCGCTCCGCGTCCTCGAACCGGCCGCGATTCAGGTGCAGCACGCCGGTCAGATGATGCGCAGGGCCGCTCTCAGGTCGCAGGTTGCAGAACGTCGTGAAGTCGCGCTCGGCCTCATCGTAGTTGTGCGCCAGGTGGTGGGCACGGCCGCGGAACAGCACCGCCAGGAGCTGGCGGTGATCGCGCGAAACGGCGTCGGAGAAGTGCTGGATGGCCTGATCGTACTCGCGGCGCGTGTAGTGATAGAAACCGCGGAAGAAGTGGTCGAGCCCGGTCTGCGGCGGCGACTCGCGCGCGCGCTCGAAGTCCCGCTCGGCCGGGCCATGCTCGCCGAGACGCTCGTGTGCGTAGCCGCGGTACAGGAAGATCACCGGATCGTGCGGCGCGAGCACCAGAGCGCGATCGAAATCCTTGAGCGCCTCTTCGATGCGGCTGCTCTCCAGGTTGGCGACGCCGCGCAGGATGAACGCGCGCGGATCGTCCGGCTTGAGCTCGATCGCCTCGTTCAGGATCGCGAGCCCATCCTCGACGCGGCCGCGCTCGATCCATCGGTTGGCGCGGTACAGGAGGTCGTCGAATGCGTGCTGCCGCCGATTGCTGCCGATGTGCACCCCGGAGATGCGGAACGTAGCCAGACCGCGATCGATGCTGGACGCCAGCTCCTCGCCCACGAGCAGCTTGCTCATGGCCGCGGCGAACGCGGCAGCGCTCTGGAAGCGCGCCGGGCGATCGGGCGCGAGCGCGGTCCCGAGCACGGCCTCGAGCTCCTCGCTCACCATCGGGTTGTGGTGGCGCGGGGACTCGGGCGGCTCCTCGACGATGTGGCGCGTGACCTCCTTCAAGCTGTCGCCCGGGTGCGGCACGCGCAGCGTGAGCATCTCGTACAGCACGACGCCGAGAGCATAGATGTCGGTAGCGTGGTCGATCGGCGTTCCCAGGATCTGCTCGGGGCTCATGTAGTACGGTGTGCCGACGATCTCGCCGGGCAGCGAGATCGACAGGCTGCCTTGCACGCGGGCCAGGCCGAAGTCGACCAGGTAGGGATGCGCATCGGCGCCGATGATGATGTTGGAGGGCTTGACGTCGCGGTGCACGATGCCGAACACGTGCGCGTGCTCGAGCGCCGCAGCGATGGCGATGCCGATGCGCAGCACCGTGTCGATGTAGCTGCGCGATGCGGTGCCGCCCAGGGTGGCGCCGGTCAGGTCGGTGACTGGCCGCCCGGCCAGCTCATGCAGGTAGTGGCGCAGCGTGCGGCCGGCGATGTGCTCCATGACGTAGTAGAGCGCGCCGTGGTCCTCGCCGTGGCCCAGCACCGGCACGATGTTCGGATGGCGCAGGCGGGCTATGGTCTCGGCCTCGCGCCGGAACCGCGCCGCGGACTTCGGATCGAGCGCGAACAGCCGCGGCAGGACCTTGATGGCGACCGACTTGCCCGTCGCCTCGTCCTCGGCGCGGTACACGATCGACATGGCACCGTGCCCGAGCTCTTCCTGGACCAGGAACTGGCCGATGTGCTCGGGTGCGACCGGCCGCGCTTGCGAGCTGCCCCTGCCCGGCAGCGGCCCGAGCGCCGCACGGTAGACGCGGAACATCTCGAAGCGCAGCTTGAGCGCCTCCCGCCGCTCCGGATAGCGCGCGAAGTAGTCCTCCTCGCGCGGAGCCTCACCCCGGTCGTAGCGCTCGATGAACTCGGCGACGATGTCGTCAATCTGGCTGTCGGACGGATCGCGCTCGGGTTGCTGCGCGCGATCCGGCGCTCTGCGCTTAACCATAGATCGAGACCGGAAAGCGTGTCGGCGAGCCCCGGTCGCATGCCAAGCTACTCTTAGTGCCTCCTGCTCGGTGCGGTATCACGGTTCCGAGACCATCACGGTCATCAACCGGCCGACCGCGCGGCTATAGGCCCATCTTGCGCCTTCACGACTGGTGCCGAGGCGGTGTGCGATCTCGTTGAAGGTGAGCCCCATGTAGTCCTTCCAGCGCACGACCTGCCGTTCCGCGTCGGTGAGCTTGGCCATCGCTCGTTCGACCCGGACCTGGGCCTCGCCCTGCTGGAAGCGGATGCTCGGTGTCGATTCGCGCGGCGGCAGATCGGCATCGGAGCTGGGGAACGGCACCTCGCGCCGGTGGTCGCGCTTCTGGCTGCCGAAGTACCGCGCCAGGTCGCGCATCTTGTTCTCGACGCACTTCGCCAGCCAGCCCACCAGGGCAGCCTCGTTCTCGAGCGGCGGCGGCGCCTCCCGTTCGAGCACGTCGAGGAACACGCTCTGGACGATGTCCTGTGATTCCACCTTGCTGCGCAACCGGGTGCCGATCCGGCCGCGCACGGTCGCGAGCACCCTCGCCTGCAGGCGCTCGAGCAGCTCGTTGCGGGCGGCCTGATCGCCGTCGCGCGCCCTGTCCAGCAGGTCGAGGATGGTTTTCAACTCGGGATCCACGGCCCAATTATCGAAAAAAAAGCAGGTTTTGCACCCCCACGCCCGCGGCTTCTTCGCTTGGAGGACCGGAAAGGGAGGAGAAGAAGCGGATGGTGGGGGGACAGCGATGGATCGGCAGCATGAGGTAGACGAGGCGAATCGCGCTCGAGCGGAGTCGAGCGCGCCAAAGGGCGGCGAGGCGGAGGACGGTGAGGTGCGAGCGATCTGGCTGATCGGCCGGATCATGAGCGCCGACGAGGCACGCGAGGTGGAGGCGGCGCTGCAGCGCAGCCCGCGCCAGTTCGAAGCGGTCTGCGACCGGCTGATGGAAATGTACCGCCTGCAGGGCTCGCGCGAGGCGTTCGGCTTGCTGTACCAGCTCAACCGCAGCCGTTTCATGCGCATCATCCAGATGCTGCTGCGCGGCAAGGCGAAAGCGCTCGAGGTCGAGGATGTGCTGAGCGAAGTGTTCCTCGCGATCTACCTCTATCCGAACAAGTTCCGCGCCGAGAAGGCCAACGCATTCCGCAACTGGTCCTACTCGATCATCCGCAACAAGGTGTTTCGCATGTCGCGCGCCTGCCGCCGCGACTTCGTCTCGGTCGAGGAGTACGAGGAGGTGCTCGAGGATCCCGCGCAGGTCGAGCCGTCCCAGGTCATCGCCAGCGACGAGGATCACGGTCGGTTCATCCGCGACTATCTGCTCATGCTGCTGTGCTACGGACAGCTGTTCGACAAGGTCATCAACGAGCGCGAGCGGCGCGCCCTGTGGATGGTGGACATCGAGGGACGGGATTACAAGGACGCGAGCCAGACGCTCGCGGTGCGCCTCGGCAACTTCAAGATGATCCTGTGCCGCGCGCGCAAGAAGATCCGCGGCGCATTCGAGAAGATGGGGCGCCACGGCGCGGCGGCCTGAGGCGCTCACCGCATGCCCAAGCGCGCCAGCATCTGGCGCGTCTCGGCGTCGCGGCGGCCGCTCGGATGCAGCTCGAGGTAGCGGTTCATCTCGGACCGCGCCCGGTTCTGGTCGCCGGCGCGGTGGTACAGCGCGGCGAGGATCTTGTGCCCACCGAAGAACCGCGGGTTCTGCTCGAGCAGATAGCCGATCTCCTCGATCAGGTCGGGCACCTTGCTGCCGTCGCGATGGCGCCAGGGCGTGGTGAAGCGGATGCGGCGCACCTGCGGGCTCGTGCCCTTGCGCACGTAGATCACGCTGTTGTAGTCGAAGTACACCATCTCCCACTGCAGGTCGTTCGCGAGCACGCGCCCGATGTCGCGGTCGGCACGCACCAGCACGCACTCGATGCCGTATCGCGCCAGCACAGCTTGCCAGCCGGGCTGCACGCGCGAGACCGTCAGGTAGTCGTCGAGCGGTTGGCCGACGTACACGTCGACTCGCCCGTCGATGAACACCCGGTGCCGCGGGTATGCCTTCCAGATCAGATAGCCGCCGAAATCGTAGTCGTTGAAGATCGGCCCGGCGATCGGCTGGCGTAGCAGGAACTCGGTTGCATACACCGGCAGTGCCTCGTGGTCGACGCGAAACTCGAGCGCGTCCCGGCCGAGCACGAGCGTGCCGAAGCCGCCGGTGATGAAGGTTGCGAGCGCGGCCATCACCGTGCGCGGGTGCCTCGTGGTCAGGGCGCGCACGGTCGCCGACCAGACGCGCTGCTGTAGCGGGGCGAGCGCGATGCCGGCGATGATGGCATGGCGCATCGCGCTGAACCCGAGCGCGACCAGCGCGACGGCGCGCAGCCAGTCGAGCGCGGGTGAGCGCGCGCGGATGAGCCCGCACGCCAGCAGCAGCACGTAGGCCAGCCAGCACCAGAAGTAGCCGCTGCTTGGTTCGAACGCGCGCCACTCGCCGATGAACTCCGTCGACGGATGGATGTGGAAGAAATACGTGAACGCGCCGATGCCGTGGGGATTCACGAGCGGTGCGAGCACCGCGGCACCGACCCATGCCAGCAGGCGGCGATCCCCGGTCGCCAGGAACCGCTCGACCAGAGCGAAGGTCGCGAGTCCCACGCCGAGCAGAAAGCTCGCATGGCAGTTGGCCCAGATCACGAGCATGGCAATGACCGGCGAGCGCCGTCCGCTTTCGAGCGCCGCGACCAGCAGCGCGAGCAGCAGCCACGCGAGCACGTGCGGGCGCGCCTGGGCGTGGCTGACCGCCAGCGGCGCCAGCAGCAGGACGAGGAGGATCGCGCTCACCCGGTCGCGGCGCAGGGTCCACAGCAGGGTCATGAAGGTGAGCGTGATGCAGGCGCTGGTCGCGACGATCAGCGCCGCCGTGCCGCCGTGGCGATGAGCCAGATGCAGCAGGAGCTGCGCCAGCCACTCGTGATCGAGATAGGGCCTGCCCGCGGCAGTGAACGAGTAGGTGTCTGCGCACGGGATCGAGGCCGTCCGGGCGATCTCCTCGCCAAGCCGCAGATGAAAACCAATGTCGTTGTTGGCGATCGGCTGCATGAAGCCCGCGAGCAGCGCGATCCAAAGCAGGATGATCAGCGCCGACATCGATCCCGGCGCTGGCGCCAGCGGCGCGCTGGCCCAAAGCCGCGTCATGCTGCGCAGCCTGCGCGAGGGATCGCGCGTGCCGCCGACCACCGCGATGCACGTGACTGGCGCCGCCGCGTCGGTGCTTGGTGCATGGGGTCCTCGCACGGTGAGATCAGATCGTTTGCAGCGAGCGCTACATTCGCCGCAGCGCTTACCGTATCATGCGCCGCCCAGGAATTACCAGGAACCCACCGATGAACGCGATCCCGCTCCTCACCGTGGTGTGGCTGGCCCAGGTGCCGGCCGCCTCGAACCCTGCCTTGCTGATCTATCCAGGCGACTTCACCCTGGTGCAGGAGGTGCGCTCGGTGACGCTGCCGGCCGGCCGCTCGTCGATCCGCCTCGACGTGGTGCGCGGCAACGTCGACCAGGCGTCGCTCGAGGTCGAGCCGCTCGATCATCCGGCCGAGATCAAGGTCGTGGCCATGCTGCGGCGCGCCGAGCAGCCGAGCGCCACGTTCGTGGAGGTGGAGTCGAGCATCGCCACGGACGAGCGGTTGCGGCTGTCCTATGTCGTGCACGGATTGTCTGCCTCGGTGCGCTACACGCTTGCCCTCGACGCCGCGCGCAAGACCCTCGACCTGGTGCAGGAGCTCGAGGTTGGCAACGGCAGCGGCCAGTCGTTCGACGGTGCCGTGGTGCGGAGCCTGTTCGGCGACGTGCGCACCGTCAACCCCAACGCCGTGCTGCACGGCCGCGCCGCCGATCCGGCTCCGGGAGCGCCGCCGGGCTTGCCCGCCGAGCCGTTGCGCCAGGACCTGCTCGAGCATGCCGTGGTCGCGTTCGGCGCTCCGGTCGCGCTGCAGGACGGGATCACGGTGCGCCGTCCGGCGACCGAGCTGCGTGGCATCCCGGTCGTGCTCGAGTATCGCTTCGATGCGACGCAGAGCGCGCGTGTGATGCGCGTCCTCAAGGTGGCGAATCAAGCGGGCAGCGGTCTGGGCGGCGTCAGCCTGCAAGCCGGCGCCCTGTTCTTCGTCGAGCGCGAGCCAGGCGGGCTCGAGGTGCCGGTGCGCGTCGGCAGCCTCGCGCAGCTGCCGGCGGGCAAGGAGCTCGAGCTCGATGCCGGCGTCGCGAACGATGTCGTGATCGAGCGTGATCAGGTGGATCTGGTGCGTACCGATCTCGTGTTCGGCGAGTACAACCGAGCCCTGGTCTCGTACGCGGTCGAGGAAGCCTACCGCCTCGAGATTCGCGGTCATGCGAGCGAGCCGCGCTCGCTCGTGATCACCGAGCACGTCGATCAAACCGACACCTTCGACGTGATCGAGGCAACCCTGACGCCGGTGCGCAAGGACCGCAGCACGCTCGAGTTCCGACTCGACCTGCCTGCCGGACAGACCGTGGAGCTGCGCTACCGGTTGAAGAAGTCGAACGTGAAGGCGTGAGCGATCTCATGATGCTACCCTTGCTGCTGTCTCATGCTCTCGTCCAGGTCCCGCTCCTGGCTGGCGACCAGGGATATCTCGAGGTGGTGGTACCGGTGCAAGCCGATTCGCTCGAGGCGCGGCTCACCAGCGAGTCGCCCGCGAGCGTGGTCGAGTCGCGCACCGTGATGCTGCACAAGGGTGTGAATCGCTTGCGCTTCGACTGGAGCCGCGAGCGCGTCGACGAGAGCTCGGTGCACCTGGATGCCGCACCGGCGTCGGGGACCGCGTCGATCACTGCCCGCTCGAAGATCTGGCGGCTCGGCAATTCGCTGTACTTCGACGTCGACGCTGCAGAGGATACCAGCGCGGTCGTGACCGCGCGCTATCTCCTGGCCGGGATCGGCTGGCGCGTGGCGTACACCGGTCTGCTCGAGAGCGGCGCAGAGGATGCGGATGTGCCGCTCGTCACGCTCAAGCTCGCGGTCGAGGTGACCAACAACTCCGGCAAGGACCTGCACGCGGCGCGCATCGCCTTCGACGGCGGCGTGATCGAACGGCTCTCGCTCTTGAACGGCGAGCGGCGCGAGGTCGAGGTGGCGCGGGTCGAGCACGTGCCGACGCGCAAGCGCTACATCTATGATCCGGGCCGCTTCGGCGCCACGCCCGGCATCGAGGTGGAGGTCGCGAACCAGGCAGGCACGCCGCTCGCGCGCGAGCTGCTGCCCGCGGGTCGAATCCGGATGTTCGCCGCCGCCGGCAGCGCCGGCCGAGGCCTGATCGGCGAGGACGTCTTTCCGAGCACCGCGCTCGGCGAGCGTGCGCGCTTCTCGCTCGGCCATGCGCGCGACCTCGTGGTCGAACGCGTCGTGCTCGCCCAGCAGAACGAGAACGAGCGGCGCGACCGCTGGAACAAGGTGGTCGCCTACGATCAGCGTGCGAAGCTGCGCTTCAAGGTGCAGAACGGAATGGGCCGTCCGGTCGAGCTCACGGTGGTCGAGAAGCCTGGTGCGCCGCTCGAGGTGGTCGCCTGCGGCGCACCGCACGAAAAGAAGAAGGCCGACACGCTCGAGATCAAGATCGCAGTGGCAGCCACTGCCGCGAGCGAGCTGGACCTCGAGTGGCTGCGTCGCAATCTGTTCTGAGGGACTCGCCGTGTCGAGCGACCGCGCCGAGGCGCGCTGCATCGAGGTGGAGCTGATCGACGTCCGGCACGTGCAGCGCCGGCAGCGTCGCCTCGAACGTGTGCGTCCTGGTGCTCACCCTGAGCGCCAGCGACGGGATCGACTGGCGCAGGCGACCGCGGGCCGCGAGCAAGCGGCGATGGCCCGCGGCATCGTGCAGCTGCCACCGCTCGCCGCTGCCGCGGGGGAACAGATCGACCCACAGCCGCTCGAACGCGAGCGCGATGCGCAGGCGATCGTCATCGACGTCCTGCAGGTAGAGGGCGGTGGAGACGAGCGGCCAGCTCGCCACCCTTGCCACGGACTCGATCGTGATGCCGAGCAGGCTGAGCTGTGTCGCGAGCATCTGCCGCCGCATCAGGCCGAGCGGGCTCACGAGGAAGAACGGCTGCGGCACGGGATCGATCGCGCGCGCGAGTGCGACGTGGGTCGCGAGCGCGGCCATGCGGCGGCGCAGAGCAGCTCGTTCGCGGCGGCCGTCGGCGAGATCGAGCTGCAGGATCCGGTTGATTGGCCAGGTGCTGGCGGGTGCGGGATTCATGACCCGGGCTCATCGGCCGCGGCCGCAGCGCACTTGAGGTATGTCAGGAACTGTTCGGCGCCAGAGCGCGAGTGTTTCGATTGCTCACCTCGTTGCTGACGATCGCGGCCTTCTTGACCGGCGCCGGTGAGGCGGATCGCTACCGCAGCCTCGTCGAGGCGCTCGGCCGCGGCGACTTCGCGCACGCGCACCAGCTCGCTCCTGGGTTCACCGAGGGCTCTGCGCTCGCCCGCAAGGCCGGCTTCCTCGATGAGCTGGCCGCGTTCCTGGCGCGCACCGCACCGCCGCCCGCGGGCGCGGCCGCGGCGGTCGCGGTCGAGGCGGGCGCGCTGCGCGCCGCGCTGAGTCGGGACGGCGCGTTCGCCGCGGCGGTGGTCGCGGAGGGTGGCGTGGGCGGCTATCACCCGATCCTGTTCGGCTGGCCGCGGCCATGGTCGAGCCGGATCTCGCTCTGGCTGGACGGCGAGCCGATGATGCTCGACTCGAGCGGCAGCGTGATCGCCCGGGAGGGGACCCTGGTGCTCACGACGCGCGCGGCCGACCTCGAGGTCCGGGTCGAGCTCACCGCCGCCGCGCCCGCCGCCAGCGATGCGCGCGCCGACGCCAGCGCCTCGCTCGCGCTCGCGGTGGCGGTCACCAACCGCGGCGCGGCCACGCGGATGGTGGGGGTGCGCGCGCTGCTCGACGTGGTGCAGGAATTCGTGGACGCGCCGCTGGTGCGGCTCGGACAGCGCACGGTGCTGGACTCGGTGATCGACTTCCAGGGCGACGACGTGCCGCGCTCGCTCGTGGTCGGCGAACGGGAGGTCGTGCTGCGCGGGCTCGGCGAGCGGGGCGTGGACCGCGTCGTCCTCGCCCCGCTCGAAGCCGCGCTCGATGCGCCGTTCGACTTCCAGGTGGTGCCGGGAGCGTTCGGACCGGACTCGTGCCTGGTCGTGTATCGCGACCCGGAGCCGCTCGCCCCGGGCGCCGCCACCAGCCTGCGCGTGCGCGTGGCAGAGCCCGCCGACGACACGGACGGCAGGCCGCCCGTGCGCACCAGCGCGTGGGCCGAGCCCTTGCGCGGCGGCGAGACGATGCCACGCGCGTGATCCCTGGCGCTCGCGAACGACGCCGCGCCGGCGATCGGGCCGATCAGGGACTGCACGTGAACGTCACCCTCAGCGCCGGGCTCGAGCTGCTCGAGGCGCCCGCCGACCTCCGCGCCTCGGCTCGCTGGAGGCCGCAGCGTGCACACAACGTTCGCTGATCGTTCGCTCGACGTTCGATCACGAGGGACCGAAGGAGGTGGTGTTCGACGTGGCGAGCGAGGCGAAGTCGGGAAGCGCGTGCGCGTCGCGGTGCCGCAGCCGCCCAGCCTGGCGATCGCCGGCGTGGTGCGTGACGTGCGCGGCACCGCGGTGGCCGATGCCGAGCTCGAGCTGCGCCGTGACGGGCGATCGGTCGCGCGCACCCGTTCCGCTGGCGACGGCAGCTATCGGTTCGCCGGCGTCGCCGCCGCCGTGCACGAGGTGTTCGCCCGACGCGTCATCTACCGCGAGCCCGCGGCGAAGGCCAATCACGCCGACGTCGACGACCTGCTCTACGACGTGGTGCTCTCGAGCGAGACCATCGGCAACGACGGCCGCCGCGTGCTGCCCACGGTCTTGCCGGGCAGCGGCCGCGACGTCGTGCTCGGCCACTCGCTCACCCGCTACTCGGTGCTGGTGTCGGTCGAGTGGGATGCCCCGCGCGAGTACCTGGAGCAGGTCGTGCGCGGGCTGCGCCGCGCCGCCGAGTTCCTGCTGGTGGCGAGCGACGGCCAGCTCACGTTCGGTCGGGTCGCGGTCGGCGACGCCGCGCAGTTCTGGAACTCGGCCGACCTGTACGACTGGGCGAACAACTCGGTGCACCCCAACGCCGACGTGAACGGACCCGGCATCGCTACGACCCGGTCAGCGCGCCGTGGAACACGGCGATGAACTTCGGCCGGCAGTGGGCACCGACCTGGGACAGCCCGGGACTGTACGGGGACGGTGGTGCACGAGTTCGGGCACTACGGGCTCGGGCTGTTCGACGAGTACCTGGGCGCGCCGCAGGGACAGTATCGCGGGCTCGCCTACTGGGAGATGTGTCGCTGCATCATGGGCTACCAGTACGCCGACCACAAGATCTGCTGGCAGGGCAACCACCAGGCCTACACCAATCAGGGGATGTGGAACGGGCGCTCGTGCTGGCAGCAGATCGAGGAGTGGCACGAGGGGCTGCGCGGTGGCTACTACGCACCGATCACCACGCCGCTGGAGCGCGGCGGCGTGGTGCCGCCCAGTTCCCCTCGGCCATCGGCAGCGAGCTCGTGGCGGTGATTCGCGACCACGACACGCATGCTGCTTTCGACGCCAAGCTGCAGCTGTCCGGGGCCGTTCGGGTCGAACGCGAGCGGTGCCTTGATCTACGTCGACGTGCAGGACGAGGGGCGGTCGATGTATCAAGGCGTGAGCCTGGGGGACGGCGCCTTGCAGCTCATGGGCGTGCACGTCGGCGACCACGTGCGCGGCTTCAAGGATGGCGCGCGCGCCGAGCTCACGATCGACGCGCGCCGAGCGTCGTCCACGCTCGAGTTCGGCAGCGAGCCGAGCGTGCACCAAGCCCGCCGCCGCTCGTCCTGGTGCGGCCGGGCGGCCGCCGGGCGCCTGGCAGGCGCCACCGTGGAGCTGCTCCCTTGGCAGCCGCCCGCCTTGCCGCCGGTGCTCCAGGGCGGCCCCGCCCGCGACCGCACCATTGCGCTCGCGCCGGTCGAGATCGAGCACCGCCTGCGGTTCGTCGGCACGCTGCCGCTAGACTGGTTCGTGGCCGGTCGCGCGTCGTTCGAGTGCGTGCTGCCCGATCCCGATCGCGGCGACGTGACGCTGGTGAGCGATGCCGTGATTGCCGAGCTGCCCGCCGGCGCCGAGTCCGAGCTCGCCGCATTCGACGGCTCGCTGCGCGTGCGCGTGCCGGCCGGTGCCCTCGACGCGCCGTTGCCGGTGTGCATCGCCAGCACCGCGGGTCCGAGCCTGGCAGCGCAGGCGCGCGTCTCGGTTGGCCGGTGGCATGCGATCTCGGTGGGTCGCGAGGGCAATCCGTTCCTGCGGCCGGTGCTGCTCGTGATGCGAGCCGAGCACGGCGAGATCCGCCGCTTCGACGCCGGCGTGCGCGAGTTCGTGCCGCTCGTCACCACGCCGGCGCCGCGGCGCGGCGAGATCCTGGCCGAGCTCGACGCGCCGGCGGTGGTGGCGATCTTCGAATGACGAGGGACAGCCAATGGTGCAAGAGACCGTCACGATGGAAGGCCACCTCATCGACTCGGACATCCTGCGCAAGGGGTTCGCGCGCATCGTCGAGGGTGGCGGTGAGTTCGAGGTGCTCGAGTTCCAGGTCGGGCGCACCAACGAGCAAACGTCGTTCGCGCGCTTGCTGGTGCGTGCGCCCAGCCCCGAGGCGCTCGACCAGATCCTGGAGAGCCTGAACTACCTGGGCGCCTCGTCGGTGCTCGCGGACGCGCGCTTCGCGCCGGCCGAGCGCGATGGCATCCTGCCCGACGACTTCTATGCCACCACCAACTTCGACACGTTCCTGCGCACCGGCGGCCGCTGGGTCGAGGTCGCGCAGGCGAGGATGGACAGCGCCATCGTCATGCGCGGCGGCGTGCCGACGTGCGTGAAGCAGGGGCGGGTGCGTGCCGGCGAAGCGGTGGTCCTGCGCGGCGCCGGGATCCGCGTGCGGCCGCCCGAGCGCAGCCGGGACTTCTCGGTGTTCGGCTTCATGTCGAATGACGTTTCCGCCGAGATCAACAAGCGGGTGGCGATCGCCGGCGTCGCGCGCGAGATGCGAAGAGTGCGCGACGCCGGCCGCAAGGTGGTGCTCGTGCCCGGTCCCGCGGTCGTGCATTCGGGCGGTGACGTGGCGCTCGCGCGGCTCGTGCGCCGGGGCTGGATCGACGTGCTGCTCTCCGGCAATGCGTTCGCCACCCACGACATGGAAAAGGCGATCCTGAAGACCAGCCTCGGCATCTGCCAGATGAGCGGCCGCGCCGTCGAGGGCGGCAGCCGCAACCACCTGTTCACGATCAACGCGGTGAACCGGGCCGGCGGCATCGCGCCGGCGGTGGCATCGGGCCTGCTGCAATCGGGGGTCATGTACGAGCTGGTGCAGCGGCGCATTGCGTTCGTCCTGGCCGGATCGATTCGCGACGACGGCCCGCTCATGGACGTGATCACCGACGCGACGCGGGCGCAGCAAGCCTACATGGATGCGCTCGAAGGCGCCGGCATCTGCCTGATGCTCGCGTCCGCGCTGCATGCGATCGCGGTCGGCAACCTGCTGCCGGCACGCGTGCGCACGGTGTGCGTGGACATGACCGAATCGGTGCCGGTCAAGCTCGCCAACCGCGGCTCGATGCAGGCGATCGGCCTGGTGACCGATGTCGGCTTCTTCCTCGAACGGCTGGCGGCGGAGCTAGAGCCGTGAAGAACCGCCGGCGATTTCCGACCAACGCCCGCGCCCGGGCAGCTCGTAGAGTGGCGGCAGGCACACCGGAGGCGAACCCATGAATCGTGACGGCAAGCAGCACTGGCTGCGACGGCTCTGGCAGGAGTGGGGCAAGACCCTGCTCATCGTCGGCATCGTGATGACCGCGTTTCGCTCGGCGGTTGCCGACTGGAACGACGTGCCCACCGGCTCGATGAAGCCGACCATCCTCGAGGGCGACCGCATCCTCGTCAACAAGCTCGCGTACGATCTGCGCGTGCCGTTCACGTCGTTCAGCTTGAAGCGGCTGGGAGATCCCGAGCGCGGCGACATCGCCGTGCTGTACTCGCCAGCGGACGGCGTACGCCTGGTCAAGCGCGTGATCGGCCTGCCCGGCGACCGCATCGAGCTGCGCGCCAACCGGCTGTTCGTGAACGGCGAGGCAGTGTCCTACGACGCGCTCGACACAAGGGTGTTCGCCGACCTGCCGGATGACGAGCAGGCGCTGCATCGCTTCGCGCGCGAGAATCTCGCCACCCGGCCGCACGCGGTGATGTCCACGCCGCAGCGTCCCTCGCGGCGCGACTTCGGCCCGATCACCGTGCCCAGGGAGTGCTACTGGGTGATGGGCGACAATCGCGACGAAAGCAATGACTCGCGCTTCTTCGGGCTCGTGCCGCGAGCTAACATCGTCGGTCGCGCGTCGGCCGTGGCCTTGTCATTCGATCCGGCGAACTGGTACCTGCCACGCTGGCACCGCTTCTTCCACGGACTCTAAGGAGCACGCTGCTTCACAGCAGCGTCCGCGGTTCGGCGTGCCGCGCGGCGGCGCTCCGGGATCGAGCCTGGCGGCGCGCCGCGCTGCGTCGTCCACTTTGGAGGTTCGCCATGCTCGCCATCGCGCTGACGCTCGTCCTGTCGGCCGCCGACCAAGAACAGCCATCGGCACCAGTGTTGAACCAGCTCACGCCCGCAGAGCAGAAGGAGGGCTGGCAGCTGCTGTTCGATGGCAAGACCACGAGCGGCTGGCGCGGCTACCGCCAGCAGGCGTTTCCGGCCAAGGGGTGGGTGATCGACCAGGCGGCCTTGCACGTGCAAGCCGGCGGCGGCGGCGGCGACCTGGTCACCGTGCAGGAGTTCGGGAGCTTCGAGCTCGCGTTCGAGTGGCGCGTGAGCAAGGGCGCGAACAGCGGTGTCATGTACCACGTCACGGAGGACGCCGACGATCCGTGGCAGACTGGCCCGGAGTACCAGATCCTCGATGACGCCGAGCATCCCGACGGCAAGGAGCCCAGGACATCCGCCGCGTCGCTGTACGGAATGGTCGCGCCGCAAGGCAAGACGCTGAAGCCGGTGGGCGAGTTCAATCAGGCGCGGCTGATCGTGCGCGGGGATCGCGTCGAGCACTGGTTGAACGGCGTGAAGGTGGTCGCGTACGAGCTGAGCGGTGCGAGCTGGGAAGCGCTGGTGGCCGGCAGCAAGTTCGCGTCGATGAAGGCCTTCGGTCGACCGCGGCGCGGGCACATCGACCTGCAGGATCACGGCAACGATGTCTGGTATCGCAACCTCAAGATCCGCACCTTGCCCGACCAAGACGAGGTGCGACTGTTCAATGGCAAGGATCTGTCGGGCTGGGTGTGCTGCCTCCCGGACGGTGGCAAGATGCAAGACGTGTGGAGCGTGGATCAAGAGGGCGTGCTGATCTGCAAGGGCAACCCCGCCGGCTACATCCGCACCGAGGCCGACTACACGAACTACGTGTTGCGGCTGCAATGGCGCTTCAACCCGGTGACCAAGCAAGCTGGCAACAGCGGCGTGCTGCTGCGCATGCAGGGACCCGACAAGGTGTGGCCGAAGAGCATCGAAGCGCAGCTCCTGAGCGGCGATGCCGGCGACTTCTGGAACATCGACGACTTCGTGATGACGGCCGATGCCGCACGCACCCATGGCCGCAACACCAAGAAGACGCACGGCAACGAGCGCCCGATCGGCGAGTGGAACGACTACGAGATCGTGGTCGATCACGGCACCGTGACGCTCGGTGAATGGCGAGGTGTTGAACTGGGCGACCGACTGCGCCGAGCTGCCGGGCAAGATCTGCCTGCAATCGGAAGGCGCCGAGATCCACTTCCGCGACATCCGCCTGACGCCGATCACGGAGCCGTCGCGCTGACCGCTTGGGTCGGTTCACGACTGCACCGGCGCCGTGGACCGAGGGGGTGAGCTCCGCCGCGCGCCGCATGGCATCGCGAATTCCGCCGAACCCCGGCGCGCGCCGAGCCGTCACACCCGGTCTCACCTGGCCCTGATCGATGGTCTCGCAGCGAGGGAGGTCGCGGGAAAATGCGATATCGATTCGGCAGCTTCGGGTATGCGCCAGAGACCGGCTCGAGCCTGGCAGCCCTGCAGCAGTTGCTTGCCTACCGGCGCGCCACCAGCGCGTCGGCAGCCCGGCACATCGAGCCGTTGATCGTCCGGGAACGGCAGCGCCTGGCAATGCTGCGCGCCGCGCCCGACATCCTGACGGCGTTGCCGTCGTGGTCGGACGATCTGGGCTGGCTGCAGGATCTCGCGCGCGCCGCCGAATCCATCCAGGCAGGCGGCCGCGAGCTCAGGCTCGTGCGGTGCGAGGCCATCGCCGGCACCGAAGGCAGCGTGATCGTGGTCATGCGCGACGCCGCCATGTTGCGGTCGGTGCGCCACGGTGACCTGGTGAGCCCGGGTTCCGTCGCCCAGCGATCCTCTCACTCTCGAGCTGGAGATCGCGCCGCGCCTGATCGCCAGGTGTGCACCAACGGCCAGGTGGTCGAGATCGAGTCGGCGGGCGATCTGCTCGCGCGCGCGGGCGGCATCGCCGCCGCGGTCGAGCGCTGCCTCTCGCCGGGCGAGTCTCGAGCGGACCGTGGCCGATCTGCAGGTCGCGGCGCAGCAGCGCGCGGACGCTGCCCTACCGGCGCTGGTCGCGGCGCGCGTGGCGCCTGCGCAGCGCGCGGCTATTGCCGATCGCTTCGCACGGGATGGCGACCCGACGTGGTGGGGGCTGATGAACGCGGTGACGGCGCACGCCCGAACGCAACAGCCCTTTGCCCGTCGGCTCGAGCTGGAGCGCGCGGCTGGCCGCCTGGTGCGGCTCGCGCGCGTCGAGGCGGCTCAGGGCGGCGGTGGCGCCGCCGTTTGCCGTCGCCAGTGCGGCGACTGCCGCAGAGGCGGGCTCGGGGTGTAGCTGACCCGCCGGCCGCGGAACGCGAACGTCGCGCGATGCATCGGCTCGGCGGCTGGGGCCGATGTCTCGTTGCGGGCGGAGGCAATGCTGGTCATGGCCGACATCGTGCTGGTTGCGTTGAATGCTCGCTATGCCCACACCGCGTTCGGCCTGCGCTACCTCAAGGCCAACCTCGGTGATCTCAGCGATCGCGCGCGCATCCTCGAGTTCGATCTCACGCGCGAGCCGATCGAGATCGTGAGCGAGGTGATGCGCGAGTCGCCGCGCATCGTCGGACTGAGCGTGTTCATCTGGAACGTGACGCTCGCCACCGCGGTCGCGGCCATCCTGAAGCGGCTCGCTCCGGATGTCGTTCTGATCCTGGGCGGGCCCGAGGTGAGCCACGAGACCGATGCGCAGCGCATCGTCGCGCTTGCCGACCACGTCGTGCGCGGCGAGGGCGATCTCACGTTTGCGCGCCTGTGCCACGACCTGCTCGCCGCGCGCGCGCCTCGGCGGCCGCGTGCTCGACGGCGAGCCGCCGTCGTTCGAGCGGCTGGTGCTGCCGTACGACCTGTACGACGACGAGGACATCGCGCGGCGCGTGCTCTACGTCGAGGCCTCGCGCGGTTGTCCGTTCGAGTGCGAGTTCTGTCTCTCGTCGCTCGACGAGGGCGTGCGGCACGCGCCGTTGGCTGCGTTTCTCGCCGCCATGCAACGCCTGCTCGATCGCGGTGCGCGGCGCTTCAAGTTCGTCGACCGCACCTTCAACCTGAACCTGAGCGTGACGCAGGCGATCCTCGAGTTCTTCCTCGCCCGACACCGGCCCGGACTGGCCCTGCACTTCGAGATGGTGCCCGATCGCTTCGCCGGCGGATTGCGCGAGCTGGTGCGCCGGTTCCCGCCGGGCTGCTTGCAGTTCGAGGTCGGCGTGCAGACGTTGACGCCGCACGTGGCGCGCCGCATCGCCCGCCGCCTCGACCTCGAGAAGCTCGACGCCAACCTGCGCTTCCTGTGCACCGAGACCGCAGTGCACGTGCACGCCGACCTGATTGCCGGCCTGCCCGGCGAGTCCCTCGAGGAGTTCGGCGCCGGCTTCGATCACCTGGTGAGCCTCGGCGCGCAGGAGATCCAGATCGAGTTGCTGAAGCGGCTGCGTGGCGCGCCCATCACCAGGCACGACGCCGCGCACGCGATGCGCTACAGTCCGGAGCCGCCGTACGAGGTGCTCGCCACGCGCGAGCTCGACTTCGCCACCCTGCGCCGCCTGCACCGGTTCGCCCGCTACTGGGACATGATGGCGAACAGCGGCAACTTCGTCACGACGCTGCCGCTCCTGTGGTGCGCGCGCGGCGGCCGCGCGTTCACCGCGTTCCTGGAGTTCTCGGACTGGCTGTTTGCGCGCACGCGGCGCGCGCATGCGCTCGCGCTGGGCACGCTGATGGAGCATCTGTTCGAGTACTTGACTTCGGTCGGCGGCCTGGAGCGGGAGCCGCTCGCGAAGCAGCTGTGGCTCGACTACCAGCGCGGCGGCCGCAGCGACCGGCCGCGCTTCCTGCGTGCGTACCTCGGCGATCTGAGACCGGCGCACCCGCGCGGCTTCGTCATGAGCGGCAACGAGCGGCAGCAGCGTCACGAGCGGCGCCGCCCGGAAGACAGCTCCTGGCGCTAGTCCGGCACGTCCTTGCTCACGTCGAACGAACGGAACGCGGCGCCAACGGCGCACGTGAGCGGCCAGGATGCCGAGGTGAACAGCAGCGCGGCCATCGTGCCGCACAGCAGGAACGACGGGCTGAGGAAGTGCCAGGTGAGATAGCCGGCGAGCAGCGCGAGGCCGCCGAGCAGGAACAGGGAGATCATCTTCACGAACATCACGACCATGATGCGACCCATGAACGGCAGGCGGCCGGGGTCGCGGGTCGGCGGCCGGTACGGGAGCAGCAGGAAGATCAGGTTGTCGAGCGCCATCACCACCCAGTTGAGCGCCGGGATCAGCAGCACGAGCGCGAGCGCGAGCTGCGCCGGCACGGTGCCGCTGATGCAGGCGATGGCGGTCACGCCCACCACCTCCCAGAGCGAGAACAGCACCACCATCGGCAGGATCTGGCCGGCGGCGATGGCAGCTGCCGAGAGCGGCAGCGACTTGAGGAACGCCATGCGATCGAGATCGCGCCGGAAGTCGAACGTGATGTTGGCCGACAAGAGCGGCGTCATCACCACCACCAGGCCGAGCGGCACCCAGATGAACTCGAAGCCCTCGGGCGAGTGCGCACCCTGCGCGCCTCTGCCGATGAGCGGCGCGGCGATCCAGATCGCCATGATCAGGCCGATGCGCAGGACGCCGCCGAGATTGCGCGCGATCTCCTGCAGCTGACGCCAGGCGAGCGGGCCTGCACCGTGCCAGCGCGGCAGCGCCGGCACGCGCAGCCGACTCTTGCCCGGCCCGGTGGCGGTGAACGCGCCGCCGGTGCGCATGCGCTTCAAGGCTTGCTGCACGCGCTTGGCCTGCGCCAGCGCATCCTCGGTGTAGGCGACGTCGACCAGCATCAGCGCGCCGAAGATCACGACCAGGATCGCGAGCGAGACGCAGGACCACAGCGCGAGGTCGGCCACCGAGCGTGCCAGGAAGGCCTCGAGGAACGGGCGCGTGATCCACGCCAGCGCCTGGACCATGGGGCTGTCGGCGAGCGCGCGCGCCACCGTGGCCAGATCAGCCTCACGCAGCTGCGCGCGCATCGCCACGAGCAAGACCGCGACCAGCCCGAGCACCGCGGGCAGATACAGGCGCCGCACCTGCTTCGCGACGCGCTCGTCGAGCGCCGCGAGCAAGAGCCCGCCGGCCTGCGTGGTGAGCTGCAGGAACGCCAGGAACAGGAACACGGCGACCGGCACCGCATAGAAGCAATGCGCTCGCGGCGCGAGGAAGATCGACATCCAGATCGCCGACAGCACGTGCACGCGCAGCCGCGTCAGCACGTGGAACAGGAGCAGCTGCCGGCGGCTCACCGGCGCCGGGAACAGGAACTGGATCTCGGCGGGCTTGAAGTACAGGGTGCCCTTCGAGGTGGTGATCAGGATCAGGAGCAGCATGGCCGGCGACGCGTAGCGGCGCAGCGCGTCGTCCACGTCGGGTGGCGCGCCATGCTGGCGCAGCTGCGCCTGCGACAGGAACTGCGGCACGATCATGAGCGCCAGGATGAGGAGCGTCGCGATCAACAGCAGGATGCCCTTGACGCCGCGGAACCGGCGCCGCACCTGGCGCCACGCCGCCCTGGGTCCCTTGCGCAGCAGGTAGACCAGGCCCTTGTTCATGGCGCCTCGCGACCTTCCGTCGCGGCGAAGAAGATCTCCTCCAGCGAGGCGTCGGCCTTGAGCGTCGCGAGCTGCGCGCGGATCTCGTCCTTCGACCCGTAGAACAACCGCTTGCCGGTGCGCAGGATCAAGAACCTGGTGCAGAAGTCCTCGATCTCCTGCAGCAGGTGCGTGCTGAGCACCACCGCCGCCCCGGCGGCCGCGCGCTCGCCGAGCGCCTGGAACAGCGTGCGGATGCCGCGCGGGTCGAGGCCGGTGAGCGGCTCGTCGAGCAGGAGCGCCACCGGGTCGTGCAGGAGCGCGCACGCCACCGCCACCTTCTGGCGCATGCCGTGCGACAGCTCGTCCGCCATCTTGTCGAGGTGCTCGGTCAGCTCGAGCCTCGAGACCAGCGCGCGCGCCTTCGCCTGCCAGTCGGCAACGTCGTACACGCGCGCGGTGAAATCGAGGTGCTCCCAGGCCGTCAAGCTCTCGAACAGGCTCGGTTCGTCCGGCAGCATCGCCAGCCGGCGCTTGGCGTCGACGGGTTGCTTCACCACGTCGAAGCCGGCGATGCGAATGGTGCCCTGGCTGGGTGTCAAGATGCCGGCGATCGCGCGCAGCGTCGTCGTCTTGCCGGCGCCGTTGGGACCCACGAGCCCCAGGATCTCGCCCGGCTGCACGGCAAAATGGAGATCGCTGACCGCGAGCCGGTCCCCGTAGACCTTCGAGAAGCCTGCCACCTCGATCACGCTCAGAACTCCTTCCAGACCTTGGCCAGCGAATCACCGGCGACGCTGAGCCGCCACTCGCAGAAGTGGCCGAACGGCGTGACCTCGACCGCGAACCCGACCGCGGCGAGGCGCGCTTGCGCTCCGTCGATGATCGCGCGCGCAATCTGCGGTGCTGCGGCCTCGGCGTCGAGGTGGGCGAAGTAGTGCAATGCCGCCGCCCGCGCGCCGAACTTGCCGGCCAGCCACTTGATGTTCTTGACCAGCTTGGTGCGTACGCCGTCGAGATCGGTCGCGTCGCGGGGTGCCGCGTGCACGAACGCCACGACGGCATCGACGACGCGGCCCTCGCGAAAATCGTCGTCGACCTCGACCAGCACCTTGGCGTGGGTCTTGAACCAGAACTCGGCGGCGTAGAACAGCAGCACTCGCACGATGCCTCCCCGCGGGAACGCGGGCGAGCAGGTTATCCGCTGATGACCGAGAGTGGCAATGCGCTACGTGCGGTTTTGCCGCGTCCGAACAAAGGACGCCCTGGTGGCATGTGCTGCAGCCGATGAGGAGAACATGAAGCGATCGTTGTTCGCGGTGCCCTGCCTCGCGCTCGGCGCGAGCTGTGGTGGTGGCGGCCACGGTGGATCGAGCGCCGATCAAGCGCCCGGCGACGGCGGCACCATCAGCCAGGACCTCGACGGCATCCAGGTATTCCCCGCCGACAATCCCTGGAACCAGGACATCTCGCAAGCACCGATCGACCCGCTGTCGGATCGGTATCTCGCGAGCATCGGCCGTGACGTGGGGTTGCATCCCGACTTCGGCTCGTTCACGGGCTACGGCATCCCGTACGCGGTGGTCAGCGCCAGCCAGCCGGCGGTGCCGATCACGTTCGACTATGCGGACGAGAGCGACCCGGGACCCTATCCGATCCCGGACGACGTGCCGATCGAAGGTGGCGCGGACGCTGACGGCGACCGCCACGTGCTCGTGGTCGACCGGGACAACCTGCTGCTGTACGAGGTGTTTGCCGCGTACCCGGTCGTCGGCGGCTGGCACGGCGGGTCCGGCGCGATCTTCAACCTGATGTCGAACGAGCTGCGCCCGGCCGGCTTCACCTCGGCCGACGCTGCCGGCCTGCCGATCCTCCCCGGGCTGGTGCGCGCCGACGAGGTGCTCGACCGCCACGAGATCGGCCACGCGCTGCGCTTCACCGTCGCGCGCATGCAGCGCGGCTACGTGAGTCGCCTGGTACTGCATCCGCGGACAGCGACCTGCCGCTGCCACCCATGGGGCTGCGGGTGCGGCTCAGGGCCGACCATGATATCGAGCTTCCCGACGATTGCCAGGTGATCCTGCGCGCGCTCAAGCGATCTGGCATGATGGTCGCCGACAACGGCTCGAGCTGGTACGTCTCCGGCGCCTCCGACCCGCGCTTCCAGGACGACACGCTGCACCAGCTGGCACGCGTCACCGGGGCCGACTTCGAGGTGATCGCGACCGGCCCGATCACCAGGGACTGAGGTCATCTTCGCTCGACCGCGCGGTACGGCTATGCCGGTGACGGGTCGAGCCGGCGCTTGCCACGCCCGGCGCCATCGCACGCTGGAAGGGCGCGCGCGACCACCGAGGCGGCGCTCGCGATCACGCGCGCGGCGCGTGGGATTGCGTCGCGCCAGAGCCCGTCCTGCCGGCGGCACGCCGCGCGCCATGTCGCCCGCGGCTGGCGGCTCCGGTCCCCGGTTTGCCGCCGTCGCTGCCAGGAGATGATTGCTACGCATCTGCACGAGTGGCACGCCGGCACGCAACGGACCAGCAGCCGGGAACGCTGATCGATGACCTGCGTGCCGGTGTCGATCATGATGCGGCGGCGCGCGCGCGGGGCATGCCATCGGCCGCGGCACTGGCATCGCGAGCTTCTCTACGATCAGCTCGATCGCGGGCCGCGCGTCTGCACCGGCACCGCCTGCCACTTCGCCGGCAACCTGTGCGCTGCGCGAGCGGCCGAGAAGGAGCACGGCGTGGCCGGCGATGCGCTGCCTCGGCCACCGGCGTCAGCCTGCCGGCCGCATCGCGATATCGATCTCGCGCGCCTGGCTGGCGGGTGCGCGGCGTCCGGCGCGATCTCGACCGAGGCGTTGCCCATCCTGCGCTCGAGCACGGCCGCCGCCCCGGGTGCGCTGGTGCGCTACCTGCTCGCGCCCGGGGCGAGCGCGCCGAGGGTTGACTACGACCTGCCCTCGGCGAGGCGCGATCCTCGCTGCGCTCGAGCACGTCCGGCTGCGTGGCCGCGGCGGCGCCGCCTATCCGACTGCGGTTGGCGCGCTGCGCGCGCGATGGCACGCGATCGCTACGTGGTCGAACGGCGACGAGGGCGACCCGGGCCTGGTTCGTCGATCGGCTGCTGCTCGAGGAGGATCCGCACGCGGTGCTCGCCGGCATGGCCGCGTGCGCGCGCGTGATCGGCGCGACCCAGGGCATCGTCTACATCCGTGCGGAGAGCCTGCTGGCGCAGGAGCGCACCTGCGCGGCGTGATCGAGGCGGCGCGTGCGAGCGGCTGGGCTTCAGGGGTTCGAAGTGGCGGTCGCGGGCGGCGGCGCGTACGTGTGCGGCGAGGAGACCGCGCTCCTGAATGCGATCGAGGGCCGAGCGGCGCAGCCGACGAGGCCGCTGCACGGCGGAGCAGGGACTGTTCGGATTGCCCACCGTGGTGCAGAATGCGGAGACGCTCGCGATCGTGCCGTGGATCGCGCGCCAGGGACGCGGCGAGCGCACCTGCTGCCGTGAGCTTGTCGGCGGTCGCGCGGCCCGGCGTCGTGGAGGTGCCGCTCGGCACGAGCGTGCGGCGCATCCTCGAGGAAGGCGGTGGCGGCGCGCCGGCCGGCCGGCGCTGGTCGATGGCCTTGATCGGCGGGCCGATGGGCCGCGCAGGCTGTCGCGCGCTCGTTCGACGTCGCGCTCTCGTACCAGGATCTGCCCGGCATGGGTCATGCCGGCATCGTCGCTCGATGATTCGTGTCGCTGGCCGCCTCGCCCGCTACCTGTTCCAGTTCACGCGACGAATCAGTGGCAACCGCACGCCGTGTCGTGCCGGCAGCGCGCAGCTGGCCGAGATGCGCGACGCGCGCGCTGCACGCCTGCTCGATACCATGGAGCTGGGTAGCCTGTGCGGGTTCGGTGTGTGGGTGTGCCGCGGCCGCTTCGCGATCTGCTCGCGACCAGCGGGCAGGAGGTGTTCATGGCTTTAACGCTGATCACCGATGGTGCCGCTTTCGCAGGCGCGACGCGGCATGGTCGATGCGCAGCCGTGGTCCCCTGCATCCACGTGCCCGCCTTCCAGTGGCTGATGCCAGGCTCTCGCGCTGGCGGCCACTGCCGCGCCTGCCTGGTGGAGGTGGACGGGGCCGGTCGTTGCCGCGTGCACGACGCGGGCGAGCGACGGCATGAACGTCGCGACCGACACGCCGCAGCTGAGGGAGTATCGCCGATCTCGGCGAGCTGATGCGATCCGAGTGCACGCCTGCGGGATCGGTGGCGGACGAGCTGCGCGCGTGGGGTGTTGCCGGCGATCGCCATGCGCTGCGCTGGCGCCGTGAGCCGCGGCGTGACGCCAGTCATGCCTACCTGCGGCTCGACCTCGAGCGCCGCAACCTGTGCCGGCGCTGTGTTCGGGCGTGCGAGGAGATCCAGGGGCAGTTCAGTTCGGCGTGAAGGGGCGGGGCGGCGAGGCGCAGTTGACGTGGGGCGACGGCTCAGTTCCTCGCGGCGAGCTCGTGCGTCGCGCGGCGCGTGCGCAGCGACCTGTCCGAGCGGTGCGATCAGCGACGTCGACCGCGAGGCGAACGCCGCCGCGCCGCGCGTCGTGCGCACGACGCGGCTACCGCGGCGCCGGCCAGCCAGCTCGACGTGCACGTGCGCGATCAGGACGTGATCCGCGTCGATGGCGCGGCCGCTGCGGTGAACCACGAGCACCTGTGCGTCAAGGGGCGCTACGCGCACGGCTTCGCGCGCCATCCTCGACCGTCTGACCACGCCGCTGGTGCGACGCGGCGGCCGGCTCGTGGCGGCAACCTGGGAGGAAGCGCTCGAGATCGTCGCCAAGCAGTTCCTGAAATGGCGCGGCCGGGTGGCCGGAGTATCGTCGTCGCGCTGCACCAACGAGGAGAACTACCTGTTCCAGAAGTGGTTCCGCACCGTGCTGCACAGCAACGACGCCGATTGCTGCGCACGCAGGCCGCGTGCCGTCGGCAGCTGGCATGCGCGCGGCGTTCGGCACCGGCGCCGCGACCAACAGCTTCGCCGACCTCGAGCGCGCGGATCTGATCGGTGGTGGGCGCGAACGTCATGGCGGCGACCGGTGATCGGCGCGCGGGCAACGGCGGTGGCTGTGCTGCGCAGCCAGTCTGATCGTGGTCGATCTCGCGCGCACCGAACTGGCGGTCATGGCTGACCATCACCTGCAGCTCGTGCCCGGCACCAACGTGCTGCTGCTCAACAGCCTGGCGGCGGTGATCGTGACGGAGGGGCTGGTCGCGCGCGAGTTCGTGACGCAGCGCGTCGCCGGATTCGCCGAGCTCGCGGCGTTCCTCGCCGGCGCGACGCCCGAGGCAAGCGCAGCGATCACCGGCGTGCCGGCCGGCGCGGTGCGAGCGGCGGCGCGCGCGTATGCTGGGCGGCGGCGGCCGATGATGCTGCGCACGCCGCCTCGGCGTGACCGAGCAGTACCAGGGCAGCGAGGCGGTGATGCTGCCTGCAATCTCGCCCTGCTGGTGGGTGTGGGCGCGAGGGCACGGAGGAATTGCTGCGCGGCCAGAACAACGCGCAGGGAGCTGCCGACATGGGTTGCCAGCCCGGAATTGCCCGGGCTGGTGCGAGCGTGACCGGCGGCGGCTGTGCCACGGCGCTTCGCGCGGCGGCATGGGGAAGAAGCGGCGCCGGCGGCGCCGGGGGCGCGGACAGCGCTGCCGCAGATGCTCGAGGCTGCATGGCGGGGCGAGCTGAAGGCGCCAATGTTCGGCGAGGACCTCGTGCAGACCGAGCCGGACTCGTCGCGCACGCGTGTCGCGCTGCAAGCGCTCGAGTTCCTCGTGGTGCAGGAGATCTTCCGGTCGCAGACCGCGGAGCTCGCGCACGTCGTGTTGCCGGGTGCGAGCTGCCTCGAGAAGGACGGCACCTTCACCAATGCCGAGCGCCGCATCCAGCGCGTGCGGCGCGTGCTCTCGCCGCCGGGCGGCGCGCGCGAGGACTGGCGCATCCTGAACGGACTGATGGCGGTGACGGGATACCCGCAGATCCACGACGGCACAGGCGAGGTCATGGCCGAGATCGCGCGGGTGGTGCCGGCATTCGCGGGCGTGAGCCATGCGCGGCTCGAGGGCGATGGCTTGCAATGGCCGGTGACCAGCGCCGTGCCCGCCGGCACCTCGACCTTGCACGTGGGCACGTTCCCGCGTGGGCGCGCGCAGCTCACCCTGGTCGAGTACGTGCCGTCGCCCGGCGCGCGCGCGGGACTCATGCTGATCACCGGGCGCGTGCTCGAGCATTACAACGCCGGCACCATGACGCGCCGCACCGGCAACGTGCAGCTGTGCTCCGGGGACTGGCTCGAGATCCACCCCATCGACGCGGCGGCGCGCGCCATCACCGATGGCGCGCCGGTGGTGGTCAAGGGTCCTCATGGCGAGGCGTTCGCGCATGCGCGCCTGACCGAGTGCGTGGCGCCAGGCGTCGTGTTCCTTAGCTTTCACTTCCCTGAGACCCACGCCAACGCCGCCACCGGCGACGTCCGCGACCGCCTCGCCGACTGCCCCGAGTACAAGCTCACCTCCGTCGATGTTTCACGCCGGGGAGGGACAGCGTAGACTGTCCCTTCTTCCTGAAACGTCCGATCCAGCCGAGGCGATGGAAGACCCAGAAGATGGCGACCGAGATCAGCACCATGCCGATCAGCACCGCGTGGTAGGCCCAGGGCACGGCGAGCTCGGGCATGTTGTGGAAGTTCATGCCGTACACGCCGGTGATCAGCCCGAGCGGTAGCATGATCGTCGACACGACCGTGAGCACCCGGGCCACGTCGCTGGTGCGGTGCGATGCCTCCGCCTCGATCGAGCCGACGATGCCGTCGAGCAGGTCTCTTGAAGAGTCGATGGCCGAGCGCACCGAGGTCGCCGTGCGCAGCATCTCCTGATAGAACGTCCGCGATTCATCGCTCACGAACAGGCTCTTCTTGCTGGCCAGCACCATGAGGATGATCTCGAGGCTCGCCCCGAGCTTCTTCAGCATCAGGATGTTGCGCCGCGCGAGCGACACACCCTCGGCCAGCTCGCGCTGGTCACCAGTCAGCACCAGGCGATCGAGTCGATCGAGGTAGTTGTCGTTGGCGAGATTCATCTGCGCATAGTCGTACAGGCAGCGCTGCAGCAGCAGGAATGCCAGGAACCCCGGCGTCTTGCCCCAGGCGCGGAAGCTCTCGTCGCACGTCGCGCGCACCTCGCGGATGATCGCCAGCGACTGCTGGTGAAAGGTGACGATGAAGTGCGCCCCGAGCAACAGCATCATGCGCACCGAACGGATCTCGCTCAGGCCGCGCGTGGTGTCGAGGTGCAGTTCCGGATCCTCGACCTCGTAGAGATCGAACGACAGGCAGTCCGCCTGCTCGACGATGCGTGGCAGCACCTCGGCCCGGTCGAATGCCGCCACCGGCGGCAGCACGACCCGCAGGCGCCGCAGCACGCGGTGCAAGTCGTCGATCTCGCGGCCCTGCAGGTCGACCCACACGAACACCGATGCGCCCGCGATCTCTTGCTCGAGCTGGTCGAGCCCGAACGTCTGGCTGCTGCGAGCCGCGAGGTCGAAACGGATCGCGTGCACTTGCAAGTCGTTCTCCATGGTGCGAACGTTGCCTCGAATCTGCTCGAAAGTGAGCGCCGCCAGCGCGACCAGCGCTGCAGTGTGCCGGCGAAACCCGAGCGTGCAAGAACGGAACGGCTCTTGCACCGAGGAGTGCGAGGACCAGATCGGAGGTGCAGCCGTGGCTCACAAGCAGATCTTGTTTCGCTCGGAGGCTCGCCAGAAGATCGTCAAGGGAGCAACCACGCTCGCCGATGCCGTCCGGGTCACGCTCGGGCCCAAGTCGAAGTGCGTCCTGCTGCAGAAGAAGTGGGGCAATCCGATCGTCTGCAACGACGGCGTGACGATCGCGAAGGAGGTCGAGCTCGAGGATCCCGAGGAGAACCTCGGTGCGCGCATGATGCGCGAGGTGTGCGAGCGCACCGGCGACAAGGTGGGCGACGGCACCACCACGTCGGCGTTGCTCGCTCATGCCATCTTCACCGAGGGCCTGCGCAACGTGGTTGCCGGTGCGAGCGCGATCGACATCAAGCGCGGCCTCGACCGCGGCCTGCGCGCCGTGATCGACTCGCTCGGCAAGCTCTCGCGGCCGGTGCGCGTCACGCAGGAGAGGGTGCACGTCGCGACCATCTCCGCCCACAACGACGCGACCATCGGCCAGATGATCGCCGATGCGGTCGAGAAGGTGGGCGGCGAGGGCGTCATCTCGGTCGAGGAGGCGAAGGGCACCGAGACCACGCTCGAGGTGGTGCAGGGCATGCAGTTCGATCGCGGCTACCTGTCGCCGTACTTCGTCACCGATCCGGAGAAGATGGAGGTGGTGCTCGAGAAGCCGGCGATCCTCTACCACGAGAAGAAGATCCACGTCGTCAAGGACCTCTTGCCGGTGCTCGAGCAGAGTGTGAAGGTCTCGCGCCCGCTGCTCATCATTGCCGAGGAGATCGAGGGGGACGTGCTCGCCACGCTGGTGGTCAACAAGCTGCGTGGCGCGCTCTTGTGCTGCGCGGTCAAGTCGCCCGGCTTCGGCGATCGCCGCAAGGACATGCTCGACGACATGGCGGCGCTCACCGGCGGCAGGGTCTTGAGCGAGGAGCTCGGCATCAAGCTCGAGAGCCTCGGCCTGCAGGACCTCGGTCAGGCGAACCGCGTGGTGGTGACCAAGGATACGACGACCATCATCGGCGGGCTGGGTGACCCGAAGGTGATCGAGGGACGCAAGCACCAGATCCGCCATCAGATCGACGTCGCGACCAGCGACTACGACAAGCAGAAGCTGCAGGAACGCCTCGCGAAGCTCGCCGGCGGCGTCGCCGTGGTGCGCGTGGGCGCCCCGTCGGAGACCGAGATGAAGAACCGCAAGGAAGCCTTCGAGGATGCGATCTCGGCCACCAAGGCCGCGGTCGCAGAAGGCATCGTCCCGGGCGGCGGCCTCGCGCTGCTGCGCGCCATCGATGCGGTGGAGGGCGAGGAAGCCACCGCGGCTGGCGACGAGCGCACGGGCTTGCAGATCCTGAAGCGTTCGCTCGAGGCGCCCACGCGCCAGATCGCCGAGAACTCGGGTGCGGACGGCGGTGTGGTGGTGGACAAGATGCGCCATGGCGCCGGCAACTTTGGCTTCGACGCCGCGCGCAACGAGTACTGCGATCTGGTCGAGCGCGGCATCGTCGACCCGACCAAGGTCGTGCGCGTGGCGCTCGAGAACGCCGTCTCGGTCGCGAGCGTGCTGTTGCTCACCGAGGCCACCATGACCGAAGCGCCTGAGAAACGGGAGCCGCTGCCTGCCGGCATGGGCGAGTGAAACCGGAACGCGGCGGTCAGATACAATGCGGCGCGGCCCCGTGCGTGTTGGTGCCGATGGTCCGGTTGGTGGTGCGCCCATGCTGAGCCTCGCCGTCGTGCTCGTGCTGCTCGCGAACCAGGTGGTGCTCGACCAGGTGCACCTTGGCTTGCCGCTGCCGGACACGTTCAAGCCCGGCACCCTGCCGTCGGGGGATCGCCTGATCTATCAGGCGCAGGGCGAGATCGGCGCCGGCCAGGTCGTGCTCGAGGTCGTGCGGCTGCCGACCGCGCGCTCGTTGAGCGAGGTGGCGGAAGAGCTCGACCAGATCTACCAGCACAACCACGTCGATCTCGAGGTGAAGTCGGCGCACGAGCAGGAGGAGCAGGGCTTCACCATCACGCTGGTCGAGCAGGAGCTCAAGCGCGGCACCGAGGTCTTCCTGCAGCTCGGCCGGCTGTTCGCCTTTGCCGATGGCGGGGCTGCGGTGCTCCTGCGCGTGCGCGCCGATCATGCGGACGCGATCCGCAACGATCTCGAGCAGATCCTGGAATCGATCAAGATCACGCTCGCGGCGCCGGACCCGCAGTGGCCGGAGGCCGACGTGAAGGCGCGCATCGCCGAGATCTTCACGCCCGCGGAGCAGAGCCACGTCGAGGTGTTTCGCACCAGGCACTACATCATCTTCACCGATTCGTCGGCCGGAAAGCTCTTCGGCAGCCAGCTGGAGGACATCTATGCGCGCTTCGCCAAGGTGTATCCATTCGCCGACCACAAGACCGATCGCCTGCTGCCGGTGTACCTGTTCAAGCTGCGCGACGGCTACATCGATTTCTATGCCCGCTACGCCAGCACCTCGCGCGACGCCGCCGCGCGCTCGGGCGGCCACTCCTGGAAGGACTACTACGCCACCAGCTACACCGATCCGCATGCCACGGTGCACGCACACGAGGGTGCCCATCAGATCGTCAAGATGCGCCTGCGACTTGGCGGCGGCGGCAGCTGGTTCCAGGAGGGCATCGCCGAGTACTTCGAGCACCTGGACAGGTCGTCCAACCTGAAGAATGCGGTGAAGTCGTTGATCCGCCGCGGCAAGCAGCTGCCCCTGCGCCGCCTGATGGAGGTGCCGAGCCTGCTGCAGGACGCGCCGGTCGACCAGAAGAGCGGCGACCAGGCGACCGACTACTACAGCCAGGCGGCCACCGTGATCTGGTTCTTCCACAAGGGGCCGCACCAGGCGAGGTTCATGGACATCATCCGGCGCATCGGCCGGCTGCGGGAGAACGACGTCGACGCGATTGGCGCCGTGCTCAAGGAGCTGACCGGGCTCACCATCGAGCAGCTGGACGAGCAGTGGAAGGCGTTCGTGCTGAAGCTGCCCTGATCGCGGGCTGGCTCAGTTCTTGGCCGCGTCCTCCTTGTCGAACACCGCGTTGCGGATCATCTGCTCGCAGTCCCATGGTGCCGGATCGCCGCCGAGGTAGCGGTGGAACCAGTCGAGGTGCGCGTTGTAGTAGAGCGCCATCTCGTGCCACGCCGGCCAGTGGCCGGCGTTCTCGAACACGATCAGCCGCGAGGGTACCTGCATCTCCTGCAGCGCGGTGAAGAACTCGAGCGACTGCGTGTACGGGACGCGGTAGTCGCGCTCGCCGGTGATCACCAGGCACGGCGTCCGGAAGCTCTTGACGGAGGCGGACGGGGACATCTCGCCGTACAGCTTGGGATTGTCCCACGGCGCGCCGTGCAGGTCCCAGCGCGGGAACCACAGCTCCTCGGTGGCGCCGTACATCGCCGTGAGGTCGTAAACACCCATCATCGCCGCGAGGCACTTGAAACGCGTGCTGTGGCCTTCGAGCCACATCATCGCATAGCCGCCCCAGGACCAGCCCATCGCGCCGATGCGATCGCGGTTGACGAACGGCAGCTGCTCGAGCGCATCGGCGACCGCCAGGACGTCCTGCATCACCTTGCCGTTCCAGTCGCCCGAGATCGCCGCGGTGTACGCCTGGCCGAAGCCGGTCGAGCCGTGCGGGTTCGGAAAGGCGACGAGGTAGCCAGCCCCGGGGTACACCTGCCAGTCCGCCGCGGAACGCGTCCGCCCACTGCGACTGCGGACCGCCATGGACGTTCAGCACGAGCGGGTACTTCTTGCCGGGATCGAAGCCGTGCGGCTTGACCAGGAACACCTGCACCGGCGCGCCATCGGCACCGGGCACCTGCATGCGCTCCGCCGGCCGGATGTCGACCTCGTCGGCGAGCGCCGCGTTCTCGAACGTGAGTCGCTGGGGCGCCGCCGGCCGTCATGGCGCGGCGATGGCGCTCGGTGGGCTCGCCCACCGAACGACGTGCGGAACACCACGAACGTCGCGTCCGGGGCGAGGTCGAAGTCGTCGATCGTGGCGAAGTCGACCTTGCTCTCGATGCTGCCGGTGGCGATGTCGACCACGTACAGCGGGACGTTGCCCGCCACGGTGCCGAGGAATGCCACGTGGCGCGAATCCGGGAGCCACTGAACGACTCGACCCAGTTGTCGAACTGGTCGGTCACCACGCGCGTGGATCGACCGCTCGCGCGACTGTAGGATCGCCAGCCGGGAAGCAGTTCTCGTAGCCCGTGCTGCCTGCCGCCGGTAGGCGATCGATCACATCGGGCGAGTACCTGGGGCTGCTGCCGTCGAAGGCGTGGTTGGCGGCGGTGATGTTGCGCTGGCCTCGCCGCTGTCGACGCTCACCAGCCACAGGTCGGCATTGGTGATGAGGCCCGCTGATCGACGTCGTGGTTGGACACGTAGCACAGCTCCTTGCCGTCGGGCGAGAAGTCGTACTGAACTCCGGCCGCCGAGCTGGAACGGCGGCGAGTCGAAGTCGCCAGGGGTCAAGTCGCGCAGCTTGGTCTTGACGTCGACGACGAACACGGCGTGCGCGTGCCGTCCTTCCACGCGGTCCAGTGGCGGTAGAGCAGGTGGTCGGCAAGGTGCGCCTTGAGCGCGCCCTTCTCTGCGCTTGTCGGCGATCCTCTTGTTTGCCTCGTCGTCGGCGCCGCACTCAGGATACACGTCGGTGGCAAACGCGATCAGCTTGCCGTCCGCGACCAGACCGGGTCGGATACGCCGGTCGAGATCGAGGTCAGGTCCTGCGCCTCGCCGCCGCTCACCGGGATCAGGTGCAAGCCGCGGCTTGCCACTGCGATCCGAGATGAACGCGAGCGACTGGCCGTCCGGCGACCAGCGGGGCGCCTCGTTCTTCTTGCCGCTCTGCGTGAGCTGGCGGTTGTCCTTGCCGTCGGCGTCCATCAGGAAGATCTGCACCGTGCGCTTGGCGTGGGGCAGGTCGCTCACCGTCACCGTGTAGGCGATGGTCTTCGCGTCGGGCGAGAGCCGTGGCGCCGCCACGCCCTTGGCCCGATAGAAATCCTCGATCGTGAACGCACGCTTGCCGGCAGCAGCCGCGGCTGCTGCTGGCGCGAGCAGGCAGGCGAGCAGGCAGGCGAGCAGGCAGCCGACGATCATCGACCGCCCCCGTGGCCTGGAGGGCTTGGCCTCGGCGGCTTCGCCTCGGTGGCGGGCTGCTGGGGCTGGCTATCTCCGGCCGGCGGCGTCAGGTCGACCGCGAACTGATCTCCTTGCCGGCGCGCAGGAACGTGAACGTCTTCTTCATCTCGCCTTCGAACATCGCCGCGAACATGTCCTCGCGACTCTTGATCGGCTTGCCGTCGATCCTGAGCAGCTTGTCGCCCACCTTCACGCCCACTTGCTCCGCCTTCGATCCCTCGGTCACCTCGCTGACCGTGACCTCGTCGTCGCCGTAGCGCACGCCGAAGCGCGGGCCGCGGAAGCCGCGCCGGTTCTTGTTCACCAGGTGGTCGCGCGACAGCATGTGGTCGAGGTTGGCCACGCCCAGCGCGGCGATCGCAATCGTCATCGCCGATTGCTTCTGGTACTCGGGGACGGCGCGCTCGAACAGGTCGTGCTGCGTGTGGTGCGTCTCGGTGTAGTTCACCTTGCTCGATTGGTCCCACATGAACGAGGGCACGCCCGCGCCGAGGAACGACGCGTGGTCGCTGCCGCCGGCGGACAGGCCGTCCTTGTCTTCCTTGATCGCGAACGGCATCTCCGCGTTCAGCTTGGTCACCGGCTCGAAGATCGCCTGGAAGTCCGCCATCATCGCCGGCGTGGCGTGGACGCCGGTGAAGAAGGCGGTGCCCATGTCGTGCACGAACACGCCCGAGATCTTGTCCAGGTCGCTCTTGTGATCGCGCACGTATCCGGCCGAGCCGAGCAAGCCCTGCTCCTCGCCGGACCACAGCATGAAGCGAATCGTGCGGCGCGGTTGGGCGCCGCTCTGCACCAGCAGGCGCGCTGCCTCGAGCGTGGTGGCGCAGCCGGTGCCGTTGTCGGTGGCGCCGGTGGCGCCGTCCCACGAGTCGAGATGACCGCCGACCACGACGTACTCGTCGGGCCACTCGCTGCCCAGCAGGTCGGCCACCACGTTGTAGAGCTTCACCGGGCCCTTGAAGAAGTGATTGCCGATGTCGAACTCGAGCACCACCTCCTTGCCAGCCTCGACCAGGGTCTTGATCTCGTCCCACTGGCTCTTCACCACGTTGACGGTGACCCGCGTCGGCAGCTTGTCCCAGGAGATGTTCGAGCTGCCGCCGGTGACGATCAGCTCGTTGCGCGCCGGCCGCACGACGCCGGCAATGCGCTCGACCTCGAACACCTCGTCGAGCTTCTGCAGGAACTCGCGGCTCGGCTGCGCGTCGGCGGCGGGCGCCGCCGCACTCGGGCCGCCGCTCGTGCTCGCGGCCGCGCCGTTGCCGCTCACGCCGGCGCCGCCCTCGCCTGCCGCCGGCGCCCCGGTCGCACCGCGGTTCGCGCCCTCGCGCGGGCGATTGCCGCCGCCGGGACCGCCGAAGCCGCGGCCGCCGCGCATGCTGCGCGCCTCCTGCAGCACCCACGCGCCATGCAGCGCCGGCCGCAACGCCGCGAGCTCCGCCTCGGTGCGTGGCGCGAGGATCACGCGCCCGCGCACGGGTCCGACCGTGCCTGCCGTCCAGGCGTTGGTGCCGAACGTGAGCGGCCGCTCCTCGGGCAGGATCATGCGGCCCTTGCTCGGGCTGCGGTCGAAGCCGACCGGGAACGTGCCCCACTGCTCGAGATGTGCGTTCTCGAGCCCGAGCTGCTCGAACAGGTCGCATGCGGCCTCGCAGGCGCGCGTCAGGTTGCTCGAGCCCGTGAGCCGAGGACCGATCTGGTTGGTGAGCAGGTCGAGGTGCTCCATCACCTTGCTGTCGGTGCGCTCGAGCTCGATGATGCGCTCGTTGAGCGGCGCGTTCTCGCCGGCGAGCACGAGCGGGGCGACGAGCAGAACCGAGGCCAACGTGAACCGGCGCAGGTGCATGGCGAAGCTCCCAACAAAGGCGGTCGCTCGAGTGGGGATGAGCGTGACAGGTTAACCCCGATCGGCGGGCGGCGCACGCGGGTTTTTGCCGGCCCCGGCCTGACCGAGCGGCCGGCCCTCGAACCGCTCCACGGGAACGCGAAACCCATCCGGCACCGGCATCGGCCGACCGGTGCAGAGGTCGACGGCGACGTGCACGGTATGGCCGGTCGCCACCACGCGTGCCTGCTGCTTGTGGGTGATCGCAAACTCGAACCGGAACGAGGTGCGGCCGATCGCCGCGACGCGCACATGGACCACGAGCGGATCGTCGAAGCGCGCCGGCGACTCGAAGTCGCAGTGCGCGCTCGCCACGACGTTGTCGAGATCGCGGATCGGTTGCGCGTGCGAGCCGGCGAGGCCGAGGTTGCGCAGGTAGTCCATGCGGCCGACCTCGAGGTAGGTGAAGAACGCGCCATGGAAGACGATGCCCATGGCATCGGTCTCGGGCAAGCGCACCCGCACCTCGGTGGAGAAATGGAACGGTTCACGCACGGGCGATCTCGGCTCGCGCCGACGCGGCCCTCGCCACCGCTCGCGGTGGCAAGGGGCTCATTCGAGCGGCGAAGGTCGCCGCAGTGTAGCGGTGCTCTGCACGCGAGCAAGCGCATGCCGCGCCGCGCCTGGGACTCGCCTTGATGCGCAGCCGCGCGCGCCACCGCTCGCTATCGCCGGGGCGACGATGGCCTTGAGAGGCACGTCGCTGCGCGCTAGGAGCCGAATCGCACGCGGCGCGCTTTTTGGCTTTGGCCGCAGGCGACGACGCGGCAAACTTTCCGGCTTGATCGGGTTTTCCTGACACGAGGTTTCGATGCGCACCTCCACTGCCGTCGCGCTGCGGCCGAGCGCCGCGTTCCTGCAAGCCACGATCGGCAAGAAAGTGGTGATGGCAACGACCGGCGTGATCCTGTTCGGATTCGTCGTCGGCCACCTGCTCGGCAATCTGCAGATCTATCTCGGCGCCGAGAAGCTCAACCACTACTCCGAGTTCCTGCACGCGAACGCCGGCCTGCTCTGGGTGGTGCGCAGCGTGCTGCTCGCGAGCGTGGCGCTGCACATCCTGACGGCGGTGCAGCTCACGCTGCAGCGCCAGCGCGCGCGCCCGCGCGCATACCGGACCAGGGCCGATCTGCAGGCAACCTACGCGTCGCGCACGATGATGCTGAGCGGACCGATCATCGCCGCGTTCGTGGTCTACCACCTGCTGCATCTGACCTTTGGCAGCCTGCACCCGAGCTTCAGTGCCGCCGACGTGTATCACAACGTCGTCGCCGGCTTTGAGCAGGTGCCGGTGGCCCTTGCCTACATCGTCGCGATGGTGCTGCTCGGCATGCACCTCGGTCACGGGCTCTACAGCATGACCCAGTCGATCGGCCTGAGCAACCCGAGCTACGTGCTCAAGGTCAAGGCCGGCGCCAGGCTGATCGCGGCGGCGATCGTGATCGGCAACATCTCGATCCCGCTGTCGGTGCTGCTCGGTCTGGTTCGCTGAATGTCTTCGCGAGGTCTCGCAATGCAACTCGACTCCAAGGTGCCGGGCGGTCCGATCGAGAAGAAGTGGGATCAGCACCGCTTCGAGCTCAAGCTGGTGAACCCGGCCAACAAGCGCAAGTACACGGTGATCGTGGTGGGGACCGGGCTCGCCGGCGCATCGGCGGCGGCGACGCTCGCCGAGCTCGGCTACAACGTGCTCGCCTTCTGCTTCCAGGACAGCGCGCGGCGCGCGCACTCGATCGCCGCGCAGGGCGGCATCAACGCAGCGAAGAACTACCAGAACGACGGCGACAGCATCCACCGCTTGTTCTACGACACGGTGAAGGGCGGCGATTTCCGCGCGCGCGAGGCGAATGTCTACCGGCTCGCCCAGATCAGCGTCAACATCATCGATCAGTGTGCAGCGCAGGGCGTGCCGTTCGCGCGCGAGTATGGCGGCCTGCTCGCGAACCGCTCGTTCGGCGGCGCCCAGGTGTCGCGCACCTTCTATGCGCGCGGCCAGACCGGACAGCAGCTCCTGCTCGGTGCCTATCAAGCGCTGCAGCGCCAGGTGGGGCTCGGCAAGGTGCAGCTGTTCCCGCGCACCGAGATGCTCGACCTGATCCTGGTCGACGGCAAGGCGCGCGGCATCGTCGCCCGCGATTTGGTGAGCGGTGCGGTCGAGTCGTTCGTGGCGGACGCCGTGGTGCTCGGCACCGGCGGCTACGGCAACGTGTTCTTCCTGTCCACCAATGCCAAGGGCTCGAACACCACCGCGATCTGGCGCGCGCACAAGAAGGGCGCGCTGTTCGCGAACCCGTGCTTCACGCAGATCCACCCGACCTGCATTCCGGTCAGCGGCAGCTACCAGAGCAAGCTCACGCTGATGAGCGAGTCGCTGCGCAACGACGGGCGCATCTGGGTGCCGCAGAAGAAGGGCGACCAGCGCAGCCCGGATCAGATTCCACCGGCCGAGCGCGACTACTACCTCGAGCGGCGCTACCCGAGCTTCGGCAACCTCGTGCCGCGCGACGTCGCGTCGCGCGCGGCGAAGGCGGTGTGCGACGAGGGCCGTGGCGTCGGGCCCGGAGGTCTGGGCGTGTACCTCGACTTCACGGACGCGATCCAGCGGGTTGGCAGGCCCGCCATCGGCGAACGCTACGGCAACCTGTTCGACATGTACGAGCGCATCACCGGTGAGGACCCGTACCAGGTGCCGATGCGCATCTACCCGGCCATCCATTACACGATGGGCGGCCTGTGGGTCGACTACAACCTGATGAGCACGATCCCGGGCCTGTACGTGATCGGCGAGGCGAACTTCTCCGACCACGGCGCGAACCGGCTCGGCGCGAGCGCGCTGATGCAGGGTCTCGCCGACGGCTACTTCATCCTGCCGTACACGATCGGCGACTACCTCGCGCAGGCCAAGCTCGAGCCGGTCGACCACCGGCACGCTGCGGTGGCCGCGGTCGAGCGCGAAGTGCGCGAGCGCACCGACAAGCTGCTCGCGGTCAAGGGCAAGAAGACCGTCGACGCGCTGCACCGTGAGCTGGGCAAGACCATGTGGGAGCACTGCGGCATGTCGCGCAATCGCCAGGGCCTGAAGGCGGCGATCGCCAAGGTGGCTGCGCTGCGCGAGGAGTTCTGGCGCAACGTCAACGTGCTGGGCGGGTCAGGCCGAGCTGAACCAGGAGCTCGAGAAGGCGGGCCGGCTCGCGGACTTCCTCGAGCTGGCCGAGCTGATGTGCCGGGACGCGCTCCTGCGCGAGGAGTCGTGCGGCGGCCACTTCCGCGAGGAGTACGAACCCCGGAAGGCGAGGCGCTGCGCAACGACGACCAGCGCTTCTGCTGCCATGCGGCGGCATGGGAGTGGAAGGGCGCGGGCCAGGAGCCCGTGCTGCACAAGGAGCCGCTGAAGTTCGAGTACGTGACCTCACCCAACGGAGCTACAAGTAATGCGCCTCGTGCTCAATGTCTGGCGCCAGCAGGACCGTTCGGCTGCGGGGCAGTTCGTTCGCTACCAGGTGAACGACGCCAGCCCCGACATGTCGTTCCTGGAGATGCTCGATGTGCTGAACCAGGAGCTGATGCAGAACGGCGAGGCGCCGATCGCGTTCGATCATGACTGCCGCGAGGGCATCTGCGGCATGTGCGGCTTCATGATCAACGGCAAGGCGCACGGCGGCCACCGCGGCACCACCACCTGCCAGCTGCACATGCGCCACTTCAAGGACGGCGACGAGCTCACGCTCGAGCCGTGGCGCGCGGCCGCGTTCCCGGTGCTGCGCGACCTGGTCGTCGATCGGGGCGCGTTCGATCGCATCATCGCCGCGGGCGGGTTCGTGTCGGTCTCCACCGGCAGCGCCGTCGATGCCAATGCCGTGCCGGTGCCGAAGGACGCCGCCGATCGCGCCATGGATGCGGCCGCGTGCATCGGCTGCGGCGCGTGCGTGGCGGCCTGCCCGAACGCCGCCGCGGCGCTGTTCACGGGCGCCAAGGTCGCGCACCTGAACGTGCTGCCCCAGGGCAAGCCCGAGCAGGCGCGGCGCGTGCTCAACATGGTGGCGCAGATGAACCGCGAGGACTTCGGCCACTGCACCAGCATCGGCGAGTGCGAGGCCGCGTGCCCCAAGGAGATTCGCCTCGAGGTGATCGCCCGCATGAACTGGGACTACCTGAAGGCGAGCTTGCAGAAACGCCGGGAAGTCGCCCGCTCCGGCGACGGTTGAGGCCAGGCATGGCGCACGTCGTGACCGAGCGCTGCGTCGAGTGTCGCTACGTGAGCTGCGCTCGCGTGTGCCCGGTGGATTGTTTCGTCGAGGTCACCGAGCCGCGCATGCTGGTGATCGATCCCGACCTGTGCATCGATTGCCGCGTGTGCGTGCCAGCCTGTCCGGTACACGCGATCTGGCCGCGCGAAGAGCTGCCCTCGGTCTACGGCGAGTGGCTCGCGCGCAACGCCGAGCTCGCCCCGCACGGTCACAGGCTGCACACCTCGACCGACCTGGTGAACCTGCCCGGTGCGCTCACGCTCGAGCAGGTGCAGGCGCGCGAGCGGGCGCGCGGCTTCAGCGTGACCGAGCCGTCCGACGCCTGAGGCGCGCGGCGGCGAACGCCGCCGGCTGGCCCGATCGCCAGCCGGCAGTCCACGATCTGGGGTGAGTGAGGGGACTTGAACCCCCGACCCCCAGGGCCACAACCTGGTGCTCTAACCAACTGAGCTACACTCACCATGCGGTCGGTCAAGATTGCGGAATGCCGGGTGCTCCTGTCAACGCGAAATTAGCGGAGCCCGATGTGGCGCAGAGCGTGATGCAATTGCGGCGTGACTTCCTCGCGCGCTACGGCCCGGGAGCGGCGCGCGTGTTCTTCGCGCCCGGCCGCGTCAATCTCATTGGCGAGCACGTCGACTACAACGGCGGCGTGGTGCTGCCGGTAGCGATCGAGCTCGGCATGTACGTCGCCGCCCGGCGGCGCGCGGACCAAAACGTGCGGCTCGGCTCGACTCGGTTTCGCGAGACGCACGAGCTCTCGCTCGACCGCCTGCGCGACGCACGTCCGGCGCGCGCCTGGATCGACTATCCGGTGGGCGCGCTGCGCCTGATCGCACGCGATGTCGAGCTGCCGTGCGGGCTCGATCTCCTGTTTCACGGCACCGTCCCGTCCGGCTCGGGACTGTCGTCGTCGGCGGCGCTGCTGGTGGCCACGCTGTACGCGGCCAGCTGCATGCTCGGGCTCGAGCTCGCTCGCGAGCGAGTGGCGGAGCTCGCATTCCTGGCCGAGTCGCAGTTCGTCGGCGTCCAATGCGGCCGCATGGATCAGATGGCTGCCGCGCTCTGCCCGAGCGGCCACGCGCTGTTGATCGATCTTGGCCGGCAGCATCGCCAGGCGATCGCGCTCCCCGCGAGCGCCATGAGCTTGCTCGTGTTCGACTCGAGGACCCGCCATCGGCTCGCCAGCGGCGGTTACAACCAGCGCGTCGCGGAGTCGCAGTCAGCGCTGCGCGCGCTGCGTCAAATCTACGGGGCGGTCGAGCACCTCGGCCAGCTGAGCGTGGCCCAGGGTATTCCCGGCGCGCAACTGGCTGCACGCGGTCGAGGCGCGCCGCGCCGAGCACGTGGCTCACCGAGGTGGCGCGGGTCTGGCACGGTGTCGACGCCCTGCGGCGCCTCGACCTGCCGGCCGTCGGCCGCCTGCTGAACGCGTCGCATGCTCCATGCCGCGACTTCTACGAGGTGAGCACCCGCCAGCTCGACGTCCTGCAGGAAGCAGCCAGCGGCCGCCAGCCGGGCGTGTTCGGCGCGCGCCTCACCGGCGCCGGGTTCGGCGGCTCGATCCTGGCGCTGGTGCAGCCCGGCAGCGAGGTGGCCGTGGCGCAGGCCGTGAGCGAGCCTACCAGCGCCGCTTCGCCATGGCGCCGGAGCTGCATCGGCTGCACGCAGCCGGCGGCCTCGCCGAGGTCGGCGCCTGAGCGGCGCTGGCACGCACGTTGCTTTCCCTGGAACTCACTGTCCTGGCGCCTCGGTGGGGCGCATGCGGAGGGTGAGCATGCTGCAACGTTACTTGCATTCGGCCACGGAGAAGCTGGTCGAGGCCATCAACCTCGGCGTGTCCGAGCTGATGAGCCTGAAGCAGAACCAGCTCTCGCCCGAGATCCTGCTGCTCGGCTTGCTCGAGCAAGCCGAGTCGATCGTCATGAAGGTGGCCGAAGCGCTCGGGCTCGAGCCGCGCGCCACGCGCGAGAAGCTGCTGGCGGCGATCTACGAGCGCGACAACGTCGGCCTGCAAGGGCCGCCGGTCGGCGGGCAGATCTTCGCCACACCCGAGGTGATCCAGACGTTCGAGAAGGCGAAGGAGCTGAGCCAGGCGCAGGGTGATCTGTACATCGGCGTCGGCACCTTCTTCCAGGCGCTGTGCGACCCGGTCTCGGGACGCACCAGCCGCGTGCTGCAGGAGGCTGGCTTCACCCCGGCCGAGGTCGAGCGCGTGCTGCTCGATCGCCGCGGTGAGCGCAAGCTGCGCGATCGCGAGTCCGAGAACGAGAGCGACGGCCTCGCCCAGTACACTACCGATCTCACCGCGCTCGCGCGCGATCAGAAGCTCGATCCGGTGGTGGGGCGCGACCTCGAGATCAACCAGGTGATCGAGATCCTGTCGCGGCGGCGCAAGAACAACCCGGTGCTGGTGGGCGAGCCGGGCGTTGGCAAGACGGTCGTGGTCGAGGGCCTCGCGCAGCGCATCGCCGAAGCCGAGGTGCCGGAGACGCTGCTCAACAAGCGCATCCTCTCGCTCGAGATGGGCGAGCTGCTCGCCGGCGCCAAGTTCCGCGGCGAGTTCGAGGAGCGATTGAAGACGCTGCGCGACCAGGTGATCGCCGCCGGCGGCAGCATCATCCTGTTCATCGACGAGCTGCACACCGTGGTGGGCGCCGGCGAGGGCGGCGGCGGCGTCGGCGCAGCCAACATGCTGAAGCCGGCGCTCGCGCGCGGGCTGCTGCGCTGCGTCGGCGCCACCACGGTCGGCGAGTACAAGCGCTTCATCGAGTCGGACCCGGCGCTCGAGCGCCGCTTCCAGATGGTGCAGGTGCGCGAGCCGTCGGTGGCGCAGGCGATCGAGATGCTGCGCGCGCTCAAGCCGCGCTACGAGGAGCATCATCGCGTGCGCTTCACCGACGAGGCGATCGTCGCCGCGGCGAAGTTCTCGGAGCGCTACCTCGCGGATCGCTTCCTGCCCGACAAGGCGGTCGACCTGCTCGACGTGTCGGGTTCCGCCAAGCACATCAAGGCGGTCTCGATCCCACCCGAGCTGCGCGATCTCGAGAAGCAGCGCCAGCAGCTCGACAAGACCAAGTGGGATGCGTTCCGCCGCCAGGACTACGAGGTGGCGGCCAAGGCGCAGACCGACCTGTCGACGCTGTCGGGTCGGATCGAGCAGGCGCGCGCGCAGCTGCCGGTGGTCGAGCCGGTGGTGAGCGAGAAGGACGTGGCCGACGTGGTCTCGCGCCTGAGCGGCATCCCGGTCGCGCGCATGATCGAGTCCGAGGCGGAGAAGCTGAACCGGCTCGAGGTGGAGCTGCACCGGCGCGTCGTCGGCCAGGAGGCCGCGGTGCGGGCGCTGTCGAACGCGCTGCGGCGCAACCGCGTCGGCCTGAAGGACGAGCATCGCCCGATCGGCGTGTTCCTGTTCCTCGGGCCCACCGGCGTCGGCAAGACCGAGCTCGCGAAGGCGCTCGCCGAGCTGATGCTCGACGACGAATCGAAGATCATCCGCCTCGACATGTCGGAGTACATGGAGCGCCACGAGGTGAGCAAGATGGTGGGCGCGCCGCCAGGCTACATCGGCTACGGCGAGGGTGGCCAGCTCACCGAGCGCGTGCGCCGCCAGCCGTACTCCGTGGTGCTGCTCGACGAGATCGAGAAGGCGCACCCGGATGCCTTCAACATGCTGCTGCAGATCTTCGACGAGGGCCGTCTGACCGATGCGCAGGGCCGCACGGTCAGCTTCAAGAACACGATCATCATCGGCACGTCCAACCTCGGCAGCGATCTCCTGTCCGAGGCGAAGACGCGGCTCGGCTTCGGCACCCGCACCACGCCCGAGTCCGACTACGAGAAGGTGAAGGACCTGGTGCTGAACGAGGTGCGCAAGTCGTTCCGACCGGAGTTCCTGAATCGCATCGACGAGGTGATCATCTTCCATCGCCTGGAGAAGCAGCACCTGCGCGAGATCGTCCGGCTGGCGATGGCGAGGGTGGCCGCGCGCCTGCGGGAGGAGTACGCGATCGAGCTCGTGCTGAGCGACGCCGCGCTCGACAAGCTCGCCAGCGACGGCCATGACCCGAGCTACGGCGCCCGCCCGCTGAAGCGCGAGATCGAGCGCCAGGTGGAGACCCCGCTCGCGTCGGGCATCATCGCCGGCAGCTTCCAGCGCGGCGACCGCATCGAGGCGGACGTGAAGGGCAGCGAGATCGTGCTGCAGGCGAGCTCGCCCGCCAGGGTGTGATCAGGCCTGCCGGTGCGCGGCGGTGCCCAGCGGCAAGGAATGCACGATGACCGAGCTCCGTCGATCGAGCCGAGCCGACGCCCGGCTGCAGCCCTGGAAGAACGGCCGCGGCGAGACCGCTGAGATCGCGCTGTGGCCGCCCGGGGCGATGTTCGCGCGCGGCGATTTCGACTGGCGCGTCTCGCGCGCGGCCTTGCCGGAGTCGGGGCCGTTCTCGTCGTTCCCGGGATTCGATCGCGTGCTGGTGGTGGTCGACGGCGACGGTCTTCATCTCGACCACGCTGGCGCGGCGCCGGCCGCATGTGCCGCACCGCTCACGCCCTACCAGTTCTCGGGTGACTGGCCGACGGTGGCAGCGCTCGTGTCCAGTCCGGTGCACGACTTCAACCTGCTGTGCCGCCGCGGGCGTGCGTGGCTCCGTGTGCGTCATCGATCAGGGCGGCGGCGGCGCGCGGGGTTGCGCGGCGAGCACGTGCTGCTGCACGCGCTGGCTGGCCGCGCCGAGGTGCGCGGCGATGTCAGTGGCCTACCGGTCGTGCTCGAGCCGTTCGACACGCTATGGTTCCGGGCGATCTCGGCGCCGATGACGCTCACCTGCCTCGAGACCACGCCGACCATGCAGCTCGTCCTGGTGCAGATCGACGCCGTGCCGCCGACGGCTTCGTCACGTTGACAAGCGCGCGGCGCGCGATTAGGTTGCGCACATCTTGTCGACCACCCCGCGCCTCATTCCACTCTTGCTCCTGCTGCTCGTCCTCGGCTGTGAGCCGGCATCGCCGGTGCCGGCGGCGAACGCATCGCCGCCCGGGCAGCCGAAGAATGTGCTGCTGATCACGCTCGACACCACGCGCGCCGACCACCTCGGCTGCTACGGCTACCCGCACGCGCTCACGAGGACGATCGATGCGCTCGCGGCGCGCGGCGTCCTGTTCGAGCAGGCGCGCACACCGGTGCCGCTCACGCTGCCCGCGCACACGACGATCATGACCGGCTTGCTGCCATGCGAGCATGGCGTGCGCGACAACGGCCTGTTCAAGGTTCCCGCCGAGCTCGGCACGCTCGCGAGCGTGCTGCATGGCCACGGCTTCGCCACCGGTGCCTTCGTCGGCTCATTCGTGCTCGACCGGAGCTTCGGCCTCGATCGTGGCTTCGATTGCTACAGCGACGTGAAGCAGACGCTGCTCACGCACGTGGGCCCGTTCGACGAGCGGCCCGCCACCGCCGTGACCCGCGATGCGATCGCCTGGCTCGACACCGTGACCGACGCCCGCGCGTTCTTCGCCTGGGTACACTACTTCGATGCACACGCGCCGTACCGCTCGCCGCTCAGCCCGCCCGGGATGCATCCCTACGACGCCGAGATCGCCTTCGTCGACGAGCAGCTCGCGGTGCTTCTCGGCGCGCTGGCGCAGCGCCATCGGCTCGACGATACGCTGGTGGTCGTCACCGCGGATCACGGCGAGAGCCTGGGCGAGCACGGCGAGGAGACGCATGGTCACTTCGTCTACGACGCCACGATGCACGTGCCGCTCGTGTTCGCGCACGCGAGCCTGGCGCGCGGGCTGCGCGTGGCGAGCGCCGTGGGCCTGCAGGACATCGCGCCAACCTTGCTCGACCTGCTCGGCATCGCCGCCGAGCCGCCGCCAGGTGGACGCAGCTTGAAGGCCGCGCTCCACGGCGCCGACATCGACAGCGGCGATCAGTACCTCGAGTGCTACGCGAGCTACTACGCCCATGGCTGGAGCCCGCTGCAGGGCGTGGTGGTCGGCTCGCGCAAGTTCATCGAGGTGCCGCGGCCCGAGCTCTACGATCTGCGCGCCGACCCGCTCGAGCGCGACGATCGGGCCGGCAGCGAGCCGGGCCTGCTGCAGCGCGCGCGCGCGCGCTTGAACGAGCTCACCAGAGCGCATGGCTTGCGCAGCGGCGCCGCGGTGCCGAGCAACATGGACGCCGCGAGCAAGGAGCTGCTCACGGCGCTCGGCTACGTGGGCGGCAAGGCGAGGCAGCTGCCCACGGACATCAGCGCGCTCGCCGATCCGAAGGACTGCGTCACGGTCATGAGACAGTACGACGAGGCGTCGCAGCTGATGCGCGACGGCAAGCTCGAGGCGGGCCGCAAGCTGATGCTGCACCTGGTCGAGCTGCAGCCCAACAACGTCACGTTCGTGAGCCGCTACGGCATGCTGCTCGGTCAGATGGGCAAGCTCGACGAAGCGATCGTGCATCTCCAGCGCGCGCTCGCGATCGGCCCGGTCGATGCGAGCACCTGGTTCAGCCTCGGCCAGGTTCACCAGCAACGCGGTGATCGCGGCGAGGCCGAGCAGTGCTTCCGCCAAGCGCTCACCATCGATCGCAAGCACCTGGGCGCGCGCCTCAGGCTGGCCGAGGCCCTGGAGCAATCCGGCCAGCGCGAGCAGGCGCTCGAGCACTACCGGACGCTGCTCGAGCTGTGGGACGGCGATGCCGCGACCCGCGGTCAGATCGAGCGGCGGGTCGCAGCGCTGGCCAAGCCGTAGCCCGCGCCGCTGCGCCGCTCAGCGGCCGTTCTGCTCGAGGTACTGCACCGCCAGCTCGAGCGTCTTCTGATCCACGTTCAGCTCGCGGTCGGTCATGCGCAGATGCATCTGGCTGACCACGCCGCGCCATTCCGATTTCTTGCGCAGCTTGGGATCGGGCGGCGGGTGGCAGGTGCTGCACACGCTCCGGTAGGCCTCGTGCTCGGGCGTGAACACCGGCTTGCCGTAGCGGGTCACCGGACCATAGCGCCAGCCGGTGATCACGAGGATGCTCGACAGCAGGAAGCCGATCACGGCGATGACGGGGCGCAGCATTGGTTCTTGCCTTCAGCCGTTCTGCACGTGCTTGCGCCACCTGATCAGCGTGAGCGTGACCATGTAGGTGTTGGCGCCATCGAGGTTGCCGAACCGATATCCCTGGGCCGACGGCATGTCGAGACCCCAGAGCTGCTTGAGATGGGGGAGGTGCCACGCGCCGTCGCTGTCCTGTGCCGCGACCAGGCCGTTCACGATCGCATCGATCTCGTCGTTGCGCTCGCCTGCCTCGAGCATCCCGTTCAGCATCTCGCCGCGGAAGCAGGGCAACACCCGCAGCATGAAGTTGCGCCGCCACTCGCCACGGCTGGCGCGGCGCAGCTGTTCGAGCGCGAGCTGGAAACCCTGGGCGATCGGGAAGCGCGCGCGCGCGTTCTCCGCCACCGCCCACGAGCGCCCGACGATCTCCTTGGTCTGCATCGCCTCGACCGTCATCGGCGTGCGCACGAAGTACGCGGACAGGCGCTCGGCGAGGCTCGCCACCTCCGGATCGGCGATGGACTTGCGCCCGGTCAAGAGCGCGTACAGGAACTTGGTCGAGTTCTCCTCGTCGATGATGGGCGAGCCGTGGTCCCACGCATCGACGCCGCACAGCGAGCGCGACCCGGGGCCGAGGGTCTGCACGATCTTGCCGCTCTGCATCATCGTGAACAGCCCCTGCTCCTCCAGGTACAGCGGGCTCGACTTGGCCCAGCGCCAGCCCTTCTCGAAGCGCTCCTGCTCGCCGAACCGGGCGAGCACGATCAGCCCCTTCGCATGCAGGCAGCCCTCCTCCGACCAGAGCCAGCGGCCGGCCTCGCTGTCGAAGCTCGACACGAGGAACGCGAGCGCGCGCTGCACCAGCGGGTGATCGCGCGGCAGCCCGAGCTCCTCCTGGTACAGGAGCAGGTGCACGATCAGGTACAGCTGACACTGCACGTAGACCTTGGGCCCCAGGCGCTGCTTGTTGCCCTTGGCGTCGACGTAATCGAGGTAGCCGCCGGCCTCGGCGTTCGCAAGCGACGGTTCCACGTACAGGCGCAGGTAGGCTGCCAGTCCCCGCTCGATCGCCGCATCGAGCGCCGCGCGCGATGGCCGCCCCGGCACCGGCGGCGCGGCGACGAATGTCATCGTATCGACCGGTCCGGCGGCGGTCTTGCGGCCGCTCGGTGCGAGCGCTGCGGAAGATCCGGGTCCTGGCTCCGTCCCGACCGGCAGCGGCCGCAGCCACAGCACGGCGGCGGCGATCAGGTTGACGACGGTGAGCAACCAGAACGTGGTCGCGGTGCGCTGGTGACGAGGATGCGTGGCGGCCGGTAGCGGCGATTCAGTCACGGCGTTCGGATTCCTGTGGTGCAGTGGGGAACCGCCTGCTGGCGATGCGCGCGATGCGCTGCGCGGCGCCGCTCACGGGTGGTCTCCCCTGGCGCGGTCTCCTGCAGCGCGGCTCGCGCAGATCGCCTGGACTTCCTTGCGCAACGCCGCGATCGACTCGGCGCGCGCCGGCGGCTGGCACATGGCGAGCATCTCGACCCGGTCGAGGGCTTTCTGCTCGTGGCCGAGCTGTGCCTCCGCGCGCGCGATCTCGGCCACGACTCGCGGCACGAGCGCGCCCTGGTCCAGCAGCTCTTCGCCAGCTTCCACCACCTTCGCGTACTCCTGCGCCAGGTACAGCTCGAGCAAGCGGTTGAGGCGGCTCTTCGCATCGCGCGGCAACAGCTCGGCGACTCGCGCCCACAGCTCCGCCTTGGCGGCGTGATCGTTGACGAACAGGTACGACTTGTCGTCGGCGAGCTTGCGCAGCACCTCTTCCAGCTCACGCTCGGCCGCGGCCTCCGGTTCGCGACCCAGCCGGGCGAGCGCCCGGCCGCGACTCTGGCGCGCCGGAATGTGGTGCGGATCGAGCCGCAGCGCCTCGTCCAGCCAGCGCAGCTCTGCGGTCGCGTCGCCGCGCTGCGCCGCCACCTGCGCGCGGTGATAGGCCGGTGTCGGCTGTGTCGGCTCGAGCTGCATCGCCGCCGCGCAGTGCTGGTCAGCCTCGTCGATCCGGCCTTCGCCGAGCGCGATGAGAGCCAGGCTCTCGTGCACCTGCCCGCGCGTCGTCTCCGAGCCAGGCTGCGGCGGCAGCGCCAGGAACTGCTTCAGCAACGGCGCCGCGCGTGCGAGCTGCCCGAGCTGGTAGCGCAGCAGGCCTTCCGCCGCGATCACGGCAGGGTTCTGTGGCTCGACCAGGGCGGCGATCCGCACGTCGCGCAAGGCGACCTGCGGGTTGAAGTAGCGTGACTTGCTCGTCAGCAGCTGCGCGCGCAGCAGGCGCGCGTCCACCAGCGCCGGGTCGGCTTCCACGGCTTCGTTGAAGCTCTGGAAAGCCTCGTCCACCCGCGCCGACTGCATGGCCTGCAGACCGCGGCGGGCCGCGGCGGCGGCCCTGGTCGGGTCGCCCGGCACGGGCTTCTCGAGCGGCTCGTCCGGCAGCTCGCTCGGCGGCGGCGCGGAGGCGGGCTGCTCGCCGATCGCCTGCCGATCGGCGCCGGACGGCGAGCACTGCACGAGCAGGAACAGCACGGCGAGGTGACGATGCGCGGCAGGCATGAGCAACCGACCCGAGTTCTCCTGGTGCGACCGGCTGGCGGCATTCACGCAGCCGCCGTTCAAGTCGAGCGCGATGCTCGAGGTGGTGACGCTCGCGAGCGCACACCACAGGCGCCGCAGATTACCGCACCGCCAGCCGCTTGTCACCGGCGCTCTGACCACATCGATCGCCGCGCGGAACGCTGCGCTTGCGCATCTGGCAGCTGCTGCGCCGCATCGAACAGCTCCTTCAGGCGTTCTTGACGGTTCACCGGCGGCCCTCGCCCCATGCGACGGGTTCCCCTCGTGATCAGCCAAGGACCTCCCGCATCACCCGGTCCGGGAACGGGGCAGAAGACCCGCGGCGAGAATGCGGCGCGCTCACGGTGCGCACCGCGCGAGCAGCTGCTGCCGCGCTTGCCCGCTGCTCTCGAACAGCACGCCGTCGATGCCGGCGGCGCGCGCGCCGGCGACGTTGTCGGGCTTGTCGTCGAGGAACGCGGTCGCGGCCGGGTCGAGCGCGAACTGCTCGAGCAGGTGGCGGTAGATGCCGAGCTCGGGCTTCACCATGCGCACGTGCGCCGACACGACGATGCCGAGGAATCGCTCCCAGAACGCGAAGCGGCGCCGCACGAACTCCCACGTGCCGCTCGCCATGTTGGTGAGGCAGTAGAGCTGGATGCCGCGCTGGTGCAGCTCGTCGAGCAGCGCCACGCCGCCCGCGATCGGCACCAGCGACACCTTGGCGGCGAGGATCAGCTCCTGGATCTCCTCGATCGGGTGGGCGAGGCGCTCGGCGAACAGGCGGTTCGCAGTCGGCTCGTCGAGGTCGCCGCGGTCGAGCTCGTGCCAGTTGCGATGCCAGAAGATGCCGTTCAGGAAATCCTGGCGTCGCGCCGCTGGCGTCCAGCGCTGCACGAGCGCCACCGGGTCCCAGGCGAGCAGCACGTTGCCGACGTCGAAGACCACGTTTCTCAAATGCTGGCGCACAGCCGGAGAGCATGCCGCCGAGCAGCGTGCGTTTCAACCCCGAGCGGCGTCGCAAGCCGGGACTCGCGCGGGCGCGAAATGCCCGGCTCGACGGTCGGCCGCCTTTCTGATACAAAGGCGCACCTTGCCCCTATAGCTTGGCTGTTTCCATTCCACGCAGCATTTCGATCGGAGCCCATCCAATGGCGTTCAGCTTGATCCCGGGGCTGCTCGTGGCCACCTTGATCCGGCCGGCGGGACCCGACATCACGGCGAAGTACTCGGACCAGGCGACGGAGCTCACGACGGGCGTGTACCTGTCGGTGAATCCCACCCGCCGCGGCGCGGCGGTGGACGGGCCGTACTTCGAGCGGGCGCGCTTCGCCATGCGGCCGTTCACGCTGAGCGTGGGCGGCATCGACACCGGCACCCTGACGCTGCTCGCCGAGACGGTGTACGGCAGCGGCGAGCTGATCGAGGTGTACGACGAGTCGGGCAACGCCATCGCGCTGCCGGCGCACTTCCGCTTCGATCAGGTGCCGCCCGTGATCCTGGTGAACGCGCTCGACACCGGGTCGGTGGTGCTGACGCTGCGCTACGACGGCGGACCCAACGCACAGGTGACGCCGTCGACGTCGCTGGACGAGGTGCTGATCCGCATCGGGCCGTTCCCGGGTCTGGCTGGCAATCCGCTGGCGAGGTATCCGTACTTCGAGTACCCGCGCGCCATCAACTACAACTCGAGCGTGTCGACGGCGCTCGATCCGAACCGGCACGCAGAGCGCCGCGGCCTCGCCTACCGCGCGTACGTCGTCCACCACAAGACGCCGCTGCAGTGGGCCGCTGATCCGTCGCTCACCGATGTGACCGGCGGTTACGAGACCGCGACCGTGAACGGCACGACGATCCAGGAGAACACGCTGCTCACGTGGTCGGGCATGACCGCAGCCGATGCCGCCGGCGGCGACCGGCTCGGCGTTGCGTACGACGTGGTGTACGACTTCGGTCAGGACGGCAACCTCGACCCCGGCGACCTGGTCGACGGTTTCGGCGAGACCGAGGAGGGCTTCCGGCTGATGCCCGACACCGCGGTCAAGGGCCCGCACCAGACGGCCAGCTTCGAGTTCGACAACTCGGGCCTGTTCTACACCGAGGGCTTCGACGGCGGCAGCACACGCTCGATGCGCTCGCGCGGGCTGGTCGTGTACCCCGACCCGCTGCCGCCAGGCAAGCTGCCGCTGGTGACGTTCTCGCACGGCAACACCGGCGTGTCCGACAGCTACAAGGGCTACCTGTACTTGCAGGAGCTGCTCGCGAGCTACGGCTTCATCACCGCGAGCTTCGACATGTTCCCGGCGCACGTCAGCCTCGGCATCCGGTGGCGCGGCTGGCTCAGCAACAAGAACACCGAGCGGCTGATCCTGCAGACCTTGCTCAAGGACCACAACGGCAATCCGTATCCGCCGATGGGCGGCGGCATCATCGACAACAAGGTCGATCCCAAGCGCATCATCACGTCCGGGCACAGCCGCGGCGGCGAGGGCGTGATCATCGAGTACAACCAGGTGGCGCATCCCGACATCAGCGGCATCCGGCCGCCGAACGGCACGCTCGAAGGCTACGACAAGGACGGCTTCATCGGCATCCACTCCATTGCCGAGGTGACCTTCCTCACCGTGGCGCAGGGCAGCAAGACCGACGATCGCAACTTCCTGCTCTACTACGGCAGCTCCGACAACGACGTGTGCGGCTGCGATGCGTCCGTGCTGCCGACGATTCACTACAACCGCGCCTACGGCAACAAGTTCATGAGCTACCTCTACGGCGCCGGCCACGGCTACTACAACCAGAAGTGGTCGTGCGTGTGCACGGGTCCATTCACCATGACCCGGCCCGAGGTGGAGGCATGCTCGCTCAGCTACCTGCTGCCGTTCGCGATGTTCTGCACCTACGGCGATGTCGCGGCGACCGATTTCTTCACCCGCAGCCCGAACGCATTCCGTCCGATCGGCACGCAGTTCATCACCGACGAGAAGGTGCTGGTCAACCTGTGCCGCGACGCCGAGGCCAAGGGGAACTTCGTGATCGACGATTACGAGACCAACTCCGATCCGTACCTGAGCAGCTCGGGACAGCCGGTCTCGTTCGACGTGCTCGAGTACTTCGAGAACTTCTTCTACGACACCAATCCAGCCGGCGGCTGGAGCAGCACCGAGAAGGACGGCGGCTTCTGGTGGGAGACGGACGGGTCGATCTTCAACTGGAACGGACCCGCATTCACCTATGCGCAGACGGTTGCCCCGCCCGAGCGTGACCTGAGCGATGACGCCTACCTGTCGTTCATCACCTGCCAGCAGGCCGATCACCCCGACACCAAGGGCACGCCTGGCGATCGCGACTTCATCGTCACGCTGGTCGACGGCAACGGCCACAAGAGCTCGATCAGCACTGCCTCCTACGGCGGCATCGACGAGCCGTACCTGCGCTCGAGCGGCTGGGGCTCCGCGTTCAAGACGTATCGCCTGCGGCTCGCGGACTTCGAGGCCAACGCGTCGGGCATCGACCTGAAGAACGTGGCCGAGATCCGCTTCGAGTACGGTTCGAACAACGGCACCATCCAAGGGCGGCTCGGTTTCGACGACATCGAGATCGTGCGCAAGTGAGAGGAGGTACGATTCATGAAGCCAGTGATTGCCACCCTGCTGTCGCTCGTGTGCGCGAGTGCTCTCGTGGCCCAGAACCAGCAGCCGCTGCCAACCGGCCTCGATGATCATGGGCTCGTGCCGAAGGCGCCGCTCGCCCTCGTGTACGCGCGGCCCTATCAGGTCGAGAAGCCGATGGAGTTCGTGATCAACGGCAAGGTCGAGAAGGTGCACAAGGGCTACGTGCTGGTGCTCAAGGCCGACCTGCGCCTGTGCGAGCCGAAAGACGTGCCGGACTTCGCGCTGTTCGTCGACAACGCGCTCGGCCAGCGCGTGAACAGCGGCTATCGCGACGGCCACCTGATCGTGATCACGCCCGAGCTCGACCTCGCCAAGTCGTTGATCTGGTTCGGCTCGCGCCTGCTGCCCGATCGGACCACCGCCGTGGTCACCGAGCGCGAGCGCAGCGCGGCGCTCGCGCGCGGCATCGCGCCGTTCGCGCGGGAGCAGATCGACGCCGCACTCAAGCAGGGCGGCAGCGAGACGCTGCGCGCGAAGGACCTGAACGAGCTGTGGTTCGACACCAAGCCGCTGATCCTCAAGTATGCGCCGGCGGAGCGGCCGATGGCGGAATCCCTGCAGAAGGGTTGATCGCGAGCTTCAGCGCCCGAGCAAGGCGATCAGGCTGTCGCGGTTGTGCAGCGCGCGCTCGTCGCGCGGATCGATCTCGAGCAGGCGGCGGTACTGCAGCAGCGCCGCCTCGAGATGGCCCGCGCTGGCGAGCGCCGACGCACAGCAGGTGACGCACATCGAGCGCGCGCGGATGGATCTCGATCGCGCGCTGGTAGTGCGGGAACGCCGCCTCGACGTCGCCGCTCTCCTGCAGGCAGCGCGCCAGCCCAGCGTGCGCGAGCCAGGCCTGATCATCGACCGCGAGCGCTTGCTGCCACAGGCGCTGATCGCGCTCGAACAGCGGCGTGCGCGCCGCGGTGAGCGCGGCCATGATCACGACCACCGGCACCGGCAGCCAGCGATGCACGCGTGCGAGCGCGCCGGCCGCTGCCGGCAGCACCAGCATGCTCGGCAGGTACGCGAGGTGGTCGGCGACGAACGTGTAGCGCATCATGTAGATGTTGAAGAAGCCCAGCACCGGGAACACGAGGATCGTGTAGGCAAGCAGCAGCATCGCCAGGCCGCGCGCGCGCCGGACCACCAGGCAGGTCCCCACGCACAGCACCGCCAGCACGGCCGGCGCGAACGCGGCGAAGCGCAGCACATCGATGGCAAAGCGCGGATAGGCGAACGACAGCGGCTGCGGCCAGAGCATCTTGCCCAGGTAGAACCAGAACGTCTGCCCGGCGATCGCCGTGCGCTCGGCGAGGCCTTGCGGCCACTCGCCGCCCTGGGCGCCGGTCTGATGGCGCTCGTACCAGACGGTGAGCGCAGCCATGGCCACCGACAGGAGGCCGAGCGGCACCAGCGAGCGCAGCATGTGCGGGCGATCGTGGCGGCGGAGCAGGAGCAGCGCGAGCGCTGGATACACGAGCACCGCGCTCTTTGCGAGCAACGCGAGCGTGAACGTCGCCAGGGTGAGCGCAAGCGAGAGCGCGCGTCCGTCGCGCAGGTACCGCAGGTGCAGCAGCGCGGTGAGCAAGAGCAGGCTCGTGGACAGCACGTTCTTGAGCTCGTAGATCCACGCTACCGATTCGACCTGGATCGGGTGCAGCGCGAACAGCAGCGCGCCGAACGCCGCCGCACCGAGGCCGAGGCGGCGCAGCACCATCCACAGCAGCACCCCGTTCACGACATGCAGCGCGACGCTCAGCACGTGCGGTGCGAATGCGCCGCTGCCGAACAGGCGCGCCACCAGCCAGTACGCGGAGTAGGTGATCGGATAGTATTGCTCGGTGTCGCCGCCGGACCAGATGCGCGCGAGCCCAGCCTGGTCTCGCATGAGCCGGTTCTGGGCGAAGGTGTAGTCGTCGCACCAGAGGAAGCCACCGTGCACGATCACCGGCAGGTAGAGCGCCGCCACGAGCGCAGAGAGCAGCCACGGTGCCAGGGCTGCGAGGCGAGACGATCGATCCAGCATCATGGTGCCGTCCAGAGCGGGAACCGGCGCGGTGCTCCGGCCAGGCAGCGCAGCGTACGACATTCGCCATGGCGTGGTCAAGCAGCGCAGCCGTGCGCGGTGGCCGCCGGTTGCGTGATGGTGTGGGGCGCGTCATGATGCACGCCATCGTGCGCGTCGTCGCGCTTGATCTCGATCAGAGCCGCACGCAGTCCGCGCAGCGCACAACCAGGCGCGGCGCACAACGTCGGAGGCAGTCATGTCACGCGGGATGATCTTGTCGGTGATCCTGGGCGCCCTCTTCACCGGTGTGCTGCTCGTGCGCGATCTGACGGGCCAGCCTCGCGCCGCAAGCTTGCGCGGGTGGCCGCCAGCGCCGCAGGACATCGTCAACTTGAACGGCCATTACAGCATGGGCGCCGGTGGCTCGCTCTGTGGTCTACACCGTGCCCGCCAACCAGTGGCTGGTCGTCACCAACCTCGAGATCTACTGGATCAACACCGGCGCCAGCATCGACCTGTACGAGGATGCTGCCGGGATGCTGACGCTCAAGCGGTCGTCGTGGTTCAACGGCTGGGGCGGCAATGCCGCGAACGTCACCAACGGTCCCTACGAGTCGCCGGTCGGCCTCGCCTTCGCGCCGGGCTCAAGGTCACGTTCGTCAACCCGCAAGGCAACGGCGAGAACGGCGAGTACCACCTGACGGCCTATCTCGCGAATCCCTGAGGGCTCGACCGCGCGCGCAGCCCGTTCACCTCGGCCGCGGCGCAGTCGCTCAGCCGGCGCCGTCGGCGCGAAGGCTCATGCACGCACGCGTTGGGGCGGCTTCTCGGCCACCACCGTGGCGAAGTCCTTGCGCGTGCCGCCGGGCGCCGGAAACGAGTCCTGGCGCTGCAGCAGGATGCGCCAGCCGGAGAACCGCTCGGCGAGCTCGTCCCGCTGCAGCAGGCAGTGGTGCCCCGGCTCGAACATGTCGTGAAACGTCGTGCCCTCGATCAACGTGTTGACGATTGCCCGCCCGCCAGGGGTCACGTGTGCCTGGATCGAGCTCAGCAGGATGAGCGCCGCCCGCGCGCGGAAGAACATCAGCAGGCCGATGGCGACGAGCGTGTCGTAGGGCTGATCGATGCTCGCCGACGTGATCTCGGTGCGGACCGCGCGCAGCGGCAGGCTGCTCGCGCCTCGCCTCGGCATCGAGGCGAGCGATCGCCGTCTTGCTGGCATCGAGGGCCACCACATGGTGGCCGCGGCGTGCTGCTGCCAGGCTCAGGTTGCCCAGGCCGCAACCGAGATCGAGGACGCTGCCGCGCAGATGCTCGAGCGCGAGCGTCTCGAACGGGTTGAGCGCGAATTCGCGCTCGCGTACCTGCCGCGCGAACTGGGTCTCGAAGAACTGGATCGATCGGTTCTCGTGCATGGCCACGCCACCACTATCCTCGCGCGCGACGAGCGGCGCAAGCCGCTGCACTCGACCGCGGGGCGCGCCGGTGATGCGATGCCTGGCCGCGGCGCGCACCGCTCGCTATCCTGGCTTGCGCCCGGCGTCCGCACTGGAGTCGGGCGTGACGGCCTCCGAGTGGGCTCGACGCCGACGATCTGCAAGTCGTGAACCATGCTGCTGCCATCGATCACCCGATTCGCGCTCATCGCCAGCACGTCATGGGGACAGGTGCCGATGCAGGATGAGGATCGCTTCGATGGACGCGCCGCCGAGCGCTTCGCGCGCCTCGCGCTCGCCTGTCTGCAGCGTGAGTATCCGAACAAGATCGCGCACGTGCTGAACGGCGACGGCGACGTGCGGCCGCCGCGCGAGCTGACCCCCGCGTTCTACGGTTGCTACGACTGGCATTCCGCGGTGCACGGCCACTGGCTGCTCGTGCGCCTGCTGCGCTGCTTCCCCGCAGCGCCGTTCGCGGCGGAAGCACGCGCGGTGCTGGCACGCAGCCTGACGCCAGAGCACGTGGCGGCCGAGGTGAGCTACATGAACGCCGACGGCCGCACGAGCTTCGAGCGACCCTACGGTCTCGCCTGGCTGCTCGAGCTGCACCTGGAGCTGGCCGAATGGGACGATCCGCAGGCGCCAGCGTGGGCGAGCACGCTCGCGCCGCTCGCACGCGCCGCGGCCGATCGGCTGGCGAGCTGGCTGCCCAAGCTCGCGTACCCGGTGCGCTCGGGCGAGCACAGTCAGACGGCGTTCGCGCTCGGCCTGGCACTCGACTGGGCGCGGAGCCAGCACCAGGCGAGCATGGAAGCGCTCCTGAGCGCGCGTGCGCTCGCGTACTTCGCGCAAGACCGCGATGCGCCGCTGCGCTTCGAACCCTCGGGCGAGGACTTCCTGTCGCCGTGCCTGGCCGAGGCCGACCTGATGCGCCGCGTGCTCGCGCCCGACGCGTTCGCGGCGTGGCTCAGGACGTTCCTGCCGGACTTGCCGCGCGATGGCTCGGCCGGCTGGCTCGCGCCGGCCGTGGTGACCGACCCGAGCGATCCCAAGCTCGCGCACCTGGATGGGCTCAACCTGAGCCGCGCGTGGATGCTGCGCGGCATCGCCGCCGGGCTGCCCGAGCCCGAACCGCGGCGCGCGGCGTTGCTCGCAGCCGCCGCGGCACACGCCCGCACCGGTCTGGCCGCGGTCACCGGCGCGCATTACGAGGGCGGCCACTGGCTCGGCAGCTTCGCCGTCTACCTGGTCACGCGCCGCGGCCTGGCGCGCTGAGCGCTCACATCGGCGCTTTGCCAGCGGCTGGATGGGAGCGTGGATCCGTTTGCCAGTACAAAGGGCCGCGTACCTCGGGGTCGAGGCGGATCTCGAGCACGTCCGGGAATGGCTCGAGGCTGCCCTGCACGCCGTCCCAGACGAAGATCCTCGCGTGCGTGGCCTCCTTGCCGAGCCGCGCCCTTTGGATCAACAGCTCCTGCTGCGAACCGAGCGAGGCGACGTGGTCCACCGTCTTGCTCAGGTTGTATTGCACCTGGCTCGCGGCGAAGCTCACCACCACCCGGTCGGGCTTGCGCTCGATCGTGATCGGCAGCCGCGCGACGCCGGCGGCGGACGTCGAGACGAGCAACGTGCGCACCTGGCCGTCGAAGCGGGCGTGGCGCCACTTGAGCCAGCGGGTTGCGCCCTCCATCGGCAGCACCGCGTGGCCGAGCGGCTTCAGGAACAAGGTGGGGGAGGCGGCGCTGAAGCGATCGTAGTCGTCGTTGCCGAGCGTGAACGCCGGATAGTTCACGGCGAAGATCAGCGCGTGCGGGTCGTCGGCCGGCAGGCTGCGCTCCAGCTCGGCGAGGAAGCTGCGATGCAAGCGGCTCGCTGCCACCGGGCCGGCGAACGCCGACGTCGCCGGTCCAGTGCCCAGCCACAGGAGCGTGAGCGGAGCGAGCCAGGCGCCGATCAAGGCCAGGGTCAGAGGCCGCGAGCGACGCAGCTCCTGCACGCCGCAGAACAGCGCCGGGATCATCAGCAGCGACCAGCTGAACTGCGCCGAGTACGCGTGGCGCGGCGAGTAATAGCCGGTGATGACGTACACGCCGAGCTGGGGCAAGAGCCACGCGGTGCCGAGCGCGAGGGCGCGCCGCGTGCGCGCATCCCCACGCCGAAACGCCAGCACCACGCCGGTGAAGCCGCCGAGCATGGTGAGGCTGAAGAGCACCAGCATGGCGATGCGCGCGGCGAGCTGGGGTGCACCGCACAGCCGCGCGAACCAGTCGGCCGGCGCCGCCAGCGTCGGGAACAGCATCACCGGGAACAGGTCGAGCAGGGTCGCGAGCTGGCGCAGCCGCTCGGCGTCGGGATTGCCGGTGAGCGAGCCGAGCACCAGGCTGCGCACGGAACAGCAGCAACGCGATCGCGAGCACGGTGGGCGCGAACCGCACCAGCCGCCGGGCGAGCGGCGGGTCATCGGCCGCGGCGCCGGGCGCGGCAAGCGCGACCAGGATCAGCACCACCACGCAGATGCCGCTCTCCTTGGTGGCGAAGGCGAGCAGCGCGCAGGCGGCCGCGAGCCACGCGCGCCACGGCCGTCGCCGCGCCCTCACGGCGGCCCACACCGCGAGCGTCGCGAACAGCGCCATGATCTGCTCGCCGCGCGCGTCGATGTTGCTCAGGATGCGCGTGGTGCTCGGGTGCAGCACGACCAGCGCCGCGGCGAGCAGGCCGGCGAGCGCGGACTGCATCAGCTCGCGCACCAGCGCGAACAACGCCAGGCCGGCGAGCACGTGCAGCACGATGTCGGTGCGGTGGAATGGCCGCGGCTCGACGCCGAACAGCACGTGATCGAGCGCGAACGAGAGCGCGGTCACCGGCCGGTAGGTGAACAGGAAGTGCGGGCGCGTGAAGATGTACTCGCGGCCTGCGGGCGTCGTCAGGTCGGCGCCCAGGATGAACTCGGTCGTGTCCTGGCCGAGGAACTCGAGCTGCATGACGCGGAGCACCGGCGCGGCCAGGATCAACGCCGTTGCAAGCAGCCATGCGAGCTGCTTCATCTGCGGTCGGTCCTGGGCGATGCGAGGTCGGGTCGTGTGGATCAAGCGGCCGCACTTTCCGGATCGGGTGCTCGGCGAGGCGCGGATGCCGCATGGTAGCAGAAACGCCGCCGCGCACACCCGCGGCATGTGCTGCCCGCCGCGCCGGCGCGCGCGCACCCGCGATCATCGGCCGGGCTCATTGCCGGCTCGAGCCGGCCCTTCGGTCCAGCATTGTGTGGAACCGGACGGAAGCTACCATGTGCCGCCCGTGCAACGCCGGCGCACGCTCGCCGCACTCGCCGTCTCGAGGAGCTCTGCCACGCCATGGCTGCCAAGACCACCGCCTCCGCGCACCGCTGGCGCTTCTTTCGTGCCGGCGGCGTCGACCAAGCGCGCCTCGACACCGGCGCTGATCTGCTCGCGATCGAGGATCTCGACCAGAAGCTGTGGGTCGCGCTCAGCTGTCCGGTGAAGGGGCTCGAGTTCGACGAGCGCACGCTCAACCTGCTCGACACCGACCACGATGGGCGCGTGCGCGCGCAGGAGATCATCGACGCGGTCAACTGGATCGGCGGCGTGATCAGGAATCCGGACGAGCTGCTCAAGGCAGCCGACGCGGTGCCGCTCAAGTCGATCAACGACGCGAGTGCGGAAGGCAAGCGCTTGCTCGCGGCCGCGCGCCACATCCTGAGCGGGCTCGGCAAGAAGGAGGCCGCCGCGATCTCGGTCGAGGACACGCAGCGCACCGCCGAGATGTTCCAGCAGATGCAGCTGAACGGCGACGGCGTGCTGCCGCCGGAGTCGGTCGACGATGCGTCGGCGCGGCAGGTCGCCGCCGACGTGATCGCCTGCCTCGGCGGCGAGATCGACCGCAGCGGCCGCCAGGGCATCACCCAGCAGCGGCTCGATCGGTTCTTCACCGAGGCGAGCGCGTTCGATGCGTGGTGGCAAGAAGCCGAGCGCGGCGGCACCGACATCCTGCCGCTCGCGGGTGCCGCCGCCGCAGCGTTCGACGCGCTCGCCGCGGTACCAGTGAGATCGACGCTACTTCGCGCGCTGCCGCCTCGCCGCCTACGTCCGCGCGCGCTCGGCGCGCTCAATCGCCGCGAGGAGGAGTACCTGGCGATTGCCGCGCGATCTGTCGATCAGCGCGCAGGAGGTCTGCAGGCTTCCCGCTGTGCAGGTCGAGGCGCAGCAGCCGCTGCCGCTCACCGGTGCGGTCAACCCGGCCTGGAGCGCGGCGCTCGCCCGCTTCTGCGAGCTGGTCGTGGCGCCGTTCCTCGGCGACCAGCAGGACACGTTGAGCGAGGCCGAATGGCGGCAGCTCTGCGCGCGCTTCGACCGCTACCAGGCGTGGCAAGCAAGGAAGCCCGGCGCCATCGTCGAGCGCCTCGGCCTGCAGCGCGTGCGCGAGATCCTCGCCGGCAAGACCAGGAAAACGCTCACCGAGCTGATCGCGCGCGACCTCGCGCTCGAGCCCGAGATGAACGCGATCCAGAGCGTCGAGAAGCTCGCGCGCTACTACCGCGACCTGCACATCCTGCTCAACAACTTTGTCTCGTTCACCGACTTCTACTCGCGCCGTCGCAAGGCGGTGTTCCAGGTGGGCACGCTCTACCTCGACGGCCGTGCTTGCGATCTGTGCCTGCGCGCCGATGATCCCGGCAAGCACGCAACGCTCGCGATCATGGCCAAGAGCTACCTCACGTATTGCGACTGCGTGCGGCCGGCGAGCGGCGAGAAGATGACCATCGTCGCAGCGTTCACGGCCGGCGATTCGGACAACCTGTTCGTGGGCCGCAACGGCCTGTTCTACGATCGGCGCGGTCGCGACTGGGACGCGACCGTCACCAAGATCGTCGACAACCCGATCAGCATCGGCCAGGCGTTCTGGGCGCCGTACAAGCGGCTGCTGCGCTGGATCGAGGAGCAGGTGGCGAAGCGCGCCGCCGCCGCCGACGAGGCCTCGACCGCGAAGCTCACCAGCGCAGCCACGTCGGTCGGCACCGCGGCGAGCACCGGCAAGGCACCGCCGGAAAAGCCCAAGTTCGACGTCGGTGTGGTCGCCGCGCTGGGCGTGGCGGTGGGCGGCATCACGGCCGCGGTGGGCGCGTTCCTGGAGGCGCTGTTCGGGCTCGGCAAGTGGATCCCGCTCGGCGTGGTCGGCCTGATCCTCGCGATCTCCGGGCCGTCGATGATCATCGCCTGGCTCAAGCTGCGCCAGCGCAACCTCGGGCCGGTGCTGGACGCCAACGGCTGGGCGGTGAACGGGCGGGTCAGGATCAACATCCCGTTCGGCGGCGCGCTGACGGCGACGCCGACGCTGCCGCCAGGCTCCGAGCGCTCGCTCAAGGACCCGTACGCGCCGAAGAAGAGCATCTGGCCGGCACTCATCATCGCCCTGCTGCTGCTCGCGGCGGTCTTGTTCCTGCTCTACAAGACCGGCTACGTCAAGCGCTGGGTACCGCAAGCGGCCGAGTGGATCGAGACCCACATCGAGCACCGGCAGGGCGACCTGCCGCAGCTCGAGCCGACGAAGTGAGCCGCTCGCTCGCCGCCCTGCGGGCGCTGTCGCGCCGCTTCGGTGCGCGCGCGGCTGCGGCCAAGCTGCGCTTGCTCGAGCAGCTCTTGCGCGCGCCGCCGCGCGCCGCGCACCGCCTGCGCGCGCCGCTCGACTTCATGCGCGCCTATCCCGACAGCGCGGCGGTGCGCGCGCGCGTGCACGAGCTGCTCGCGCGGCTGCCGGGCGTGGTCACGCGGTCCTATCCGTACTCGTACGGCGTCGTGCAGAGGCTGGTGGCGCTGTTGCCGCACGCGGTCGAGATCGACTGGGATGCCAGCCCGGACCCGACCGCGCTCGGTGAGACGCTGAGCATGCTCGTCACCCCGGGCGAGGCGCAGGGTGTCGAGGACATCACCATCCCCTATCGCGAGTGGTTCCGGCGCGCGCGGCCCGAGCACGCGCCGAGCGACATCGCTTTTTTCGTCGCGCTGCTCGAGGGCTCGGGGCTGTCCCGGCCGTGGCAGGCGCACGTGTACGACCGGATGAATCTGCCGCTCCGCTACCGCGGTCCGGCGAGCACCGCGCTCGCACTCGACATCGACGCCGTGTGCTACCAGCGCGCCAGCATCGCCCGCAGCCGCACGCCGATCGCAGCGCGGATCTGCGCGCCGCTCGCTCCGCCCGAGCGAGGGTCGCGCGCGATCGTCGACCTCGCGCTGCAAGCGCTCTGCGCGCGCAAGCTCGAGATCTATCCGCTGATTCACGGCAACGCCGACGACGTGCACCTGGTGCGCTGTGCGCGCGGCGTGACGATCGCCCTGATCGGCGTGCTGCCCGAGTTCCGCAGCCCGCTCGAGACGCTGGTGTTCTTCCTGGTGCTGAAGAACGGCGTGCCCATGGCCTACGGTCCAGCCGGCGTGTTCCTCGGGTGCTGCGAGATGGGCATCAATCTGTTCCCCGAGTTCCGCGGTGCCGAGATCCGCTTCGTCTACACGCAGTTCATGCGCGTGCTGCACCACGTGCTCGGCGTCGACTACTTCTTCCTCACGCGTTACGGCATGGGGGAGGGCAACGACGAGGCGATCGCGAGCGGCGCCTTCTGGTTCTACCGCAAGCTCGGGTTCACTGCCGCGAACCCGGAGGTGGAGGCGCTCGCGCGGCTCGAGGAACGCAGGATGGCGGCACGACCGGGATACCGCAGCGATGCGCGCATGCTGCGGCGGCTCGCACACACCGAGGCTTACCTCGATCTGTCGAACGGCCGCTGCCAGCCGTTCGACTTCGGTGGGCTCGGGCTCGCGCAGAGCCAGTTCCTCGCGCGCGAGTTCGACGGCGACCGCGCGCTGGCCGAGGCGCAGTGCACGGCGCGCATCCGGCGCTGGCTCGGCCGGCGCGTGCGAGGGACCGCGCTCGGTGGGGTGGCACCGATCCTCGGCATGCTGCCGGACCTGGCCAGCTTCACCGCCGCCGAGCGGCGCGCCCTGGCAGGCCTGATCGCCGCGAAGGGCGCCCGGTCCGAGCTGCCAGCCGCGCGCCAGTTCGCTCGCCACGAGCGCCTCGTGCTCGGGCTGCGGGCGCTGGCACAGGCCGGGCGCCGCTGAGCGTCACCCCACTTGCTGCAGGCCTTCTGGTATAGTTGCGCGCCATCGGCGCCGGCTCCGCCCCAGAAGCCGGCATCACACCCCGGAGGGTCCATGACCGGTAGGCTGCTCTTGGTGACCGCCCTGGCGTTGCTGCTGGTGCCGTTCGTCGCCGCCGCATTCACGTCCGAGCCAGCGCTCATTCCCCAGAGCGAGGCGGGAACCTGGCGCCTCGACACGCTGCTCGACCAGGCCCAGGTGGACGGCATGGAAGCCGCGGATCTCGACCCGAGCGCATTCGTCGTGCACGAGGTCGATGCCGAGCAGGAGCCCCCGGGCATCGTCGCGGCTCCCACCGCGGAGCAGGCCAGCGTCTCGAAGCACGATGGCGCGCTGCGCCTCTCTGGCCGCGGCTCGGTCGTGGCCTTCCAGGTGACCTTGCCCGCGGGCGTGAGCGAACAGCTGTCGATGGTGGCGATCAAGGCGCGCGGCAACGACCTGACCGAGTTCGCGGTGTTTGTCGGCAACGTGCCGACGCTCACTCCCGGCGGCATCAACATGCGCGGCAATGCGCCGCCGCCAGCAGCCGGCGGCCCGCCCGTCGCCGGCCAGGGCAACGTCGTGGTGCAGAACTTCGGCTTCGGTGACGGCGGCCCCGTCAACCCGCGCGATCTCCTGCGCCGCGCCGCCGTGACCTTGCCCACCGCGGGCGAGTGGCACACGATCGCCCGCACCAGGGCGAGCCTGATGCAGGGCAGCGGCATGGGTGGGTTCATGCTGGCCGGTGGGCCCGGTGCGCCGGGCAACCGCCAGCGCGAGACGCCGCCGCTCACGATCGCGCTGCTCGACCCGAAGGAGGGCGCGAGCCTCGACATCGCGTTCGTGCACGTGCTCGATCCGCGCGCCGAGTATGCGCACGCACCGGCTGGCACCACGGTGCTCGATCGCGACAGCATCCTGCAGACCGGAATGTTCCTCAACACCCCCTGCCAGATCAGCTACCGGCTGGTCGCGCCCAGGGCAGCGCGCTTGACCACGCAGGTCGCGGCGATCGACGCGCAGCCGTTCAACCTCGCCGTGCACGTGACCGCCGGTGGCAAGCGCGACACCGTGTTCGAGCGCCGCTTCGCCCTGGCGCGCGCGATCGAACCCATCGCCGTCGATCTCGCCGCGTATGCCGGCAAGGAGATCACGCTCTCGCTCGAGGTGCTCGAGGAAGGCGGGCCGACCGTGGCGTTCCTGCTGCAGCCGATGGTGCTGGGCGAGCGCGACCTCGCACGCCGCAACGCGATCGTGTACTTCTGCGATACGCTGCGTGCCGACGGCCTCTCCTGCTATGGCAATGCGCGCGGCACCACGCCCGCGCTCGATCAGCTGGCCGCCGATGGCGTGCGCTTCGAGCGCTGCTTCTCGCAGGGCACCTGGACCTACATCTCCATGCCATCCTCGCTCAGCTCGCTGCCGCCGAGCGTGAGCGGCGTGAAGCGCGGCTTCGAGCAGCTGCCCGACAAGGCGATCACCCTGGCCGAGGCGTTTCGCGCGCGCGGCTACCTCACGGCAGCGTTCATCCGCAACGACATGGTGGGCCGCACCACGCACACCGAGCAGGGCTTCGATTTCCTGTTCAGCGCAGCGGCGGTGAAGCTGGCCGAGAAGCCGGTGCCGGCGATCCCGGGCGCGGGCGGCGGCCAGGGATTCGGCGGCGGCTTCGAGAGCGGCTCGTCGCGCGCCGTGTACGAGACGTTCTTGCCGTGGTTCGAGAAGCATCAGGACGTGCCGGTGTTCGTGCTGCTGCACGCGGTCGATCCGCACGAGCCCTACGAGCCCGAACAAGCCGACTGGAGCAAGTACCTGACGCAGACCGAGAAGCAGAGGTACGACGACGAGCAGCGCCAGCTTGGCTTTGGCGGCGGCATGATGGGCAACATGCAGTTTGGTCCCGGCGGCATGACGGTGCGCGAGCAGTGGAACAGCAAGGGTGTCGATGCCGACGCGCACGTCGCCCGGCAGCGCGCGCTGTACGACGCGGAGGTGGCGTACTTCGATCATCATCTGCAGAAGGTGATCGACCTGCTGCAGAGCAAGCAGCTCCTCGAGCGCACCGTGTTCTCGTTCAATGCGGATCACGGCGAGGAGTTCCTCGAGCACGCGTTCACCGGACACGGCCACTCGGTGTACGCCGAGCTCAATCACGTGCCGTGGATCCTGCGCGCGCCGGGGCTGCCCAGGGGCAAGGTGATCGCCGACAACGTCGCCAACCTCGATCTGGCGCCGACGATCCTCGGGCTGTGCGGCTTCCCGCCAGCGGCAGGCATGCTCGGCCGCGACCTGTCATCGGCGCTCGCCAAGGGCGAGGAGCTGCCGGCCGTGCGCATCGTCACCGAGCAGTGGGGTGGACCCGGCAGCGGCGGCGGCCAGGCCTCGTTCGCGGTGATCGAAGGTCGCTGGAAGACGATCGTGCGCCGTGACCTGCCCAGCGAGCGTGGTCGTGGCTTGGGTCCCATGCCCGGCGCCGCCCCCCGCAAGCTGCCCGAGCTCGAGCTCTACGACCTGCAGTCCGACCTGCGCGACGCGAAGTCCCTGCTCCCCGAGCGCAAGGACTACGCGCTTGGTGCGCAGAAGCGCTTCGACGCCTGGCTCACCGAGATGGAACAGCTGCACGGCCAGTACGGCAGCAGCGGCCCGGAGTCGATGACCCCCGAGGCAGCCGCCAACCTGCGCGCGCTCGGCTACCTCAAGTAGCCGCGCGCGCGCGCCGGCCCCGGGGTCATTGCGCGCGCGTCGCGGCGTGCAGCCGGCCGGAGGGATCGGCGAGGCGCAGCGACATCGCGTAGCCGCCGTCGTCGTTGCGCACCTTGACGAGGACTCGGTTCCAGCCGGCCGCGAGCGGCACGTCGAAGCGATCCTCGTCGGCGGTGAACGGACGATGTAGCGCGTGCGACCAGACGAGCTGACCGTTCACCCAGACGCGCGCGCCATCGTCCGAGCCGAGGCGGGCGCGCACCGTGGCCGCCTCGGCTGCGTGCACGAACGTCATGAGGTAACCGAGAACAGGTGCGCTCGCGCTCACCAGGCGGTTCAGGTCGAGATGCTCGTCGGTCTCCGGCAGCTCGCGCCAGCCGGCGGCGCCCGGGTCGAACGTCGGCGCCAGCCAGAGCGCCTCGCCCGGCGGCGCCTCCTCGACCGAGCCCTGAGCGCTCGCCGGTACGGGCGGAGCGATCCACCAGGCTCGCACGAACGGCGCGGCGCTGTCGAAGGCGATGCTGTCGAACCCGAGCCACGCGCGCGCGGCGACGCGCAGCTCGAGCGCGTGCTCGCCGCGGGTGAGCCCGATCGTGCCCAGGTCGGGCGGCGGCAGCGGCGCGACGCTCGCCGCGCGCGTCGCGACGTGCCCGACCAGCTCGCCATCGATCAGCACGTCTGCGTCCGGTCCGTCCGGGCGGCCGACGAACACGCAGCGAACCGCATAGCGATCGGCCTCGTCGATGTGGAACCGGGCGGTGCTGCGATCCACGAGCTTGAGCAATCGCGGCTCGAGCCGCGCTCCGCAGTGTCCAGGTAGCTGACCGGAAAGGCCTGGTGCAGCGGCCACTCGCTCGCTCGCAGGTCGGGCGCGAGGTCCTCGAAGCGGCAGAGCGCCGCCGGCGCGAGCGGCGGCGTCCACGGCAGCGATGCGGCGGCGAGCGCGTCCTTGCGGCGCTTCACCCACAGGCGCGGCAGTGCGAGCGCCTGCGGCTCGAGCGCGCGCACCGGCTGCGGCGCGCCGTCCCCGAAGGCCACGCTCGCGTACGCCGCGTCGCGCACCGCGTTTGCGGAGCCGTGCTCGATCTGCGCCACGAGCGAGGTGCGGTACGGCACCGCGTCGGGGATCTGGATGCGCCACGGCGTCGTGCGGTTGGTGGTCCACTCCTCCTTGCGTCCAAGCCCCCACAGCGGCGCGGCGAACGGGCCGCTGTCCCAGTACCAGCCGCCGTTGAAGAAGTCCTCGGTGCCGGTGCCGACGATCGCCGGTCGGGATTCGCCGTCGCGAACCAGCTGCTCGTTGCCTTCGAGATACCAGAGATCGCCGACCCCCTGCAGGGTGAACGTGGCACCGACGTACTTGCCCGGCCCGCTCATGCTCGCGAACTGGTAGAGCTCCGGCCCGACGCGATCGACCGCCCGGAACTCGGCGTGGAAGGTGCCGAAGCCAGGCGGCAGCTCGGCGAGCGGTCGCAGCCACACGCTCGTGTGCACGCGCACCGGCCGCGCCGAGTGGTTCTCGAGCGACAGCCGCGCGCGCTCGTAAAACGGCATCGGCAAGAAGGTGTAACCGCCGGTCTCGCTCCAGCCGAGCGCGAGCGAGCGATACGGCGTGACGCCGAACCCCACGCCGAAGAAGTCCCCGATCGGTGCGAGCACGGTCGGCTCCGGCTGCGCATCGAAGCTGGCGCGCAGCACGAGCCCGCGCAGCACGTCCGGCTCCGTGCTGCCGGGCGCGATGCGACAACCGAGCACGGCGCCTTTGCCCTCGGCCTCGGCGAGCGCGAGCGAGGCGCCGGGCGCGAGCATGGCGTCGCGGGTCTCGTCCCTGTCGCCCGCCGCGCGCGCGATCGGGCTCTCAGCGGGGTTCTGCCACCGCGCCAGCACCTCGTCGCGGTCGCGCGCGTCGGCGCTGCTCGCCGCAGTCGTGAAGCTGCGCATCGGCGTGCCGGCTGGATAGCTCAGGTACTGGATGTGGTAGTAGAGTTCGCCGGGGTGCTCGAGATCGCCCACCTCGACGCGGCAGGAGCGCGCATAAGGGATCGGCAGATAGGAGACCCAGCCGCCGCCCTGATGCGCGGCCAGCGGCGCGACGAACGGCGGCGTGCTGCCGGCGAGCACGTCCGCGAACGGCGCGTCGCGCCGCGGCGCCGCTTCGCCGTCGAGGAACAGGCGCAGGCGGCCCTGCGGATTCGCCGACCAGATGCGCACGATGACGCCCGGTCCGGTCATCTCGGCGAGCACCGCCTGGCGTCCCGAGAGCTTGCGGAAGTGGCCGTGGTCATCGCCCCGTCCGCTCGGGTCGGTGGAAGCGAACTGCGCACAGGTCACGTCGGGCTCGAGCCACGCCAGCTGCACGAGATCGATCAGGCGGCGGATGCTGTCGGGCGGCGAGCGGGGCGGCAGCTCGCCGCGCGCCGGTACGCCCGTGAGCACCGCCGTCACGATCACGAGCATCATGGCCGCTGGCTCCTCTGCCGCACGATCAGGAACGCCGCGCTGCCCAGGATACCCCAGGTCAGGAGGTAGGGCCACAGCGACTCGCGCGCCGCCGGCGCCCGCCGATCCGCGTCGACCACGAGCACCTGATCGGCGCGCACGTCGTCCACCACCTGCTCGTCGCCGTTGGGCCACCGCACGCGCAGACGGGTCGCTCTGGTCTGCGAGCCCATGCCGAAGTGCACGGGCAAGAGGCTCTGCGAGTAGAGCGTGTTGCCGCCGTCGCACTCGCGCAGCAGCGTCGGTCCGCCGGCGAGATCGAGGTAGAGCCGCGCGCCCAGCCCGTTCGGCTCGCAGGTCTTGCCGCCGACGAGCCGCACCATCAGCCAGTGTCCGTTCGCGCCGCGGTTGCGCCACAGCTGATACGGCCCCTTGTTGAACGGGCGCTCGTCGTCGCCGTTGGTGATGAACAGGTCGAGGTCGCCGTCGCCGTCGTAGTCGAGCGCGAGCGCCGAGGAGGGACGGCCGCCGCCGTTCTCGAGCCGTGGCAGAGGCGACTCGACCGGCGTGAAGGTGCCGCGGCCGTCGTTCCAGTAGAGGCAGTCCGGCTCGTCGACGAGGAACGGCGCATTGTTGAGGACGAAGATGTCGAGGTCGCCGTCGTTGTCGAAATCGGCGATCACCGACATCCGGCCGGAGCGCGGATCGCCGGCGCCGCGCTCGGACGTGACATCGCTGAAGCCTCCCTGGCCGTCGTTCTGCAGCAGGCGGTTGGTCAGGTCGGGAGCATGGTCCACGAACGGGCCGAGCTTCTCGATCACCGGCGCGGCACCGGTGATCGTGAGCTTGCCGGTTGCCGACTCGTCGTGGCGGCCGGCGGCGACCAGCTCGATGGTGAAGCGATCCTGATCGTCGACGAACACCAGCACGCCGTAGTCTTGCGCCGCGAGCGTGGGGCGGCCGCGCAGCCGCGCGAAGTCGCCAGGCGTGAAGCTGAGCAGCTGGTCGGCGGGATGGCTGCCCGCGGCGCCGAGGAAGCGATGCGGCGCATTCTCGTGACCCTCGCACAGCACGAGGGCATCGATGCGCGTGATGCCCGCGATTGGCAGGCGAAAGGCGAGGTTGCCCTGGGCGCGGTCATGCAGCTCGAACGCGACCTCCTGCCCGGCCACCGCGACGACGTCCATGGCCTGGATGCCGCGGGTCACGTAGAGGTCCTCGTCGCCGTCGTTGTCGAGGTCGCCGTGGGCGATGGCCTTGCTGTTGCCGATGGGCGTCACCAGGCTCTGCGCGACGGCGGCCCGAACTGCGCCGGGCCGGTGCCGAACAGGAGCACGGGCGGGTAGCCAGGCGCCACCAGGTCGAGGAAGTCGTCCTGGTTCAGATGCGTGACGCAGCCGGTGACCGCGGCCACCACTCCCGGGAACTCGCGCACCCCGGCGCGCTCGCCGACCTCGATGTACCTGGCGCCGCCGAGGCCGAGCACCAGGCTGTTGCGCGAGGCATAGTTCAGGAACAGATAGTCGGTGATGGCGTTCAGGTCGAAGTCGCGGCAGATCACCGAGCGGTGTCGACCCTTGGCGTCGGCGAGCGGCTCGGGCGCCTGTACCAGAGGTGCAAAGCGCTGGCCGCGCAAGTTCATCGACACGCGGTTGGGGCCAAGCCCCTCGCCGCGCACGGCGCCGGAGCAGATCAACAGATCGGGATAACCGTCGCCGTTGAGGTCGGTGAACGCGAAGCCGTGCCAGTCTTCCGACTTCAGTCCCCAGTCGGGCGCGCGATCGCGAAACTGCCCGCGACCATCGTTCACATAAAACGCCGGCGCCTCGCCGTGATTCGCGACGAAGATATCGAGGTCGCCGTCGAGGTCGAAGTCTGCCGCTGCAGCGTCGTAGGTGGAAGCGCGTCGCACGATGCCGGCCGCGGCCGTGACGTCCTCGAACGGGAACTGCTGCGCGTGCGTCGTGCGCGCGAGCGCGAGCGCGACGACCAGTCCGCACCAGCGGGTTTTTGTTCCGGAGACCATGGTGAGGGCGACGTCAGGAATCGCAAACGACACGACGATGGGCAAAGAACGAGCGTTATACTCGGCGACCCAAACCGGGCGAAACCATTTCCTTCTGACGGCGGCGTCTGTCATGCGACGACTCTGGGCGGTGGTGGGGCTGTGCATGCTCGCATGCGTGTCGGGCTGCCTCGGTTCCGCAGGCGGCGGCAACGAGCAGGGCGGCAAGAGCATCTTCGTCGACCAGAACAACAGCACCGGGCTGTCGGATGGCACCAAGGAGTTCCCCTGGATCGACATCGCCAGCGCGCTCAACAACTCGAAGCGCGGCGACCAGATCTTCGTTGCGCCGGGAACCTACGTCGGCAATCTCACCCTCAAGCGCGACGTCGACCTGATCGGCGCGAGCGCGTCCGAGTGCATCATCGACGGCGTGGGCGCCGAAGGGCTCGGCATCATCGCCCAGTACGACGTGGACGACAGCACCGAGGTGAGCGGGTTCACCTTCCAGAACTGGGTTGGCTTCGGCGCGGTGTTCCTGCGCGGCGCCATCAACCTGCACGACTGTGCGATCGTGCGCAACAGTCCGCCCACCGACGACACCACCGATCCGTTCGACGACGAGACCGTGCAGCCCGGCGGCCTGTACCTCGACAAGCCGGTGGCGATGACGATCCGCGGCTGCATCATCGCCGACAACTTGAAGACCGGGCTCAGCGTCTTCTTCCCGCTGCAGCCGGTCAGGTTCGAGGGCTGCTTGATCGTGTGCAACGCCGGGCACGGCATCAACCTGGATGGCCTGCCCAACACGACCGAGCCCGAGGCGACGTTCGTCAACTGCACGGTCGCCAACAATCTCTACAACGGCATCCGCATCAAGAAGTACGCGAACGTCGAGCTCGGCAACTGCGCGTTCGCCTCCAACGGCGACATCGCCGTGTACGAGACGCCGAGCGCAGGCGATGCGCTGGTGAGCTTCTGCGACATCGTCGGCGGCTACCACGATGCCGACACCAACAAGGACTATTTCAAGGCGGGCCAGATCAACGCGCTCGACCCGCCCGGCACGAATACCGGCAACATCGTCGTCGCGCCGAGCTTCAAGGACGAGAGCGAGCCGGACCTCAGGTTCGGCCTGCGTGCGAGCTCGCCCTTGATCGACGCCGGCGACCCGGATCCCGAGCAAAACGACCGCGACGGCTCGCGCAACGACATCGGCGCCTCGGGCGGGCCGCACTCCCCGCCCGACCCGCTCACGTGCGTGGGCGACGCGTTCCTGGGCGAGCACCTGGTGCGCTGGCCGGCGCATGGCACGGCGTCGCTCACCGTGGCGGCCGGCCCCGACCTGTCGCTGCCCGCCAGCATCGCCCAGGACCTCGATGGCGACGGCCGGCCCGACCCGCTCGTGGTGCGCGCCGAGGAGCTGTGCTGGTCGGACGCGCATGGCGCCTGCCATCACGTGGCGATGCTGTGCCAGCCGCTCGCGCTCGAGCAGGTGCGCGTGCTCGACCTCGATCTCGACGGCAGCCTCGACCTGCACGCTCCCGGTGCTGGCCCGGGCGGCCGCGACCTGCTGCTGGTGAACGACGCTCATGGCCGCTTCTCGGAGCGCGCCGAGCTGCTCGGGTTGCGCGAGGACACGTCGCTGCTCGAGGCGGCGTGGGTCGACGTCGATCAGGACTGCGACGCCGATCTCGTGCTGCGCGCCGGCGATGGCCGGCAGATCGTGTTTCTCAATGCGCGGCAGCGCGCGCGCGCCACGCTCGTGCATTGCGAGCTGCCGGCGCCCGCGACCCTGCTCATCGATCGTCGGGATGCCCTGGGCCAGGGCTCGTGGTCGCGGTCCCGCCTCGAGCCAGGCCATGATGTGCTGATCGGCCTGAACGGACGCGAGCGCGCGCCGGCGTGGCTGGACGTGAACGGCGTGCTGCGGTCGATCCCGCTCGAGGCGGGCCGCGCCGTGACGATCGATCGCTGATCGAGGCAATCCCCGCCACCCTGCCGAACTGGCGGTCCCGCGGCCGAGGCCTTGCGGGCAGCCGCGGTTCGCGGCAAGATGCTCGCTGGCCTGGACGAAGGCCGCCTAGGATCAGCTTCTCGATCAAACCCTTTTGGCTCATGTGACGGAGCGCAGGATGCGGTGCGCGGTTCGCCATACCCTGGCCTGGCTCACCTCGATGTGGTTTCTGTGCTGGTCATCGCCAGCACAGGCCGATTCCACCTTGCTCACCACCGTGGCCGCGGCGACCGGGATCAAGCGGCCGATCTTCGCGCGGTCGCCGGACGGCGATTATGAACGCCTGTTCATCGGCGAGCAGTGGACCGGACTGGTGAAGATCCTGAAGAACGGCGTCTTGCTGCCCGATCCGTACCTCGATCTCGGCCCGCTCATCTCGGTCGGCGACGATCAGGGCCTGCGGTCCTTCGCGTTCCATCCGGACTTCGCGAAGAACGGCTACTTCTTCGTCACCTACATCGACCTGAACGGCGACCTCGTGCTGGCGCGCTTCCAGACCTCGAGCGATCCCGACGCGGCCGATCCGCTGTCGGAGGAGATCCTGCTCGTGATCGACGAGCCCTGGATCAACCACAGCGGCGGCATGATCGCCTTCGGTCCCAATGATGGCTACCTGTACGTGGCCACCGGCGACGGCGGGCCCGGCCTCGATCCCAACAACCGTGCGCAGGACCCTGGCCAGCTGCTCGGCAAGATGCTGCGCCTCGATGTCGATGGGCGCTTTCCGTACGGCATTCCCGCCGACAACCCGTATGTCGGCCCGGGCGATCCGCTCGACGAGATCTGGGCCATGGGGCTCAGGCATCCGTGGCGCTTCAGCTTCGATCGGCTGACCGGCGACATGTTCATTGCCGACGTCGGCCAGAGCTCGCGCGAGGAGCTCGACTACCAGCCCGGCACGAGCTCCGGCGGCGAGAACTACGGCTGGCGCTGCATGGAGGGCATTGCCTGTACCGGCCTCACCGGCTGCACGTGCGACGATCCGGCGCTCACCTTGCCGATCTACGATTACGACCACAGCATCGGCTGCGCCATCATCGGCGGCTACGTCTATCGTGGTTGCGCGGTGCCGGACCTGCAAGGCAGCTACTTCTTCTCGGACTACTGCAACGAGCGCATCATCGCCATCCGCCACGACGGCTCGACGATCACCGAGTTCCTGGATCGCACCGAGGAGCTCGATCCCGACGGCGATGCGCGCATTCGCACGCCGTTCTCGTTCGGCGAGGATGCGTGGGGCGAGATCTACATCCTCGATGGCGCGGATTCGACGGTGTGGAAGATCGTGCCGCGCGAGCCGGTGGCGCGCTCGCTGAACTATGGCGTGGGCTGGGCCGGAACCAACGGCATCCCGGCGCTGCGCAGCCGGCAGCTGCCGGTGCCGTGCTCACGCATCCAGATCGAGATCGAGAACTCGCGCGGCGCGGCGACGCTGAGCTACGTGTTCGCCGGCATGACCGAGACCCTGCTGCCGACGCCGTGGGACGGCACGCTCCTGGTGCAGGCGATGCTGGTGCGGCCGTTCCTGCTGCCGGCCGCGCGCTTCGCGCTGCTGCCGCTCGATATCCCGTGCGATGCCTCGTTCTGCCACGTCGTCGGCTTCCTGCAGGTGCTCGAGATGGATCCCGCGGCGAGCAAGGGCGTGTCGTTCACGCCGGGCCTGAAGCTGGTCATCGGAGACGTCTAGTCTTGAAGCTCGTGGCGTTCAGGTCCGCCGCGTCCGCAGCCAACGACGATGCGATACGCACCGGGGCGCTCGTGCTCGACGGCGGCGCCGTGCTCGACTTCCAGGCAGCGTACGAGGTGCTCGTGCACGGGCGGTTTCCTCCGGCGCAGCTGACACCGCAGCAGTGGTTCGACCTCGAGTCGCCGCTGTGGTCGAAGGCGCGAACGCTGTACGACTCGGTCGTGCGCGAGCGAGCAGCGCTCGAGTCGGTGCGCGAGGCGGGCGCGGTGGTGGCGCGCGAACGCATCGTGCTGCTCGCGCCGGTGCCGCGGCCCGGCAAGCTGATCTGCATCGGTCTCAACTACCGCGACCATGCGCTCGAGTCGAAGCTGGCGATCCCGGAGCAGCCGGTCGTGTTCTCCAAGTTCGCGAGCGCGGTGATCGGCACCGGCCAACCCGTGGTGTTGCCGCGCTCGAGCACGCAGGTGGATTACGAGGCCGAGCTCGCGGTGGTGATCGGCAAGCGCGCCAAGCACGTCGCGGTCGAGCGCGCGCTCGAACACGTGCTCGGCTACACCAACTTCAACGACGTGAGCGCGCGCGATTTCCAGTTCGCCGACGGCCAGTGGCAGCGCGGCAAGTCGTGCGACACGTTCGCGCCGATGGGCGAGTTCATCGCCACCACCGACGAGATTCCCGACCCGCACCGGCTGGCGATCAAGCTGCGGCTGAACGGTCGGACCATGCAGGACTCCTCCACTGCGCAGCTGATCTTCGGCGTGCCCGCCCTGATCGCGTTCCTGTCCGACAGCATCACGCTCGAGCCCGGCGACGTGATCGCCACCGGCACGCCGCCCGGGGTGGGATTCGCACGCAAGCCGCCCGTGTTCCTCGCTCCCGGCGATACCATGGAGGTGGAGATCGAGGGGCTCGGCGTCTTGCACAACCCGGTCGCTGCCGCGCCGCGCTAGCATCACCATCCAGATTGGAGACTCCCGTGCGTACCCTGGCTCTCGTACTGCTGTCGACGATGCTCGTGCCCGCCGCCCTCGCCACAGCGCAGCGCGAGACGCCGCGCCAGGGCCCCGCGCCTGGGCTCGTGCTGCTGCCCTCGGGCGCGCTGGTGCGCAGCGACCGCTTGCTGCTCAAGTGGCGTGCGGGCGCAAGGGACGCGAGCAAGCAAGCGGCCTATGCGCGCGCGCGCGTGCGTCTCGAATCCACCATTCCGCACATCGGCTGGGACGTGGTGATGGTCGCCGAGGACCGGTTGTTCGAGGCAAAGGACGAGCTGAGCGCGCAGGCGGCGGTGGTGCGCTGCGACTTCTCGCATGCCGCCAGGGTGGCGCTCACCCCGGACGATCCCTATTACCCGTCGATGTGGGCACCGCCGCGCATCAAGGCGGACCGCGCCTGGGACATCACCCAGGGCAGCGCGAGCGTGGTGATCGCGATCCTCGACACCGGCCTCGACTACAGCCACGTCGATCTCGCCGCCAACGCCTGGACCAACGCCGGCGAGATCCCGGCGAACGGGATCGACGACGACCACAACGGCTACGTCGACGACTACCACGGCTACGACTTCACCTACCACGATCCCGAGCCCAACGACGTGTTCGGTCACGGCACCGGCTGCGCCGGGATCGCCGCCGCCGTGATCAACAACGGCGAGGGCGTGGTGGGCATCGGCCCGCGCTGCGCGTTGATGGGTCTCAAGTGCGCGCGCGATGACGGCTACTTCTTCGATGATGCGGTGGCACCGGCGTTCGTGTATGCCGCCGACATGGGCGCGAAGGTCACCAGCAACAGCTACTACGGCGACGGCATCACGCCCGCGCAGATGGACGCGATCAACTATGCGCACGCAAAGGGCGTGCTGAGCGTGGTGGCGGCCGGCAACGACGATCGCGTGGCGATCTACTACCCGGCCGGCTACGACGTGTCGCTCGCGGTCGGTGCGCTCGAGACCAACGACACCAAGGCGTGGTTCTCCAACTACGGCACGTGGGTGGACGTGATTGCGCCCGGGACCAGCCTGGTCACCACCGCGGTCGGCAACGGCTACATGGGGTTCGCCGGCACGTCGGGGGCATGCCCGCACGTGTCGGGCCTCGCCGGGCTGGTGTTCAGCCAGCATCCGAGCTTCACTGCCGATCAGGTTCGTGCGCAGATCGAGCAGGCCGCCGAGCCGCTCATCGACCCGGTCATCGGCCGCTTCACCAACTACGGCGTGGTGAACTGCGAGCGCGCGGTCGAGAACCGGCACCAGCCGACGGTGCCGCGCGCCGGGCTGGTGTGGGTGAGCCCGATCGCGGCGCCGCGGCAATCGAGCGTGTGCGTGCGCGGCACGTCGCTCGGGCTGAACGCAGGCGGGCTCACGATCGGCGGCGCGCCCGCCAGCATCCAGTCGTGGGGCAACGAGCGCGTGTACGCGACCACGCCGTCCCTGGGCGCACCGCAGGGGCTCGCGCTCAGGAGCGCCACCGGCACGCTGACGTTCGATGCATTTGCCGTGCTGCCCGCAGGCTCGCTGCCGGTGTATGCGGCAACCGACCTGTCGATCGCCAACAACTACTACGCCGGATCGCACGCGAGCGGCGGGTTCGAGGAGCTGCGCGCCGCGGACGGGAAGGTGGCGGACGTGACCGCGCAGTACGACGGCAATGCCTATCTGGACGTGATCTTCCAGAAGCTGCAGGCGCCGCTCACCGATCGGATCGAGCTCACCTACACGCGCACCTACGCCGCGGCGACTGGCGGGGCGACCGAGTACCTCTACCTCTACAACTTCGACTCGGCGAGCTATCCGTACGGGTCCTACGAGCAGATCGCGTCGTTCCCGATCAGCGCCGGCACGACGCGCACCGACACCGTGGTGATCAGCAGCAATGCGGAGCGCTTCCGCGCCTACGAGTCGAACGTGTTCCTGACCATCAACGCGTTCACCAATGTCGGCTATGCGAGCCTTGGGATCGACCAGCTCACCATCGCCGCGAAGTGAGCCGGCCGGTCATTCGAAGTAGGTCCAGTCGCGCACCAGATGGCCGCGCGCATCGAACTTGCGCGCCGGATCGGTCGCCATCCAGCGGAACAGCTCGCCGCGCATGGCGTCCAGCAGCTTGGGCCGCTGTGCGCTCAGGTCGTGCGCGTTTCCCGGATCCTGCTCGACGTCGAACAGCTTGAGGCGGTAGGACGTCTGTGTCGGCTCGTAGACGAGCTTGAAGCGGCCGGTGTGCAGCATGCGGTGCTTCGACTCCACCACCACGTCCTGGTACTCGCGCTTCAGATAGAGCGTGCTGTCGACCGGATCGATGTCGAGGATGTCGGCGATGCCGGGATAGACGAGCGCATCCGGCTCGCCCGCGAACGTGGTGGGTGCCGACAGCCAGAGCTCGGTCTCCGCGAGCGCATGGCGCCCGGGATCGGCCTCGGGATGCTCCCAGAGCGGGCGCAGCGACTCGCCGGCGAACGTCGGCGGCAGATCGCTCAGCGGGACCTGGGCCAGGTCGAGCAGCGTGGGCGCGATGTCGATGTGGCGCACCAGCCACGGGATCGGCTCGGCGCGCGCCGGCACGCCTGGACCGGCGAGCATGATCGGGACGCGGTTGGCAGCGTCGCCGCCGCGGAACCACTTGCCATGGTCGACGGTGTTGCCGTACTCGAACAGGTGCTCGCCGTGATCCGCGGTCACCAGCACGATCGTGCGGTCGAGCAGTCCGCGCTCTGCGAGCGCGCCCATCAGCTCGCACACGGCATCGTCCGCCTCGCGCAGCGCGCCGTCGTAGATCGCCGTGATCTGCGCGACGTCCTCTGGCGGCAGCGGCCTGTCCGCCTCGGCGATCTGGCGCGGGTCACGCACCGAGTAGGCATACTTGTGTGCGCCCTGGTAGCCGGGGTCGGCGAACATCCGGTAGTAGGGATAGGGCGACGCATAGGGCGTGTGTGGCGCCGAGTAGAACAGCGTCAGGAAGAACGGCTTGCCCGCAGCGAGGATGCGGTCGATGTGTGCGAGCGATCGCTGGTTCAGCACGCGCGAGTGCGGGTTCACGGTCAGGTAGCGCAGCACCGGCTCGATCGCGTAGCCGAGCGGATGATTGATGGCCGGCACCAGCAGCGGGAACGCGAGCAACAGCTCGCGGCCGACCACCACGTCGAGGTTGGAGGGCGGCGGCACATCGGTGATGTCGAAGCCGAAGTCGACGAGCCGGAACGCCTCGCCCGCATAGTCGCTGACCGCGACCGTGCCGTAGCCGTGATCGTGCAGCACGCTCGCCAGCGTCGGCATGCGCACGTGCCGCGATTCGCGCGCCGGGAACATGTGGCGGATGCCGTGGCTGTGGGAGTAGGCCGACGTGAACGTGCACGCCCACGACGGCAGCGTGCGCGCGATCGACACGAACGAGCTCGGGAACAGCAAGCCATGTTGCGACCACTCATCGAGGAACGGCGTGGTCGCACGCGCGTACCCCGCGCGCGACAGATGATCCGAGCGCAGCGAGTCGATGCCGATCAGGATCACGTTCGGGCGCACGGCCGGCGCCGGCGCGGCCACCGCGCTCGGGGCGAGCCCGGCCCCGGCGGGCGCCGCCTGGCCCCGGCTGCGCAACCACGGCACGACCAGCGCGAGCAGCAGCAATGCGGCGCCGATCACCCGCGGCCGCGAGCGCGATGCGCGTCGGGCCACGACCAGCGCTGCCAGCAACACCACCGCGGCCACCGGTGGCCATGCGGGATGCAGCCAGCGCGTGAGGCCGTCCTGCAGCGCGGCGAGAGCGCCGCCGCGCAAGTTCAGGAACGGATCGAGGAACACCGGTCGCTCGATCATGCCGTACAGCGAGACCGCGATCAGCGCCAGCACGTTCACGGCAGCGCTCGCGAGCCAGCGGCGCCAGCGGCCGCTCGGGCGCGCGAGCAGGAGCGCGCACCACGCGCCGGCCGGCAGGCCGAGGGCGGCACCCACCGACAGATGGAACCACAGGCACTCGAGCACCGCGCGCCGCACCTGATCCGGGTAGCGGCGCAGCACCTCGCTGGCGATCGCATCACCAGCGGTGGCGCGCAGCACGACCGGCACGAAGAACAAGAGGAACAGCACACCCCAGAGCATGACGCCGCTCAACAGACCGATGGCGAGCTGGATGGCGACGTGACGCGCGCGGCTCATGGCTGTTCCCGCGCAAACTGCGCCTGCTGCTGGGCGAGCTTCTTCGAGATGCGATCGATCGTGTCGCGCTCGTTGAAGAACACCACGTTCTGCCGCGCGCGCATGAACAGCGCTTGCATCGTCTCGTAGGTGTCCGGCGGCATCGGCAAGCCGAGCTGTCCATACAGCTGCACCAGCCCGAACGCGATCTTCAGTTCGGGCTCGCGCCGGACCTCGAGGCCGAGCGCGGCGAGCGTCGCCTTGATGGCCTCGCCCAACCGATCGAGGTCGCGCTCGTGGATGGCATAGACGCTCGCGAGCGTCGCGCCCTGGAAGCGCACCTCGTGGCAGGGTTTGAGCTGCTCGCGCCACGTCCAGTACAGGCGGCGGCCCGAGGCGAAGTACCTGGGCTCCTCGAGGATCACCAGGTAGAGCTTGCCGTCCTGCGCCAGCGCCTCGATCTGCGGATCGCGCTGCTGGCCGCCGCGCCGGTAGAGCGGGACGTCCTCGACGATCAGCAGGTCGCCAGCGTGCGGGCGTGCGCCGCCGATCATCGCCGGCACGATCACCGCCGAGCCCCTGGGCGCGTGCTGGTTCAGCCACGGGAACACGTCGAGATAGCAGTTCGCCCAGTAATCGCCGGGCATGGTGTAGTGGCCGTTGCTGCGCGCGCCGCTCAGGCCGCCGGCGAAGCCGTTGAAGTACGCGACCTGATAGGGATGGGAGCGCGCCGTGGCCGTGCTCTCGTGCAGCAGCGCGGCGAGCGCGAGCGCGGCCACGCCCGCGCGCGCACCGGCCGCGGGGGCGCCGAGGCCGGCGAGGCCACGCGCGAGCCACGGCAGCCCCTCGGCAGCGAGGATCAGTGCTGCCGGCACCGCGTCGAGGAAGTGCCGGATGCCGTCCGAGTTGACCGCGCTCGGCAACGACACTCGCACCAGCGGCGTCGCGAGCCAGCCGAGCACGACCACGCTGCGCGCGTCGCCGCGCAGCGCGCGCGCCGCACCGAGCGAAATGCCGAGCACGGTCAGCAGCGCGAGCACATCGGGAAACGTGGCGAAGAACTCGAGCGGCCGGAACCACGAGTCGTCCGCATGCGCGCGCGAGAACATGTAGTCGTTGATGAACTCGAAGTACAGCCACAGCCGGTGCTTGAAGTCGTGCCAGAAGAACGGGTTCACGGCGAAGTACACGGGCACCGCCGTGCCGATCATCACCAGGTACGGCCACGGCCCGAACGCAACCGGCGCTTGCCGGGCGATCCACCGCAGGATGAAGAGCGCGATCAGCGCCGCCAGGAACACGAGCGGCAAGAGCAGGCCGTTCACCTTGGTGGCGGCCGCCACGCCGATGCTGGCGCCGCAGAGCAGCACGAGCCACCACGGCGGGCGCTGCGGGCGATCGATCGCGTGCAGGAACAGCAGCATCGCGATCGAGTACTGGGCGAAGATGGCGATGTCCTTCACGTTGTTGAACAGCTCGGACACGACCCTCGGATGCAGCATCACCGCGAGCAGCGCGAACAGCGCGAGCGCGCGGCCCAGCCGCGGCTTCAGCACCAGGTAGAACACGACGCCGAACAGCAGCATCTGGAAGTAGTTCACGAACCGGTGCGCATGGATCGGATCGGCGAACACCTGCCAGGTGCGCGAGAACAGCTGGCAGCTCGCCGCCGACAGCACCAGCGGCAGCAGGTGGCGGCTGTACAGACCGGGCTCGTGCGGCACGAACAGGTTCACGTGGTTCGAGGGATACTCCGGGGTGTTGTAGAACGCGAGCGTCGGCCGGGTGAAGTCGAGATGCGCCGGATCGCCGCTCGCGATGAACGCCCAGTAGCGCTCGCCGCAGTACAGGTCCGCAAACTCGTCGCGCGGCGAGTTGTAGTCGGGCAAGCAGCGCAGGAACGCAGCCAGCAGCGCGCCGGCGAAGGCGATCAGGATCACGAGGTCCTTGAAGCGACTGCGCGCGTCCTTCACGGGAGCTGTTCCATCATTCACCCACTGCCTGCACCGACTGTCTCGAAGCAGCCCACGCTGGTTCGCACGCCGATCTCGCGGGATGGGCGGTCCCGCCGCGGAACGCGAGTTGCCAGTGCCCCGCCCCGAACGGCTGCGCCGCAGGTCTGGGCGTTCGTCCAGACGGCGCGAGCCGACGAAGAGGTTTTACCAGATCGCGAGGACCAACCGTGAACCGCCACGCCACCCATCTAGCGTCATGGACGCTCGCCCTTGCGGTGATCGGGCCCTCGGCCAGCGCACAGAAGATGGCCGAGATCGGCTACTCGATCCACAAGATCGCATCCGGCCTGGACAGCCCGGGCCAGATCGACAGCGACTACGCGGGCAACCTGTACATCTCGAGCTTCGCGGATGCGCTCGGCCATCCGCCAGAGAACATCTACCACATGGATCCGTGGGGCAACGTGAACCTGTTCACCGCTCCGCTGCGCGACCCGGACTCGATCTGCGTGAAGAGCAACGGCAAAGTCTACGTCGGCGCTTGGCCGGGCCGGGTCACGGAAATCGATCCAGTGAGCGGCCAGCAGACGGTGTTCATCGAGGATCGCCGGCTGGGCAACGTCGACGGCATTGCCTTCATGAACGGTGGCGACCTGCTGGTGGCGCCGTTCGATCAGTCCCGGATCTACCGCGTCGATCAGCTGACCAAGGCGATCACGGTCTTCCATGATCTCGGCAGCCGTCACGTCAAGCACCTCTCGGGCATCGCCGTGCATCCGCGCGACGGCCGCGTATTCGTCTCCACGCCGGAGCAGGGCAAGGTGTTCGAATTCACCCCGGAAGGCAGCATGATCGGCCAGTTCTTCGCTGCCGGCTTGGCCTACCCGGCGGCGATCACCATCGATCCGTACTTCCGCAACGGCCGCAACCTGTTCATCGCCGACTACGATGGCGGCGTGATCTATCGCTTGCCGCTCGACCAGAGCGAGCAGGTGGTCACGCCGAAGCAAGTGTTCGTCAAGCGCGTCGCGCCGCACGTGGGCGGTGTGCACGTCGACGAGCACGGCGACATCTACTTCACCCGGACCGACACCAACGTGCACGGCGACGTGTTCCTGGTCGCGCAGATGAAGTCGTCCATCGACGGGACCCCGCACCAGGGCAGCACGATCCGCATCAACCTCGACAGCCGCGCGGATCAGAACCGCTACTGGACGATGATGTTCTCGCCCGGCCGCAGCGGCTTCAACCTGCCGGACGGCCGGCGCGTGCAGCTCGATCCGTACTTCATGATGCTCGCCGGCTGGGGTCGGTTCGATGCCACTGGCCATGCGGCGTTGACGCTGCCGATCCCGAATGATCCGGCGGTGACCAACTTCACGTTCTACGGCGTGTACCTGAGCGTGGCCCCGGAGAACGCCGCGATCACCGGCGTGTCGAACGTGATCACGATCAACGTGCAGTGACGCCGCCGCTGCCATGTTGCCTCCACCACGGCGGGTCTGCCTCCGGGCGGGCTCGCCGTGGCTGCGTCCCGGCCAATGTCGGCGCGCGAAGACCATGATGGAGCTGGCCGCGGCTCGACGTCTGGGAGCGCGGGTCGCATCCGCGCCGTGCGGGCCGACCGAACGATGCTGGGCAGGATCGAGAGGTGCTGATCAGGCTCCGTCCGCATCGGCGAATCGATGCGTGGGCACTGGCCGTCCGGGTCGCAGCTGCGTCGCCTCGCCGAGCACGCCGGCGAGCGCGTGGTCGCCGAGCACGCGGGCGAGCGCCGCATCGGCGAGTGCGCGCAGCTGGTGCGGGTCCATGTGCACGCGCGCGTTGAGCGTGAGGGTGGCGGCGCGCACCGGGGCCGCGAGCTGCTGCGAGATGCGTACCGGCGTGCCCGCGCCGATGGCGTTGGCCACGGCGCCGCGGCCATCCGCCTCGAGCAGCACCTTCAGGTGCGCGACCTCGGCGCCGCGCTCGGTCAGGCCATCGCGCAGGCGCTCGACCAGCTCGCGCGCGATCGCGCTGGCATCGAACTCGCGCGCGCCGGTAACCGCCATCGTCAGGTTGAGCCAGCCGAGCTCGGCCTCGCCCTCGGCGTACGTGTCGTAGTCCACGGCGACGATGTTGGCGCGCGCCGGCGCCGGCCGGGCGAGTGCCGCGCGCCACGTCGCGAAGCCCTCGCCGGTGAGGCCCGAGAGCTCGATCACCGCGGCGCGCGGGAACTCGCGCCGCAGTGCCGCGACGAGCTCGGCGCGCGCCGGCGCGGCGAGCAGGTCGACCTTGTTCAGGCCGATCACGTCGGCTTCCTCGAGCTGCTTCTGGAAGATGTACGCCACCTTGGCCGAGAATCCGCCGAACCCGCGCTCGAGCACGATCTGGCGCGCGCGCGTCGGATCGACCAGCACCGAGTAGGGCGCGACCTCGTAGCGATCGCCGTGGAGCTTGCGCAATGGCGCCACCACCGTGGCCGCGAGGTCGGTGCAGCTGCCTACCGGTTCGCCCAGCAGGATATCGGGGCGCTCGTCGGCGCGGATCTTCTCGGCGGCCCGCGCGAGATCGTCGAACTTGCAGCAGAAGCAAGCTCCAGCCACCTCCTCGACGCGGAAGCCCTGCACGCGCATGGTGCCGGTGTCGACCAGCTGTGCCGCCTGATCGTTGGTGATCAGGCCCACGCGCAGGCCGCGCTCCTGGTACTCGCGCGCGAGCCGCAGCAGCGCCGTGGTCTTGCCGGCGCCCAGGAATCCACCGATCACCAGCAGTCGGGCCCTGTTCATGGCGAGCCTGCTTCCTGTTCTAGCGACGCGAGGTCCGCGTACGGATAGACGACCGGACGGTCGGGCGTGAACGAGTGCGCGGTCATCCACGCGAACTCGTGCTTGCTGGGGTCGGCGGGATCGGGCTCCGGCAGCGGCACGCCGTCGGCCTCGGCGAACAGCGTGCGCACCACCGCGACCTTGCGGCTCGCGGGCGGCGCGAGGTCGTAGTCGGTGCCGCGCGTCTGCAGGAACCAGGTGTTGTCGCGAAACCCCGCGAGCAAGCGCTTGCGCGCTGCCGCGATCAACCGCTCCTTGCGATCGGCAGGCAGAGCGGGATCGGCGGCGACCCGCGCGCACAGCTTCTGCGTCTCCGAGAGGTCGAAGCACACCCAGCCATGACCCGGCAGGAACACCTCGGCCTTGCAGTGCGACGGCGAACTCTTCGGCATCGGATTGATGCCGTACGCGACCCGCGATGGATAGCCGAGGGAGCGCATCAGCGCCGCGCACAGGCCATGGTAGTCGGAGCAGTGGCCGGCGCGCTCGCACAGCGCCCACTCGGCGCTGGCTTGCAGCGACGCATGCGAGTGGTCGTATCTCAGGTTGGCATCGATCCAGCTCAGCACCCGCTCGAGATCGCCGAGCTCGTGCGTGCGCACCGGGACGATCTGTTCTGCTGCGGCACGCACCGCGCTGCTCAGCACGACCGCTTGCGACTCGCCGCGCAGGAACGGCGCAAACGTGTCCGGCCATTGCGTCACGACGTCGATGCGTGCCGCATCGACGTCGAAGCGCAGCTCGTGCGTGGTGATGGCGAAGCGGTGGCTGATGATCTCGGCGCTGCTCGGGTTCCGGAACTCGAAGCAAGCGAAGCAGTTGCCGAACACGCGCTCCGTGGCGATGCTCGGCAGGACGGGATCCGGGAACGATTCGAAGCGCGAGTCCGTGACCGTCTGCGCCGCATCGCTGGGCGGAACCGGGATCCAGACGCGGAGCAGCCTCGTGCCATGGGGCGCCGTCACCGTCGCGCGCATGTCGACGGTGTACGTCACCGGATTGAGCAGCCGCGCCTGGTAGGGGAGTGCGGGGTCGAGGTCGCCGCGGCCGCTGGTGCGCGCACGCGCGGGCAGGCCGAGAGCGAGGACCAGCGCGACGCAAAGGGACGCCTGCAAGGGCATCATGAACCGCTCCGGTAGCTCGGCTGCAGCAAGAAGCGAAATGCAGCCGCGCCGAGCAGCGCGCCGCAGATCGGGGCGAGGATGTAGACCGTGATGCAGCCGCCGCGGGGGCCGGGAAGCGCGATCGTTCCCCAGCCCGCGAGCCACGCGAACAGGCGTGGGCCGAGGTCGCGGGCGGGATTGAAGCAGGCTTGCGTGAGCGGTGCGATGACGCTGATCAGCGCGGCCACGGTGAGGCCGATCAGCGCCGGCGTCAGCGCGCTGCCAGGGGCGGCGCCGTTCCGCGGCTCGGTGAGCGCGAACACCACGAGCGCCAGGATCGCGGTGCCGACCAGCTCGGCGAGGAACGCACCGGCCTCGCTCACCCTGGTGAACGCGCTCGCGTCGGTGCCGGCGCCAGGGTTTGGAAAGTACTCGCCGTAGCACATCGCGATCGCCTCGCTGCCCGGTGCGCCGCGAGCGATGCCGCTCGCGGCCTCGGCCGCTCTGATCCAGCCGCCGAAGCAACCGTACAGGAGCGCGCCGGCGACGAATGCGCCCAGGAGCTGCGCCAGGCAATAGGCGGGAACGCGCGCCTTCGGCAGCGTGCCGAACGCCGCGAACGCCACCGTCATCGCCGGATTGAGGTACGCGCCGCTGATCGCGCGGGTGCCGTGGATGGCGATCGCCACGGCGATGCCCCACACGATCGCCACCTGGAAGACGCCGCTCTGCGCATGCGCCAGCACCGATGCGTGCACCGCGCCGCAACCGAGCAGCACGAGGAGGAACGTGCCCAGCAACTCCGCGACACAGCAGCGCCACAGCGAGGGCGGCTGCTGCGTCGGGCGCTGGCGAGGTCGCGCCAGCTCGCGCCGCTCAGCAACAGCCTGGTCCGCGCGCATGATACGTGGGCTCCGTGACGAGAAAATCGGGTCGGACTGCGAGCCGCTGCGCGGTCGCATCCGAGATCGAGACCGGCGTCCCGGCCGCGAACGTGAACCGGCCGTCGAGGCAGAAGCTGCCTGGCCCGCGGTAGATCGCGTGGCGGCCGGAGTGGATCTCGGCGACGCCGTCGTGCGCTGCGGTCTTGAGCGCCAGCACCTCGAGACTCTCGAGCAGGATCGCTCGCTCGATCTCCGGGTGCTCGCGTGGCAACAGCAGGCGGTAAGGGATGCGCGAGCGCACCACGAGCCGCGAGAATCCGCCCGCGGCCAGGGTGGCGAGGTACTCGTCGTACGTCTGGCAGCCTGCGCAGCAGCGCGCCCGCAGCGTGTGGCTCCGCTTCAGGCTGTCGGGCACCGGCAGGCTGCTCACCGGATCGCTGCTGGAGAAGCGGCCGCCTGGGACGAGCACGCGATGCACCTCGCGCACGGCGCGCGCGAGATCGCCGGCGCTGAAGACGTTGAACAGACAGTTCTGCGCAACCACCTCGACGCTCGCGTCCGCCACCGGCAACGACTCCGCAGCGCCATCGACGATGCGCACGAACGCGGGATCGAACCACGGATTGAGGCGTGCGGCCGCAAGCAGGTTGCGCTCCGCGGCGGCGCGCATCTCGGGCACCGGATCGACGGCGATCACACCGCCGCTGAGGCGGCGGACGTAGGCGAATTGCAGCGCCTCGAGCCCGCCGCCCACACCGACGTACAGGATCGGACGATGGCCGATGAGATCGCCCGGGTGCACGGTGGTGCCACACCCGTAGTTCATTTCCTGCATGGCCGCGGGTACGTGCAGGTCCGGCAGCGACCAGTGCGTGCCAGCGATGCAGCACAGGCTGGGATCCGGCTCGAGCGCCGCGGCCGCGTACGTCTCGCGCACGCAGGTCATGTAGTCGTCAGCCATGAGGGTCTCGCGAACGTGACGGTCACTCGAACGAGATCGAGCAGCAGCCGAGATCGATGACCTTGCCGAGCCTGGTCTCGACTTCCGCACGCAGTGCGTAGCGAACCGCCTTGCCGGCACGCGTGGCGCTCACCATGCCGGCATCACGCAGCAGCTTGAGATGATGCGACAGCAGACTCTGATCGATGCCGAGAACAGTGTTCAGCTCGCCGACCTGTCGCGGCCCGTTCATCAGCAGCGAGATGACGGCGAGTCGCGTGGGGTCGGCGAGCACCTTGAGGCGCTCCGCGCAGGCGCGGCTTGCGGTGATGGTTCGTCTGGCGCTGGTCATGCTCGAGATATGAACGCCTTTTCATGGGAACGTAGCCGCACCGGCCGCGCGGATCAAGCGCTTTCTCACGCCGGCGCGGCGCGCGGATGCCTGGTTCGCAGCACGGCCGAGCGGCGGGCCCGAGCAAGCACGGCTTGAAGGCGGAGCGTTCCTCGGGCATCTTCCTCCATGCCTCACCGAAAGGAGCTGCGATGCCGTCCCGCCTGCTGCTCGTGTCCTGTGTCGCGTGGTGGCTTGCCGCGCGCACGCCGCCCGCCGCCGACCTGCCGAAGGTGGGGGATCTCGCTCCCGAGTTCACGCTCGCGGATCAGGACGGCAAGCCGGTCGCCCTGGCCGCCTGGCGCGCGCAGGGGAGCGTGCTGCTCGCGTTCTATGGCCGTGATGCCGAGCCGGAGACGGCGAGCGAGCTCGGCATGCTGCGCGCCGAGGCCAGGCGCTGCAAGGTTGCCAGCACCACGGTGCTCGCGATCGGCTGCGACGCGCAAGCATCGCATGCGCAGCTCGCGCGCGATCTCGGGCTGCCATTCCAGCTCCTGGTCGACGGCGCGGGCGAGGTCGCGGCGCGCTACGGGCTGCTGGACCGATCGGCCGCACCGCCGCGCGCGAAGCGAGCGCTGCTGTTGATCGACGCCGATGGGCGCGTCGCCTGCATCGACGCGGCACGTCCGGCTGGCGCGGCGCTCGCGGGCAGCGCGCTCGCGCGCGAGCTCGAGCAGCGCGCGCAGCGCGCACGCCGCGTGTCGTTCCGCTCCCGGGGCGACGTGGAGATCGCCGCCATGTACTATCCGGTGCCGGATGCGAGCAAGCCTGCCATCGTCTTCTTTCCCGGGATGCGGTTCGATCGCCGGGTGTGGGACGGCTTCGCGCGCCAGGTGCAGGCAAGCGGTTTTCCGGCGCTCGCGGTCGACCTGCGCGGCCAGGGCGAGAGCATTCGCGTCGGCGGCGCCGAGGTGCACGTGAGCGATGCGCTCGCGCGCGACCGCGGCTTCGCGCAGGACATGGTGGCCGATGCCGAGCAAGCCGCGCACTGGCTGGCAGAGAACGGCAGTGCCGGGCACGGCATGATCTACGCGGGCTCGTCGCTCGGCTCGAGCGTCGCGCTGATCGCCGCCGCCGGCGATCCTGGCGTGCGCGCGGTGCTGCTCATGTCGCCGGGGCTCGACTACGCTGGCTTGCAGACGCTGCCGGCGATCAAGAAGCTCGGCCAGCACCCGGTGCTGATCACCTGCGCACAGGAGCCGGCGCGCGCCGATGCCAAGGAGCTCGCGGCGAATGCACAGGCGGCCGAGCTCTGCCTGCGCGACCAGCCCGGCCATGGCACCAGCTTGCTCGAGACCGACGGCGCGATCGCCGGCCTGATGCTCGCGTGGCTCGAGAAGATCGCGCGCAACTGAGCCGCCTCACTTGCCGGAGACCGGCGGCTCGGCGCGCGACTCGGCGGGCGGCGGCTCCGGCTGCGCTTGCGCCGTCAGCCCGGCGAGGTACTCGACCACGTCGCGCAGCTCGCTCTTGGTGAGCAGCTCGCGCAGGTTCTCTGGCATTGCCGAGAGCGAGGCCTGGCGCGTCGCGATCTGCTCGGTTGGCACGATCACCGTCGCGCCATCGTCGCCCTGCAGCGTGAGCTCGGCCTGGTTCTCGTTCAGCACGCGCCCGTCGTGCGACTCGCCGTTCTTGAGCACGACGTATTCCTTGCCGAAGCCCGCGGCGATCTCGCGGTTGGGTTCGAGGATCGATTCGAGGATCTGCGCGCGCGTGCGCCGCGTGCCCACGCCCGCGAGGTTGGGGCCGACGCGCTGGCCGCCCTCGTCGGCGACCGAGTGGCAGCGCCGGCACGCGACCTCCTGCTTGTCGCGGAAGATGCTGCGACCGGCGGCCGCATCGCCGCCTGCCTGGCACGCACGGTACTCGGCGAGCGTGTCGTCCGCTGGCAGGGAGGCCCGGTAGATGGCGAGCTTCTGTTCGAGCTCGGCGGACTGCTCGCGTTCGGCTGCGATCAGCACGTCGAGCTCGAGCGGCGCCGGCATCCGGCGCGCGATCAGCTCGTCCATCTGCCCAGCGAGGATCGCCACCGCGCGCGGCTGGGTGAACGAGGCGAGCGCGCGCAACGCCCCCTGCCGTTGTGCGATCGAGTCGCTCACCACTGCTTGCTCGAGCAGCGGCAGCGCGGCGCTGGCATCGAGGTTCTCGAGCGAGCCGTAGCCGGCACGCGCGAGCTGTGGATCGGGATCGGCGATCGCGAACCGAACCGCCTCCTGCAGGCTCGGGTCGCGCCATGCGGCGAGCACGTCGAGCGCGGTGATGCGGGTCGTGACCGTGCGCACCGGATCCCCGACCCACTTGATCAGGAGCGGCGCGAGCTCGCGCACCGCCCAGTGGCCGATCAAGCGCAGGATGCCGTCCTGCACCTCGGCCGGGGCATGATCGAGCGTCTCGCCGGCGAGCGCGCGCGTGAGCGCGCCGAGCGACCCGGCATCATGGGCTGTAAGCGGACGCCACTCGCCGACGACGGGGTCGCGGGCGCGCGGATGATCCCACTCCGAGAGCAGCGCGAGCGCCTCGACCCGCGCCGGCAGCGGTGCCGCTTCGCGCTGCGCGAGCGCGGCGATGGGCGCCGCCCGCCCGAGGCGAGAGCTCGCGTCGAGCGCCCGGCGCAGCAGCGGCTCGGACTCACGGCGGGCGTCATCGAGCTGGTCCGCCAGCGATGCCATGCCGGCCGCGATCGGGACGTCGTTCACGGCGCGCGCCGCCTCGAGCGCCACCAGCGGATCGGCATCGCCAAGGAAGCGTGCGACTGCGGCGCTGTGCCGGCGGCGCAGGACGAGCACCGCCGCGAGCCGGACCGCAACCGAGCGATCGTCCTGCAGCCGCACGAGATCGCGCTCCTCGGCGGCGCCGAGGAGGCCCATGACCGCGGCGTGGCGCAGGTACGGATCACGATCGCCGTTGTCGCGCACGACGTCGAGCAACGGCGCGAATGCCGGCGCATGGCGCAGCCTGCCGAGCGCGATCGAGGCGAAGAAGCGCACGCGTGGCGCCGGATCGCGAAGCAGCTGCACGAGGTCCGCCGCGGCGCTGGTGGCGTGCGCGGCGCCGAGCACCTTCGCCACCTGGGCGCGCACCTCCGGCTCGCCGTCGAACAGCAGCGCGAGCAACGGCGCTTGCGCGCGAGCGGACCCGCGTGCGAGCTGGCCGAGCCCCCAGACGGCATGCAGGCGGGCGACGAGCGCATCGCCGCCGCACGCCACGTCGGCGAGCGCGGGGATCGCCGCCTCGCCCCGCTCGGCGAGCGCGAGCTGCGCCTCGAGGCGCACCCGCTGATCGGCATGGGCGAGCAGGCGCGCGAGCTGCTCGGTCGAGCGCTGCGCCATGCCCGCTGCCAGCAGCTCGGCCACCTCGCGCGCCGGCTGGATGGTGGTGAGCGGCGCGGCAGCGATCCGGTAGATGCGTCCCTTGCCAGTCTTGTTCCAGCCATGTACCCAGTCGCTGACGTAGAGTGCGCCGTCGGGGCCGAGCTCGACGTCGGTGGCGAGGCAGCCGGTGAGGAAGTCCTCGTGGTCGACGAGCTGGTAGGACGCGCCGCTCTGCTCGAGCCGGAACGTGTGCACGATGCTGGTCGCGCCCTCGCCGCTGAAGTCGCAGAGGAAGAAATGGTTCTGGTAGCGCTCGGGCCAGCCCGTGCCGGACAGGAACGTGAGGCCCGCCGGGCCGTTGCCGAGGTTCGCGATCGGCGGGACCAGGAACGCTGCCTGGCCGGGGAACTGCGGCTGCCACTGGCGCTCGGCATTCCATGGCCCGCGCGTGTAGGGCTCGTTCATCCACTGGTAGCCGTAGCGCCAGCCGCTGTCGCCACCCTCCACCACGTGCACGAACCGCGCGCGGTCGCCGCCGTCGGAGTTGTTGTCGCCGGTGAACAGGTCGCCGAGCTCGTTGAAGGCGAGCTCCTGCGGATTGCGCAGACCGGTGTGCACGAGCTCGAGCTCGGAGCCGTCGAGGTTGCAGCGCAGCACGGCGCCGCAGGTGGTGAGCGTGAGGGCGCCGTCGCCGGTCGGCACGTTCAGCCCGCGATCGCCGCAGGAGAAGTAGAGCTTGCCGTCCGGGCCGATGCGCAGGCCATGCAGGTCGTGACCGATCAGCGAGAACTTCACGCCGAAGCCGTCGTGCAGCACGACCATCTGATCGGCGACGCCGTCCTGGTCGAGATCCGCGAGCCGCCAGAGCTTCGGCACGCAGGTGACGTAGACCTGGCCGCGGCGCGCGAGCACGCCGGCGATCACGCCGTCGGCCGGGTCGTTCAGGTGATCCGTGAACACGCTCGCGTGATCCGCGACACCGTCGCCGTCACGATCCTCGATCAGGCGCACGCGCTCGTGCTCGGCGCCGTACGACGCGAACGAGCTCCCGGCCAGGCGTCGCGTCATCGCCACACGCTCGGCCACGGTCTGGTTCGCGAGATCCTGGTCGAGCCAGTCCATGTGGTCGCGCATGTCGATCACGCCGGCGTGCAGGCGGAAGGTCTCGCACACGTAGAACCGGCCGTGCTCGTCGATCGTGAACGCGACCGGGTTGGCGAGCATCGGCTCGGCGGCGAACAGGCTGATGGTGAAGCCCGGCGGCGCATGGAACCCGGCAATCGCATGCATCGCCGCCGACGAGGCGGGCTTGACGTCGGGTGCATAGGTCGCCGGCGGCTGTGGCACGAGCGGGAGAACGAGCAGCAACAGGCTGGTCATGCGGGTATCTCGGCGGTGGATCTGTGCAAGGCGGCGCGTGATCATAACCGGCCGCGCCCCGCGCACCACACCCGCACTCGCACTCACGCAGGATTGGTGGACCGCCGAGCTTCCGTCGGGTCACGCTCGAGCACCGCGGCCGGGACCGGCTGCCGCCGTGGTGGGGGACCAGCTCGCGACAACTCGGGCCGCGGCTCGCGCGGGAAGCGGTCAATGACGATGGCTGCCGGCAGGTGACTGCTGGTTGTGCTCGATCTGGCGCCGAGCGGCCGAGCACCATGGCGACTGCGGATACTGCGCAATCACCAGGTTCAGCTGATGAAGCGAGCGCTGGTCGTCGCCTGCCTCGTGATAGATGACGCCGGACACGAACTGTGCCTGGTCGATCTCATCGCTGTCGGGGTACTGCGCGAGCAGCTCGCCGAGCGCGCGGATCGCGTCCGCGTACTTCATCTCCACGCCGCACACGAGCGCTTCCGTGAGCAGCGCGTTGTCGCGGCGGTCGCGCGTGGCAGCCGCGTCCAGCGCACGGAACTGGGCGAGGTGGGCGCGCGCGTCGCGGTTCCTGCCCTTGAGCGCGCACAGCCGCGCCAGCCGCTCGTGCGCGAGCGCGCGGTACGGCTCGCCGGCGGTGGGCAGCGCGACGATGCGCTCGAGCATCTGCAGTGCGCGCCTCTGGCTGTCCAGCTCGAGGTACGCCAGCGCGAGCGCGAACAGCGCCTGGGCGTCCGCCGGACGCTCGGCTGCGGCAGCGCGCGCTTGCTGCAGGCGCGGTTCGCCGTCGAGCGCCTTGCAGACGAACTGCAGGAACGCCTCGGCGTCCTTGTGACCGGCGAGCGAGGACAGCACGTCGCCGGTGGCATCGACGATGCACGTGGCGAGCGCGCCGTGTCCACCGACGAGCGCGTCGAAGCGCGCTGCCTCGTCGGGCAGCGTCAGCCGCACGCTGATCAGCCGCTGGCTCACGAGCGCGACCACGCGCGGGTCCGCGAACGCGTCGCGCTGCATGGCGTCGGCAAGCGGGCGGTCGGCCGCAGCGAAATGCACCAGCACGAGCTTGCCCTCGCTCCTTGCCTGGGCGAGCGCGCGGTCGAAATCGGTGAGCCACGCGAGCGCCCCGGCAGTGCTCGAATGCAGCAAGCCGAGCGCGAGACACAGTGGCAGGCAGGTGGTCATGGCGTGATCAGCTCCAGCGCGAACAGGCCGTCGATGAGCCAGCAAAGACCGAGCAAGAGGAGCGGTGTCGAGCCAGCCACCATGACCCAGGGCCGGGCTGGCTGCAGTGGGTCGGCGCGCCGCAGCCGGTGAATGACCGCGCCGGCGCCGAGCACGATCGCGACCTGGCCGGCACCGATGCCAGCGTGGAATGCGATCAGCGGCATCAGCGGTGTGCCACGTTGCGCGGCCAGCTGCGGCAGCGCGCGGGCGAGGTCGAGGCCGTGAACCAGGCCGAAGACGAAGGCGATCGCGGCAGCGGGCTCGCGCTGGCGGCGCCCCAGGTTCTCGGCGGCGACGTAGACGATGGATGCGGCGGTGAGCGAGGCGATGAAAGCGGGTGGGATGCGAGCCAGCCCGAGCGAGGCGACCCATAGCGCGATGCTGCACGCCAGCATGAACCACGTGACCACGCGCAACAGCGAGGCGGTGGTGCGCACGCCGAGCAGCAGCGCGAGCATGAACGCGAGGTGAGCGGGACCGGCGAGCATGTCGTGCAGGCCACGGCCAAAGGGCGCGGCCAGCGCCGAAGCCGGTGCCGGCGGCGCGCCGGTGAGCAGGTCGGCCGGCACGATCAGCTCGCCCGGTCCCAGCAGCGTCCACGCGCGGGCGCGATCCAGGCACCGGACCGCAACCACCGCGCAGTGCTCGTTGGTGATCTCCGCGAACAGCCGGATGCCGAGGCGCAGCGTGGTGATCGTGCCGGTGCAGCGTGCCCGCATCACCTGGCGCGCGCGCGCCAGGTACGGCTCGCCCACTTGCAGGAGCGGCTCCTCGATCGCCTCCAGCTCGCCGGCGATCAGCGGCAGCTGCTCGCCGTTCACCACCAGCTCGAGGTGCGCCTGCAGGTAGGCGGCGATCGCGCGCCGCTGCGACTGCAGCTCGGCATCGGTGAGATCCACCCCCGCGTCCGGCAGCGGGACCACGCGCTGCCAGCCAGGGATGCCGATGTCGACGCTCCACGTCAGCACGCCGCGCTCGATCACCAGCGACGACATGCTGCTGCGCTCGTCATGGGCGAACGCCCCGACGGCAGCGCACGCCGCGAACACCATCACGCGCCAGGGCATCGTCAAGAGACGTGCTTGAGCTTGGTGATGCGGCCCTGCGCGACCCAGTCCAGCACGTACAGGTTGCCATCCTGGTCCCAGCGCGCGCAGTGTGGCGAGATGAACTCGCCGTCCTTCCACTGCTCGCTCGGCACGCCGTTCTGCGCGCGCTTCTTCGGGTCGGGATTGTCGCCGAGGTGCGTGATGACCTTGTTGTCGCGATCGAGGATCGTCACGCGACCCTCGAGATCGGCCACCACCAGATCGGTTCCGCGCTGGTGCAGGTGGCACGGTCGCCGCAAGACGCCGGTGACCATGCCGAGCGGCTTGCCATCGAGGCTGAAGGTCTGCAGGCGGTGGTTCTCGCGATCGGCGACCACCAGCACCGCCGGCTCGCGGCGGGTGTCGAGCCAGATGCCATGCGGCGTCTGCATCTTGCCGGGCTCGCTGCCCGCGCCGCCCCAGGAGCGGATGTACTCGCCCTTGGCATCGTACTGGTGGATCCAGCTGAGACCGTAGCCGTCGGCGACATAGATGTCGCCGCTCGGTCCGACCGCGACGCTGGTCGGATGGTACTCGCTCCGGTCCTTGTATACGCCTGCTTTCTCCGGCACGCCGAGCGTCATCAGCACGTCGCCGTCGAGCGTGGTCTTCACCACCTCGCCGCGGCCGATGTGAGCGAGGTAGAGCAGCTCGGCGTTGCCCTCCTTGACGAGGCACATGCCATGGGCACCGCCCTTGAAGTCCTTGCCCCAGGACTTGATGAAGTTGCCGGCCGCATCGAAGATGATCACCGCATGCTCGGTGTCGGTGTTCATGAACACGCGGTTCAACTGGTCCACGACGATGCAGCCGTGCGTGTTGCCGAACGTCATGCCGCCTGGCAACTTGGCCCAGGCCGGCAGCCACTCGTAAGTGTGCGCGCCGCTGCCGAGCACGATCCGCGCTGGCTTGTCCTGGGACGCGGCCCGCGTCCGGCGCTCGAGCGCGAGCGCGGCGAAGCCGGCGGCGGCGGCGCGCAGAAACGTGCGACGAGAACAGGCATCGAACGATTCCGGGAAGCTCGCAAGCATGGGGTTCTCCTCGAGGGCGGTTCGGGCAACGATCTCGGCAACAAGACGGAGCGTGCGGCATGGTAATCAGAGGTGGCCGTCAAACAAAGCGGCAGCTCGCGTGGCTGCTCGTTGCCGCGAACTGCGCCTGGGCGCCGGCCTGCCGGCGAATCGATACGGCTTTGCCAGCGGGCGCGGCGGCGCCCGCTGGCGTGGAGGAAGAGATGATCGAGCGCGTGGTGAAGAGCAATGCGGAGTGGAAGAAGGACCTGGCCCCGGACGTGTATGCGATCATGCGCGAGAAAGGCACGGAGCGCGCGTTCAGCGGCAAGTACTGGAACCAGCACGAGGATGGAACCTACCGCTGCGCCGCGTGCGGGCTCGAGCTGTTCGGCTCGGCGACCAAGTTCGACTCGGGCACTGGCTGGCCCAGCTTCTCCGCGCCCCTCTCGGCCGCGCGGGTGAGCGTCCAGCGCGACCAGAGCCTGGGCATGATCCGCGACGAGGTGCTGTGCGCGCGCTGCGATGGCCATCTCGGCCACGTCTTCGACGACGGGCCGGCGCCAACGGGTCTGCGCTACTGCATGAACTCCGCGGCGCTCGCGTTCGAGCCGAAGAAGTGACGCTCGATCGAGGGATGGAAGATGCGCTCACGCATCGCCAATGATCGAGGGATGGAAGATGCGCTCACGCATCTTCCATGGGGACCTTCGCCGCGTTGACGAAGTGGCTGGTGCCCGATTCGGTGGTGAGCTTGGCTGCGAGCGCGTCGGCCTCGGCCTTCTTCGGGTGGGGGAACTCGGCCACTTCCTTGAAGCCGGCGTTGAACACCTTCCACACGACCTTCTGCCGCACGACCGAGGCGACCGCGCTCTTCCTCGAGCTGCTCCGCGTGGGTGTCGGGGTCGCTTTGCGCTCGGTCTTCTCCTTCGCAGCGACCTCTGCTTCCGCTGCCTTCCGCTCGAGTCGTTCGCGACTGGACATCCGCGACATGGGGCCTCCCTGAAGAGAAAACCTGGCGTGTGTTGACGGCTCCGCCATCGTGCGCGCGAAGAATTATCGCCCAGATGCGCCGGTTTTCCGCGCGCCTTTTTCGCACGAATCTTTCGTGCCAAACGCAGCCGCGCCTCACTCGCTGCGCAGCATGTGATCACGATAGAACTGCAGCTCGGCGATGCTGAGCCGGATGTCATCGCGCGCGGTGTGCGTCTTGGCCGGCTTCTCGAACCGCAGCGTCGGTGGAAACCACGCGGCAGCGAGGATCTTCAGGCTGGAGACGTCGAGCTGGCGGTAATGCAGGAAGCGCTCGATCGCCGGCATGTAGCGAGCGAGGAAGAGACGATCCTGATGAATCGAGTTGCCGGCGAGGAATGCTTGACGAAAAGCGCACTGCGTGCTGATCAGCTTGAGAACGTCTTCCTCGGCCTGCTTGAGCGAGACGGGCGAGCGGCGCACGCGCTCGAGCAGCCCGCTCCGCGAGTGCATTTCCCGGACATGCGGCTCCATCTGCGCGAGCACGGCGTCGGGCTGCCAGATGGCGTGCTCGACCTCGGCGATCGGCACGAGATCTGGGCCGGTGATCACGGCGGCGATCTCGATGATCGCGCAGCGCTCGGGATCGAGCCCGGTCATCTCGAGATCCAACCAGACAACCGCGGGGCGTCGGTCATGCGCGCGGCACCTCGTAGAGCAGCAGCTGGCACGCGAGCGCGCCGTTCTTCACCGCGCGCGCCCTGATCGGCGGCCACGGCAGCGTGCGCTCCAGCTCCCGGTTGCCGCTCAACAGGCAAACGTGATAACCGGCGCAGCGCTCGCCGAGGATGCGCGCGAGCTCGGTGTACAGCGAGCCCAAGTCTGTCCTCGCGCCGACACGCTCGCCGCAGGGTGGGTTGGAAATCACCAGGCATTCCAGCCGCGCCTGGGGCTGAAGTCGCGAGCGTCACGAATGCGGAACGTGATGTGCTCGGCGACTCCGGCCGCGGCGGCGTTGGCGCGCGCGCCCGCGATCGCCTCGGCGCTGGCGTCCGAGCCCTCGAGGATCAGCTTGCGAGGCGGCTGGCAGCGCGCGCGCGTCGCCGCGACCAGCTCGGCGTAGGCGCCGGCATCGTGGTCCGGCCAGCGCTCGAAGCCGAAGCGCTGGCGGAACACCCCGGTGCGATCCGCGCCGCGAGCAGCGCCGCCTCGATCAGGATGGTGCCCGAGCCGCAGAACGGATCGAGCAGTGGCGCGCGCTGATCCCCATCGCGAATCGAGCACGACCGCCGCCGCCAGCGTCTCCGCGAGCGGCGCGCGGCCTGAACCGGCGCCAGCCGCGCTTGTGCAGCGAGCCGCCCGATGTGTCGACCAGCAACGTGCAGCGCTCCTGGAAGAGATGCACGTGGATGGCGACATCGGCATCGTCCTTGTCGACCGACGGCCGGATGCCCGCGCGCTCGCGGAACTGATCGACCACGGCATCCTTGACGCTGCTCGAGGAAGCGGGTGTGGGTGAGCGTCGAGTCTCTCGCGTGCGCGTCGACCACGAGCGTGCCATCGGCCACGACGAACTCGGCTCCAGTCGACCGACTGCACGCCGCGGTACAGCTCGTCCTGGTCGTGCGCCTGGAACCGTGCCACCCGGCGCAGCACGCGGATCGCGGTGCGCAGCTCGAGGTTCAACCGCCAGCAGTCGCGCATGGTGCCGAGCGCGAACACGCCGCCAACCTGCTGCTCGACGTGCGCCAGCTTGAGCGCGCGCACCTCGGCGTGCAGCAAGGGCTCGAGGCCGGGTGCGCAGGTGATGAACAGCTCGTGACGTGTCGGCACCGGGCACCTCGCTCCCTCACCACCGCGGCAGCCAGCGCAGCCGATCCGGCCGGCGCTTGCTCGGCGACGCGGCAGCGCTGGCCGGTGATCGCCTCGGCGGCGAGATAGCCGCTCATTACCGCGCCCTCCATGGTCGCCGGCCAGCCAGTCCTGACCCAGTCGCCCGCGAGCAACAGGTTCTGCACGCCGCCCTGGGTCGCGGGGCGCAGCGCGTCGACGCCGGGCGTGGGCGAAAACGTCGCGGCGCGATCCTTGATGACGCGCGCGCGTTGCACGGCCGCGCGCGCGCCGGAAAATGCTGCTCGAGCTCGGCGGTGGCGAGCTCGACGAGCTCGTCCTGGCCACGCTCGATCAGTGCGCGCGCGGCGGATACCACCAGCACCAGGTGCTGGCCGCCGCCGCTCTGCTTGCAGAACAGCCAATGCACGGGCGAGTCGATGAATGCGAGCTGCGGCAGGTCGACGATCGGCGCCCGCAGCAGAGATGGATGCTGAGGATCGGGCTGTGGCGCAGCTCGTGCAGGTGCGAGAGGCGCGGGTCGGCGCGCACCAGCGCCGGCGGCGCGAGCCGCGCGAGCCCGTCGAACGGCACCGCCGCCACGTAGTGATCTGCGCGGCGCTGCGACGCATCGCGCAGCCGCACGCCGGTGATGCGCTCGCCGTCGAACTCGAAGGCCGCCGCCGGCGTCGCGAGCTGCACGCTGCCGCCGCGCTGCTCGAGCAGCGCAGGCAGCGGCGCGTAGAGCTCCGCGAGCGGCACGCTGGCGATGCCGAGCTCGCTGGCGTCAGCGCGCGCCAGCAGCGACTCCTGGAACACCTGCGCCGCGTACGCGGCGCTCGAGCGCTCGGCAGTCTCGTTGAGCGCGCTCACGCCGATCAGGTTCCAGAACCGATCGATCAGCCGCTGCGACTGGCCGTGGCACGCGAGCCAGTCGCGAAACGTCATGTGCGCACAGCGCTCGCGCCCGTTGCGGCCGAGCGTGATCAGCGCCAGCAGCGCGCGCGCGAGCCGGCAACGTTCCGCCCACGTCAGCCACGCGCTGCCGTCGATCGCGCCGAGCAGGTGCAGCGGCGGCGGCAGCGGCGTGGCGCGCAAGCGCGTGCGCGTGCGGTCGCGGTGCATGAGCCACAACGCGTCGAACCACTCGACTTGCCCGAGCGTGCCGAGCCGCGCGAGCAGGTCGATCAGGTTGCGGCAGCAGCGCAGCAGGACGTGCTGGCAGGCGTCGATCAGCACCCCGGTCTCGGCATCGAAGCTGCTGGCGCGGCCGCCGAGGCGCGCGCGCGCCTCGAGCAGCGTGACACGGCAGCCGCCCTCGCTCGCGCGCACGGCGGCCGCGATCCCGGCGAGGCCGCCGCCCACGATCAGGACGCTCGGTGCACTCACTCACTGCCTCGATCGGCACGGGACCAGGAGCTGGCCGAGGACTGGCGGCGGCAGAGCGCCCGGCAGAAGACCCAGGCCTTGTGCGCGCGGCTCAGCCGCACGCGCTTGCCGCCGAGCACGCGCTCGGGGCGCGCCGCGATTCGCTCGAGCAGTGCGCGGTAGTGGGTGGTCATCGCCCACAGGCACGGTTGCGCGGCGGCAGCCACCCGCTGATCGAGCGCCGCCGAGCCGACGAATTGCTCGCGCGCCCTGGCGGCGAGGCGCACGATCGCGCGCGCGATCTGCTGGTGCGGCAGGGCGAGAAGCTCGGCGGCGGTGATGCTCTCTCGCTCGAACAGCTCGGCCGGTAGGTACACGCGGCCACGGCGAGCGTCCTCGACCACGTCGCGCAGGATGTTCGTGAGCTGCAGCGCGAGGCCGCGCTGCTCGCCGAGGCGGCAGGTCTCGTCGCCGCCGGTGAAGCCCCAGATGCGCAGGCAGGCGACGCCAACCAGCGACGCGACGTGATGGCAGTAACGGTAGAGATCATCGCAGGTCGCGTAGCTCAGCTGGCGCTGATCGAGCAGCTGGCCCTCGATCAGGCCATCGAGGCAGGCGATGGGGATGTCATAGCCCGTGACCACGCAACGCAGCGCCGGCCACAGGCCGTGGTCGAAAGCGCCCGGCAGCGGCGCGGTCCGATCGATCGCGGCGTGCGTCGCCTCGCGGTAAGCGCCGAGCAGCCGCTCCTTCACGGGTCGACCCTGCGCGCCGTCGCCGAGATCGTCCGCGTGCCGCAGCCACGCGTACAGCACGTAGGTCGCCGACCGCTCCGGCTCGGGCAGCAGCTTCATGCCATGATAGAAGCTGCTGGCCGATGCGCGCGTGATGCGCCGGCAGTGGGCGATGGACCGAGCGAGTGCGTTCGCCCCGAGCGTGCTGCTGGGGTTGCGCCAGGGTAGTCGCAGCGGCAATCGCGCGAGCAGCGAGACCTTCTTCATGATGGCGCCAGCCATTTCGCCCAGCAGGCGCGCGCCAGCAGCGCGCCCTTGCCGAGGGCCGAGAGCCGCGGCCGCCGCTCGAGCGTGCGGTAACCACTGCGCTCGATCGCCCTCAGGATTGCCTCGCCGCCGAGCGTGAACAGCTGGATCACCGGGCGCACGTCGCGACCGAGCCGTGGCCAGAGGTCGCGTCCGCGCTGGAACAAGGGCCGCGTGCGCGCGCACAGGTCGCACACCGTGGCCACGTACGCCGCGAGCAAGTCGGCGTCGATCGGGCTTGCCGTGCGGTGCGCATCCTGGATCGCCAGCACGAGCCGCTCGAGGTCGAGCCCGTGGCTCTTGGCGATGGCGCGCGGCAGGTACACGCGATCGCGCTCGAGCACGTCCTGCCGCACGTCCTGCCAGAAGTTGACGAGCTGCAGGGCGGTGCAGGTCGCATCGCTCAGCTCGTCCATGGCGGGATGGTGGTGGCGCACAGGCGCAGCACGATCCGACCGACCGGATTGGCGCTGCCTTGGCAGTACGAGAGCAGCTCTGGCCACGATTCGTAGCGGGTGATGGTCTGATCCTGCTCGAACGCATCGAGCAGCTGCGCGAATGGCTGCAGCGGTAGATCGTGGCGCTCGATCGTCGTGCGCAGCGCCACGAACACCGGCGTCGCCGGCTGCCCGGCAAAGCAAGCGTGCAGCTCGGCGCGCCACGCGCGCAGCGCCGCACGGCGCTCGGCCGGCGGCCGCGGCTCGTCGGCCAGGTCGTCGGCGCCGCGGCAGTACGCGTACACGTTGGCGAAGTCCTGGCGCAGGCGGCGCGGCAGCAGCATGCTCAGCACCGGGAAGTTCTCGTAGTGACCGCGCGCCAGGCGCCGGGTATGAGCGTGCGCGGCGCGCTCCGGGACGGCGGAGTCTGCGCGCGAGGGAAGCGACGGGGCTCGTTCGGACTGCATCATGATCCCTGGAGGCCGGCGCCGCGAGTCTAGCCGTTTGCCGCATGCGGCTCCAGCCGCCACCGCCGTTTTCGCGAGGCTCGAGCCGCAGCGCTGGTGCGCTCGAGAGTTCGGGCTAAACTGAGCGCTTGCCCTCGGTACTCGTCCGGTCCGCATCAGGTGACTCGAATGCGCATCTTGCTTGCTGAGCCGCGCGGCTTCTGTGCCGGCGTCGACATGGCGATCGAAACCCTGGAGCAAGCCATCGCGCTGCTCGGCACACCGATCTACGTGTTCCACCAGATCGTGCACAATCGCCACGTGGTCGAACGCTTCGAGCGGCTCGGTGTCAAGTTCGTGGACGGCGTCGACGAGGTGCCGGCGGGCAGCACGCTCGTGTTCAGCGCGCACGGTGTGAGCCCGGCGGTGCGCGATCAGGCGAGGGCGCGGCGGCTCACGGTGATCGACGCCACCTGCCCGCTGGTGCTCAAGGTGCACGCCGAGGCAGTGCGCTTCGCGCGGCTCGGCTACCAGATCGTGCTGATCGGCCACGCCGGCCACGACGAGGTGATCGGCACGGTGGGGGAGGCGGCGAGCGCGGTCACGGTGATCAGCGCGCCGGCGGAAGTGGATCGGCTGCCGTTTGCCAGCACCGAGAAGATCGCGTACCTCACGCAGACCACGCTCAGCGTCGACGATGCCGACGCGATCATCGCCGCGCTGCGCCGCCGCTACCCTGCAATCCAGGGGCCGCCGTCGGAGGACATCTGCTACGCGACCACCAACCGCCAGCATGCGGTTGCGGCTCTGGCGCTCGAGGCCGATCTGGTGATCGTGGTCGGCTCGCAGAACAGCTCGAACTCGCTGCGGCTCACCGAGATCGCGTCGTCGCGCGGTGTGCGTACGCACCTCGTCGATGACGTGCGCGAGATCGACTACGGCTGGTTCGAGAACGTGGCGACGGTGCTGGTCACGGCCGGTGCGTCCGCGCCGGAGCATCTCGTGCAAGAGATCGTGGGCGCCCTGGAGCGGCGCTTCCAGGCGACGGTCGAGGCGCGTCGCACCGTCGACGAGCAGATGACCTTCGCGCTGCCGATCACGCTGCGCGCGCTGCAGAAGAGCTGAGCCGACCGGCGCGTTCAACCGTCCGGCGGCGACGCGCGCACCCAGCTGGAATCCACCTCGTGGCAATCGCATACGCGGGCCATGGTGGCGAACAGCTCGGTGGTGCGGGCGATCGTGATCGCGCCGCTGCGCAGGTAGTGATTTGGGAAGAACGTGCTGCTGGTGAAGTAGCGCCAGGGATCGCGCACCTGCGCGAAGCGCAGGTACTGGTACTCGAACGCGTGGCGCGCCAGGCGCACGAGCAGCTCGTGCGGGGCATGGTCGTGCGCCAGGCTGGCGACGTTGTTGCGCACGTACGTCTCGATCTCGTCGGCTGTGAGGTAGCGCTGCGCCAGGAGATTCGCCTGGTAGTCGGGCAGGCGGGCGAGCGCGACAGCGGCCAGCGCTTGACCCAGCGATCGATGCGCGGCGGCGAGCCGGCGATGGTGCTCCGCGGTCGCGGCGCAGAGCGGCGCCGGCAGCTCGGCCGCGATCGTCTCGAGCTGCGCCGCCAGCGCCGCGCGCAGCTGCAGGACCTCCTGCCGGCGGTGCGCGGGCACGGCCACCCAGCCAGCGTCGACGGCGAGGTGCGCCCACTCGTGAGCGGTGCGCGCCGCGAGCATCCAGCGCTCGAACGGCGGCGCCGGCTCGTGCAGGCGGTGCATGCGACCCTCGTGCAGGTTGTAGGCGACGAGACGGCGGGTCAGGTGCATGTAGCTGAGCCCGTCCTGGCTGGTGGCCGGGTGCCGGCATCGGCAGCTGCTCGGGCGCGCGCAGCGAGGCCACGAATGCGCGCGAGATCCGATCGATCACCTGCCAGTCGGCGCGCAGGCTGTGCGCGGCGCTGTCGGTGACGCGTCGCAGCGCGGCGCTCACCGCCGCAACCGAAGCGGCTGGTCCGGGTCCCACAGGATTGCGCCTGCCGCGCCGGTGACGAGCAGCCGCGGCCGCTGGGCGGCGAGCCACGCGCCGAGCTCGGGTCCGTGATCGCGCCGCTGCTCGGCGTGCGCGGCGAAGTGGCCGCGCGCCACGCGCTCGGCAGTGGCCGACCAGGTCGCGACCAGCTGCTCGAGGTCACGCTGCCGTGAGCGCGGCACGATCAAGCCGGTGCCCGGCAGCGTGACGACGCTGCCCGGCGGCGGGCGCCGGCGGCGGCCGCAGCGTTTCGTGATGCAGCGTCACCACCCACGGCATGGCGCGCGCCAGCGCCTGGTAGGCGGTCGCATCCGGGCGCGGCGATCGCTCGCAAGCGGCGACGAACGCCGCGATCTCGTCCGCGCTGCGCAGCAGGAAGTAGCTCAGGTTGTGCGCGAGCGCCGGCACCACCTGCTGCAGCAGGCCCATGCGCTCGACCTGCAGCAGCTGGTAGGCTGCAAACTCCCGGTGGGACGGCTGTGGGTCGAAGTCGCTCGCGTACACGAGCCAGGAGGTCCGGTGGAGCGGCTGGAAGTACGGGCGCACGTGCGCCGGGCTCGTGACCACCGCGACGTGCTGGACCCGCGGCGGCCACCAGTGGCGCGGCGCGCGCGCGGCGAGCGTCGACGCGCGCGCCCAGTAGGCGGCGAACGCAGCGTCGAACAGCTCGACCCAGGCGTCGGTGAGATCGGTGCGCGCGCAGAGCTCGAGCGCGAACGTCTCGCTCATGCCGGCCGGGCCAAGCTCGTCCACCGGGATCAGGAACAGCCCGCGCTGGCTGAAGCAGAAGTCGACGGCAGTCATGGCGATGCCGCCGCGATCACGGCAACGGCCGCACGCGGATGTTGCGGAACTCGACCCGCGACCGATGGCCGAGGAAGCCGATGTGCCCGCCGGTGCGCTGCAGCCCGGGATGCTTGGCCAGCACCTCGGGGTCGGTCACGTCGTCGAGGTTCGAGTCGATCAGGCGGGTGCCGTTCAGGATCACGGTGATGCGCCGGCCGCGGGCGATGATCTCCTCGCAGTTCCAGTCGCCCGTGGGCCGGAGGAATCCGCGCGGCGCCGGCACCACACCGTAGATCGAGCCGTGGTACTGCCAGGGCTGCAGCCGGTCGCGATACTGCTCGCTCTCGTTGTCGAGCACCTGGATCTCCATGCCGACGTAGGCGGCATCACCCTGGTACGGCGCACGGATGCCGATGCCGTTGTTGGAGCCGTCGAACAGGCGGAACTCGAAGCGGAACGAGAAGTCCTGGTACTCCTGCTCCGTGAACAGGTTGCCGCCGCCATCTTCCGGACAGACCAGCACGCCGCGCGCATCGACCAGGTAGCCCGGTCCCTCCTGGGCGACGAGGTGCCAGCCGGCGAGGCTGTTGCCGTCGAACAGCGGCCGGTAGCCAGGCCGCAAGGTGACCGCGCGCAAGTTCATGCCGGCCGCATTCGGTCCGCTGGTCGCTCGCACGCTGATCCTCGTGGTGCCGCCCGGCAGCTCGAGCAAGCCGACCGGAACGGTCAGGAAGCGTCCGCCGTCGCCGGTCGAATGGATCTTGCCGCCGGCGGCCGAGTCGCCGCAGCGCACCTCGAACTGGGCGCCGCCCTGGTCCGGCGCGCAGGCATAGGTGAGCTCGACCTCGTAGGCGCCGCGCGCGGCCTCGACCTGCCAGCTCGCGCGGTCGTTCCCGTCGGTCCAGCCGCCGAGCGCGTCGTGGCCTGGTGCGAGCTGGATCTTGCCCTGGACCGTTGCGCTCCCGGCGCGCAGCTCGATCGCATCCGCTGCCGCGGCGCCGTCCGGGGTCGCGTAGAGCGCGATGGTCGAGAGCGCGGCGCACGCGTTCGCGCGGGTCCTGGAGATGGTCACGCGCAGCGCCGCAAGCTCGGTGCGCGGGAAGCGCAGCCAGCGGCGGCGGCCGACGGTGGTGCCGGCCGCGAGCTGCTGCCAGCCGTCTGGCGTGAGCCCGTCCACCTGGAACGCGGCCACGCGCTGGCCGAGCCGGATTGGCTCGCGCAGCTCGACCACGTCCGCCACGCACGCGTGCGCCGGCGTGAGCTCGATCTCGACCGGCGCGCGCAGCTCGCCGTCGCTCGCCCAGTAGCTCCGCTCGTCCTGGTCGCACACGCGCTCCGCACCCAACCCGGCGCGGCTGCTGCTGGCGTGCGCGCTCGCGGTGTTCAGGTAATCGCGGGCGAGCATCGCGTCGAGGAAGCGGCGCAGCTCGAGCAAGCGTGCCGCGTCGTTCTCGTGCACCAGCCCGCGCCGGTCGACCGGCAGGTTGAGCAGCAGCGAGGCGTTGCGGCCCACCGACGCGAAGTAGATGTCGATCAGCTCGCGCAGCGACTTCACCCGGTCGTCCTCGCTGGCATGGTAGTACCAGCTCGGGCGGATCGACACGTCGCATTCCGCCGGCAGCCAGACGGTGCCGTCGGCGTGGCCTTCGTTGAGCTCGCGCTCGCGCTGCGGGATGCCCGGGTAGAACTCGTCGCGCCGCAGCATGCCCCAGTTGGTCTCGCCCGCATGGCCGGCCTCGTTGCCGACCCAGCGGACGTCCGGACCGGCGTCGCTGAAGATCACCGCGCCCGGCTGATGGCTGCGCACCACGGCGACGAATCCTGGCCAGTCGTACACTTGCCGCTTGCCGCTCGGTCCCTCGCCGCACGCGCCGTCGAACCACACCTCGGCGATGGCGCCGTAGTTCTGCAAGACCTCGGCGATCTGACCCTCGAAGTACCGATTGTAGCGAGGCGAGTCGCCATAGCACGGCTGGTTGCGGTCCACGGCGAGAGGTACACGCCGAGGTGAAGCCCGTGCTCGCGGCATGCGGCCGACAGATCGCCCAAGACATCGCCCTTCCCCGCGCGCCAGGAGCTGCTCGCCACCGTGTGGTCGGTGAGGCGGCTCGGCCACAGGCAGAAGCCATCGTGATGCTTGGCGGTGAGGATGATGCCCTTCATGCCGGCATCACGCGCCACGCGTGCCCACTGGCGACAGTCGAGCATGGACGGCTGGAACGTCTCGGGGCTCTCCTGACCGCTGCCCCACTCGGCGTCGGTGAACGTGTTCATGTTGAAGTGCACGAACGCGCAGTACTCGAGCTCGTGCCATGCCAGCTGTCGCGGCTCCGGCACCGGCGGCAGCGCGGCGATGTCCGCGGCATCGTGCATTGCCAGCGAGGCGCACGAGAGGACGAGAGTCGTGATCATGAGCGGCAGCTCCACGATGGTGATGATCCTGACCTGGACGGCAGGCGATGCCAGCGCGGCTCGCGGATCGGTGTCTCCAAGAAGGCGCTCCGCCTAGCGCTTCGCCAGCGCCGCCGCGGGTGCATGCAAGACCTCGTGCACGCGGCGCTTCAGCTCCGTGGCGCGGAATGGCTTCTGGATGAAGGCGATGCGACCGGCGCCATGGTGATCCAGGCGCGCGTCACCGGTGTACCCGGACACGTACAGCACCCGTGTCTCGGGGCGCACGCGCGCCAGCTGGCGAGCCAGCTCCGGTCCGCTGCTGCGCGGCATCACCACATCGGTCAGCAGCAGGTGGATCGTCTCGCCATGGCTGCGCGCCACCTCGAGCGCGTGCACCCCGTCAGTCGCTTCCAGCACGCGGTAGCCGCTGCAGGCGAGCGTGTCGCGCATCAGGCTGCGCACATCGGGCTCGTCCTCGACGATCAGCACGGTCTCGCCGCCGTGGCTCTCGCTGGGAGCGACCGGGTCGGCCTGGCCGGAGGGCTTCACCGCCGCCACGCGCGGCAGATGGATGGTGAAGGTCGTGCCGCAGCCTGGCTCGCTGTCGACGGTGATGCGACCGCCGCTCTGCTGGACGATGCCATACACCATCGCCAGGCCGAGGCCGGTGCCCTTGCCCAGCTCCTTGGTGGTGTAGAACGGCTCGAACAGGTGAGCGCGGTGCTCGGCCGCGATGCCGCAGCCAGTGTCGCTCACCGCCAGCCGCACCTCGACGGCGCGCTCGTCGTTGCGCGTGCGGACGATGAGGTGGCCACCCTGGTTCATCGCGTCACGCGCGTTGACGGTGAGGTTGAGCAGCACTTGCTGGACCTGGCCGGGATCGGCGCGCACCAGGCCGAGATCGGGCGCCAGGTCGAGCTCGAGCTCGATATCCTCGCCCAGCAAGCGGCGCAGCATGTCCACCAGGTCGAGCGCGATCTCGTTCAGGTTGATGGTGCGATCGCACACGATCTGCTTGCGGCTGAAGGCGAGCAGCTGGGCGGTGAGCGAGGCAGCACGCTCGCCGGCGCGCTGGATCTTCTCGATCGACTCGCGCGCCGTGCTGCCGTCCGGCAGCATCGACAGCACGAGGTCGCTGTAGCCATTGATGGCGGTGAGCAGGTTGTTGAAGTCGTGGGCGATGCCGCCAGCCAGGCGGCCGATCGCCTCCATCTTCTGCACCTGGCGCAGCTGCTCCTCGAGCGCGCGGCGCTCGCGCAGGTGGCGGCGCTGGCGCCTTATCAGCACCGTGGCGCAGGCGACGGCGATCAGCAGCGAGACCGCGATCGGCGCGTAGAACAGGGGACGCAGATAGGGCAGCAGCGGCGCCTGGAACGTCTTGCGCACCGGCGCGGTGACGCTGCCAAAGGCGCCCTTTGCCTCGACCTCGAGCTGGTGCTTGCCGGCGAGCACCGATCCCCGGTGGATGGCCTCGGTCGTGCTCCAGCGCGACCACGGCTCCGCGTCGATGCGATAGCGCGTGAGGACGCGTCCCTCGCCCGGCAGCCCCCACGGGCCGCGAGCCGACCAGGACAGCGTGGCCGTGTCCTCCTGCCACGCGGCTTCCTTGATCGCCAGCTGCGGTGCGCGCTGATCGAGCGCCGCGAGCTTCAGGACCTGCACGCCGTGGCCGAGCGAGCCGACGTACACGCAATCGGCGAGCGGCAAGACCGGCCACAGGTCCGAGAACACCAGCCCGACATCGTGGCGCAACGCGGTGATGTGGCCATCGCGCAGCACGTTCAGGCCGTCGGGCGTGGCGATCCACAGCCAGCCGCGCTCGTCGAAGCGCAGATCGGTCACCTCGCTCGCGCTCAGGCCATCATCGCTGTCGAAGAACTGCAGATTCCCCCCGGCATCGAGATGCCCGAGACCGAAGATCGACTGCGCGAACCACACGCCGCCAAGGGCGTCGACATCGAGCGCGAACACCCGGTCGCAGCGCAGGCCGGTGCTCTGCGTCCAGGTCTGCCAGCGACCATTGCGGTAGCAGCCCAGGCCGGCGGCCGTGCCGAACCAGCGCGCACCATCGGGCCCCTCGCAGAATCCATACACGCGATCGTTGGGCAGCCCATCGCTGCCGCCCCAGTGCGTGAAGGTCTTGCCGTCGAACATGAACGCGCCGGTGCCGTCGCTGCGTTGCTCGTCGGGATGATCGCTCAGGCCGAGGAACCACAGGTTGCCGCGGCGATCGCGCCGGATCTTGTGGAAGCACAGCGCATCGAGGTGCTGCTGCCTGCCGAAGTGGTGCCACTTGCCATCGAAGCAGTATGCGCCCATGGGCCGCCGGCCGCTCGACAGCCACACCCGCCCGAGATCGTCCTCGGCCAGGCCGGTCACCTCGTCGAGCGGCTGGCCATCCGCATCGCGGATCACCACGAGCCCGCCGCCCGGCGGCTGCACCATGGCGCCGCGCGAGGTGGCGAACCACATGGTGCCGTCGCGCGTGCGCAGGATCTCGTTGATGCGATCGCTGCCGCCCTTGTCCGGATTGTGCAGCTGCTCCCAGCGCACCGGCCCGCGGTTCTCCATGTGCAGGCCATCGGTGGTCGCCACCCACAGGTCCTTGTCCGGCTGCACGCCGAGCGCCGTGACGTCGGTGAGCTGCGGCGTTGCGTGCGGGAGCCATTGGCGAGTTGCGCAGCTCGTAGATCTCGCGCGTGTCGTACGCGACGTACAGCTCGCCGTCCGGACCGATGGTCGCCGCACGCACGCGGTTCGCGCCGAGCGCGGGCACCTCGACCGGCGGCGTCCCGGCGTCCCAGTACCAGAGGCTGGCCGCCATGTTCGGCAGCGCCGTCGCGAGGCAGCCGTCGCCGCGCTCGTTCTCCTGCAAGTTCAGGATCGAACGGCTCGCCCAGTCCGATGCGGTGAGATGGCGCGTCCAGTGCGACCCGTCCCACCGGAACAAGCCCTCGCTGGTGGCCGCGTAGAGGGTGCCGTGCGCGGTGGACCAGAGATCTCGCTCGCGGCGGCGCAGCAACCCGGGTGGGCTCGGGAACGGCCGCAGCGCACCCTCGTGCAGCACGCGCAGCTCGCACTGATCGCGCAACGCACCGGTCACCTGCACGAGCAGGTCCGCGCCCCGCGGCACGCACGACCAGAACCGGCCCGACTCGGGCTTGGCGCAGCGCGTCGCGCGGGCGCCCGGGCCGAGCTGCCAGATGCCCTCCGGGTAGACGAGCATGGCGCGTCCGGCGCCCTGCGCATGCAGCTCGATCGGCACTTGCCCGGCGGGCAGATCGGTGCTCGTGATCGGGTGCCAGCGGTAGCCGTCGTAGGCTGCGAACCCGGTCGTGGTCACGACCCACGAGTCCGTGCCGCACTCGACGATCTGATGCACGACGTTGTCCGGCAAGCCCGAGGCGCTGGTGAACCGGGTCCAGCGCCACGCTTCCTCGGCCGTGATCGCCGAGGCCATCGGCGCCAACTGGATCGCCACGCCGATCGCGGCGAGCACGCCGATGATCGCGCGCCGGGAACGGCGCGCGCTCGGACGATGCGATCTGGCATTGCGCTGGCGTTGGCTCATGGTCGATGGCAGGTGCGAAGGATCGGCCGGACGTGATTAGACCACGGCCGCCGCGAATCGGAAACGGCAAGTGGGAGCTGCCGTCGCCCTCCCGTGACTGCGCTGCTGCAGTCCGCATGCGCGCCTGCGGCGTGTTGCGCTGCTGCACCATGGCGCAGCGATGCGGAGCGATCGTGGGCTGGTGCCCGGCGGTGCGCGCACGGCGTGGTCCGCCCTCTGCACGCGCTCATTTCCTGAGCGTGCGCGCGACGTAGCCGCGGAGGAACTCGAGCGTTGCCGCGTTCTCCCACGTGGCCGCGATCTCGCGCTCGAGCAGCGCCTCGTGCCAGGCGATGCGCTCGAGCGCTGGCAGGCGCACGGCGCGCTTGGTGAGCGCGAACGCGGCGGCCGGCACCGACGCGAAGTGAGCGGCCACTGCGAGCGCGCGCGCGAGCACGTGCTCGGGGGCGCACAGCTCGTCGACCAGCCCGCGCGCGAGCGCGGCGTCGGCAGCGAAGCCGGTGCCCGTGTAGAGCACTTCCTGGAGCCGGTGGGGAGGCAGCAGGAAGCGCAGCACCTCGAGCGCGGCGCTCGGGAACGGCACGCCCACGTGCAGCTCGGGAACGCCGATCGTGCCGGTGCCGGTGGTCATCACGCGATGATCGGCGCAAGCCGCGAGCAAGCAGCCACCGGCGATCGCATGGCCGTTCACCGCGGCCACCACCGGCTTCGGGAACCCGAACCACTGGCGCAAGCAAGTCGACAGCAGGGGCAGGAACGTGCGCAGGTAGGGCACGCCGCCGTGCGTGACCCTGAGCAGGTCGACGCCGGCCGAGAAGATCGCGCCGGTGCCGGTGAGCACGACGGCGCGGCTCGGACCGTGCATCTCGCTCGCGAGTGCGCCGATGAGACCGCGACAGAGCTCGACGTCGAGCGTGCTCGCCTTGCCGTGCGCGAGCCGCAACACCGCGATCGTCCCATGCTCGGTCCGCTCGATCACTGCCATCCTCAGAACGCGATCGACAGCGCCACGAATGGACCTTGCGCGATCAGGTGGGCATGGCTCGCATCCCGCGCGAAGTCGAGCTGCAGCCAGCGGTAGCCGAGGTCGATCTGGGCGTCCGCGGCGAGCGCCAGGCCAGCACGCACGGCGAGGTCGATCAGCTGGCGATCCGCGCCGAGCGCGCCGAACGTCGCCACCGCGCCGAAGCTCAGCTCGTTCAGCGTGGCGTCGCCGGTGACGCCGAGCGTGGGCAGGACCTCGCTGATCGAGCGCTGCTCGCCGGTGCCGTTCGCATCGAGCCTGGTGAACAGCTGCGCGAAGCACAGCCCGCCGCCCGCGCGCAGATCGAAGTGCTGCTCGTGCAGCAGGCGATGGTCGTAGCTCGCCGCGTAGGACACGACATCGACGTCGCTGAACACGCGCGTGCCGCGATCGTAGGTGCGGCCGTGAAAGACGAATGGCTCGTCCACCACCGCGCTGCCCCGGAATCGCAGCGGCTCGTAGCGCAGGCGGACGCGGCTCTTCTGCCACTGCAGGTCGGCCGAGAGCTGCCACACGCTGCGCGTGTTCACGTCGAGGTCGTGCTCGACGTCCACGTCCGTGCCGCTGCCATCGAGCGCGCCGTCGGTCATGTGGATCGTGCCTTTGAGCGCCGGCCGCCAGTAGCTGAGGCGCGGGACGATCTTGAGCCGTGCCTCGCGATCCACGAGCTGCGGCGCCGAAACCGCCGTCTCCTGGGCGCTCGCCCCGATCGCGTGACAGACAGAAAACCAAGCGGCCAGGACGCCGGCCCGGATCATCGCGCGCTCCCGTCGAAGTGATCGGCGGATTCTACCAGAGCGCGAGGAAAACACCTTTTCCCCAGGTGGACGTGTTTGGTATTCGTGATCTGCTTTCTCGCCACCACCAGGAACCATCCATGGAGCTGCCGTGAGCCCGAGCGCGACCGCGATGAAACTCGTCCTCGAGGATGGCACCGAGATGGTGGGGCGCAGCTTCGGTGCCACCCGCGCCGTCGGCGGCGAGGTGGTGTTCAACACCGGCATGACCGGTTACGTCGAGACCCTCACCGATCCCTCGTACCGGGGCCAGATCCTGGTGACGACCTACCCGCTGGTCGGCAACTACGGCGTGCCGGCGGCGCGCGAGCGCGGCTCGATCGCGCGACCGTACGAGGCCGACCACATCCAGGTGCAGGGCCTGGTGGTGCAGAACTACGTCGATGCGCACAGCCACCACGCGGCGGTGCGTTCGCTCGGCGAGTGGCTCAGGTCCGAGAACATCACCGCGGCGACCGGCATCGACACGCGCACGCTGACGCGCCGGTTGCGCGAGGTGGGTACGATGCGGGGCTGGCTGTTCCCCGCGGACCAGAAGCTGGAGAGCGTCAAGACCAGCGCCGCCGAGGTCGAGATGCGCGAGGAGGTGTTCCGCCTCGTGGCGCCGCAGGCGATCACCCGCTACCAGGGTGGGGCGCTCAAGATCCTGCTGGTCGACGCGGGCGCGAAGGACAACATGGTGCGCTCGTTGCTCGAGCGCGGCGCGAGCGTGATCCGCGCGCCGTGGCACGAACGCCTCGAGCCGCTCGCGCACGCGGCCGACGGCATCGTGTTCGGCAACGGCCCCGGCGATCCCAAGGACCTGCAGCCGCTCATCGAGCAGCTGCGCGCGTTGCTCGGGAGCTACCGCAAGCCGATCTTCGGCATCTGCCTCGGCAATCAGATCCTGGCGCTCGCCGCCGGCGGCGATACCTACAAGCTGCCTTACGGTCATCGCGGCGTGAACCAGCCGGTGCAGGACCTGCTCACGCGCCAGTGCTACATCACCAGCCAGAACCACGGTTATGCGGTGCGCGACGATTCCTTGCCGGCGGACTGGGAGCCGTGGTTCGTCAACATCAACGACGGCACCAACGAGGGCATCCGCTCGCGGCTGAAGCCGTTCTTCAGCGTGCAGTTCCACCCCGAGGCATCGCCCGGCCCGCGCGATGCCGCGTACCTGTTCGACGAGTTCTTGCGTCTGGTCGGAGCGATGGCCACCGCCCGATGAACGGTGGCGAGGAGCCTTGCATGACGTCCGCCGCGCGGCTGCTCTGGCTCTCATCGCTCGCGGCGACCGCCGCTCGACCGCAAGCGCTCGACCCGAGCCGTGTCTCACGTTCCTGAACCCGATCCCCGACGCTGGCGCGCCCTCTTGCTCGTGTCGCTCGCCGAGCTGTGCGGGATGGCGCTGTGGTTCAGCGCCTCGGCCTCGGTGCCCGTGCTGCGCGTGCAGTGGCAGCTCGACGATCGCGGTGCGGCATGGCTCACGCTCGCGGTGCAGATCGGCTTCGTGGCGGGCACGCTCTCGAGCGCGCTCTTCAACCTGGCCGACGTGATGGACGCGCGCCGCCTGTTCGCGCTCAGCGCCACGCTCGGCGCGCTCGTCAATGCCGCGTTCGCTCTGTGCGCGCGGGGGCTGTGGCTCGGCTTGCCGCTGCGGTTCTTGACCGGCGTGTTCCTGGCCGGCGTGTATCCGCCGGGCATGAAGCTCATCGCCACCTGGTTCCTTGGTGGGCGCGGGCTCGCGATCGGCGTGCTGATCGGCGCGCTCACGCTCGGCAAGGCATCACCCTACCTGATCAACGGCATCGGCGATGGCAGCTGGCGCCACAGCATGCTGATCGTCTCGGTGCTGGCGCTGTGTGCGGCGGTGATCGTCGGCGGGCTCGTCCCCCGGGGACCGTACGCGCTGCCCAATGCGCGCTTCGACCGAGCGCAGATCGGCAAGGTGATTGCCAATCGCGGCGTGCGGCTCGCGAGCCTCGGCTACTTCGGGCACATGTGGGAGCTGTATGCCATGTGGACGTGGGCGCCGGTCATGCTGCGCGCGAGCCTGCAAGCGACCGGCGGCGCGGCTCGCATGGCCGAGCTGGCCGCGTTCCTGGTGATCGGCGCCGGGGCGCTCGGCTGCGTGGCCGGCGGATGGCTGGCCGATCGCGTCGGCCGCACGCTCGTGACCTCGTGGGCGATGGCAGCGAGCGGCGCTTGCTGCGTGCTCATCGGTCCCTTGTTCGGGCTGCCGTCGCCCTGGCTGTTGAGCGTGGCCGCGATCTGGGGTGCGACCGTGGTGGCCGACTCGGCGCAGTTCTCCACCTGCGTCACGGAGCTCGGGGATCCGCAGTACCTTGGCACCGCGCTCACGCTGCAAACCTGCGTCGGCTTCTTGCTCACCACCGCTTCGATCGAGCTGATCGGTGCGATCCATCCAGCCCTGGGCTGGCGCTATGCGTTCCTGGTACTCGCGCCGGGGCCGTGGCTCGGCGTGCTCGCGATGTTGCGCTTGCGATCGCTGCCCGAGGCCGCGAAGCTCGCGCGCGGGCGGCGATGAAACTGTCGTGCCGAGCGGCGCTGCACGGTAGACTCCTGCCACGCAGATGGGAACGACCCCTGGCGATGCAGCACGTCGGTGCCATCGCGCCATGGTCGTTGCGCGCCGAAAGGATGGCCCTTCCATGCGGCTGAGTTGCCCCGTTCTGTTGCCGGTCGTGCTTGCAATCGTCGCCGCGGTTGCGGCGCCAAGGGTACCCGCGCAGTCGCTGCCGCCCGACTTCGTCGCCGAGCCGATCGGCAGCGACTGGGCGAATCCGGTCGGGTTCGCTTTCGTCGACGCTGCGAGCGCGCTCGTGGCGGAGAAAGCGGGCAAGCTCTGGTACGTCCTGGCCGGGTCGAAGAGCCTGGTGCTCGACCTGCGCAGCGAGACGCTGAACAAGGGCGACCGCGGCCTGCTCGACGTGGCGCTCGACCCGCAGTTCGCGCAGAACGGCTTCGTCTACTTGCTGCTCGCGGTCGATCCCAACGCCGACGGCCTGGACGAGGAGCAGTCGACGTTCGCGCGGCTGACGAGGTACACGGCGGCATTCGCGGATGGCAGCTTCACCATCGATCCGGCGTCCCGGGTCGATCTGCTCGGCGCGACCTGGCCCGGCGGCGTGCCGTCGTGCTACCTGAGCCATACCATCGGCATGCTCGCGTTCCTCGCCGACGGCAGCCTGGTGGTGGGCGCCGGCGATGGCGCGCACCACGAGCTGGTCGATGCGGGCGGCAACGACCCGCTGTGCTTCGGCGCGGATCGGTTTCCCGGCGACCAGGACCTCGGCGCGTTCCGCGCGCAGTACATGGCATCGCTCGCCGGCAAGATCCTGCGCGTCGACCCGAAGAGCGGCCTCGGTCTTGCCGACAATCCCTTCTTCGACGGCGATCCCACGAGCCTCGCGTCGCGGATCTGGGCGCTCGGCCTGCGCAACCCGTTCCGTTTCGCGCTGCAGCCGGGCTCGGGACCGCACGAGACGCTGTTCGTCGGCGACGTCGGCTGGGATGCGTGGGAGGAGATCGACGTGGTGCGCGGCGGCGAGAACTTCGGCTGGCCGTGCTCCGAGGGCCCGGTCGCGGATGCGAGCTACCGGGCGGCGGACCCACAGGGGTTCTGCGCGCGGGGCGCATTCGCCGAGCCGATCCTCGCGTGGAACCACTCGGATCCCGGGCAGCTCGGCTTCACCGGCCGCTGCACGTCGGGCGTGTGCGTCTACACCAGCGGCTCGTATCCGCCGCTGTGTCACGGCGGGCTGTTCTTCTGCGACCTGACCGCCGGCTGGATCAAGATGGCGCTGCTCGACGCCTACGATCGCGTGCTCGGCGTCTTGCCGTTCGCCACCGATGCCGGTCTGCCGATCACGCTGCGCAGCGACCCGTTCAGCGGCGACCTCGTGTACATCTCGCTTGCGACCAACCAGATCCTGCGGCTGCGCTACGTCGGCGCGAACCAGCCGCCGGTGGCGGTGGTGGCCGCGGCGCCAACCGTTGGCCGTCCGCCGCTCCTGGTGCAGTTCAGCGCCTCTTCCTCGTACGATCCCGAGGGTGGGCCGCTCGCGTTCCTGTGGAGCTTTGGCGACGGCGCGACCAGCACCGATCCGGATCCGCCGCACGTGTACACGGACGCGGGCGCGTTCACCGCGACCATCGAGCTCACCGACGTGCAGGGCAAGACCACGGCCGCCGAGATCCCGATCTCCACCGCCAACACGCCGCCGGTGATCACGGCGATCGACGCGCCGCTGGACGGATCGTTCTACCAGAACGGCGTGCCGATCGAGCTGCGCGCGACCGCGAGCGACGCCGAGGACGACCTTGATCAGAAGCCGCTCGACGCGGTTTGGCACGTGGATCTGGTCGAGGCGCATCACACGCATCCGGACTGGGTGACGGTGACCGGGTTGAGCGGGTCCGTTCGTGCCGCAGGCGGACGACGACGATGGCAGCCACTACCTGCACCTCATGCTCGTGGTCACCGACAGCGACGGCGCCAGCGCGTCGCGCTCGCTCGACATCTACGACGCCGACACCAGGCCGGTCGCACACCTCGTGGCGCTGAGCGACTACTCGCCGCGCGTGGCGCAGGTGCTGAACGGCACCGGCCACATGGAATACCCGGGCAAGGGCCAGGGCGAGCTCGTGTGGGACTGGGGTGACGGCACGGTCGAGCGCTTCAGCGGCTATCACCATCAGGAAGACGTGCACCCGGTGCATCGCTACGCGAGCACCGGCGCCTACGACGTGACGCTGACCGCACAGGCGGGCGCCGCCTCGAGCTCCGTGGTGCAGTCGATCACCGTGCGCTCCGACCGGAGCGCGGTCGCGGTGTTCGTGCCGCTGGTGGCCGAGCGCTTCATCCCCTGGGATGAGCAGCAGTCGATCGCGACCAGCATCGTCCAGGCCGTGCAGGCGGAGGGCTTCGAGGCGAGCGTGTTCTACTACGATGATCAGGTCGAGCTGGAGCAGTGGGCGCGCGGTTTCCTGGGCGACCCGGTGCGCGACGCGATCGTGATCCTCGATCTGTGTCCGGCGGTCCTGTATGCCGGCGAGCGCGATCGGTCGCTGGCCGAGCGCTGGATCGAGTCGGGTGATGGCATCATCTGGACCGGAGCGCAGCCGTTTGCCGAGTACGTGTTCGCTGACGGCACGACCAGCGCCACGGATGCGGGCGAGCACGGTGCCGACGACGTGCTCGACGCCGCGTTGCCAGGCATCTGCACCGGCAGCGGCTGGCAGCAGCCGACGCCGCTCGGCGCGCGCGAGCTGCCGTCCTTGGCGGCGTTCGACAGCGACTACGCGCTGCGCACGAGCCAGCTCGGACCGGGCTGGCGTGTGGACCGCCTGCATGCGCTCGGCAACCCGGGCGAGTCCGATGCCGTGTGATCACCCGCGGCCGCGGCGGGTTCTACGCGCAGCTGCATTGCTCGAGCGACCCCGCGCTGCCGCGCGCCGGCGTGCTGATCGAGCTGCTCGATGCGTACCTCTTGCACCCTGGCCTGCGCATCCCGGGCGGTGGCGCCGACGCGTCGCCGTCGGCGAGCGTCCCCGGTCGCTGATCGCCGGACGGGCCCGATGAACCGCGCGCTCGCTGCGAGCCTGCTGTTGCTGCTGTTGCTGGCCTGGTCGGCGTGGTTGATGGCGCGTGGGCTCGACCGGCCGTTCGAGAACGACATGCACGGCGGCAACGGCGCGTTCTACAGCCTGGTGGCGCGCAACTTCCGGCGCTACCCCGTGGCGCAGCTTGCCGGGGTGATGTGCATCGAGCCCGGAGCGAGCGTGCGCGAGCCAGCCATCTACACGCATCATCCACCGATGATCGGCTGGCTCGTGTGGCTGAGCTTCGCGCTGTTCGGCGAAGGCGAGTGGCAAGCCCGCGTGGTCACGCTGGTGCTCGCCCTGCTCGCGGTCATCGCCCTGTTCGTGTGGCTGCGCGCGGCGTTCCCGGACTCGCTGCTCGCGCCGTTCACCGCGACCGTGCTCACCTGGGCGAGCCCGATCGCCGCCCACTACGCGACCATGCCCGACCCGCAGGGCGCTGGCGTGATGCTGGCGATGTTCGTGGCGCTCGGCGGCGCCGCTCGCTGGCAGCGCGATCCGCGCGCGCGGCACCTCGTGGTGGTGCAGCTCGGCCTCGCGTTCGGCTACCTGTTCGACTGGCCCGCGTTCCTGACCGCCCTCATGCTGACCTGGTGGTTGTGGTGCAGCCGCGAGCCGCGGGCACGGCACGCAGCGGCCTGGGTCGGCGGCGGCGTGCTCGCCTGCGGCACGGTGCTGCTCGCGTGGCTCGCGTTCATGCCGCGCGGCCCGCTGCCGTCGCTCGGCCAGGCGTTCCTGGAGCGCACCGCGGCGGGTCTCGACGACCTGTCGATCGCGCAGGCGCTGCGGCAGATCCTCGTGCTGCACGCGCGGGCATTCTCGCTGCCGACCTCGATCGCCGGGTTGATCGCGCTGGTCTGGCTGGTGGCCTGCTGGCGCCGTCCTGCGACCGATCGGTCGCACGCGCTGCTCTTGATCCCGCTCGGCACCGGCGTGTGCCACGTGCTCCTGTTCCTGGGCGGTGCGGCGATCCACGACTACTGGCAGATCTACCTCGCGCCCGGGCTGGCGCTGCCGGCCGCATGGGCGGTGGCGCGCATGGCGCGGTGGGGACCGCGCTGGCAGCATGCGGCGCTCGCGGCGTCGCTCGCGCTGGCGCTGACCACGAGCGTTGCCGCCGTTCGCTTCAGCGAGCGCGAGCGTGCCGCCGGGGCGAGCCAGGCGCTCGAGCTGAAGCAGCTCGGCCTGCTGCTGAACCGCAGGGTGGCGCTCGAGGGCTACGTCGCCGTGCCGATGCCGCGCTGCCTGCCGCTCTTGTACTACGCCGACCGCAAGACCGTCTGGCGGTTCACGCCGGCGGTGCTCGCGGACGTGTGGCAGAGCCTGGGCGTGCAGCTGGGTGCGGTCGTGCTCGGTGCGGCCGAGCAGTTCCTCGACACGAGCCCGCTGGTGCGCGCTGGCTGGTCCGGTCCGGTCGCGGTCGGACGCTATCGCGTCTGGACCCGCGACCCGCCCTGAGCGCTTGCTCGCGGTTCGTGTTCTGGTACCCTGCCGCCACCCTGGCCATCGCCCACCGCGGAGCATCGGATGCTGGCGCTCATGATGAGTGGCGGCGGCGCGCGCGCCGCGTATCAGATCGGCGTGCTGCGAGCGCTCGCGCGCCGCTACCCTGACCTCGATGTGCCGATCGTGACCGGCGTTTCGGCGGGCGCGATCAACGCCGCCACGCTCGCGTGTCGGGTCGGGTCGTTCCGGGATCGCGTCGAGTCGCTGGTCGAGATGTGGATGCAGCTCACCACCGACCAGGTGTTCCGCGTCGACCCGCACTGGCTCGGGCGCAACGTGATCCGCTGGGGCATGCGGCTGGTGTCCGGCGGCGCGCCCGGCGTCCCGCGAGTGCGCGGCCTGCTCGACACCGCACCGCTGCGTGCCCTGCTCGAGCGCATCCTGCACGCCACCAACGGCTGGATCGGCGGCGTCGACGAGAACCTGCACCAGCGCAAGCTCTCGGCGCTCGCCGTGACCGCGTCGTGCTACGCGAACAACGTCAACACGACGTGGGTGCAGGGTCACATCCCTGAGGAGCGCCGGCGCCCCGGCATCACGCTGCTGCCGGCACGCCTGCACGTCGACCACGTCATGGCATCCTCGGCGCTGCCGGTGCTGTTCCCGGCGGTGCAGGTCGAGGGGGCATGGTACGGGGACGGAGGCATGTCGCTGACCGCGCCGCTGTCGCCGGCGCGCCGCCTGGGTGCGAGCAAGATCCTGGCGGTGTCCACGCGCTCGCTGTATCGCGAGACCGGCGCGCCGATCGAGCACTATCCGTCGCCCGCGGAGATCGCCGGCATGCTGATCAACGCGATCTTCCTCGACGTGTTCGATGCGGACGCGCTGCGCATGGAGCAGATCAATCGGCTGATCGCGCCGCTGCCCGCCGAGCAGCGCATGGGGCTCACGCACATCGACCTGTTCGTGATGCGTCCATCGCAGCATCTCGGCCGGCTCGCGAACCAGTTCGAGCCGAGGATGCCGGTGGGCCTGCGGTTTCTCACGCGCGGGCTCGGCACGCGCGAGACGCGCACCAACGACTTCCTGAGCATGGTCATGTTCCAGCCCGACTATCACGCGCGCCTGATCGAGCTGGGCGCCGCCGATGCCGAGAGGCGCGTGGCCGAGATCGCCGCGTTCCTCGAGGGGCCGCGGTCATGACCGCGGCGTGCGATCCCGGCCGGTGAGGGCTTTACTCTCGCGACCGCGTTCGCTCAGCTATTGGGCGCTCCGCACCCTCACGTTCCCGAGGAGGAACCCAGCATGGCTCGTTCCCTGATCGCGCAACTTGCCTCGCGCTACGGCCGCCGCGTGTCGATCGCCGAGCGAAGAGAGTTCCTGAAGGCGACGCTCGCGGCATCCGCGGGCCTGCTGCTCTCGTCCAGCGCCATGGCACTGGTGCGCACCGGTCGGGACAGCAAGAAGCGCGTGATCGTCGTCGGCGCCGGCTTCTCCGGCCTGGCATGTGCCTTCGAGCTGAAGTCTGCCGGCTACGACGTCACCGTGATCGAGGCTCGCAACCGCGTCGGTGGTCGCGTGCTGAGCTTCAATGCGGCCAACCAGAACGAGTACGTGAAGGGTCGCAACATCGAGGGCGGCGCTGAGCTGATCGGCTCGAACCATCCGACCTGGGTGGCCTACGCCGAGCGCTTCGGTCTCGAGTGGTTGAACGTGACCGACGACGAGGGCGAGGTGGTTTCGCCGGTGATCATCGGCGGCAAGGTGATCGACGCGGAGCAAGCCGGCAAGCTCTGGGAGGAGATGGAAGGCGGCCTGAACAAGATGAACGAGCTGGCAGCAAACGTGCCGCCCGACGAGCCATGGCTCGCGCCCGATGCCGGGAAGCTCGACCACACGTCGACCGCCGCCTGGGTGCAATCGCTCGAGCTGTCCGACCTGGTGAAGCAGGCCATGCTGATCAACCAGGTGGCCGACAACGGCCAGGCCGCCGACAAGCAGTCCTTGCTCGGCCAGCTCGCCGCGGTCGCCGGCGGCGGCCTGGAGAAGTTCTGGACCGAGACCGAGGTGTACCGCTGCAAGGGCGGCAACGATCAGCTCGCCCACAAGCTCGCCAGCGAGATCGGCAGCGATCGCATCCTGCTGGATGCAGCGGTGCGGGCGATTCGCGCGCAGAAGGACGGGGTGGTCGTGGAGATGGCGAACGGCCGCAAGCTCGAGTGCGACGACGTGGTGCTCACCGCGCCGCCGTCGACCTGGTCGAAGATCGAGTGCGTGCCGGCGCTGCCGAGCGCGATGACGCCGCAGATGGGGCTCAACACCAAGTACCTCGCCAACGTGAAGCGGCGCTTCTGGGAAGAGAGCGATCCCAAGCGCAGCCAGTTCGCGCTCTCGGACGGACTGATCCAGGAGACCTGGGATGCGACCGACGCGCAGGGACCGGTCGCGGCCGAGAACGGCGGGGCTTGCTTGACCGGATTCTCCGGCGGCCCAGGCGTCGAGCGCGCGCTGGCGATGAGCAAGGACGAGCGCGACCGGGCATTCGCCGATCTGTACGAGCAGTTCTACCCGGGGTTCAAGGCCAATCTCGTCACCGCGCGCTACATGGACTGGCCCAGGGAGGCCTGGACCGGCGCGAGCTACTCGTTCCCGGCTCCCGGCCAGGTCACGACCGTGGGCCCGCTCATGGCGCAAGCGCACATGGGCGGCAAGCTGCACCTCGCGGGCGAGCACACGTGCTACAAGTTCGTCGGCTACATGGAGGGCGGGCTCAACTCCGGCGCGGCCGTGGCGCGGCGCATCGCCAAGCGCGACGGCGTGATGCCGGCGGTCAAGTGAGTGCTGCGAGCGAGCCCGGCGGCTCGTTACGTTGCCGTTGCTTGACGGTGCCGCCGCGGGCGACATGATGCGTGACGTCCCCATTCGAGGAAACACGTCATGCACACGTCGAGTCGCTGGTTCACGCGTCGCGCGTTCGGGCTGCTCTGCATTGCGTCCGGGCTTGGCTCGCAGCTGGTCGCGCAGACGCCCGCGCGCATCGCCAGCCGCATTCAATCCGTGGGCCTGTTCAAGAACGGCATTGCCGTGGTGCGCCGCGAGGTGCAGCTCCCGGGCGCCGGTGTCTACCAGATCGACGACGTGCCCGAGCCAGTGCATGGCACGTTCTGGATCGAGGCGAGCGCGAAGGTCGACACGCGCGTCACCAGCCGCGAGGTGACGCGGCCGCTCGACGGCTCGGCAGCCGCCCGGCTGGAGCTCGACCTCGCCGGTCAAGCCGTGCGCATCACGTTTCGCGATCCACGCATGGCGCCGCTCGAAGGCGTGGTGATCGACTCCGGGTCCGGTCAGCGCTCCTTCAGCCGCGATTTCGAGGCTCCCGATCCGCGCACCTGGTGGCTGCACCCGACCAGCCAGTCCGCGGACGAGCCGCCGGCGCGCTTCCTCGTCATCCAGGCGGGCGATGGGCTCACCTACGTGGACAGCTCGACGATCGCGCTCATGACCGTGGCTGCGAGCACGACGGTGAAGCGGCGCGTGCCGGTGCTCGAGCTCAGCGTCGCCGGGCCGATCGCGAGCGGCGGCGCGGTCGCCACCATCAGCTACCTCGCCAAGGGCATCGCCTGGACGCCGGCCTACCACCTCGAACTCCGCGCGGGCGGACATCAGCTCACGATCCGCCAGCAAGCCGTGGTGCGCAACGAGCTCGAGAACCTCGCCGGCGTCGAGGTGCTGCTCATCACCGGCTTCCCGAGCATCGAGTTCGCGCACGTGCTGTCGCCGCTCGCGTTCTCGACCAGCTGGGCGAGCTTCTTCACGCAGCTGAATCGCCGCGTCGGCGCGCCGAACGATGTGACCGGCAACGTCGTCTCGCAGCAGGCCGTCTCGTACAGCCGGGCCGCCGAAGGCGATCCGACCGCGCTGGCGCAGGTCGGCGACGGCGTCGATGTCCACTATCACTCGGTGGGGCAGCGATCGCTCGCGCTCGGCGAGTCGCTGATGACCGAGGTGGCAGTCGCCACCACCAGCTACGAGTCGCTGGTCGAGTGGGTCGTGCCCGACACGCGCGATGCCGACGGCCGCCTGATCGATGACTGGCGCCGCCTGCAGCAGCCCGATGCGTTCGACGACTCGCCGTGGGACGCGGTGCGGTTCGAGAACCCGTTCGACTTCCCGCTCACCACTGCGCCGGCGGTGATGTCGATCGACGGCCGCTTCGGTGGCCAGCGCACGCTGCGCTGGGTCACGCCCGGCGAGGCGAGCACCGTGCGCGTCAACAAGGCGCTCAGCATTCGCACGCACGCGAGCGAGGTAGAGCAGCCCGACGAACGTGAGGTGATCAACTACGGCGGACGCAACTACCGGCGCGTGCTGGTGAAGGGCGAGCTGCTCGCCTGCAACCACCGCAAGGAGAGCGTCGCGCTGCAGGTGCGCAGGCAGTTCTCCGGCGAGCTCGCGAGCGCCGACGGCGAGCCGCAGAAATCGCTGCGCGAGGAAGGCGTGTACTCCGTCAATCCGCGCTACGAGCTGTCCTGGAAGCTCGAGCTCAAGCCGGGCGAGCAGCGCACGCTCAACTACACCTACGACGTGCTGGTCGCGCATTGAGTGAAGGCCGCCCTTCGAGCCAAGGCGATTCGCGACCGAGCAGATCTCGAGCCGTGCTTGCACTCGTGTCGCGGCGACCAATCATCACGCCTGCGTGCTCACCGCGGAAACCCACGGTGGGTCGAACGGTCGCCTCGCGCACGATCATGCGGACGCCCGAGACCGTCGCGCGCATCGAGAACCCTCGCGCAGCACGCGATCGCGAACGACTGCGACGCCGTCGAGGCCGGTTGCGAGCCAGCGCGCAAGGCACCGCCGTCACTGGCCGAGGGCAGCGCCGTTGAACGTGGCCGGTGCAGCCGCGGTGCGCACGCCGGTGCGAGGATCGAGTTCCACTCCCACCACCCAGCCGCAGGGCGAGAGATCGCTCGCCGGCAGGACCTTCGGTTCCAGCCCGAGCTGGCGCACGGCCGCGAGCAGCTTCGAATCGAACGCGCCGGCATGGATCTGGGGGTGCGCATGCCGCCGGCACCGAACGCCGGCAGCAGGATCGCCGGTGCATCGATCGCGGCCTTGATGCCGAGGTCGTGATCGAGCAGGTCGACGAGCACACAGAACGTCTTCTCGTGCAACCCGGCGCCGATCGAGGCGAGCGCGCAGATCGGTGCGCCATCCTGCATCACGATCAGCGGCTCGGTGGGGTCGGGCAGCTGCTCGCCCTTGCCGGCGCGCCGCACGGCTGCCTGCTGGAACGACGCCGAGTCGGGGATCGAGATGCCGTCGACGAAGATGCCGGTGCCGCCCCAGGCGGACGTGTTGATCGAGTGCACCACGGCGGCGATGTTGCCGCGCGCATCCACCGCCACGATCGCGCTCGAGTGACCGTGATCGTCGAGCCTGGGCGCCTGCGTGAAGGCAAGGTCGCCGGCCGCCATGCGCTCGACCATCGCTTCTGCGGACGCCTTGCGCAGCCGGCTGGCCGCGCTCAGATCGAGGCCCTTGAACATGGTCGCGAGTGCGGGTGGCTCGAGGTAGTCCGTGTAGCAGAGGTGGTCGATCTGCGTCAGCCAGGAAGAACGCCTCGCTCGAGGTGCTGTAGCGACCGAGCCCGTTCAGGGTCGGCCGCCTCGGCGAGGTTGAGCCGCCTCGACGTACGCCACCGAGCGCCGGCAAGCCGTTGCCAAAGATCTCGACGCCGCGATACGTGGTCTTCACCGGCGTCCTCGCCAGATCGGCTCGTAGTGCTCGGCGTCGCGCCGCGTGAGCTTGCCGCCGTCGCGCTGCACGGCGGCGACGAAGTGCTCCGCCCACGGGCCGCGGTACATGAAGCGCGCACCCTGCGCGGCGATCTGCCGCAGCGTCTCTGCCAGTTCGGGCTGGTGGAACACGTCGCCCTGCGCGTGGAGCTGGCCGTCCGCGCGCGTGAACAGGCGGCGCGTCTGCGGCAACCGCGTGAGCACTGCCCGGCGCTCGGCGAGCATCGCCGCGTGGATCGCGTGCAGCGGGAAGCCCTGCTCGGCGTAGTGGATCGCGGGCTGGAACAGCTGTGCGAATGGCAGCTTGCCGAACCGGTGATGCGCGGCCTCCACGCCAGCAATGAATCCCGGCACGAGCGCGGTGCGGCCACTGGGTCCCTCGCTCGCTGCCGGGATGGTGAGCGGCGCATCCTCGTCGAGCACCGTGTTGAACGCCGCGTTGAGGTTGGCAAGCGTGCGCGACTCGGCGTCGTAGTAGACCATGGTGAAGATGCCGGCGTAGCTCACCCATGATCCCGCTGCCAGGCAGACCTGCGTGATGGCCGTGGTGAGCGCCGCGTCGGCGGCGGTGCCGCCCTGATCGAGCGCGACCAGCCCCGCCTTGACCGCCAGCACGCTGCTGGTGGCCGTGATGATGCCCTTGCCGTTCGCCGCGTGTGCCGGTGCCTTGTCCTGACCCATCACCGTGCCCAGCGACTCGAGCCGTTCGCGCTCGCGCTGGTCCCAGCGCGCGGGCGAGAGATCGACCGGCGTCTGGATGGCCTGAGACTGCGGCAGCACGATCGCGCCGACGAGCAGCGGCAGGGCGAGGCAACGAGATGGCATGGCGAGCTCCCGGTTAGAGCAGCAGCGTAGCACATCGCGCCGGCGATCTGCGCTCACTTCGGCGGCTCGCCGGGCATGGGTGGCAGCCCGAAGCGTGCGCGCTCGCCCGGGGTGAGGTCGCGCGGTCGTCGCTGCTTGGCCACCTGGAGCGGATCGAGCAACACCGGATTTCCAGGCCAAGCTCGTGTCCGTCGGGGCTCAACCTGGCGCACATCGTCGCTTGAGCCTGGCCGACGGTGAGCCGCTGTTCGCCGGTCGCGGCGTCCCACAGGTAGGCCGTGTGGTGGGCGGGTGAGCACCGTGCGGCCGTCGCGGCTGAAGCTGGCCGATGCGACCACTTCACCCGGGTGATCGAGGCGCACGAGCTCATTGCCGGATTGCGTATCGAAGATGGTGCCATCGAGCGAGGCGGTGACGATGCGGTGCTCCTCGGCGTCGAATGCCGCCGACTGGACCTCGAGCGTGTGCCCGCGCAGGCACATGAGCTCTGCGGCCGTACGCGTGCTCCAGATGCGAACGGTTCGGTCGCCGGAGGCCGTCAGGATGCGGCTGCCGTCGCTCGTGAACGCGGCGACCAGCACCTGGCTCGCTCGATCGTGCCCTTGCAAGACCTGGGATACTTGCCAGGTGCGCGCGTCCCACAGGCGCACCACCTGGCTGACCGTTGCGGCTTGACTCCCATCGGCGCTGAAGCTGGCGGCGAAGAACTCATGGTCGGGCTCGCTGTCGATGGGCGGTGCGACCGCGGCCGCGGTCCGAGGATCCCAGACGCGAATCGTGTCGCCGGACATGGTCAACAGCCGGCTGCCGTCGGGGCTGAAGCACGCGCTCTTCAGCCACAGCGCGTGCCCGCGAAGCGTGTGGAGGAGAGTGCCGGTTCTGGTCTCCCAGATGCGAGCCGTCCGGTCGCGCCCGCAGGTCACGACCCGGCTGCCGTCAGGGCTGAAGCTCGCATGCACCACACCGCCGTCGTGGCCGCGCAGGGTCACAAGCTCCTCACCGGTGTCGGTGGCGAAGATGCGCGCGGTCTGGTCTTCGGACGTGGTGACGAGCTCCTTGCCATCGGCGCTGAATGCGAGCGAGGTCACCTGGTCGGCGTGGCTGCGCAGCTCGGTCGACGACCAGTTGGTGGAGACGTCCCAGAGGCGGGCGGTGTGGTCGGAGGACGCGGTGACGGCGAGCAAGCCGTCGGGGCTGAACATGGCGTTGTTCACGCTGCCGCCGTGACCAGCCAGCGTCGCGATCAGGCTGCCGGAAGCTGCATCCCAGACGCGGGCGGTGCCATCGTCGCCGGCGGTGATGATGCGACGCCCATCGGCGCGATAGGAGACGGAGAAGATCTGGCCGAGGTGACCACGCAGCACGCGCAGCTGGACGCCCGCCTTCACGCTCCAGGTGCGCGCGGTCCCATCGTAGGAGCCGGTGACGATGTGATCGCCACCGGGGTCGAACTTCGCCGACAGGACCTCGCGCTGGTGACCCATGAGCGTGGTCAGGAGATGGCCGCTCGTCACGTCCCAGATCCGTGCCTGGTTGTCGCACGAGGCAGTCACGACCAGGCGCCCATCAGGGCTGAACTCGGCGGAACGAATGCCGCCCCAGAACGTGGCGTCGTGGCTCGCCAGCACCACCTGCTCCGCGCCGGTCGCGGCATCGGCAATGCGGGCAGTGCGGTCGTAGGAGGCGGTGACGACGTGCGCGCCATCGGCACTGAATGACGCGCAGACGTACTCGGGCCGGTGGGGCGTGAGCGCGAACCCGTGCCAGGTCTGCGTGTCCCACACGCGCGCCGTCCCGTCGTAGGCAGTCGTCAATACCTGGCGATCGTCAGGGCTGAACGTCGCCGTGATCAGGCGATCTCGGTGCCCCTCGAGCAGCGCGATGGTGGTGCCGGTCGCGACATCCCAGATGCGTGCCGTGCCATCGTCCGATGCGGTCACCGCACGAGCACCATCGTGGCTGAACCCGGCGGCCGAGATGGGCGCGGTATGGCCAAGGAGAACCATGGTCGCGGCGCCGGCGGCGACGTCCCAGATGCGCGCGGTCATGTCGTTCGACGCGGTGATCACGCGTTCGCCGCGCGAATCGAACACGGCAGAGTTCACGGCGGCGGTGTGGCCAATGAGCGTTCGCCGCTCGCAACACGAGGTCAACGCTTCCCAGAGGGCATTGCGGGCGAGCAGCGACGGCTGACGCTCGGCCCCCTCGATGGCGAGCAACAGCGCCTGGCCCGGGTTGCTCCGCAACAGGTTGCGAGACTGCGCGATCAGGCGCATGCCCTCGGATCGAGCCAGCGCCAGGCGAATGCTCCGGCTTGCCGCCATCTGTGCAAGCCCGAACCAGACGGACGCGGCCGAGAGGAGCGACCCGAGCAGGAGCGCCACGGTCGCGACCGGATGGCGCGACATCCAGCGCCGCACCCGCAACACCGGCGGCGGTCGCGTGGCTTCGATGGGACGGTGCGCGAGCACGTTGTCGAGGTCACGAGCGAAGCTCGCGGCCGATGCATAGCGGCGCGCGGGATCGCGTTCCATGGCGGCGAGGCAAACGGTCTCCGCCTCCCAGGACACCGGCGCATTGACGCTGCGGATGGCCTCCGGGTGGCCGGTGAGGATGCGCTGTCGCGTGACCTCGCTGCTCGCCGAGAAGTAAGGCGAACGCAGGGTCAGGAGCTCGTACAGCGTCACGCCCAGCGAGTAGACGTCCGCCCGGGGGTCGAAATGGCCCTCGCCGCTGGCGATGCGCTCGGGTGCCATGTAGGGGAGGGAGCCGAGCTGGGAGCCGGTTTGCGTCAGCGTTGCGGTGCCGGCGGCTTGTGCCAGCCCGAAATCCAGGAGCAGGGCGCGGCCGTCGGCGGTGACGATGATGTTGGACGGCTTGACGTCGCGGTGCAGGACGCCGTGCGCGTGGGCGTGGTCGAGGGCGTTTGCGACTTGCCTGACGACGCGCAGACAGACCTGTTCCCAGGTGCCGGCGAAGGTCTCCGCTTCCTGGTCCGCACGGTCGGCTGCTTCCACGTGCTGCACGACGGCGGCGCGAAAGTCCGCACCTCGCAGTGTCCCGGGCGCGCGCCCTCGCAGTTGCTCCAGGACTGCCGAGAGCGTGCAGCCCTCGATGTGCTCCATGGCGAAGTACGGGATGCCAGATTCCTCGCCGACGGTGTAGATCGGCACGACGCCAGGGTGCTTGAGCCTGGAGACGGCTTCCACTTCGCGACGAAAGCGCCCGCGTGCATCCGCGAAGAACAGGTAGTCGGAGCGGATCAGCTTGAGCGCGACCTGACGGTTCAAGGATCTCTGCTGCGCCAGGAAGACGACGCCCATGCCGCCGCCGCCCAGTCGTCTGATCAGGCGGAAGTCGCCGAGCTCTTCAGGGAAGGACGCGTCCTCGGGCACCGGCGACAGCAGCCCGACCTCGCGCAGGGCGTGAAGGTGTCGGCGCAGTGCCTGGGCATGCTCGGGATGTTGCGCGCAGATGCGAGCGATCGCCTGCTCGCCGTCCTGGTCGACCTGTGCCAGGCATTCGGCGATCAGCGGCTCGATGTCGCTCGACAAAAAGCCCGGTCCGTGGCGCCGTCCCGAGCTGGGCTCGCTCTGCGCGTCGTGCTCCACCGCGTCCTTCTCCCGGGGGCTCGGCGTCGTCGGCTCGGATCGGTCTGGCGAAGCCATCACCACCGCCCTAAGATAACCAGGCCTGCAGCAAGCTCTGAGCAGCCCACCGCGATCGTCGAGACCCATGCATGGCCGAGACCCCGGACTCGTTGACTGGCGGCGCGACGCACGGCGATCGCCAGGCGCTCGAGGTGCTGCTCGAGCAGCACCTGCCGTGGCTGCGGGCTCTGGTGCGCTTGCGAGCCGGTCCCGCGGTGCGCGCCCACGAATCGAGCAGCGATCTGGTGCAGTCGGTCTGTCGCGAGATTCTAGAGGACCTGAGTCGCTACCGCTACCAGGGTGAAGCGGCGTTCAAGCGGTGGCTGGCCGAGGCCGCACTCCACAAGATCCTGGACCGGGCGCGGTACTACCGGGCAGCCAAGCGCAATGGCGCTCGCGAGCTCAGGCTGTCAGGCTCGTCCGCGGCTGAAGAGGCCGCGCTCCTGAATGCCTACCACACGTTCTGCAGTCCGAGCCAGGGCGCCATCGTGCGAGAGGAGAGCGCGCGAATCGAGTCGCAGTTCATCAAGCTGCCGGATGACTACCAGCAGGTGATCGTGCTGGCGCGTGTCGTCGGCCTGTCCCCCAAGGCGATCGCCGAGCAGATGCAACGCAGCGAGGCCTCGGTGCGGAACCTGCTCAATCGCGCGCTGGCACGACTCTCCGTGCTGCTGGTGCGCTCGACGGCGCGCGGCCGGCAGTAGCGCATGCTGGCAGGGAGCGGGCGGTGGTGACGCGCCGGCGCGCGCACGATCACGACGGTGTACGCACGCCATGGGCAGTCGCGATACTGCGTCGACCACGCGCCCCTGATCGTGATCGCGCGCGGCCATGCGTGCGCGGGGTCGAAGAACAGCGCGCCCACCTCGCCCCGGCCGAAGCCGAAGGACACCGCGAACGGCGAGATGCCTCGGTCGTTGCCGAGCGGGCCGCTGTAGTGGTTGCCGTCGTAGTAGCGCGGCAGGCGCGCGAGCGTGAACGCCGCATCGCGGTAGGGCACCGCGCCGTCGAACAGCGCGCCGTCGCCGACCAGCGAGCCGTCGCACACGCCGCTCCACAACTTGGCGAGCGTCGACTCGAGCTGGTAGGCCACCGTGCCGCGGTCGCAGCGCGGCGGTTCGACCACCACCTCGTTGTCGGCGGCGGGGCGCAGGACGAGGCCAGAGCCGTCCGCGAAGCGGAAACTGCCGGCGGTAGCGCGACCGCCGCGCAGCGATCGAGCAGTCCGTAGATGCCGTGTCCTTGCGACTCGACGAATACGCCCACGTGCGTCCCGGCGGATCGAGCGCGGCGTCGTCGCCAACGTGGTAGCCGCCGCCGAGCTCCTGCTCGCCGTGATCGAAGCGGGTGCGATCGCTCGCGTACGCGCGGCCGCGGTAGTGCGCCTGCGTGTACAGCAGCACCGGGCGCGCCGCCCTTGGCGACCACGACCTGCAGGTTCTCGCCGTCGTTCTCGTGCGTGTCCTGGAGGCCGAGCGGGCACGTGCGCCCAGTCGCGCGGGTGGAACAGGTGATAGGTGAGGAACAGGTGGGTGTCGAAGGTTCTGACCACCGTGTAGAGCACGGTCGGCACGAGCGCGAACGCCGGACAGTTCTCCCAGTCGTTGTTGCCGACGAGGTCGCCGTCGAAGTCGATCGCGCACGGCAGGTCCTCGCGGCCGCGCTTGCGGTCGGTGGCTTGCCAGATGATGGGCGCGTAGCGGCGCGCCACGGCGCAGCGCGGCGTCGGTGACCGGGGCACCGCCAACGGCGCGCGGCGCCGCGTCGCCGGAGCGGAACGGCACAGCTGCCGATCACGAGCGCCGCTTGCAAGAGCGCGCCGCCGAGCAATGCCGCCCAGCATCGCCATGATCGATCGCATCCGCATGCGGCAAGAGACGCGAGGCCGCGGTGCTCGCCATCCGCGCCTGAAACGGCGCTTGCCTCGGGCGCGGCGCTTTGCGACCATCTCGGCAATCCGGCGCGGCGCTCCAGCTCGATGCCGCCGGTATTCCCGACCCGCCATCGTCGAGGTGAGCCCATACCATGTACGGTGCCTTCCTTCCGCGCAAGCCGAGACGCGTGCTGGTGCTCGGATCGGGTGCATTGCAGATCGGCCAGGCAGGCGAGTTCGATTACTCCGGCTCGCAGGCCATCAAGGCGCTCAAGGAGGAGGACATCGCGACGGTGCTCGTGAACCCGAACATCGCCACGATCCAGACCAGCGCCGGGCTCGCCGATCGCATCCACCTCGCGGCGGTGACGCCCGAGCTGGTCGAGCGCATCATCGTCAAGGAAGAGGTGGACGCGATCCTGCTCTCGTTCGGCGGCCAGACCGCGCTCAACTGCGGGCTCGAGCTGCACGACGGCGGCGTGCTGGAGAAATACGGCGTGCGCGTGCTGGGGACGCCGATCCGCGCGATCCGCGACACCGAGGATCGCCAGCTGTTCGTCGAGCGATTGCAGGAGATCGGCGTCAAGACCGCGCGCTCGCAGGCGTGCCGGTCGCTGGCCGAGGCGAAGGCGGCGGCGAGGAAGATCGGCTTCCCGGTGATGCTGCGCGGCGGCTATGCGCTCGGTGGCAAGGGGTCGGGCATCGTCGAGACCGAGCAGCATCTGGACGAAGCGCTGCGGCGCGCGTTCGCGGGCGGCGTGCCGCAGGTGCTGGTCGAGGAATGCCTGCGCGGCTGGAAGGAGATCGAGTACGAGGTGGTGCGCGACGCACGCGACAACTGCATCACCGTCTGCAACATGGAGAACCTCGACCCGATGGGGATCCACACCGGTGAGTCGATCGTGGTGGCGCCGTCGCAGACGCTCGACGACGACGAGTACCAGATGCTGCGCTCGATCGCGATCAAGACGGTTCGCCACCTCGGCATCGTCGGCGAGTGCAACATCCAGTACGCGCTCGACCCGCGCTCCACCGACTACCGGGTGATCGAGATCAACGCGCGCCTGTCGCGCTCGAGCGCGCTCGCGAGCAAGGCGACCGGCTATCCGCTCGCGTACGTCGCCGCCAAGATCGCGGTCGGCTACACGCTGCCCGAGATCCAGAACGCGATCACGCGGCGCACCACCGCGTTCTTCGAGCCGGCGCTCGATTACCTGGTGTGCAAGGTGCCGCGCTGGGACCTCGGCAAGTTCCGCGGCGCGACCTTGCGCATCGGCAGCGAGATGAAGAGCGTCGGCGAGGTGATGGCGGTGGGGCGCACGTTCCCGGAAGTGATCCAGAAGGCGCTGCGCATGATCGACATCGGCGTGAAGGGGCTCGATCCCGACGCGTTCACGTTCGATGACCTGCGCGACCAGCTCAAGAATCCCACGCCGCTGCGCATCTTCGCCGTGGCGCGCGCGCTGCGCGACGGCATCGGCGCCGACGAGATCTTCGAGCTCACCGGCATCGACCGCTGGTTCCTGAACGCGATCAAGCCGATCGTGCTCATGCACGAGCGCCTGAAGACCAGGCAGCATCCGCTCGACCACGGCACGCTGCTCGAGGCGAAGCAGTCGGGTTCAGCGACAAGATGGTGGGCACGTTGATGGGCGCCGCGCGGCGCCGCGCGCGAGCTGCGCCGCAGCTACGGCATCCGGCCGCACCTGGCGCAGATCGACACGCTCGCCGCCGAGTTCCCGGCCGAGACCAACTACCTCTACTCGAGCTATCACGCGAGCCAGACCGACGTCAAGCCATCGTGGCGCAAGAAGATCATGGTGCTGGGCTCGGGTGCTACCGCATCGGCTCGAGCGTCGAGTTCGACTGGTGCTGCGTCAACGCGATCCAGGCGGCATCGGAGCTGGGCTACGAGACGATGATGCTCAACTACAATCCCGAGACCGTCTCGACCGACTACGACATGTGCGACAAGCTCGTGTTCGACGATCAACCTCGAGAGCGTGCTCGAGATCTACGAGCGCGAGCAACCGTACGGCGTGGTGGTGAGCATGGGCGGGCAGCTGCCGAACAACCTCGCGATCCGGCTGCACAATGCCGGAGTGCGCATCCTCGGCACCAGTCCGGAGAGCATCGACCAGGCCGAGGATCGGCAGAAGTTCTCGGCGCTGCTCGATCGGCTCGGCATCGACCAGCCGAGCTGGGCGCACATGGTGGACGTGGCCGCGGCCGACAAGATCGTCGAGCAGCTCGGCGGTTTCCCGGTGCTGGTGCGCCCGAGCTACGTGCTGTCCGGCGCGGCGATGAGCGTCGCGCACGAGCCGCACGAGCTGCAGCGCATCCTGGAGCGCGCCAAGGCCATCTCGCCGGAGCATCCGGTGGTGGTCTCCAGGTTCGAGACGCACGCGCGCGAGATCGAGATCGATGCGGTGGCGGACCGGGGCGAGCTGGTGCTGTGGGCGATCTCCGAGCACGTCGAGGATGCCGGCGTGCACAGCGGCGACGCGACCCTGATCCTGCCGCCGCAAGGGCTGTACATCGGCACGCTGCGCCGCATCCGCAAGATCGCGGCGCTGCTGGCGCACGAGCTCGACATCACCGGGCCGTTCAACGTGCAGTTCCTCGCCAAGCACAACGCAGTGAAGGTGATCGAGTGCAACCTGCGTGCGTCGCGCAGCTTCCCGTTCGTGTCGAAGGTGACCGGCGTGAACTACGTGCGCGAGGCAATGCGGCGCATGCTCGGCATCAAGCGACCGCTCGAGAATCGCAGCCTGGATCTCGACTACGTCGCCGTGAAGGCGCCGATGTTCTCGTTCTCGCGGCTGGTGGGCGCCGACCCGATGCTGGGCGTGGAGATGGCGTCCACCGGCGAGGTGGGCTGCTTCGGCGACGACGTGCACGAGGCGCTGCTGCACTCGCTGCTCGCGACCGGCTTCCGGTTCCCGAAGAAGGGTGTGCTGCTGTCGCTCGGACCGATCGCCGACAAGTATCAGTTCGCTGAAGAAGCCAAGGTGATCGCCGACGAGCTCAGGCTGCCGATCTTCGCCACGCCGGGCACTGCCGATGCGCTCACCGCGCTCGGCATCCCGTGCACGCGCCTGGCAAAGGAGCAGGACGGCGGCAAACACGGCGATGGGCAGCGATCGATGCGGGCAAGGTCGACCTGGTGATCAACATCCCGGTAGACCTACGACGAGCTGGGCCGGCCCGACGGCTACTTCCGATCCGGCGGCGGGCGGTCGACTGGTGCCGTCACCGACCTGAAGCTGGCAAGCGCGGTGATCGACGCGCTGCGATGCAAGACCATGGCCGACCTGCCGACGCTCGCCTACCACCGAGTACGTGGAGCGCGGCCTGGTCACCGAGCGCGAAGCGCGGAGCTTGCCAACCAGGGAGCGCGCCGGCGTGGCCGCGACATCGCCGAGATCCTGGAGCGGTACTTCGGCCATCGCCGGTTTCGCGGGCCGCAGGAGGCGATCATCCGGCGGCTGCTCGGCGGCGGCCACGCACTGGTGATGATGCCGACCGGGATGGGCAAGTCGCTCTGCTATCAGCTCCCGGCGCTGCTGCTGGATGGACTGACGCTCGTGGTCTCGCCGCTCATCGCCCTGATGAAGGACCAGGTGGATCAGCTGCGCGCGCGCGGCATCGATGCGGCTTTCATCAACTCGTCGCTCGATCGCGGCGAGCGCGAGGCGCGCTACGCGGCGCTGGCCGCTGGCAGCTACCGCTTGCTGTACGTCACGCCCGAGCGGTTCCGCAAGCCCGAGTTCCTGCAGCCGCTGGCGCGGCGGCGCGTCCTTCTGCTCGCGGTCGATGAAGCGCACTGCATCAGCGAGTGGGGCCACGACTTCCGCCCCGACTACACGCGGCTCGCCGAGTTCCGGACGCTGCTCGGCAATCCGACGACCATCGCCTGCACCGCCACGGCGACGCCGGCGGTGCAGCGCGACATCATCGTGCAGCTCGGACTGTCGCCGGACACGGTCGAGATCTTCCACCAGGGCATCGACCGCGCCAACCTGCACCTGTGCGTGCGCCCGGTGCTGGGCGACGACGACAAGCTCGCCGCCATCGCCGAGCAGCGCCGGCGCGCGCCCGGCAGCGGCATCGTGTACTTCTCGCTGATCAAGACCCTGGCGCGCTTCAGCGCCGCGCTGCTGCAGCGCGGCCTCACCCACCTGTGCTATCACGGTGATCTCTCGAGCCGCGAGCGCAAGCTCGTGCAGGACGATTTCATGGCGAGCGATCGGACGCTGGTGCTCGCGACCCGCGCCTTCGGCATGGGCGTCGACAAGGAAGCGATCCGGCTGGTGATGCACGCCGAGGTGCCGGACTCGATGGAGTCCTACTACCAGGAGATCGGCCGCGCTGGCCGCGACGGCGGCGATGCGCGCTGCGAGCTCCTGTACGACGAGCACGACCTGCTCATCCAGATGGAGTTCATCGCCTGGCAGAACCCGGATGCGAGCTACTACCGGCGCCTGCACCACCTGCTGCGCCACGAGGGCGATGCGGTGAACGCGTTCGGGCTGGACTGGCTGAAGCAGCGCTTGCATGACCGCCAGCGCACCGACTTTCGCCTGGAGACGGCGCTCGGTATGCTCGACCGCTACGGCGTGATCGACGGCGAGCTCGAGCGCGGCAGCCTGCGCGTGCTCGCCGATCTGCCAGCCGATCTGGCCGACCGGAGCCGGCTGGCGCACAAGCGCCAGCGCGAGCAGGCGCAGCTGTACACGATGGTGCGCTATGCGAAGCTTGCGACCTGCCGCAACGCGTTCATTCACGATTACTTTGGGCTGCCGCACGGCCCTCGTTGTGGCCACTGCGATCGCTGCGATCCGGCGCTGGCAGCGCGCTGATGCGCATGCGTTCTCGTGCCGGGCACGACGCCCGGTACTCGAGGTGCCAGGCTCGACCTTGCGCGCGGCTTTGGCGTCAATGACGGTGACGCAAGGGCACGGCGATGGTGACGAGGCCGCATGAGTGACGAACGTCCGGACCCCGATCAGCTGCTCAAGCGACTGCGGCACGAGGAGCAGCAGCAGGCTCGTGGCAAGCTCAAGATCTTCCTTGGCATGTGCGCGGGCGTCGGCAAGACCTACACGATGCTCGAAGCGGCGCGGGTGCGATCGATCGAGGGCCGCGACGTGGTGATCGGCGTGGTCGAGACCCACCGCCGCACCGATACCGAGATGCTGGTGCTCGGCCTCGATCTGTTGCCGCGGCGCGAGGTGCCGTACCAGGGCGTGGTGCTGCGCGAGTTCGACCTCGACACCTGCCTGGCGCGCAAGCCCGAGCTCGTGCTGCTCGACGAGCTGGCGCACAGCAACGCTCCCGGCTCGCGGCACGAGAAGCGCTGGCAAGACGTGCAGGAGCTGCTGGCTGCCGGCATCAGCGTCTACACCACGCTCAACATCCAGCACATCGAGAGCCTGAACGACGTCGTGGCGCAGGTGACCGGCGTGGTGGTGCGCGAGACCGTGCCCGACTCGCTGGTCGACGCTGCCGACGAGATCGAGCTGGTCGACCTGCCGCCCGAGGAGCTCTTGCAGCGGCTGGCCGAGGGCAAGGTGTACGGCGACGACCGCAAGGGCATCGCCGCGCAGAACTTCTTTCGCCGCGGCAATCTGATCGCGCTGCGCGAGCTGGCGCTGCGCTACGTGGCCGAGCACGTCGACGAGCAGGTGCAACGCTACCGGCGCGATCGCTCGATCGCGCGCACCTGGCCGGTGCGCGAGCGATTGCTGGTGTGCGTGACCGCCAGCCCGCAGTCGGCGCGGCTGGTGCGGGCCACGCGCCGGGTCGCGAGCGCGCTGCAGGCGGAGTGGCTCGCGGTGCACGTGGAGACGCCGCGCGCGATCGCGGCGTCGGCGAAGGAACGCGAGCGGCTGCACCGGATCCTGCGGCTGGCCGAGCAGATGGGTGCCGAGACCAAGGTGCTGATCGGTGCGAGCACCGTCGAGGAGCTGCTGCGCTTCGCGCGCGCGCGCAACGTCACCAAGATCGTGGTCGGCAAGAGCGCGCAATCGGCCTGGCACCGGCTGGTGCGCGGCTCGGTGATCGAGCAGCTCGCCCGCCGCAGCGGCGACATCGACCTGTACGTGATCAGCGGCGAGGGACAGCAGGCCCAGGATGCCGATCTTGTGCGCGGCCGCGGCTGGCGCCACGCGCCGTGGCGCGAGCTGGGCGTGGCGGTGGCAGCGGTGGCCGGATGCACGCTGCTGAGCGGGCTGTTCATGCCGCGGCTCGCGCCGGCGAACATCGTCATGCTGTACCTGGCCAGCGTGGCGCTGGTGTCGCTCAAGCTCGGACGCGGCGCCGGGATCCTGGCGTCGTTGCTGAGCGTGGCGGCGTTCGACTTCTTCTTCGTGCCGCCGAGCCTGACGTTCGCGGTGAGCGACGTTCAGTACGTGGTGACGTTTGCGGTGATGCTGGCCGTGGCGCTGCTCATCAGCAACCTGACCGTCACGATTCGACAGCAAGCCGAGCAGGCACGGCGCCGCGCGCTGCAGAACGGCGCGCTGTTCGAGCTCAGCCAGAAGCTCGCCGACGCCGGCGACATCGCGCCGCTGGTGAAGGCGGCAGCGCTGCACACCGAGCAGACGTTCGGCGCGCGCGGACATCTGGTTGCGGAGCGCGGGCGCGCGGTCGAGGCACGACCGCGCGCCCTGACGAGCGCGAGCGGGCGGTGGCGCAGTGGGTGCTGGAGCACCGCCAGGTTGCCGGCCGCGGCACCAGCACGTTGCCGGCGGCGCGCGCGCTGTACCTGCCGCTCGCCGCTGCGCAAGGCTGCGCCGGCGTGCTCGCGATCGAGCCGTACCCGGCGAAGGCTGTCGATGCCGACGAGCAACGCCTGCTCGAGACGTTCGCCAGCCAGATCGGCCTCGCGATCGAGCGTGCAGCTGCTGGAGGCGGCGAGCATGGCGCGCATGCAGGTCGAGACGGAACGCCTGCGCAGCGCGCTGTTGAGCTCGGTCTCGCACGACCGCACGCCGTTGCAGGCGATCCTCGGCGGGCAGCGGCCTCGAGGATGCCGCGCGTCTCGGCGAGTCGACACGGCGCGAGCTGCTCGCCACCATCCTGCAGGAGTCGCGGCGGCTCGACCGCATGGTGCGCAACCTGCTCGATCCTGACACGGTCGAGTCGGACGGGTCGAGCTGCACAAGGAGTGGCTGCCGATCGAGGAGATCGTCGGCGCGGCGCTGCACCAGCTGCGCGACCAGCTGGCCGACCGCCAGGTGACGACGCAGTTGAGCGCCGACCTGCCGCTCGTGCTCATCGACGGCGTGCTGATCGAGCAGCTGCTCGTGAACCTGGTCGACAACGCCGTGAAGCACACGCCGGCGCAGGCGCCGATCGAGATCGGCGCGGCGCTGGGCGATGGCGAGGTGGTGCTGGAGGTGAGGACCGCGGGCCAGGCATCGCGCCCGAGGAGATCGAGCGCATCTTCGTCGTTCTACCGCGCGCCGGATGCACGCGGGCGCGGCGCCGGGCTCGGCCTCACCATCTGCGCGGCGATCGCGCGCGCGCACGGCGGCCGCATCTGGTGGAGAATCGCGCCGGTGGCGGCGCCGCCTTCCGCGTCACCATCCCGATCACGCGAGCGGCGCCCGAGATCGTGCCGGAGGCGGCGTCATGAGCGCCAGGCCGGCCGCCATCCTGTGCATCGAGGACGAGCCCGAGATCCGCCGGTTCCTGCGCGCCGCACTGACCACGCAAGGGCTCGAGTTCGTGGGCGCCGCCACCGGCAAGGAGGGGCTCGCGGCGGCGGCGGCGCAGGCCCCCGACGTGGTGATCCTGGATCTCGGCTTGCCCGATCTCGACGGGCTCGAGGTGACGCAGCGCCTGCGGTCGTTCAGCGACGTGCCGGTGATCGTGCTGTCGGCGCGCGGCCAGGAGCGCGACAAGGTTGCGGCGCTCGACGCGGGCGCCGACGACTATCTCACCAAGCCGTTCGGTGTGGCGGAGCTGCTCGCGCGCATTCGCGTCGCGCTGCGCCACCGTCCGCGCGACGCAAGCCCGGCGGCGGCGTGCGTGCTGCGGGTCGGCGCGCTCGCGCTCGACCCTGCCCGCCACCGCGTGACCGCGGGTGAGCGCGAGGTGCGGCTCACGCCGATCGAGTTCAAGCTGCTCGCCGAGCTGATGCGCGCGGCCGGCAAGGTGCTCACCCATCATTACCTGCTGCGCCGGGTCTGGGGCGAGGCGTTCGTCGCGCAGAGCCACTACCTGCGCGTCTACATGGCGCAGCTGCGGCGCAAGCTCGAGCTCGATCCGGCGCGGCCGCGCTACCTGCTCACCGAGCCCGGCGTCGGCTACCGCATGGCCGACGAGGGGTGACCGGCAATCGAGCGCTGGGCGACGCCCGCCACCGGAGCCAGGAGCACGCCGCCAGCCAGGCTCAAGTCGGACCCTGGCAAGCGTCGAAATAGCACTCGAGACCATGGCCGGCGCGGATGTCGTGCACGGCGCGGCAGTGAACCGGGCAAATGCCGCGCGCCTGCACCACGAATGACGCAATCGCGCTGGCAGCGAGCTCCGCAAGCGCACGAGGAGTGGGGATGGGCCCGGTGGAGGCGAGGATGCACTGCATGTCATTGCGGCGCCCGGGACGCGATCTCGTCCTCGGGCTGTTCACACTCTCTCTCTACGCCTGTGGCGGCGGTGGCGGCGGCGGCAGCAGCAGCAGCGGCGGCGACAGCGATGCTGCTTCGCTCGAACCGAAGAGCTCGTTCAGCGACGACGACGCGACCTATTTTCTCGCGCGCACGCAGTTCGGCGCCAGGGACAGCGAGCTCACGAGCATCAAGTCGCTGGGCATGGCCGCGTACGTCGACCAGATGATCGACAATGCCGGCGCCAGCGACGCGGCGCTCGAGCAGGAGGCGCTGACCGAGATCGAGGACCAGAACTTCCCGCGATCCGAGGAGATCGTGCGCTGGTGGCTGCACATCCTCGTGCGCACCAGGAACCCGTTCAAGGAATCGCTGGCGCTGTTCTGGCACGACCACTTCGCGACCTCGCAGGAGGTGCTCGATTCGTCGAGCCGCGCGTGGATGCTGAACCACGTCAACCTGTGGCGTGACACTGGCACTGGCAACGTGCGCGAGCTGCTGTACAAGATGGCGACCGACTGGACCATGCTGGTGTGGTTGAACGGCGTCGACAACGTGCGCGGCAACCCGAACGAGAACTTTGCGCGCGAGTTCTACGAGCTGTTCAGCCTCGGCGCCAACAACGGCTACACCGAGGCCGACATCGTCGAGACGGCGCGCGCGTTCACTGGCTTCCGCACCCGCTACGACGACGCCACGCAGAAGAGCTACGTCGAGTGGGACGAGGAGCGCCACGACCTCGGCTTCAAGACCATCTTCGGCGTCCAGATCCAGGGGCGGGTCGGTCCGAACGGCTACGTCGAGTACCAGGACATCGTCGACAATGCGCTCGCGAGCCGTGACGTCGGCAAGTGGATCTGCAAGCGCCTGCTCGAGTACTTCTGCTACGAGAGCCCGCCCGACTCGGTGGTGAACGAGCTGGCACAGCTGCTCAAGGACTCGAGCTGGGAGCTCAGGCCGGTGCTGCGCAAGCTGCTGCTGTCGAAGGCGTTCTACTCGAACACTGCGCGTTCCGGATTCGTGAAGAGCCCGGTCGAGTTCGCGATCGGCTTCATCCGCGCGACCGGCCTCGAGGTACCGATGGACGAGCTCGACCGCAGCCTCGATGACGCCGGCCAGCGCATCACCATGCCGCCGAGCGTGAATGGCTGGCCGGGCGGGTCGATGTGGCTGTCGGAGCAGGCGATGATCGCCCGCGCCAACATCCTGCGCAACTGCATCTACGAGCGCGACTACCAGGCCGGCCTCGGCATCGACGTGGCGGCGCTGCTGCCGCCGGTCGACCAGCGCAGCGACGTGAACGTCGTCGACCAGCTGAGCCGGCTGCTGCGCGTGCGGCTGAGCGACGAGGAGCGCGCGGCATGCGTCGAGTACTTGAACCGCGACCGGATCTACAAGGATTCGGAGTCGGACTACACCGTCATCGACCCGTTCGACGGCAGCGATCCGGTGCAGATCGACAAGAAGGTGCGCGGGCTCCTGTACATCCTCGGGCAGCACCCGAGCTATCACGTTCGCTGACGACGGAGCGAAGGGAGGTCGAACCATGAATGACACCAATGCCAAGTCGAACCGGCTCAGTCGCCGCGATCTGCTCAAGCTCGGTGGCTCGGGGCTGGGTGTGATGGCCTTGAGCCAGCTGTTGCCATGGACGTCGAAGGCGGCGAGCGGCGCGCCCATCGATGGGCTGAAGCGGCTCGTGATCATCAATCTCGAAGGCGGCAACGACGGCCTGAACATGCTCGTGCCGGTGAGCCTGTCGCGCTACTACGAGCGGCGGCCGACGATCGCGATCGCACAAGATCAGACGCTGCCGCTCACGCAAGGCCCTGGCAGCGTCAACTACGCCCTGCATCCGCAGCTCGGCAACTTGCAAGCGCTGTGGAACGAGAGCCGCGTCGCGTTCATCAACAAGGTGGGCTACCCGGACGCCGACTTCAGCCACTTCGTCAGCGAGGACGTCTGGAGCTACGGCCTGCGTCAGGCCACGGGCAACGCCCAGAGCGGGTGGATCGCCCGCTTCGCCGACCTGTACACGGCGAGCGCGCTCGACGTGGTCGGCGTAGGCATGGGCCGGCGCAAGGACTTCCTCGGCGGCAGCTTGAACCCGTTCATCGTCGACCGGCTCGACTCGTTCGACGTCGACGTCGACTGGGACTACCAGCGCAACCACTACCTGCGCGTCGAGACGGTGCGCGCCCTGCTCGGCATGTCCAAGGCCACGGGACGCGAGGGCGAGGTGCGCGCCGCCCACGCGCAGGCGCTCGGTCTGGTGGATCAGGTGAAGGCCGCGGTCGACAGCTACTCGACGACCGTGAGCTACAGCGGCGACTACGTGTCGCAGCGCATGCAGGACATCGCCATCCTGATCCAGGGCGGGTTCGAGACCAAGCTGTTCTACACCGGCTACGGCGGCTTCGACACGCACAGCGGTCAGCTGTCCGATCACGACCAGCAGATGGCGCGGCTCGATCAAGCCCTCGGTGCGTTCGTGCAGGACCTGAAGAACATGAACGTGTGGAAGGACACCGCGATCGTGATCATCTCGGAGTTCGGCCGCAACACGTTCGAGAACGGCTCGGCCGGCACCGATCACGGCGCCGCCAACTGCGTCACCGTGCTGGGCGGCAAGGTGAAGGGCGGCATCTATGGTGCCGACGTGACCAACGGCGACATGGACCAGGAGTACCTGAGCTACGCAATCGACTTCCGCACCGTCTACAGCCAGCTGCTGCAGCGGCATCTCGCGGTCGATCCGGCGGCCGTGTTCACCGAGGCGCTGGAGAAGAACACGTCGCCGGGCGTGTTCATCTGATGGGCGAGCACACGGCGGCAAGCAGGAGGCGATGATGCAACGGCAGGAACCGGGAACGGATGGCCCTCGCACCCGCCGACCATCGTACCCTTGGCGGGACCGCTCTCGGTTCCTCTGTTGCTCGTCGCTGGCGTTCGTGCCGTGCCTGGCGGCTGTGCTCGTGCTCGGCTGCGGCGGCGGCGGATCGGGCGGCGCCAGCGGCGGCGACGGCAACGGCAACGGCCCGAGCGAGGGCCTGCCGGTGCAGGTGGATGCAATTGCGCCAGGCTTCGCGATCACGCTGATGGCGGCCGGGCTCGACAGTCCGGCCAAGCTCGCGCAGGCGCCCGACGGCCGCCTGTTCGTTAACGAGCTGCCGGGACGGATCCGCGTCATCGCCCAGGACGGCACCCTCGACCCGGCCCCGTTCGCCACCCTCGACGTGGCCACCGGCGGCGAGCGCGGCTTGCTCGGGCTCGCGTTCTCGCCATCGTTCGCGAGCGATCACTTCGTGTACGTGGTGGCGTGTCGTGCGAATCCCGCGCGCACGCAGCTGGTTCGCCTCACCGACGTCGCCGGCGTGGGCAGCGACGAGACCGTGATCCTGGATGACCTGCCGCAGGGCGAGATCCACAACGGCGGCGATCTCCTGTTCCTGGCCGATGGCACGCTGCTCGTGAGCGTGGGCGAGACCGGCGACCAGGATCGCGCGCAGGCGGACGGCGATCTGGCCGGCCGCGTGCTGCGGTATGCCCAGGATGGCAGCGTGCCGGGCGACAATCCGTACCCGGGCAGCCCCGAGTACTGCCGCGGCCTGCGCAACACCTACGACCTGGCCTTGCAGCCGGTCACCGGCGGCGTGTTCGGGCTGGACAACGGCCCCACGCACGATGACGAGATGAACTACATCAAGCCGGGCAAGAACTACGAGTGGCCGGAGCTGCCGCCGAGCTGGCCGCAGGCGGACGTGGGTGTGCACCTGCACGTGTGGCACGACGTGATCACGCCGACGGCGATGGCAATCCACGACGGCACGGCGTTCGGTGCCGACTACGCGAACAACGTGTTCCTGTGCAGCTACAACCTCGCGCAGGTGCGCCGGCTGCCGATGTCGGGCGCGCAGTTCACCGACATCGACGCCGAGGAGACGTTCGTGCAGTTCGCCACGCTTGACTCGAGCAACAAGCCGCTGTGCATCCTGGCGGCGCAGGACGGCAGCCTCTGGATCGGCACGTTCAACGCGATCTGGAAGGTGACGAGGCAGAGCTAGCGTCCCGCTCGCGCCGTCCCGCACGAGCCATCAGCGCCGCGTATCGCGGATCTGATCGCACGCCCGGCGGAAGCGATCCCACACGGCGTCGGCCTGGTCCTTGGGCGGCGGGCCGACCGCCTTCCACTCGGCCATCAAGCCCTTGATCAGCTCGTCTGCGGACGCGTCATCATCCGCGTCGATGAGCTGCTCCGCCTTCTGGATCAGCGCTTCCTTCTTCTGCAGATTCTCGGCGCGCTCCGCATCCATCTTCTCGAAGTACGCCTTGCGACGCTCGAAGAACCTGTCGCACGCGCCGCGGAACCGCTGCCACACCGCATCCGCCTTGTCGCGCGGTGCGGGACCGATCGTCTTCCACTCGGCCTGCAGCGCCTTGATCTGCTCGGCGGTGGTCTTCCATTGCGTGGCGCCGGCGAGCGCCTCGACCTTCTCGCACAGCTCTTCCTGACGCTTCAGGTTCTGCGCGCGCTCCTGATCCACCTGCTGATGGTGCGCCTTCCAGCGCTCGAAGAACCGATCGCACGGTTCGCGGAATCGCTTCCAGATCGCGTCTGCCTGCTCCTTCGGCACCGGCCCGATCTGCTTCCACTCTTCCTGCAGCGCCTTGATCTGATCGGCGGTGGCCTTCCAGCCGATCGGCTGCGCACTTTCCTCGGCGCTGGCGGCGACGAGCGTCGCCACCTTCTCGCACAGCTCCTCTTTCTTCTTCAGGTTCTCGCTCCGCTCCTGATCGAGCTTGTCGAACTGCTCGCGGCAGCGCTGGTAGACCGCATCGCTCGCGGTCTTGAACCGCGTCCACAGCTCCTCCGACTTGTCGCGGCGCGCCGGGCCGACCGCCTTCCACTCGCGCTGCAGGAGCTTCATCTCGCGCGCCGCCTTGGCCGCGTCATCCACCTCACGCAGCGCTTCCATCTTCTGGCACAGCTGCTCGAGCTGATCGACGTTGGCCCAGCGCTTCCAGTCCTCTGCCTCGCGCAGCTGCTCGAGGCGGACGGCGAGAACCTGGCGCGCGCTCTGCAGGCGCGCCCGGATCGCCCCGCTCCGGTCGCGCGGCAACGATCCGAACAGCTGCTGCGGTGCGCTCGTCTCCTTGAGCGCTTGCGCCACGGCGCGAAACTGGTCCGACTGCGCGAGGCGCTCGAGACTGGCGCAGACCTCCTCGGCGTGGGCGAGCGCCGCCGACTGTTCTGCCTGGTGCCGTTCGCGCTCCTCGGCGCGCGCCTTCTCCAGTCGCGCGTCACGCGCTCGAAGCGCTCGCGCAGCTCTGCGCCCGGGTCGACCTCTGCGCTCAGCTCGCGCCAGACGAGCTCCATTGCCCGGAACTGCTGCTGCGCCAGGTGCGGTGGGCCAGCGAGCGCCTCGGCCTCCGCGCACAGCGCCGCGAGCTTCTCGAGCGCGGCGAGGCTCTCGGCGGTGGGCTCGGCCTTGCGCGCCGCGGCCTCGAGTGCGCGCTTCTCCTTCAGCTGGCGCGCGGCGATCGCGCTGGCCTCGATCTGTGCCTGCAGATGCGCGTCGTGGCGGCGGGTGAAGCGCTCGCAGGCGCCGTAGAAGCGCTCGCGCAGCTGGTCGTCGCCCTCTGCGGTGCCGAGCTCGGCCCACGCCGCACGCGCCGCCTTGATGCTGGCGCTCGCCGATTCCCAGTCGTTGCTGCTGCTGACCGCCTCGACCGTGGCGCACAGCTCGGCCTGACGCAGGCGGCGGCGCTCGCGCGCCGCGCTGTCGTCGACCGCAGGCGGGGCGCCGGCCGGCGGCAGGAGCCGGTCGCGCGCGGCGGCGCGCGCGGCCTTGCTGGTCGCGTTCCTGGCGATGAGCTCGAGGGCATCGCGGTCGTGCACGCGGCCGAGCGCAGCGAGCGCCACGTCGCGGTCGGCATCGTGCAAGGCGATCTCGACCAGCGCCTTGGCGGCGGTGAGCTTGTGCGTCGCGAGCGCGCGCGTGGCGGCGTCGTCCGCGCTCTGCGCGACATCGAGCAGCGCGGACTGATCGGCGAGCCGTTCGACCGCGGCACGCCGCACTGGCTCGCGCTTCGCCTGGCGCGCCACCTCGGCGAGCTGCCGCGGTGCGCTGAGCTGCTGCAGCGCGGCAATCGCCTGCGCCTCGTCGCGGCCGAGGAGCGCGGTGCTCATCAGCACGTCGCGCAGCTGGTCGGCGGCCGCCCTGCGAACCACCTCGTCCTGGTCGTCGCGCGCGACGCTGCCGAGCAGCGCCGCGTCGCGCAGCTTCTTGATCGCAATGCGCCGAACTCTGGGGTCGGGGTCCCTGGTCGCCACCTGGGTGAGCGCGGCGGTGTCGGTGTCGGGCAGCTCGCGCACTGCCTCGGAGCGCACCTCGACGTTGCTGTGCTTCCACTTCGGCTTGAACAGGTCTAGCAGGCCCATGAGCGTCTCCGGCATGTCGGGCCAAACTCTACCCGATCGTTTTCAAAACCCAACGCCCTAACCGGAACTATTCGGTGCCCGCCGATGGCCGCCACGCGGCCGATGTCGCGCCCGTCGTCGGCATCGCTCACGCTCTTGTGCGGCCGCGAGGATGGCGCGTGACTACCGGGACGAGTTGGGCCCTGGTGCGCTGGCCGCCGCCGCCGAGCGTGGTCCGAGGTAGCGGATGCGCAGCACGCGGCTGCCGTCGAGCGCGATGTACACGAGATCGCCGCTCGCGGGATCGGTGGTGAGGTCGACCGGATAGTGCAGGTCGCTCGCGAACGGCAGGACGGCGGTGATCTGCTGGTTCGCATCGAGCGTGGCCACCTTCATCCAGCCAGCGGTGAAGTCGCAGAAGAACAGCGCGCCGTGATAGACCGGCGGGTAGCTCGTGCCGCGATAGAACTCGATGCCGGTGGCGCACGAGCCGGTGAAGCCCAGGCTGCCCGGGTCCGTGTGGTTCCAGCTGAGGATCGGCGGCGTGAAGGTGCCCGAGGTGCAGAACTGGAGCGCATCGGCCGCCTGGTACGAGGGCTCGACGGCGTCGCCCTCGTAGCAGGGCCAGCCGAAGTTCTCGCCGCCGCGCCCGCAGTCGATCTCCTCCCAGGTGTTCCAGCCGACATCGCTCAGGAACAGCGTCTCGCGCGCACCGCTGCCGGGCGCGAGCGTGAACTTGAACGGATTGCGCAACCCGAACAGCCAGACGCGCGAGCGCGCGTCGCCAGCATCGCCGGTGAAGAACGGATTGTCCGGCAAGCCGAGCCCGGTGGCGGGATCCACCCGCAGCACCTTGCCCGCGAGCGTGGCGAGGTACTGCGCGCGGAACGCGCCCAGGTCCTGGTCGAGCGAGAACCTGCCGTCGCCGAAGCAGCCCGGGTCCTGGCCGCCGGCGTCGGTGAACTCGAAGTGCGCCCCGTCGCCCGCCGTGCACACGAGGCTGCCGTCCGACAGGAAGCGGAGCGTGCCCACCGTGTGCCCGTACTGGCACGACGGGAAGCCGGTCGACCAGCGGTCGCCCAACAGGTCGAGGCGCGAGCTCGGATCCGCGGTCAGGCTGCCTTGCGCGTAGCTGGTCGTGTAGCGCACCAGCCGCGCGAAGGTCTCCAGGTCATCGTCGCGATCGTCGAGCGTGGGATCGACGGCGAGCAGCAGGTAGATGTAGCCGTTGCTCGCGAACTGCGGGTCGGCGGCGACGTCGATCAAGCCGCGGTCGCCGTTGTTCAGGACCTCGGTCTGCAGGTCGAGGACCAGGTTGCGCTTCACGTCGTCCTCGACGAACCAGAGCTTGCCCGCTTTCTCGACCACGAGCAGGCGATGGCCATCGATGAAGCTCACGCCCACCGGCAAGGACCAGCCGCCGGCGATCGGCTCGACCACGAATTCGGGCGGCAGCGACTGCGCGCGGCCGGCAGCTGCGAACGCCGCGGCGGCAATGGCGAGAAACACGAGACGCGCGGTCAGCTCGCTTCGGGGCTTCATCGGCGACGCTCCGCCGGTCAAGGATCGTGCGACCGGAGGAGTCTAGAGACCGCGGCGCCGATGATCAAGCACCGCGATCGGCGGCGGCCCGGCCGAACTGCTGCGTCTCGGTCGACTCCTTGAGCGCGAGCGTCGAGGCGTCGCCGTTCGAGAGCACCTGGGCCACCTGGTCGAAGTAGCCGGTGCCAACCTCGCGCTGGTGCTTGGTGGCGGTGTAGCCCAGCTCCTCGGCCTGGAACTCCGCTTGCTGCAGCGTCGAGTAGGCCGCCATGCCATGGTCGCGATAGCGCCGCGCCAGATCGAACATGCCCATGTTGAGGCAGTGGAAGCCGGCGAGCGTGACGAACTGGAACCGGTAGCCCATGGCGCCCAGCTCGCGCTGGAACCGGGCGATCGTGGCGTCGTCGAGATAGCGCTTCCAGTTGAACGACGGCGAGCAGTTGTACGCGAGCAGCTTCCCGGGGTGGTGAGCATGCACGCCCTCGGCGAAGCGCTTCGCCTCGGCGAGATCAGGGTGCGAGGTCTCGCACCACACCAGGTCGCTGAACGGCGCGTAGGCGACGCCGCGGGCGATCGCACAGTCGAGTCCGCCGCGAATGCGGAAGAACCCCTCGGGCGTGCGCTCGCCGGTCAGGAACTCGTGGTCGCGCGGGTCGACGTCGGAGGTGAGCAGCCTCGCGCTGTCGGCGTCGGTGCGCGCGACGATGAGGGTCGGTACGTCCATCACGTCGGCCGCCAGCCGCGCCGCGGTCAGCGTGCGGATGAACTGGCCCGTCGGCACCAGCACCTTGCCGCCCATGTGGCCGCACTTCTTCTCGGCCGCCAGCTGGTCCTCGAAGTGCACGCCTGCCGCGCCCGCCTCGATCATGCCCTTCATCAGCTCGAACGCGTTGAGCGGGCCGCCGAAGCCAGCCTCGGCGTCGGCGACGATCGGTGCGAGCCAGTCGCGCGCGTCCCGGCCTTCCGAGTGCTCGATCTGATCGGCGCGCAGCAGCGTCTGGTTGATGCGGCGCACCAGCTGCGGAACGCTGTTGGCCGGATACAGACTCTGATCAGGGTACATCTGTCCGGCCTCGTTGTTGTCCGCCGCCACCTGCCAGCCGCTCAAGTAGATGGCCTTCAGGCCGGCACGCACCTGCTGCATGGCCTGGTTGCCGGTGAGCGCGCCGAGCGCAGCCACGTAAGGCTCGGTGTGCAGCAGCTCCCACAGACGCGCCGCGCCGAGCCGCGCGAGCGAGTGCTCGATCCGGATCGTGCCGCGCAGCCGATCGACGTCGGCCTCGGTGTAGGGACGCTTGACGCCGGCAAATCGCTTGGCGTGAAAGTCCAGCGCCGAGACGTGGCCGTTCATCTTGCCTGGTTGCTCGCTCATGGGTGTCATCTCTGCAAGAGGTCCATCGCTGCGGTCATGGTCGGCAAATGCACTGTCCCGCCGGGCGTGTCACTGCGACAGGATCCGGTAGGCACTCGACGTCAGGAAATCGGCACAGTCATCGTTCAGCACCAGCCGCGCGAACAGCTCGCGCGCGGCAGCGGCGCAAGGCGGGTCGATCGGCTCGGCGAGCACCGCGCGCAGCAGCTCGCTGGTCACGCTCTGGCCATCCGCGAGCGCGGCGGCGTGCTTGCGCCACTGCCACAGCTGGGTGCGGCTGATCTCGGCGGTGGCGGCATCTTCCATGAGATGGTAGAGCGGCACGCAGCCGTTGCCGCGCAGCCACGCGTCCAGGTACTGGATGCCGACGCGCACGTTGTGCCGCAAGCCGGCCTCGGTGCGGGTGCCGCGCGGGACCTGGATCAGATCGGCCGCGTTCACCTGCACGTCGTCGCGCCGCCGCTCGAGCTGATTGGGCGCAGCCATGTGCGCGTCGAACACCTCGCGCGCGATCGGCACCAGGCCCGGGTGTGCAACCCAGGTGCCATCGTGGCCATCGCCCACCTCGCGCAGCTTGTCCGCGCGCACCCGCTCGAGTGCGATCCGGTTCAGCTCGAGGTCGTGCTTGATCGGGATCTGCGCCGCCATGCCGCCCATCGCGTGGATGCCGCGGCGATGGCAGGTCTTGATCAACAGCTGCGTGTAGGCGCGCATGAATGGCTGCTCCATCGTCACCTGCGCGCGATCCGGCAGCACGAACTCCGCGTGGTTGCGGAAGGTCTTGATGAAGCTGAAGATGTAGTCCCACCGGCCGCAGTTCAGACCGGCCGAGTGCTCGCGCAGCTCGAACAGGATCTCGTCCATCTCGAACGCTGCCGGCAGCGTCTCGATCAGCACCGTCGCGCGGATCGTGCCGCGGCGCACGCGCAGGGCATCCTGGGCGAGCAGGAACACGTCGTTCCAGAGGCGCGCCTCACGATGGCTCTCCAGCTTGGGAAGATAGAAGTACGGTGCGGTGCCGCCGTCGATCAGCACCTGGGCGTTGTGGAACAGGAACAGGCCGAAATCGAGCAGCGCCGCCGGGATCGGCCGGCCGTCGAGCTCGACGTGTCGTTCCGGCAGGTGCCAGCCGCGCGGCCGCACCATCAGCGTCGCCGTGCGATCGGCGAGCGCATAGGTCTTGCCCGAGGCGGCGTCGCGGTGGCGGATGCTGCCGCGCACGGCTTCGCGCAGGTTGAGCTGGCCCGCGAGCACGTTGTCCCAGGTGGGGCAGTTGGAGTCCTCGAAATCGGCCATGAACACATTCGCGCCACTGTTGAGCGCGTTGATGATCATCTTGCGATCGACCGGACCGGTGATCTCGACGCGGCGGTCGAGCAGATCAGCAGGGATCGGCGCCACGCGCCAGGGTGATTCTCGCACCGCGGCCGTCTCGGCGAGGAACGCGGGCCGGACGCCACGATCGAACTGCGCCTGGCGCTCGCGCCGCCCTGCCAGGAGCTCGTCGACTCTGCCGCGGAACTCGGCCGCCAGGCGGGCCACGAACGCGAGCGCGTCGCGGGTGAGCACGGTCTCGGCGGCGGGGTGCGCGGGCGCGCGCACCGTCACGGCTGGCGTCACAGTGGGCATGGGCAGTCACTCGACTGTGGCATCATCGATTGGCACTGGACATTGCATCGGGATTGGTGCCCATAGCTATATCACACGAATGGACAGTTGCCAAACCGCGCGCCGCAGTTGATCTTGCGTCCTGGTGCAATTGCCGGATCGCCGTGACGCGAACGAGACAGTGGCGAGCACGTCTCGATGCGAGGCGCCGGGTGCGCGCCCGGCGGCAACGGCCGGGGCTCAGTGTGGTGCGATCGACGCCGAGGTCTGTTGCTCGACGTCCACCAGCACCTCGACGATCCTCTGGCGGCGCACCTTGCGCACCGTGAACCGCGCCCGGCCGTGCACCACGACGTCGCCGCCGTGCGGCGGTGATGCGTGCTGCGCGCGCAGCCAGTCGCCGAGCAAGGTGTCGGCGCGAGCCGCGGCCGCGAGCGACGCATCGCCCAGCACCTGGCGCACCCTGGCGAGCGGCACGCCGCCACCCATCACCCAGGCCGGGCCGCTGCCCGAGACGTGCTTGGGCAACCGATCGAACTCGTCCTCGATGTCGCCGACCAGCTCCTCGAACACGTCCTCGAGCGTGATCAGTCCCACCACCGCGCCGCGGCGGTCCTGCACCAGCGCGAGGTGGTGGTGATCGGCCACCAGCTGGCGCAGCGCCTCGCTCACCGGCAGCTGCTCGGCGAACGCGCCGAGCGGTCGTACGATCTCGGCGATGTCCGGCTTGTGAGGATGCGTCTTCGCCAGCAGCACGAGCTCCTTGAAGTTGACGTAGCCGACGATCGACTGCGGGTCGTCGCGGCGCGTGGCTGACGGGAAAGCGCGTGTGCAGGTCCAGGTGCGCCGCGGCGATGGCATCGATCAGCGGCTGGTCGCGCATCAGCATGACGATGTCGCTCGCGGGCAGCATGATCTGGCGCAGCGTGGTGCGCGACAGCCGGCTCGCGCCGAGGATGATCTGCTGCTCCTGGCTGCCGATGACGTTGGTGGCGCGCAGCAGGTCGACGTGCGCCTTCAGCTCGTTGAGCGAGGCCTGCGGATCGTCCGCGGTGCGGCCGCCGCGCAACCGATCGATGCATCGGATCGCGCCGCGCGTGATCAGCTCGAGCGCGGCCACGAACGGGAACGCGAGGCGCGCGAACGAGTGGATCAGCGGGCTGAGGCGCAGGCACACGAGCTCCGCATTGCGGATCGCGAACACCTTGGGAATGAGCTCACCGATGACGATCGTCGACGCCGACAGCGGCACCACCAGGACGGCCAGCGCCAGCACGTGCGCGGCGCGACCGGACAGGCCGAGCCGATCGATCAACCAGGGGGCGATGCTCTCCTGCGCGTGGGCGCCGCCGGTGGCAGCGGCAATGGCGCCGGCCAGCGTCAGCCCGAGCTGCACGACGGCGAGGCTGCCCTCCATCCGCTCCTTCATGTGCAGTGCGGCGCGCGCGCCACGGCGGCCTTGCTCGACCGCGGCCCGCAGCTGCGTGGCCTTGAGCGAGGCGAGCGCCAGCTCGTAGGCAGCGAACACGCCGTTCAGGACCAGCATCGACAGGATGATGAGGATCTCGATCGCGCTCACGCAGAGATCCTACGGATGGCGATGGCCGTGAAGCAAGCCACATCCGCGCGCCCGGCGCTCACCGGTGCGCAAACACCATCGCGTACACGATCAGCGCGATCAGCGTGAGGCCGACCACGAGCGCGGTCATGCCAAACACGCGCGCCGCCCGCGTGAACAGCGGCGACGGCGCGTCGACCAGGTGGCGCTCGAGCTCGCCGGTTCGCGACAGCTGCTCGTACAGCGCCGGCCGATCGTGCTTCAGCTCGCCGATGCTCATGCTGCCGGTGAAGATCACCGGATCCATCGGGAACTTCTCCGGCCGGAAGTGCGTGTTGAAGAAGTGGATCGTGAAGATGAAGCCGGTGGCGAGCAGCGCCTCGTCGCTGTGGATGATGGTCGCGACGTTGATCGCCCAGCCCGGCAGCACGCGGGTGAAGCTCTCCGGGAACCACAGGCACAGGCCCGACGCGCCGATCACCACCACGCCCCAGAACACCGCCAGGTAGTCGAACTTCTCCCAGTAGGTCCAGCGCCCGTAGCGCGGCATCGGTGCGCGGCCGATGAACCACTTCATCGTCGCGAGGAACTCCTTCAGGTCCGACAGCCTGGGCATCAGCGAGTCCGCATCGAACAGGAACTGCCTCACGGTCTTCTTGCTGTTGCGGAAACGGCGGCCGACGTCCACGAGGTGCAGCGCCATGTAGGTGAAGGTGGCGATGGCGCACACGCGATGGATCCAGCCGGCGCCCTGGATGCCGCCGAGGAACCTGGACAGGGCGCGCGCCCAGGGCGTGTACGAGAACTTGAGCATCATGCCGGTGATCGCGAGGCCGAAGAAGCTCAGGATCACGGTCAGGTGCAAGGACCGCTGGTAGCTGGTGAAGCGCTGGTAGCGTTGCGCGCGGTCGCCGGCCACGGGCACGTGCTGCCGGTAGGACTTGCGCATGCGCCACGAGCGCGGCAGCCAGGCGAGCGTGTGCAGGCCGAAGAACGCGAACGTTCCGAGCAGCAGCGTGGTCATCGCCACGAACGCCCAGTACAGCGCCGGGTACTGCTCGGGGTCGTGATGGTTCGCGTGCGTCAGGTAGCCCGCGAACTGCGGATTGGATCCCGCGTGGCACTTGCCGCAGGTCGCGACGATGTGGTTGCGCGACAGGTGCGAGCCCGGCTGCGACGGCGGCAGGATGTCGTGCGCCCCGTGGCAGTCGTAGCACTTGGCCTTGGTGGTGTCGCCGAGCGCGGACGCCTTGCCGTGATAGGTGTCGAAGTACGACTCGGTGATGGCCTGGTGGCACTTGCCGCACTGATCGATGACCGCGAGCTTGAAGGCGGGCAGGTCGGTGCGGCTCATGGTGTGCGACGAGTGGCAGTCGTTGCAGTCCGGGAGCGGCGGCATGCCGCGCAGCTGCACGTAGCTGCCGTTGGTGACCTGCGAGTGGATGCTCTTCTGGAATTCCTCGTAGATGCCATCGTGACATCGCCCGCAGGTGGCGGCGATGTTGCCCTCGTGCACGGTCGAGTCGGGATCGCTCGCCGGCAGCTCACGGTTGGCGGTGTGACAGTCGGTGCACACCGCGGTCACGCTCAGCCCACTCTGCATCAGCCCCTTGCCATGGATGCTGTTCGAGTACTTGTTGATGATGTCGGTCTCGTTGCCCTGGTAGCGGCGGGCCGCGGGCGCACCGTCTTGATGACAGCGCGCGCACAGGTCGGGAACGTGGCGGCTGTATGTCGGCGATGCGCGCACCAGGTCCTTGACGCGCGCATCCGCGTTCTGGTCGACCGCGTGCTCGAGGATGCCATGCGTGCCATGGCAATCGACGCAGGTGGGCGCGTTGGGGTCGCCCTTGTTGTGCAGCGAGCCGTGCACGCCGCGGTTGTAGTCCGCGACCTGGCCCTCGTGGCAGGTCGAGCAGTTGACCCTGGCGACGATCGTGGCGCACGAGCGCTCGACCGACGGCGTGGCGCCGGCGTGGCACTGCGCACACGAGACGCCTTTGCGCCCGTGGATCGAGCGCGCGTGCTCATCGGCATCGACCTTGAGCGCGCGCCCGTCGCTGCTCGCCTTGATCGGCGTGGCGTGGCAGCGCAGGCAGTCGGCGTTGGCCATGTTGGTGTCGTAGAACACCTTGCGCACCTCGTGCGGCGAATGACACTCGACGCACAGCGGCACCGAGCCTTGCTTCTCCCACAGCTCGCCGGCGATCACCTTGCGGTGCACCTGCTCGATCTGTCCGTGACACTTCATGCAGGTCTTGACCACGTTGTCCTTGTGGATGGTCGACCTGGGGTCGGTGTGCGGCAGGACGCTGTGGCCGGTGTGGCAGCTCGTGCACACGGCCGTGACCGTCAGGCCCTGCTTGTACAGACCCTCGCCATGGATGCTGTCGCGGTAGCGCTGGAAGACCTGCTCCTGCGGGATGTCGTGGCTGCGCTCCACGGCGGCGCCCTCGGCGTGGCACTGCGCGCACATCCCCGGCACGTTGAACGGCGAGATCGCCGACTTGGCGTTCTTGAGGCGCAGGATGGCGTGGTCGCCGTGGCAGTCCTGGCACAGCGGCGCGAGCTGGTCGCCCTCGGCGGCGTGGCGCCCGTGCGTGCTGTTCTTGTAGGCCGTGATCGGGCCGTCCTCGTCGTCGTGGCATTGCGTGCAGTCGACCCGAGCCAGGTCCTTCTGGTGCGGGAAGCTCGTCACGCCGTTCAGCTGCGCGTGACAGCCGATGCAATCGAGCGAGCGGTGCACGCTCTTGCCGAACTGCTCGGGGTCGACGTGCAGCGACACCTCGCGGCCGTTGCGCTCCATCTTCAAGCCGGCGACCTTGTGGCACTCGAGGCACTGGTCGTTGTCCTGGGCCGCGGCGCGCAGCGACGTCGCCACCAGCAGCGCCAGCATCCGCCGGGCGTTGCGCCAACCCATGCCGCTCGGTGCGCGGCGCCGCTCGTTCGACTCACGCATGGCCGTTCTTCTGTGTCGGCGCGATCGCCTGCTGTCGGCCGCGACGCTGGTAGAGGATCCGCAGGTACTCGGCCGGGTGATGGTGGCGCAGCTCGGCGCGGGTGACGCGCCCGTTCAGGAACACGCGGCTCATCGGGAACACGCCCGGGCGCAGGTGCACGTGGTACATGTGCCAGATGATGATGGCGAGGAACGCGAGCGTCGCCTCGAAGCCATGCACCACGCGGCACACGTCGAACGTCCACGCCGGCGTCCACCCCAGGAACCAGTCCGGCCGCCACAGGATGGTGCCGGTCAGGATCATCACCATGTTGCCCCACACCACGGCGCCGTACTCGAGCTTCTCCACCAGGCCATAGCGGCCGACGCAGGGCCGCCGATCGAAGCGCAGCCACGGATGCCGGTCCGCCAGCGCCGCAAACGGCCGCCAGCGCAACAGCCGCGCCGGCAGCCCGAGGTTGAACATCACCTCCTGGAAGAAGTCGGCGAAGTCGCGCGGCCGGAAGATCATCAGCGCGAACCAGCGGCGTGCCGTGGGCAGCAGGGCGAGCGTCGCGAGGTGCCACAGCGACAGGCCGATCAGCAGCACGGCACCGGCACGATGCAGCAAGCTGCGCAGGCGGAACCCGCCCTCGACGCTGATGATGCCCCGCATCCATGGCAGGCTGTGCAGGAACACCGGGATGCCGGTGACCACGAGCAACAGGAACGACAGGATCAGGATCCCGTGCTGCAGCCGGGCCGTGTAGCCCATGCGCTCGAACGTCTCGGTCGGCGGCACGAGCTGGTCCTCATCGGGCCACTCGTGGAGAGCGACGTGATGCGTCTCCGGCGTGCCCCAGCCGAGCCGGATGCGCAGGCGGCCGAACAGATCGATCACCACCAGCAGCACGAACCCGCCGATCATGGCGACCACGAGCCCGGTGTAGATCACCATCACCCACCATGGCACCGGATTGCTGGCGCGATCGATCACCGAGTGCACCGGCACGCGCGCAAACGCGGCGGTGGCGTGCGGGTGGCACGTGCCGCAGGTACGCTCCAGGTTCGCGGCATGGATCGGCGAGCGCGGGTCGCTCGCCGGCAAGATGTCATGGAAGCCGTGGCACGAGGAGCAGTGGGCCGCGCTCCGCTCGCCGAACGACGTGGCGATGCCGTGGTACGAGCTGCCCCATGACAACCGCACCGACGACTTGAAGCCATAGCGCCGGCTCAGCTCGTCGTTCGCGTGACAGCGGGCGCAGGTGTCGGCCACGAGCTGCGCCGAGACGCTCGAGCCGTCCGTGGCCGGATCGCTGATGGCGTGCTCGCGATGGCAATCGGTGCACCCCGGCACATCGCTGCTGCCGGCGAGGACCTGCTTGCCGTGCACTCCATGGCGATAGGTGCGCAGGATCCCCGCGTGGCATGCGCCGCACGTGCTCGGGATGTTCGCGCGCGCGGTCTCGGCGCGCGGGTCGCTGATCTTGCGGATGCCGTGCGAGCCGTGGCACGAGGCGCAGGTGGCGGTCACCACCAGGCCCTCCTTGCGCAGGCCCTGGCCGTGCACGCTGGTCTCGTACTGGCGCACCTTGTCGCCGGCGGGAGCGGGATGCTCCGCAGCGGGATTGGGCTTGTGGCAGGCCTCGCACGTGTCCGGCAGCTGCAGCGGATAGACGCGCGAGCTCGGGTCGCGCGCGGCACGCACGTCGTGGGCACCATGGCAGTCGACGCAGGTGGCAGCCGCGTGGCCGTTGCCCGGATCGCCGGCATGCGGGCTCTCGAGCCACTGCTGCGCCGCAGCCTTGTGGCAGCCGGCGCACGCGCCGGCGCGTGCCAGCCCCTTCTGTGCCTCGCTCTCGCCGATGCCGATCCGGTGCGGCTCGTGGCACTGCGCACAGGCGAGCCGCGGCGCGCCGTGGACGCTGCCCTCGAGGGCACGCTCCTGGTCGGCGTGGCAGGCGGCGCAGGTCACGGCCGGCAGCGGCCGGACGTGCTCGTCACCGGCGCTCGGATCGAAGCTGCGCAGCGCCGTGTGGCAGTCGACGCATGCGACCTTGCCGTGGCCGTGCACCGCTGAGCCCGCCGCCGTGCGGTCGCTCCTGGCGGCGAGCGTCTTCGCCGTGCTGATCTCGTGGCACGAGCGGCAGGCGCCATCCTTCGGTGGGTCCTGGGCGCGCGCGGCGCGCGCGCCGCGCAGAACCCGAGCAGCGCCACGAGCGCGACGCGTGCGAACCCGGTGCGCCAGCCGCGGCCGGGCTCTGGCTCGCGCGTGCTCCGTTCGGCGGCGCGCGAGGGATCTTGCGCGTCGCCGTCGCTGGCCGCGCACCGCGCATCGGCGTCGGGCGACGACCGCGTTCGAGCGAGGGGCCGGGGCAGCTCCATGAGGCGCCTCGTTGGTAGGCCGGCGCAGGCAGGCCGCCGGGCGCAGCCGTGCTACGGTGAGGACAGTGCTCTCTCGACATCCTCTAGCAAGAACTTCGCCAACTCGTGGTTGTGCACGCCGCGGCTGCCGTCGGCGGCGAGCGCGGCGAGCACGGCGCGCGCACGCGCACGCGTCGCTCGCGACGTGACGCTGCTCGGCATCCGCGAGCAGCGCCGTGACGCGTTCGATCAGAGCGGCTGGTGGCCTGCTGCCAGTCGCCGCGCATCTGGTCATAGCCGGCCTCGTGGCACACCACGCATGCCTGCGGCCTGGGTCGCACGATCTTGGGCGGTTCACCGTGACACTCGGTGCACTCCATCTTGCCCATCGGCCCCGGCTTCGCTTCCGCCAGGCCAGCGATCGTGCCGCGCAGCATCGCCTCTTGCTCGCGGTGACACGCGGCGCAGTCCGCGACGTGCTCGTTGCCTTCCTGGTGATGACAGCTGCCGCACTTGCTGCGCTCGAACGTGGGCTGGCCGTGTTCCGGCTGGCCGAGCGGTGCGCTGCGGTGGCAGGCGCCGCACGCAAGCGCGGCGCGGGTCACGTGCACCGGGTGCGAGAACGGCTTGCCGTTCACCGCCACGGCACGCAGCTCGGGCGCCACGTGGCAGCTGCTGCAGCCTTCGCCGGCCGGCGCGGCGATGCCGGCGGTCGCGGCGGTGGTCGCATGCCCATCGAGCAGCGCGCTTGCGGCATCGACGCGCTCGGCGCACGCGCAGCGTGGCCAGCGCGTAGGCCGGGTTGTGGACACCGCGCGAGCCATCGAGATCGACCAGCTCGAAGTCGTGCCAGGCTTCCTGGTACAGCTTCTGCGCCGCGCCGCTGCTCGCGGCCGCGACCTGCTTGCCGAGCGAGCCGAGCAGCGGTCGCAGGCGATCGATCTGCTGGCCGATGCCCTGGCGCCACTCGCCCAGCATGCCGGCGAACCTGGGACCGTGACAGTGAATGCAATCGGCCTCGGCGGCGCGCGCGACCCGCGACACGCCCTGGTGGCTCGCCGCCACGTCGCCCTCGACGTGCGCCGCATGGGGCGTGGCCGCGAATCCGGCGCGGCCGGTGTGGCACGCGTCGCACACCACGCGCGCCACGAACATCCGGCTCGGGCTCTCGGCCACGCCGATGGCGCCGCGGCCGGCGTAGACCTGGCGCGCCGCATCGTGCGGATCGACGTGACAGGTGCCGCAGCCCTGATCGCGCGCCACCGCGCTCGATGGCAGCGGCAGCAGTCCATGGCGGATCTCGTCGTGGCACTCGAAGCACTCGACCTTGTGCTCGGTGACGTGCTTCTCGTGCATGAACGCGGTCTCGCCGATGCGCTCGATGTGGCCCACCTCGCCGTGGCAGGAGTGACAGCGATCGCGGCCGACGCTGCCGTTGCCGCTGATCACCGGATTGTGGCACTCGGTGCAGCGCACGCCGCGCTCCACGTAGTCCTGATGCACGAAGCTCTTGCCGGCGAGCTCGATCGCTTGCTTCGGCGGCCCATGGCAGATCAGGCAATCGCTGGTCTCTGGCGGCCGGCGGCCATCGCTGCCGGGCATGAAGTGGCAGGTGAAGCACACCGACGGCGTGACGGCGATGTGCTGCCCCTGCACGATCTGCGAGTGGCACGACGTGCAGCGCAAGCGGCGGCCACGCCGGCTCTCGAGCAGGTGCTGGCGGTGGTTGAACTTCACCCGACCGAACTGCACCTCGCCTTCCAGCATGCGCAGCGAATGGCAGCCGCTGCGCATGCAGCTCTGGTCGCTCACCTCGGCCCATGGCTTGGTACCGGCGGTGCGGGTCACGTACTTGGCGAGCTGCGACAACGCCTTGAACTTGCCCTCGATGGTCTCGAGCGAGCCGGGCTCGTAGTGGCAGTCGATGCACGGCACGTCATGGTGGCTCGACTTCTGCCAGGAGCTGTAGTACGGCTCCATGATGTGGCACGAGTTGCAGAACTCCGAGCGCGCGGTGTGGTGCACCATGGCGTAGGTGCCGACCGAGGCGACGCTCAGGAGCAGCATGAAGATCACCAGTGCGCCGCCGGCGACGGCGGCGACGCGATCCATGCGATGGGGCCAGTAGCCGCCGAGCTTCACGATCGCCGCCTCCTCGTCCAGCGGCCGCTGATCTCGCGCCGGTAGACCTGCAGCAGCGCTGCGAACATCAGCACGACGCCGAAGAACACCGCGGTGAAGATCTTGCGGTCGCGGAACGCGCGTCCCTTCACCGCCATGCGCTCGCGCGTTTCCTCGACCATCGCCTGGCCGCGGTTCAGCACGTCGGCGAGCGCTGCGGTCGACAGCGTGTGGGTGATGGCGCGCGCGCGGATGCGCAGGCTGCGCGCGTCATCGAGATAGCCGGCCTCCTCGTCGATGAACAGGCCGCGCGCTGCGGCGTCGTGCAGCATCTGGTCGGTGGCGGCGATGCTCCGATCGAGCTTCTGCAGATCGTTGTAGATGGTCGCGGCCGTGGTGCGTGCCTTGTCGTCCGCATCACCATGACATGGCGAGCACACCGAGCCGTCGCGCACCAGGAGCATCTCCGCCCTCGGCTCGGCCACGGCGTGGTTCCGGTGGCAGGCGACGCACTCCTCGATCTCGCCGCGACGCGCGGCGGTGTGATGCGGGCTCTGCTCGAAGTAGCGCTGCACGACGCTGTGGCACTGGCCGCAGACCAGGCCCACGTCCGCGAACCGCGGCGGCGCGGCGCCGTGCGACCCGTGGCAGTCGGTGCACGCGGGGCTCGAGATGCGTCCCTCCTCGAGCAGCGCGCGGCCGTGCACCGAGCGGCGATACCCTTCGATCATGTCGTGCCGCATGCCGTAGCGCGTTGCGAACTGCTCGTCGCCGTGGCAGCGGCCGCAGGTCTCCACCTGCCGTGTCTTGTGCACCGGCGAGCGCGAGTCCGAGACCGGCAGGACCTGGTGCGCGCCGTGACACGTGACGCAGGTGGCCACCTCGGCCAGAGCATCCTCGGCGAGCTTCTTGCCGTGCTGGCTCTGCGCATAGAGCGAGGCCTGGTCGGTGCGCAAGCCGAAGCCGCGCATCTGCTCGACGTTCGCATGGCAGCCGCCGCACACGGCGATGGTGGTGCGCCGATCGGTGAGCGCGCGCAGCTTGCCGGCGTGCGCCGGCTCGACGTCGAGCGGACCCTCGACGCCACCGTGGCAATCGACACAGCCGATGCCGGCGCGTGCGTGCGCGCCCTGCCCTACCTCACGGCCTTGCTGGCCGTGACAGACGGCGCAGCTCGAGGGACTGGCTTCGCCGGCCGCCTGCCGCATGAGCGGCCCCGGCGGTGCGGCCACCGCCCAGAGCAGCACCATCGACGCGAGCATGTGCATCACGACTCCTCCGCGCTGCGAGTCAGGCGCCGGGCGAGCGTCGGCAACGCCAGCAAGACCGCGGCGATCATGACCAAGAGCAGCGGCGCGAGCCACGCCGGCAGGCCCGCGAGCCACCGCGCCGGCCAGGCCAGGTACCATGGCAGCGCGATCGATGGCAATGCCGGCGATGCTTCGGCCGCTGCACCGATGCCCGGCGGGAACTGGCCGGCGAGCAGGACGAGCGTTGCCACCAAGAGGAGCGCGGCGGACGACCAGTTGAGGAAATGGTACGGGAAGAAGCGCCGGCCATGTCGCCGCACGCGCGGTCCCGACGTGGGCACCAGCGCCTGCACGCGCTCCAGCTTGAGCAGCTTGCGCGCGCGGCGCGTGTTGCCGCGCACGATGTGGATCACGGGCTTGTCGGCGGCGACCAGCGCGTGGCCCGAGAGACCGCGTCGCGTGAGCTCGCGCATCACCGCGCCGATCTGGGCCTCGTCCGAGCCGCGCTTCAGGACCACGATCATGTCAGCCGTCCTGCCGCGCTCTGCGGCGGCGCACGAGCAATGTGAGGTTCACGATCACCAGGACGAACACCAGCCACGGCAGGAACTGGGTGTGAGCGGAGTGGATGCGCGACAGCGTGGTCGCGCTGATCTCCTCGCCGCCGCGGAACAGCAGCGCGAGACCGGGACCGACCGCCGGCAGATGTGCGCTGGCGTCGAGCGCGCGTGCCAGCATGGCGCACGCCGGCGCGTCCCAGCGCAGCAGCTCGCCGCTGAAGGCGAGCAGCACCACGAGCGGGATCAACAGCAAGCCGATCAGCCAGCTGCCCGACGCCGCGCCACGCCAGGAGCCCGCGATCAGCGCCCGCCCGAGCTGCAGCAGGGTGAACGCGACCATGCCCTGCGCCGACCAGTAGTGCACGCCGCGCACCAGCCAGCCCCAGTCGACGTCGCGCATGATGCGCCGGACGCTCTCGCCGGCCTCGCCGGGCGAGGGTTGATAGTAGAACGAGAGCAGGATGCCGGTCGCCACCTGCAGCATGAACAGGAGCAAGAGCGGCCAGCCGAGCTTCAGCCAGCCGCGATGGCCGCGCGGCACCGGCGTGCGCAGCATCGACCACAGCGTCGCCACCAGGCCGAGGTCGGCTCTCGAGTTCGATCTCATGGCGTCTCTCCGCGCAGCACGATGCGCTGGTCGACTCGCTCGACGCGAAAGCGCGTGAGCGGCACCGAGGCTGGACCGTGGAGCACGTTGCCGGCGAGGTCGAACACGCAGCCGTGGCAGGGGCACACGATCTGCCCCCGCTCGCCGTCCCAGTCGAGCTGGCACTCCTCCATGTGGGTGCAGGCGGCGCCGAGCGCGAAGTAGTGGTCGTTGCCGCGGTGCACCACGAGCACCGGCTTGCCGCGATAGCGCACGATGCGCGCCGCGTTGTCGGCCAGATCGGCCGACAGGGCGACCCGCGCCAGGTCCGATCCCTGCGGCGGCCGCCTTGGCGGCACCAGGAACCCCACTGCGGGCATGGCGATGCCCACCGCGCACAGGATGCCGAGCCCGGCCGCGAGCCAGCCGATGACCTTGCGCTGCAGGCGGCGCCGCCAGTAGTCGCGGCCGCTCAGAACCGGCACCACGTCCAGGTCCTCGACGTCGGCCAGGTCGTGCTCGAGCGCGGCCACCTCACCGCGTCCAGCGCACGCGATCACGATCTGCTCGTCGCCCGCCGAGACCTCGGGACGCCAGCCACGCGCGGCGGCGCGCGCACAGATCGACTGCACGAGGCTCGGGGCCGCATCGGGCGGCAAGATCATCAGCATGCCAGGCACTCCCTGGTTTCGCTCCGTTCGACATCCGGTCGGCTTTGCGGCAGCACGCGCGCCACGCTCCCCCCGACTGCTCGGGTGGCAAATCGGAGGCCGGAGATCAGCCCGCAGGAACGGCGCCAGAGTGTTGCGTGGCGAGGCGCGCGAGAGCAAGCGACAACGCGCGAAAATGAGCACGGCGGACTCGCTGGTACTGCGGCCGCGCTCTTGTGACCGCGCGCTGGGCTCGCTAGTCTCCTCGCGCGGATCGAGCGCCCCGTGTCCCTCATTGCGGTCGTTCCATGAGCCAGAAGCTGCCGTTCCTGACCTGCGCGTTGGTGACCCTGATCTTCCATCCGGCGCACGCCCTTCAGGCGAGCGCCGCGAGCGGCGTGCCGGACGAGCTGCCTGCCCTCGTGCGCGTCCATCGTGCCGGCGGCGAGGAGATCACGCTCGATCAGCTCACGCTCGAGCTGGCGAAGGCCGATGCGGTGTTTCTCGGCGAGACCCACCTCGACGAAACCACGCATGCGTTCGAGCAGCTCGTGTACGAGCAGCTCTGCGACGCGCGCGATGGCAAGGTGATCCTGGCGCTGGAGATGTTCGAGCGCGACGTGCAAGGGGTGCTCGACGACTACCTGGCGGGACGCATCGCCGAAGCGGACTTCCTGGCGCGCTCGCGACCGTGGTCGAACTATGCGACGGGCTATCGCCCCCTGATCGAGCTCGCGCGCGCGCGGCAGCTGCCGGTCGTGGCGTCGAACGGGCCGGGGTCACTGCTGCGCAAGGTGAGCGGCGGCGGCAAGGCAGCGCTCGCCGCGCTGAGCGACGCGGAGCAGCCCTTGCTCGCCGCCGAGATCTTCCCCAACAGCGAGCACTACTGGCAACGGTTCCACCGCAGCACGCGCAGCCATGGCGGGGCGGCGCCGCCGGCGCCGGAGGCCATGCTCTACTCGACGCAGAGCCTGTGGGACAACACCATGGGTGAATCGTGCGCGCGTGCGCTCGCGCAGCACCCGGACGCGAGCGTGCTGCACGTGAATGGCGGGTTTCACTCGGAATTCCACGAGGGCACGGTCGCGCAGCTGCTCCGCCGCCGCCCGGCGACCACGGTCGCCACGGTGTCGATCAACCCGGTGCGCGCGCTGCCGACCGGCGCACGGGAGGAAGAATGGGAGGCAGGCGTCGCCGACTACGTGGTGCTCACGCACCAGCGCGGGCGCGATGTCTTCGAGGGCTCGTACGCGGTGCCGACCGAGAGCGAGCTTTGCTATCAGCTGTGGCTGCCACCCTCGGCCAGCGCTGAGGCACCGGTGCCGCTCTTGATCTGGCTCACCAGCGAGGGTGCGCTCGCGCGCGATTGCCTCGCGTGGCTCAAGCTCGCGCTCGGCGAGCAGGCCGCGGTGGCGGTGGTCGAGGGCTTGCGTCCGGAGCCGGACGACGATCTGCACCTCGCTCACCGGTGGTTCCTGAGCGACACGTTCGATCACTTCGCGAAGGACCTGAGCGCGGCGCACGCGGGCGTGGCACGCATCGCCGGCTACTTGCGTCGGCGGCTGCCGGTGCGTGGCGACACCGTGGTGGTGGCGGGCGAGGGCGAGGGCGCGACCGTGCTGGCAGGCGCGAGCTTGAACCTGAGCTCGTTTGAGTGGCGGGGCGTCGGCTTCGCGCCGCGCTCGTTCCGCGCGCTGCGGTTCCTCACGCTGCCGGAGAAGAACGCGCGCTGCCAGGGCTTGCAGATGTTCGTCGCCGAGCGCGACCTCGCCTGGTGGCAGGAGGAAGCGTCGCAGTACGGCGGCATTGGCCTCCAGGCGAGCGTGAGGTCCTACGGCGATGCGGTGCCTTCGCTGTCGGCGATCGAGGACGAGCTGCGCACTGCGCTCGGCCTCCGCTCGCGACCGCGCGCGCTGCAGGAGAACGACAGCACCACGCTGCTCACCACGCTCACCAGCAGCCCGCTGGCGCGCTGGTGGCTGCGCTGGCATGCGCGGCTTGCGGAAGAACGCGGTGAGCGCGTCTCGGCGCGGCCTGATCAGGCCGGAGTGCCCGGCACGCCGCCGTGGGAGAGCGTGCGCTTGCTCTGCGTCGCCGGCGAGGATCCTGGCACCACCAAGGAGCCGCCGGCGTGGGGCCCGGCCAGCTTTGCCAATGGCACGGGCTTGCCGCTCGCACCAGGCTCGTTCGGCGGCACCACGATCCTGTACGTGCCGCACGCGGACGGCGAAGGGGAGCGCGCGGCGTGGCTCAGGCTCGAGACCGACAACGTGCTCAAGAAGCGCAGCCCGTTCGCGAACCTCGTGGTGGCGTTCGCCGATGGCGATCACACGCTGTTCACCGCGCTCTCGGCCCTGCGGGCCAAGGCCCGCCGCTCGGTCCTGATCGTGCCGGCGGCGTTCTGCGCGCCGCCCGGCCTGATGCGATCGCTGCAGGAGATCGTCGCACCGATGGCGGAGGACTTCGAGATCTCGTGGCTGCCGGGGCTGGGCGGCGAGCTCGCGCGCGCGCGGTGAGCGGCCGCCGCCGCCCGGCAACGAGCTGCGTGCTCGCCGTGGACTGACGGCAGCGTCTGATGTGGACGGTTCCCGCGGCGCTGCTCAGATCCCGCCGCCGCTCGCCTGCTCTGGAGCGGGCACGGGCGCGGCCCTGGCAGCGAGCGCTTCCTGGCGGCGGCCGAGGCTGAACGCGGTCGCGGCCCAGCCGATCGCGAGCGGCACCGAGCACAGCGCCATCTCCTGGAGCGTGAGGCCGAGCGAGATCAGGCCCTGATTGGCCCAGCCGGAGAGCGAGTCGCCGCCGCGGTAGACGAACGTGTCGATGAAGCTCTTCGATTGGTAGCGTTCCGCGCGCGACACCACCGTGTACAGCGTCTCGCGCGCCGGGCGCGCGGTCGCGTACTCGCACGCGCGCGCGGCGACCTGCATCGCCACCAGCATGCCGAGCGTCGAGTGCACGCCGAGACCGTAGAACCCGAGCGCGCCGACGCTCGGCAAGAGCAGCAGCGTGGCGGGTATGCCGATCGTCGCGATCAAGCGGCCGCTCAGGAACAGCTGCATCAGCAAGGCGAGCGTGTTCACTGCGGTGTTGATGTTCGCGAGGATGTGGGCTTGTTCCTGCTGGTCCGTGGTGTGCGCGCTCAGGATGCCTTGCTGCTGATAGTACATGAACGTGTTGCAGGTGGTCTGCAGCAGCATGTACAGGCACAGGAGGCGCAGGTACGGCCGCTCCAGGATCAGCCGCAGTCCGGCCCACACGGTGGTGTGCTCGAAGCGCTCCGCGCGCACCACGGCTGGCGCCGCGGGGCGGCTCTCGTGCGCGGCGCGCCGGGCGAGCAGCAGGACGCAGCCGATCGACAGCTCGAGCAACGCGCCGGCGACGATCAGCATCGCCGGCGTGCCGAGCTGCTTCACCAGCACGCTCGTGAGCTGCGACCCGAAGATGGCGCCGAGCGTGCCACCCACGCCGATCAGCGGGAACAGCCGCTTGCCCTGCTCGTTGCTGAACAGGTCGGCCATGAACCCCCAGAACACCGAGACCGCGAACAGGTTGAACATGCCGCTGAACCAGATGAAGAACGCACTCTGCAGCCAGGCGGAGCGGGCGGGAAACCGCAGCATCAACAGGTAGAACAGCCCGAGCGTTGCCGCGAACACGTGGTAGGTGATCGGGATGAACTTGCGCCGGGAGTAGCGTGCCACCAGCAGCGAGAACAGCGGGTTGACGCACAGGGTGGCGAGGAACGTGCAGGTCATCAGCCAGGTGAGGCCTTCGGTGCCGCGGCCGATCCCCATGGCGTCGCGCACCGGGCGCAGCACGTAGTTGCAGGCGAGCACGCAGAAGAAGTACCCGCACGCGAGCACGACCGGCAGCAGTTCGCCGGCGCGCACATTGAGCAGCTTGGCGATGGGTCGCGGCAGAGCCAGAGATGTCTCCGTCGGTGGTGGCGGTGCAGCAATACTTCCTGGTGGTACACGACGGCAGAGAAAAATGTGGCGCGACCCGGCTAGGGCGTCGGCCTGCGGAACCAGCGTCCCAGGTCGTCGAACAGCGAGTACGCGACCGGGGTGAGCAAGAGCGTCGGCAACAGCGCGAGCGTCTGGCCGCCGATCACCACCACGGCGACCGCGCGGCGCTCCTCCGCGCCGGGTCCAGAACCGATCGCGAGCGGCAGCATGCCGGCGACCAGCGTGAGCGTGGTCATCAGGATCGGGCGCAGGCGATCGCGATTGCCTTGCACGATCGCGCTCAGCCGGTCGAGGCCGCGCGCGCGCAAGGCGTTCATGTGGTCGATCTGCAGGATCGCGTTCTTCTTCACCACCCCGAACAAGACCAGGATGCCGAGCGCCGAGTACAGGTTGAGCGTGTTGCCGGTCGCCCACAGCGACAGCAGGCCGAACGGCACCGAGACCGGCAGCGACAGCAGGATCGTGAACGGGTGCACCACGCTCTCGAACTGCGAGGCGAGGATCATGTACATGAACACGATCGACAGGAGCAGCGCCCACAGGAACTGGACGAATGTGCGCTCCATCTCGCGGCCGCGTCCGGCAACGCTGGTCGAGTATGCCGTGGGCATGTTCATGGCGTGCGCCGCCCCGCGCAGCGCGTCCAGCCGATCGGCGAGCGCGTAGCCGGGACCCACCGACGCCCGCAGGCTCACCTGCCGCTGGCGGTCGAGGCGGTCGATGCGCGACGCGGTCTGCGCCGGCTCCAGCCGGACCAGGTTGTCGAGGCGGACGAGGCCGCCGCCGGCGCGCGGTACGAACAGGCGGCTCACGGTCTGCGCGGTATCGCGGTCGGCGTCCTGCAGGCGCAGCTGCACGTCATAGTCCTCGCTCAGCAACGGGTCGCGGAAGCGCGAGACGCGCTGGTCGCCGCCGACCATGAGGCGCAGCGCGCTGGCGATGTGCGTCGTGTCGACGTCCAGGTCGGCGGCGCGCGCGCGATCGATCTCGACGCGCAGCTCGGGCTTGTCGAGCTTGAGCGTGGTGTCGGTGTCGACGATGCCGCCCAGGTCGCGCGCGCGGTCGCGCAGCGTCTCGGCGTACGCGGCGAGCGCCGTCATCTCCGGGCCGCGGATCACGAAGTCGATCTCGAACGAGCCGCCGCCGAAGTTGAACGACTGGGAGTTGCGCACCGAGACGCGCAGATCCTGGTACTTCTGCAGGCGCTGGCGGATCTGCTGCATGACCTCGCGCTGCGAGTAGTTGCCCTGCCACGCGGCCAGCGGCTGGCCGGCGAGCAGGCCGCGCCAGAAGCGGCGCAGGGTCGGCGTGCGCTCCTCGTGCGGGGCGATGCGAACGTAGCAGCTGCCGGTGTTCACCTCGCCGAGGAAGCCGCCGCCGGTGGTGGCGAGCACCGTGCGCACCGCGGCGACGCCGCGCAGCTCGGCCTCGACCGCGAGCATCACGCGATCCATCGCCGCGCTGCTCGTGCCTTGCGGAGCGGTCACGTTCACGTCGAACTCCGCCTCGTCGACGTTGCTCGGGATGTACTCCTGGCGCACGACGCGGTACAGCGGCACGCTCGCGCCCATGATCGCGAGCGAGGCTGCCATGGTGGCGAAGCGGTGCCGCATGGTGAACCCGAGCAGCCGCTGGTACCCAGCGTCGAGCCGCGCATAGCCGCCCCGGCGCGAGCGTGCCTGCTCGGTCTCGCCCGCCGCGGCCCGCAGCAGGCGTGCGCTCATCGTCGGCGTGAGCGTGAACGACACCAGCAGGCTCACCAGGATCGCCGCGGATGCGGTGATGCCGAACTGGTAGAGGAAGCGCCCGGAGATGCTCGACATGAACGACACCGGCACGAAGATCACCACCAGGCTGAAGGTGGTGGCGAGCACTGCGAGGCCGATGTCCCTGGTCGCCTCGCGCGCCGCCTCGAACGGGCGCATCCGCTTCTCTTCCACGAACCGGAAGATGTTCTCGAGCACCACGATCGCATCGTCGATGACGATGCCCACCATCAGCACGAGCGCGAGCATGGTCACGCTGTTGAGCGTGAAGCTGAGCGCGCGCATCATGCCGAAGGTGGCGATCACCGATGCCGGGATCGCCACCGCGGCGATCAAGGTGGAGCGGCCGCTGCGCATGAACATCAGCACCACGAGCGATGCCAGTACGCTGCCCAGCACCAGGTGCAGGTTGATCTCGTGCAGCGCCGCGTGGATGTAGCGCGACTGGTCGCGGATCACCTCGAGCTTCACGCCAGCGGGCATCAGCGCCGCCGCGCGTCCAAGGTTCGCCTTCACCGCATCGATCACGGCGACGGTGTTGGCGCCGGACTGCCGGCGCACGTCGAGCGTGACCGTGGGCACGCCGTTCAAGCGCGCGAACGAGCGCTGCTCCTTGGTGCCGTCCTCGGCGCGGCCGATGTCGCGCACCCGCACCGGCACCTGGTCGATGGTCGCGACCACGAGATCGTTGAACAGCTGCGGATCGACCACGCGCCCCATGGTGCGCAGCGTCTGCTCGCGCACGTCGCCGGTGACGTTGCCGCCGGGGATGTCGGCGTTCTGGCGCTGCAGCGCGTCGCGCACCGCGGTGATCGGGATCTGGTAGGCGTCCAGGCGAGCGGCATCGACCCAGATGTTGATCGCGCGCTCGGCGCCGCCGACCAGCCGCACCTCGCCCACGCCCGGCGATCGCTCGAGCAGCACCTTGACCCGCTTGTCGGCAAGCTCGGTCAGCTCGCGCAGCGAGAGATCGCCGGAGATCGCGATGCTCATCACCGGCGAGGAGTCGTTGTCGATCTTCGACACGATCGGCGGTTCGGCGTCGCGCGGCAGGCGCTGCAGCACGCCGGCGACGCGATCGCGCACGTCCTGCGCGGCGACGTCGATGCTGCGCTCCAGATGGAACGTGAGCAAGATGATCGACGACCCTTGCACCGAGACCGAGCGCATCTCGCTGATGCCCTCGACGGTGTTCACCACCTCCTCGACCGGCTGCGACACCTCGGCCTCGATCTCCTCGGGCGAGGCGCCGGGCAATGCGGTGCGCACGATCACCGTCGGCAGGTCCACGGCGGGAAAGCGGTCGACCCCGAGCTGCGAGTAGCTGACCGCGCCCACGACCACCAGCGCCAGGATGATCATGGCGGCGAACACCGGCCGCTCGATGCAGATCTCGGCGAGCTTCTGCACGGCTCATTCCACCTGGATCTGGATCGCCTGGCCGGCGACCAGGTTGCCGGGCTCCAGGATCACTGGCTCGCCCGGCGCGAGGCCGCGGCGGATCTCGAGACGATCGCCGGCGTGCCGGCCGGGCTCGACCCGCTTCTCCACGGCCTTGCCGGCGGCGGCGACGAACACCTTGTCGACACCCGCGAACGTGGACAGCGCTGCTGCCGGGATCAGCACCACCTGCGCGTCCTCGCCGGTGACGATCTCGGCGCGCACGAATGCGCCGGGGCGCAGCACGCCCTGCGGGTTGTCGAGCTCGGCCTCGACCAGCAGCGTTCGGTTGCGCAGGTCGATGCGCGGGCTGAGACGCACCACCTGACCCGCGTGCATGCCCGCCTCGCCCTCGACCATGGCGCGCACCAGCTGGCCCGGGCGCACGCTGGCAGCCCGCAGCTCCGGCACCGACATGCGCAGGCGCATCGGATCGATGCTGACCAAGGTGGCCACCGGCGTGCCGGCGGCGACGAACTGGCCAGGAGAAGCGGAGCGCTCGCTGATCACGCCGGTGAGCGGCGCGGTGAGCGTGCTGTCGAGCAGCTGGCGCCGCGCGATCGAGAGCTCCGCCTGGCGCTGGCTCAGCACGGCTTGACGCTGGCGAACTTCCTCGAGCGCATCCTGATGGCGGCTCTGCGCGACGCGCAGGGCGGCACGCGCGCTGTCGAGCTGCGCGGCGGTGGTCATCTCGTCCCTGGAGAGAGTGGACCAGCGCTCGAGCGTCAGGCGCGCCTCGTCCAGCACCGCCTCGGCCTGGCGCACCAGCGCGGTCTCCTTCACCTCGACCGCGGTGTCGTCGCCCTCGAGCGACAGGCCCAGGCGCGCGCGCGCCTGCTGCAGCGCGGCCTCGGCCTGTGCCACGCGCAGCTTGAAGTCGTCGGGCTCGAGGTAGCCGATCTGGTCGCCGCGCTGCACGCGCGATCCCAGGTCGACGCGCAGCTCGGCGAGGCGGCCGGCCACCTTGAAGCCGAGCGTCGCCTCGTCCTGAGGGGCGAGCACGCCGGTCACCTGGACGATCCGCTCGAGCGATCCCTGCTCGGCGGCGCGCACGTGCACCGGCCGCGGCGGCTCCGGTGCGGCCGGTGCGCGGGCGGGTCCCGAGGGCTGGGTCTGGCGCAGGCGAGCGTGACGAGCAGCACGCCCGCAGCGACCAGGAGCGAGCAACGATCAAGGTTCGACTTTCTTGCGCAGGGGCGGGCAGCAGGATCTGGTCTTAATTCGTGGCGCGCGCGAGGCAAGCGAAGAATCCACGGCCGTGTCGCGACGCACCGCGCCGACAGCATGACCCGGAACTTTTGCTACCGGTCGATCGCCCCGTCCTTACAATCGCGCCGCATGTGGATTGCCATCCCGCTCGCGTGCGTCCTGGTTGCCGCTGCAGGGGACGAGCCCGATCCGATCTACGCGATGGACTACGGGCCGTATCTCGCCGGCACGGTCTCGGCGCCGGTTCCCGCGCACAACGTGGCGATCAAGGGCATCGTCGCGCGCCTGGGCCCGGATGCCGCCATGCTGTTCGATACCGAGCTGCTGCGCTGGGCCGCGGGCTGGACCGGCGGGTTCCTGAATCTCGAGGGTACGCCGTACGATGGCGCGCATGGCCCGCATCCGTCGGTCGACGGCCGCATGGTGTTCGGCACACGCACCGCTCCAGGCTGGGCGCGCGGCCAGAGCTTCATCGATCCGCGTCCGAACGCGCATGGTCCGCTGCCGCGCGAGTGGGCGAAGTACCACGGCCTGTACCTGAACGGCGAGCGGGTCGTGCTCTCGTACTCGGTCGGCGACACTGCGGTGCTGGAGCTGGCATCGTCGGCGCGGCTCGCCGGCCGGCGCGTGCTGTCGCGGACGCTCGATATCGAGCGCGGGACCGCGGCATTGACGATGCGCGTGGCCGAGCGTGACGGCGCGCACGCCGAGGTCCTGCACCAGGCCGCGCTGTTGCGCCGCGAACCGGCCGAGCGCACGCTGGTGAACCTCGCCCGCACCCGCTCGGGATGGGAGGCGCTGCGCACCGGGCAGCCGTCGAGCCGCGACTACGCCGACCGCAGCTCCGGTCACGGCGTGCAGTTCACCTACGAGCCCGCGATCAGCAAGCCGGTGCGGCAGCATGCGAAGCACGTGGAGGAGGGTGCGGACCAGCACGATCAGCAGGCAACGGCGCCGGCAGCAGCGCCGGAGGATCTGACCCTGCCGCTGCTTCAGGACGGGCTCGCGCCCGAGACCGAAGACGATCCGGCGCACAACGTGTTCTTCGATGCGGACCACGCACGCATCCTGGTCGATCTCAACGCGAGCATTGCCCTGGCGCGCATCAACACCTTCTCGTGGCACCGCGGCGATCGATCGCCGCAGAGCTACGTGCTGTACGCGAGCAACGCCCTGGTGCGGCCGAGCTCGGCCGGTGCCGATCCTCTGGCCGATGGCTGGACGCAGCTGGCCGCGGTGAGCACCGCGCCGCTCGGCGAGGGGGGCAAGCACGGCGTGGCGCTGGTGCCGCCTGGAGGCACGCTCGGACCGTACCGCTACTTGCTGTTCGACGTGCGCCGCGACGATCACGGCGGGACGTTCTTCAGCGAGATCGACGTGTTCGCGAGCGGCGAGGATGCCGGCGCCGACCCGCGCGAAGAGACCGTGCCGATGGTCACGGCGGTGGTGCCGGTCGATGCCCCGCCGGGATGCGCATGGCATGCGGGCGATGCGACGCTCGACCTCGAGCTGCCCGCGCGTGACGCGCCAGCGCGGCTGAAGCTCGTGTTCTGGGATGGTCCGGCGAGCGAGCTGCCCGCATTCCTCGCGAGCGTGCCGGACGCGGCGCCCGCGGAGGACCTGCGCGCGCTGCTCCATGGTGGTGCGCCGCGCTGGCCGGCGATCGAGGTGAGCGGCACGCTCGGCGAAGGCGACGCCGCGTACCTGGTCGACACGATCAGCGTGCCGGAAGACAATCCGTTCCACTCGCGCATGCGGCTCGCCGGCCTCGACTTCTTTGGCGACGGCCGCGCCGCCGTGTCGACCTGGAACGGCGACGTGTGGATCGTCTCCGGGATCGACGCGCAGCTCGACAAGATCCATTGGCAGCGATTCGCCAGCGGCCTGTTCGATCCGCTCGGCCTGCGCATCGTCAACGATGTCGTGTACACGCTCGGCCGCGATCAGATCACGCGGCTGCACGATCTGAACGGTGACGGCGAGGCCGACTTCTACGAGTGCTTCAACAACGACGTGATCACGACCGAGGCATTCCACGAGTTTGCGTTCGACCTGCAGACCGATCCCGAGGGCAACTTCTACTTCGCCAAGGCCGGGCCGGTGCGCAGCGGCGGACGCGGCTTCGAGGACGTGCTGCCGCATCATGGCTGCGTGCTCAAGGTGAGCAAGGACGGAGCGAAGCTCGAGGTGTACGCAACCGGTCTGCGCGCCGCCAACGGCATCGGTGTCGGCCCGCACGGCGAGGTCACCACCGGCGACAACGAAGGCACCTGGTGCCCGCGCTGTCGCGTCAACTGGGTGAAGCCGGGCGGCTTCTACGGCTGCGTGCCTCTCGCTCACCGGGCCGAGGCGCCGACCACGTTCGACCAGCCGATCTGCTTCCTGCCGATGAGCGTCGACAACTCGGGCGGCGGCCAGGTGTGGGTGACGAGCGATCGCTTCGGGCCGTTCGGCGGCGAGCTGCTGCACCTGTCGTACGGCCAGTGCGAGCTGTACCTGGTGATGCGACAGGAGCTGGATGGGCAGATGCAGGGCGGCGTCGTGCGCTTTCCCGTGAGCTTTGCGTCGAGCTTGATGCGCGCGCGCTTCCGCCCGAGCGACGGGCAGCTGTACGTGGTTGGCTTCAAGGGATGGCAGACGCGCGCGGCGCGCGACACGGCATTCCAGCGGCTGCGCTACACGGGCAAGCCCGCTCACATGCCGGCCGCGCTGCAGGTCGCCAAGTCGGGCATCGCCATCACGTTCACCGATCGGCTCGATCGCGACAGTGCGCAGGACCCGCAGAACTACGGCATCGAGCAGTGGAACTACATGTGGACCGAGCGCTACGGCTCGCCCGAGGTGTCGCCGTCGAAGCCGATCCCGGACGCGGCCAAGGGCACCGACAACTACCTCGACTTCAAGGAGCACGACATGGTTGCGATCCGGGGCGTGACGCTGCTCGCCGACGAGAAGACGGTCGTGCTGGACGTGCCTGGCCTGCAGCCGGTGATGCAGATGAAGATCTCGATCAACGTCGACGCCGCCGATGGCGCGCAGGTCAAGCACGAGATCTACAACACGATCCACAAGCTGGCGGCGGTTCCCGAGTGAGTGCGTGATGCGGGGCATCGCCTGGCTGCTCGCAAGTGCCTGGCTCGCGCTGCCGGACGACGGCGCACCGACCACGTCCGGCCTGTTGCTCAGGCTCGAGCGCGATCTCGTCGCCGACGTGCGCGTTGCGCGGCTGCTCGCGCTGCACGTGCCCGCTGGCGCCCCGCCCTCGGCTCGACTCGCGCCCGGACCGTTCGTCGCCACCTGGGATGGGTTCCTCGAGATCGAGGCGCGCGATCGCTTCACGTTCGCGTTCGAGGGCGATGGCAGCTTCGAGCTCGACCTCGACGAGCAGCCGGTGCTGCGTGTGGCCGACGCACGGCCCGAGTCACGCACCAGCAAGCCGGTGCGGTTGAACAAGGGCAAGAACCGGCTCAAGGCGCGCTATGCGAGCGCGACCGGCGCCGCAACCGTGCGCGTGCTGTGGAGCTCATCCGAGTTTCCGCGCGAGCCGCTGTCGCCGCTGCATCTGTCGCACGCGGGCGATGCCGGCGACGCCGCGCGCGCCGCCCGCGGGCGCGAGCTGTTCGCGACGCGGCGATGCGTGAAGTGTCATGCCCGCGGCAGCGATCCCGCGCGCGCAATGCCCGAGCTCGCACCGGAGTTCACGCTGGATGCGCCGTTGCTGAACGACGCCGGCGCACGCCTCGAGCGCAGCTGGGTCGCGGCCTGGTGCGCGACCCGCACGCGCTGCGCGCGGATGCGCGCATGCCCGCGCTCGGGCTCGATGCCGCCCAGGCAAACGACGTGGCCGCGTTCCTCGCGACCCTCGGCCAGCCGGGCGATGCCGGCGGCGCGTGCAGTGCGGCCGAGGTGAGCGGCGGTGCCAGGCTGTTCACCACCCTGGGCTGCGTCGCCTGTCATGGGGCGGCGGCGCCGGCCGCCGCGGATGGCTCGCTCGTATCGCTCGCGCTGGTGGCACGCAAGTGGCAACCGCTCGCGCTCGAGCAGTTCTTGCGCGCACCGGCGCGCGGCTACCGGTGGATTCGCATGCCCGACTTCCATCTCACCGCGGTCGAGGCGCGCATGCTGGCGGGGCATGTGCTCGCGGCGAGCGTGGCTGCGGCGCCGCCCGCCGCCGCGCCGGGCGACGCGGTGCGCGGTCGCGCTCTCGCGGCGCGCGCCGGGTGTGCGAGCTGCCACACGATCGACGTGGCGAACCGTGCGTCGTCGCCGCGGCTCGACCTCCTGCACGATTGGTCGCGCGGCTGTCTTTCGGACGACGTCGCCGGGCGCGGCACGGCTCCCGACTTCGCGCTCGATGGCGAGGACCGCGAGGCGCTGCGCGCGTTCTGCCGGGGGGGGTTCGAGTCGCTCGAACGCCACGACGCGGCAGAGTTCGCCGAACGGGCGATGCACGAGCTACGCTGCCTGAACTGCCATTCCCGCGATCAGCATCACACCGAGTGGCACGGCGGCGAACCGACCGGCAACGGGCCACCCAACCTCACCTGGGCCGGCGAGAAGCTGCAGGCGTCGTTCGTCGAGAACATCCTCGCCGGCACGCTCGACTTCAAGCCGCGGCCGTGGCTCGCGGCGCGCATGCCGAGCTTCGCAGCCCCGGCCGCAGCGATCGCACGCGGGCTGAGCTGCATGCATGGCTGCTCGCCCGAGCCGGTGGCGGCAAGCGCGCCGGATGCAGCGCTCGCGGCGATCGGCAAGCGGCTGGTCTCGAACAAGGGCGGGTTCTCGTGCACTTCGTGCCACGCGGTCGGTGCCCAGCCCGCACTGCAGGTGTTCGAGGCGGAGGGCATCAACCTGATGTACTCCGCGGAGCGCTTGCGCCGCGATTTCTTCCTGCGCTGGATCATGAATCCGATGCGCATCGAGCCAGCCTCGCGCATGCCAACGTATGCGGACGACAAGGGCAAGACCGCATTCGTCGAGGTCCTCGCCGGCGACGCGCAGCGTCAGTTCGAGGCGATCTGGGAGTTCCTGCAGGGCGGCCGGGCGATCACCAGGTGAGGCGGCGGCGGGCGAGCAGTTGCCATTCCCTGGAGCAGGGCCGCCGGCGCTGCGGAAGCGGGCTTGGTCACGGCGCATGGCGCGCGCCGTGACCAAGGAGGTCAAGTCATCACTGCGTCACGAAGGTGATCGTGGGCAACACCGAGCCCACGGCGCCGGTGGTGAAGTTGATCACCGCCGCAGCGGCGAACACCGTCAGGTTGGCCGGTGCTGACGGGAACGGGAACGCCGGCGTCGACGCGGTCCCACCCACGATCACGCCGGTGGTGAACACCGGTGCGACCGAGAGGCCGAGCAGAGTGACCGAGTCGAGCGTCACGCCGATCACCGGCACGCACCCGCCGAGCGAGATGCCGGGGCTCGAGCCGGTGACGGACAGCAGCACGAGTGCCTTCGCGCCATCGTCGCTGGACGGCAGGCTGGCAACCGTGAAGTTGACCATGTTGCCCTGGCTCGGGGTGCCGTTGAACGTGAGGCCGCGCACCTTGACGATGCCGGTCATCCCCATCGCTTCGTGGATCCGGCAGAAGTATGGAAACGAGCCAGCATTGCTGAAGGCGAAGACGAAGCTCTGGTGGGCGAAATCCGAAGGGGAGTCGAACAGCGACCCCGCCGTGGCGCAGCTCGAGGCGACGCCGCTCGTGATCGTGTGGGTGCCAGCGGACCACTGCCAGGTCACCGTGTCGCCCGGATCGATGGTGACCTCGGCCGGGGCGAACGAGAAGTTCGAGACCGTGACGGTGACGTTGGCCGCCAGCGCGATCGGCGCGATCCACAGCGCCGAGGCAGCGGCGAGAAAGAGCTTGATGCGAGACATGAGGAACCGAACCTCCTTTCGAGGCGGTGAGTCCGTCTGGTGCCCTGGAGCCGGCTGGGCTCATGACTGACTGAAGATGCGGGGCGGCCCCAATAAGTGCCGTCGCTTCGGGCTCTGGGACTGGGAAAATCGCGCGGCTGACTCAAGACCCGGCCCGCTCGGCACTTGGCGCGGGTGGTGCGGCCGGGACGAGGGCTGCGAGCTGCTGCTGGCGGCGGCCAAGCTGCCAGGCGTTCACGCTCCAGAGCAGGCCGATCGGTGCCGCCAGGAACGAGATGGTCGCGAGGCCGAGGCCCATGTTCGCGAGCGAATCGAACAGCCACCCCGCCACCACATCGCCGCCGCGGAACACGACCGTATCGATGAAGTTCTTCGACTTGTACTTCGTCTCGCGATCGACCACGGTGAACAGCACTTCCTTTGCCGGGGTCGCCACCCCATAGCTGAGCGCACGCCGCACGACCTCGTAGCCGAGCATGACGACCAGCACCGGCGCCGCGCCGAGTGCGAGCGAGCCCAGGAAGTGGGCCGCGGGCAAGATCGTGAGCGTGCCGCCGACGCCGATCCACTGCAGCAACCGTGCGGTGAGCAACGCCTGAGCGAGCATCGCCAGCAGCTGCACGGCAAGGTTCACGTTGGCGAGCACCTCGGTGCGGGCGGCCTCGTCGGGATATGCCGCCTTGACGATGCGCCCTTGCTCGAAGTACACGATCGTGGCATTGAGCGTCGAGAAGAACAGGTAGAGGCAGATGCCCTGCAGGTAGCGCGATCGGAGCACGAGGCGCACGCCTGCGAGCAGATCGCCGCCCGTGGGCTCGCCGCGCACCGAGGCCGCCGTTGCCGTTGCGCGCGCACCGCTGGTGCGCGCGGCGATCATGACCGCGCGGTCGACCCGCTGCGCGCAGCGCACCGCGACCTCGAACAGCACTGCGGGCAAGAGCAGCATGTGGGTGGTGCCGAGGCGCAGCACGAGCAAGGACGTCACGGCCGATCCGGCGAGTGCGCCGAGCGATGCGCCGCTGGCGATGAACGCGAACAGGCGCTTCGCCTGATCCGGCGCAAGCAGATCGGCGAGATGGCTCCAGAACACCGACACGACGAACAGATTGAGCACGCTCACCGAGACGAAGAACGCGTTGATCGCGAGCTGGTCGGCGGCACCGCGCAAGGCCAATCTAGCCAGCCAGAACAGGACCAAGATGACGGCGAACAACCGGTAGCACACCGGGATGAACACGCGCCGCGGCAGGCGCGCCACGAGCGCACCGTAGAGCGGTACCGCCGCGAGCATCGTCAGGAACGTCCCCAGGAACAGCCACGGCAGGGCGCTGGCCCGACCGTAGCCCAGCGCGTCGCGCAGCGGCCGCAGCACGTAGTAGCCGGACATCAAGCAGAACAGGCACGCGAAGCCCCACAGGGTGGCCGCCACCTCGTCGTCTCTGACGGGCACCGCGCGCCGCAGCTGCGAGCCGATGCGATTGGGTGGACGATGGGTCATGGTGCTAGCGTAGCGGATGACCGCGAGCGGGGCTCGCGACAAGTTCTGCCGTGATGGCGCGCGCTGCGGGAATCCGTGATGGAGCGCGGATCGGTGCGACGTGTCGTGCGGCAGACGGCGCGATTCGACCAGCGAGGAACAAGGGCGATGCGCCGTGGCCGTTCGGCGATGACGGCCGACGCAATCCAGATTGCCTCGCCGTGCGTAGTCCTCTGAACGACGCCGCTGCCGAGGCTGGTTCGCCAGGGCGCGCGCCTTGCTCTCCCGCCTTGCCAGGCCATTCGAGAAACGGCGACGGAGGTCTTTCATGAACAGCTGGCTCGATCACGCGATCCTGTCCCTGATCTTCGCCACCGGTGGCGTGGTCTACGTCGGGTTCTTCGCCCTCATCGCTTACGTGGCGATTGCCCTGCAGGCGCGGCTCGATCGGCAGCGCGGGATCGGTGCGGCGGCAGGCGTGCATCGAACCGATCGCGGTGCGCTCGATCGAGACGATCGGGATCGCTGAGCGTTCGCGTGCTGCCATCGCCCCGCGGCGAGAACTCACCGCGACTCGGGTGCACGCTCGGTCTTGACCAGATACCAGTTCGCGGGATGCGCTTGGTCACCGGCGAGCCAGCGCCAGTGCTCGACGATGTCGAGCTTCTCGCTCGTGCTGGACTTGTTCAGCGCGGCGAGCAAGCCGTCCGGCTTCCAGTCGTAGCGAGCGAGCACCCGGGCGGTGGCGCCGTCGAGGTCGATGCGGACGATGGTCGCGGCCGAGAAGTCGACGCTGGGGCGGCGCCCGCCGAGGAATCCCAGAGCCTGATCGCGCGCGGTGGGATCGCTGAGCGCTTGCTCGTGCTCGAGATCGCCGCTGAGGTGCAGCTGCCAGCGCGCTTCCACGCGTTGCTTGAGGGCGGTGGTGGCGGCCGCCCGCGCGGCATCCGGCCGCGGCGTGAGCAGCGCGGCTGCGGGGATGCCGATCGCGAGGCAGGCGATGGCGAGGTGCCGGACGTTCATGACGGGGTCCTCCAGGCAAGCGGTCGGCGACCAGAGCGTAGCTCTCCAAGCGTCGACCGGATCGCCCGAAGGCGGCCGCAATAACTCTCCCGCGCGAGCCAGATCGAGAGATGTTCCGCGCCCGCAATCACGCGCCTGCTGGCCTTGCGTTCGCGCCGGCGCCGACCCGAGCGGTGCACGAAAGTCGATTTTGTCTGGTGGTCCGACGACGGGTCGCGGCTCGAACGGGCGCATTTCTCGGCTCCGCGGGTCCATCTGGACCCGGCCCTGGATCCGTTCCTTCGCAGCACAGGAGATCACCAATGCATCAACCCCGAATCTGCAGGCGAGCTGCCCTGGTCGGCTCGCTTCTCCTCGCCACCGCCGCGGTCACGCTCGGTCAGACCAACTGGTCGATCGAGGGCACGATCCCGAGCTACGGCGAGTACAACGCCCCGGCCTGCGTGGTCGCGCCGCCGCCACCCTACGCGGTGAACCCGCCGCCGGTGCCGGGCGGCGGCTGCCCGACGCTCCTGCCATTCCCGCCGCTGTCGTGCCGCGGTGGCGGCACAGGCGTCGACAACAACGGCAACTTCCTGAGCGGCGGCGCCGCCTTCCCGGTGATCGTCAACACCGACGGCTTCACCATCACCATGAGCACTCCAGCCGGCGCGTACGTGAACTCGTGGCCGGTGCCGCCGGGCGCCATCTTGCCCGGTCTGATCACGGGGCTCGACTACAACAGCGCCGCGGACATCATCTGGATCACCGATGGGCTGTTGTGCGCCGGGCTCGGGCTCGCGCCAGGCTGCCCGATCCGCCGGTGGTGGTGCCGCCATTCCCGGTTCCATCGTGCACCGGCGCGCCGGTGTGCGGGCTCGGCTACAGCCCGTGCACGGGCACGCTGTGGGCTTCCGACGTCGCGGGTTCGTCACCAACTTCACCATCGGCGGTGCGCCGCTGTTCTGCTTCCCGGCAGGCCGCGCTCGCGCCGGTGCTCACCGGCGTCACGGTGAACACCACCAACGGCAACATCCGCGTCACCGACGGCATCATGGTTGCCGAGTTCACGCCCGCGGGAGCGCTCGCTGCTCCGGGCGCGTTCGACCTGGCGGTCAACCGTTCCCGATCGCCCTGTGGGCCGCGCCGGTCGATGGTCTCGGCTTCTCGCTGCGGCCGCAAGCGTTTGGCATCGGCTGTTCGCCGATCGGCGCGCCGCCGATGATCACCTGGGGTGGCGGCTACCCGTTCGCTGGCAACGGCGGCTTCACCGTGGGTGAAACCGGCGCGGCCCAGGTGCATCGGCGTTCCTGATCTTCGGCTTCACCCGCGCTTGCCCGCCGTTGCCCATCGCCGGTTGCCCCGGTACGGGGCTCTGGATCGCGCCGCCGTTCGGCGGGATCGTGTTCGTCGGCGTCGTCGGCGGCGGCGGTGCCGTGATGGTGCCAGCGCCGATCCCGGCGCCGGGCGCACCCTGCGGCTTGCCGGTGGGTGCGCCGATCTACCTGCAGTTCGCGCACATCGGCGGGCCGATCCCGCCCGGCAAGGTGCAGCTCTCCAACGCGCTGTCGTTCGCGATCGGCGCGATCTGAGCGATACGGCCACCCCGGAGGGCGACGCGTCCTCCGGGGTTGGCCGCCCGCCAGCGTCGAGGATCACGCGAACGCGTAGCGGCTCTGGATCAGGTCGGCGAGCGCGTCGTTGATGGCGAGCACCCGGCCGTGGCGGTGGTCGTGCTCCAGCTCCAGCACCTGCGCTGCCAGAGGGCGATCACCGAAGACGTCGCCGATCCAGCGCGAGAAGTCGCTGCGCTGGAGATGGCCGGCGAGATCCTCGGGACGGGACGCCACCAGGGCGTCGACGAACTCCTTGAGCGTGCGTGCCGTCCTGCCGGCGGGTGCGCCGTCGCGGGTGAACACGAACGCTCGCGACACCGGAATCGGCACGTCGAGGTACTTGTGTCGATGCCGCACGTGCGGGGTCATGCGAGCGGCCACGGCGAACCGGCACAGATCGCCGCCGGCCTCCTCGGTGCGCGGCAGCAGCACCGCCTCGTCGATGGCGAGATCGCGCAGCGTCGCGTGCCACGCTGCGGCGCGGCCGCCGCTGATCGCCTGCAGCGCCTGCGCCTCGGCCGGATTGGTCGCGCGCGTCACGACGATCGCCTCGATGGCGGCAAGCAGGTCCTTGTGCAGGCCTGAGGCCCGGTACGTGACCAGCGTGTAGCCACCCAGCTCCAGGTCGAGCAGCTCGTGCACGTCCTCGCCGTACAGGAAGTAATGCGCCTCGTCGACGACGATGCGATGCGGCAGGCCAGTCTGGCGGCGCAGGCGGGCGAGCATGAGCAACAGCGAGCTCACGTACTGCCGCTTGTCGCGCGCGTGCATGCGCGACAGGTCGATGATCACGCTGACGTCGGGATACCGCAGCGCGCGCGTGAGATCGCGGACGCCGGGCGGACGGTCGTCGCCACCGAGCACGAGCACACCCGGCAGCGCCTCGAGCGGCGCGTAGTCGCCCTCGGGATCGATCACGCACACGCAGTAGCGCTGCAGGATCAGCTGCTCGCACAGCAGCCCGGCGACCCAGGACTTTCCCGAGCGAGGATCGCCGGCGATCAACAGGTTGCGCCCGCGCACCGACAGCGCCAGCGGGCGGCCTTCGATGGTGGTGCCGAGCAACAGCTTGCGATGGCCGCGGCCGGGCACCAGGCGTGAGCGTGAGATGGCTCGCCGGATGTAGCTCGCGACGGCGGGCGGCGCCGTGCCATCGACCACGTCGTCGGCAACCTGCTGCAGGCGCGGGCTGCCCCAGGCGACGGCGGCGCCCACCTCGCACGCGAGCAGCATCTCGTGATCGTTCTCGGCATCGCCGATGGCGATGGCATTGTGTGCCGAGAGGCGCAAGATGCGCAGCGCCTCGCGCAGTCCAGTCGCCTTGCTCACGGCCTGTGGCAGGATCATGAGGCGGCCGCGGTTGAACAGGATCGCGAGCGGCAGCTCGAGCTCGCGAATCACCGCGAGCACCGCCACCGATTGATCAGCGGCCACCTCGACCACACCCTCGCCATGTGTGGCGGCGACGCCGCGACGCGCGAGCTCATCGAGCAGCGCCGATGGCGGCCGTGGGCAGAGCGAGAGCGAGCGGCCGCTGCCGGGAAACGAGACCACGGCGCCGTTCTCGCCAACCACCGCGTCGAAGATGCAGAGATCGCCGATCAGGCGGCGCAGGTCATCGAGCGTCCGACCGGTGTCGAGGATGACGGCGATGCCGCGGCTGCGCGCATCTTGCAGCGCCGAGCGCACCTCGGCGCCGAGCGAACCGTCGTCGCTGATCGTGCCATCGAAATCGATCACCAGGACGGCGAACTTCACGGCAGGATCCTCCGCGGCAGACGAGCGAGCGATGGTCCGGTACGGCGATCTCGTCGGCAAGCGGTGTGCCCGGGCCCAGGCCCTGGCTCTGCGGTGGGGCGCGGAGCGCTGACCGCGCACGCTTGCGCCGGTGTGGGTCGTCCTCGGCGGTGAGCGGTGCGCCCCGGCCATTGCGATCGCCGCGGCGTTGCATTGAGCGGTGAGCCGCCGCGTGCTATCAACGTCCTCGAGAGATCGCCGATTTCGACCCGGGATCCGCAACCAGGGTCCGGCCTCCGCCAGACGACGGTGAGACCAGCAGGCTCGCATCCAGCGCGGATGCTGATGGCTCCGCCACCGATCGACGCAGGAGCTCGCCGGCATCTCGTTCGAAAGAAGGACAAGCGCATCATGCCGGCCATGCCGACCGCGAGGATCCTGGTCGTGGACGATGAGAAGACCATCCGCTGGTCGCTGCGCGAGCGGCTGGTGGCCGATGGTCACGACGTCGACGAAGCGGAGGACGTCGCCAGCGCGACACGCTTGCTCGAGCGCAGCCAGTACGACCTCTTGATCCTGGACTTCCAGCTGCCCGATGGCACCGGCATCGACGTGCTCAAGAAGGCCAAGGCCCTCGACCCGGAGCAGCTGGCGATCATCATGACCGCCTTTGCCACCGTGCGCAACGCGACCGAGGCGATGCGGCTCGGCGCGTACGACTACCTCGACAAGCCGTTCGATCTCGACGAGCTCGCGCTCGGCGTCGCCAAGGCGCTCGAGACGCTGTCGCTGCGGCGCGAGGTGGGACGCGCGCGCTCGCAGGAGCGAACCAGCTTCGGTGTCGACAACATCCTCGGCCGCGCAAGCGTCACCGAGGAGCTGCGGGCGTTGATCCGCAAGATCGCCCGCAGCGGCGCGAGCTCGATCCTGATCACCGGCGAGAGCGGCACCGGCAAGGGGCTGGTGGCGCGCGCAATCCACTACGAGGGCGCGGCCGCGGCTGGACCGTTCATGAACATCACCTGCACGGCGCTGCCGGAGACGCTGCTCGAGAGCGAGCTGTTCGGTCACGAGCGGGGCGCGTTCACGGACGCGCGCAACGCCAAGCAAGGGCTGCTCGAGCTCGCCGGCGGCGGCACGGCATTCCTCGACGAGATCGGCGACATGCCGCTCAAGCTGCAGGCGAAGCTGCTGCGATTCCTCGAGGACAAGTCGTTCCGCAAGCTGGGCGGAACGCGCGACCTGCGCGTCGACGTGCGCATCATCGCGGCCACCAACAAGGATCTGAAGAGCGCAGTGCAAGCGGGCACGTTTCGCGGCGACCTGTTCTACCGCCTGAACGTGATCCCGCTGCACGTGCCAGCATTGCGCGAGCGCCGCGACGACATCGAGATCCTGGCGCGCAAGTTCGTCGCCGACTTCAATCTCGAGTTCCGGCGCACGACCCGCGGGTTCACGACCGAGGCGCTTGCCAAGCTCAAGGCTCATGCGTGGCCCGGCAACGTGCGCGAGCTGCGCAACGTCGTGGAGCGGGCCGTGCTGCTGGCCGAGGGCGACGAGCTCGACGTGCTCGACCTGCCGGCCGACGTGCGTGGACCGGCCGAGCGGCCGCAGGACGGCCACTACTTCGTGTTGCCGGCATCGGGCCTCGACATCGAGGATGTCGAGCGCGATCTGATCGAGCAGGCGCTTGCCGCCGCCGACGGCAACAAGAGTCGCGCCGGCCGCCTGCTCAATCTGAAGCGCGACCAGGTGCGCTACTGGATGAAGAAGTACGGGTTGCTCGCCGAGGGCGAGGAAGGCGAGCAGGGCGCGGCCGAGGATGGCACCGGCGGCTGACGCACGCGCGGCCGCAGCCCGTGATCATGTGCGCGTCTCCCGCCGCGACGAGCCACATCCCCGGCAGGAGAGGCAGCCAGAAGCTCGCTCCCCGGAACAGCACGGCCCGGCGATCGACCGCGCCGTCGGGTCGCCATGCTCCTGTTCGCGGCAGCCGTCCGTGATCGGTGCGCGATGCAAGCGCGGCCCCCTACGGCAGCAACCGGGCCATGAGCCTGCGCTTGAGCACTTGCACCAGCCCCAGGTAGGTGCTCGCGGCGCCCAGCAGGAACACGAAGTAGGCCGGCGGCAGCGGCGTGAATCCGAGCGTTGCCGCGAGCGGCGAGAACGGGATCAGCAGGCCCGCGAGCAGCGTCGCGCAGATCGTCAGCGCGAGCGGCGCGCTGGGCCGGCTCTCCAGCGGATTGCGAGCGGTGCGGATCACGAACAGCACCAGCGTCTGGGTCGCCAGGGACTCGACGAACCAGCCGGTGTGAAACAGCGGCGCCGAGGCGCGGAACACGTGGATCAGGACCGCGAACGTCATGAAGTCGAACAGCGAGCTGATCGGCCCGATGACCAGCATGAAGTCGCGGATCAACCGCAGGTCCCAGCGGCGCGGTTTGCGAATGAACTCCGGGTCGACGTGGTCGGACGGGATCGCGACCTGTGCCAGGTCGTACAGGAAGTTGTTGAGCAGGATCTGCGTCGGCAGCATCGGCAGGAACGGCAGGAACAGCGATGCTGCCGCCATGCTGAACATGTTGCCGAAGTTCGAGCTGGTGCCCATCAGCAGGTACTTGACGATGTTGCCGAACGCCTTGCGGCCTTCGATGATGCCATCGTGCAGGACGCGCAGGCTGTGCTCCATGAGCACGATGTCGGCGGCGTCCTTGGCCACGTCCACCGCGGTGGCCACCGAGATGCCCACGTCGGCGATGTGCAGCGAGGCGGCGTCGTTGATGCCGTCGCCGAGGAAGCCGACCACGTGGCCCCGGCTCTTCAGTGCGAGCAGCACCCGGCTCTTCTGCGCCGGCGTCATGCGCGCGAAGATGGTGGTGCGCTCGGCCACGTGCCCGAGCGCCAGGTGTCCAAGGCGGTCCACGTCCTTGCCCAGCACCATCGCGCGCGCATCGAGACCGACCTGCGCGCACACGTGCCGGGCCACCAGCTCGTTGTCACCGGTCAGGATCTTCACGTCGACGTGCGCGCGCCTGAGGTCCTGCACCACCGCAGCCACGTCGGGGCGAGGCGGATCGGCGAAGGCGATGAACCCGGCGAGCACGAGGTCCTGCTCGTCCACCGCGTGCTCCACCATCTGCTCGCCCGGCGTTCGGTGGGCAACCGCCAGCACGCGGAAGCCCGCCGCGGACAGCTCGCGGAACGTGCGGTCGCACTGGCTGCGGGCCGCGGCATCGAGCGGCGCAGTGCGGCCAGCTGCCGCGTAGCTCGAGCAGGCCGCGAGCACGTTCTCCGGCGCGCCCTTGACGATCATCAGGCGATGCGCTGCCGCGGCCACCACGATCGCGGTGCGACGGCGCTCGAAGTCGAACGGCACCTCGTCCTGCTTCTGGTACGCAGCGAGCGAGGGTGCCTGCGACCCGAGTGCGGTGGCGTCGAGCCCGAGCGCGGCGCCGCGCTCGAGGAGCGCGCGGCGGATCGGATCCTTCACGCCCGACTCGTGCAGGCTGCTCAGGTAGGCGAGCGCGAGCACCACCGGCGCGTCGTCGCCGAACGGGTCGCAGTGCCGCTCGAGCACCATCTGGCCGGTGGTGAGCGTTCCGGTCTTGTCGCTGCACAGCACGTCGATGCTGCCGAAGTTCTGGATTGCCGCGAGGTTCTTCACGATCACGTGGCGGCGCGCCATGTGCACGGCTGCGCGACCCAGCGTCACGGTCGTGATCATCGGCAGGAACTCGGGCGTCAGCCCGACCGCGAGCGCGAGCGCGAACAGCAGGGATTGCCACGGGTCGTGCCGCAGCGCCGCGGTCACCAGGAACACGGACAGCACGAGGAAGGCCACCGTGCGCGCGATGAGCACGCCGAACTGGCGCGCACCACGCTCGAACTCGGACTCGGGCGCGCGGTCCGCGAGCCGCGCCGCGATCCCGCCGAACACCGTGCTGGTGCCGGTGGCGAGGACCGTCGCGAGCGCCGTGCCGCTCACCACCGACGTGCCGAGCAAGACGACGTCGCTGCGTTCCGTGAGCGGCGGCAGCGTGGCGGCCGAGCGATCGACCGCCAGCTGCTTCTCGACTGGCAGGGATTCGCCGGTGAGCGCGGCCTGCTGCACGTGCAGGTCCTGCGCCTGCAGCAGCTGCGCGTCCGCCGGGACGAGATCGCCGGCCACGAGCTGCACCAGATCGCCGGGCACGACGTCGCGGCGCGGGATGTCCACCCAGACCCCATCGCGCTGCACCGTGGCCTGCGGCGCCAGCTGCTCCTGCAGCCGCATCGCCGCGCGCTGCGAGCGGTAGGTCTGGAGGAAGTTGAGCGCAATGCTGAGCAGCACCGTGGTGGCGATGATCACCGCATCGACGATCTGGCCGAGCACGGCCGCCACCAGCGCCGCGACCAGCAAGACCACCACCAGCGGGTTGGCGGCAAACTGCAGCAGCTCGAGCAGCATCGGACGCCGGTGCGCCCTGGTCGGCTCGTTCGCACCCACGCGCGCACGGCGCCGTCCGGCTTCTTGCGTCGTCAGTCCGAGCGGCGCGTCGCGCGCGGGCGCGGCCTGGCACAGGGGCTTGGTCGGCATGGACATCGGGCCACCACGGGGAACGCACCGCACCACACGAGCGCCGGCATCTTGCCGAACTCGAGGTGGCGAGTCACGCAGCGACCAGAGGCAGTCGCCGGCCGACCGCGATGCTCAGGAGAGGAGGCGCGCGACCAGGCGGCGGCTCAGGTACAGGCCGAGCACCGTGCCGACGACGCCAAGCGCGAATGCCCACGTCACGTCGCGCAGCTCGCCGAGCGACCAGCCGGCCCAGCTGCCGAGGGTGGCGCCGAGAAAACCGATGAGCTTGTTCATGCTGCTCTCATCGGCGATCGGGCGCCCGTGCCTGATCCCGGCCAGGTATTTTCCGCGGGCGCGAAACCTCGAGCGTGATGCATGCGTACCGTGTCCTGCACGGGCGTGCGCTCGACTCGACCCCCATGAGACGGCTCGGTGAACCGCAGGCGGCGCGCCGCGATCACGGCGGCAGCGGCTTCTCGTTCGGCAAGCGCACCACCACCTGTTCCGGGCGCGCGCTCGGATCGAAAGCGATCTCGAGCAGCTGGCGCGCGACGAATGGCACCGTGTTGAACGCATCCTGCTGCTTGATCGCGAGGAACCGTGGGACGGCCGGGAAGTCCTGCGCGCTGGTCGCGCGGATCTTGGCCTGCATCGCCGTATCGATGATGCCAGGCGCAACCGCGTAGGCGCGCACGCCGGCGCTGCCCTCCTCGAGCTGGACGCATTCCGTGAAGCGCTCGACCGCGGCCTTGCTCGCGCAGTAGGCCGACCAGCCTGCGTAGGCGCGTGCCGCCGCGCCCGACGAGATGTTGATCAGCACGCCGCCCGCGGCCGAGCGCTCGCGCAGGCTGCGCAGGTATGCCTGCGTGCCATGCATGACGCCGAGCAGATTCACCCGCACGAGCTGCGCGAACGCATCGGCGTCGACGTCGCGAACGGGCTGGATGGGATCGAGCACACCGGCGTTGTTGATCCACAGGTCGATGGCGCCGAGCTGCTCGTGCACCAGACGAGCGAACGCGCTCACCTGGCGATGGTCGCCCACGTCCACGCGCTCGGCGATGCCGCGCGCATGCGGCGGCAAGACCGGCCGCGTGCGCGCGCACAGTCCGAGCACGAGCCCCGCCGCTGCCAGCTCGCGCGCGAGCCCGAGCCCGAGGCCGCGGCTGGCGCCGGTGATGACGGCGACCTTGCCGTGCAGATTGGTTGGTGCCAACGGTCGCAGCTCCCAGCAAGCCAGTGCGGAGCAGAGCGTAGTGCGCAAGGCGCACGACCGCAAGCAGCACGCGGCGGCGGCCGGTCGCCGAGGTGCGAACCGCCGGCAGCAGAAACTGCCAGGTGCGATGCAAGAAGGTCCCGCCGGCCGGCGCGCTCGCGGCGCCATGGCCGCGGTCTTCCTGTGGGCTGCTTTTTGCGACGGTCGCGGCATGACTCGATCCGATCCCCGGAGCGGCGACGCCTATCGGCCGATCGACGGACGCCAAGCCGAGCTGGCCTTGCGCACGATCTCGATCGTGCAAGACCAGCCCACTGGCCGCCACGGCGGTGCGCGGCGGAGCGGGCCCGGCTGTGCTGCGCGAGCAGCGCGGGTCGATCGCCGCTCGCCATGCGACTGGCGCCACGGCACGCGGCCGCATGCCCTGGCCACGCACAGCGCGGTCGAGCGCGGCCTGGTGAATCGCTGGATGGAGGAGGCGTCGATGTGGCGACTGTTCGCGACGCAGTTCGGTGCGACTGGCCTGCTGCTGCGTCTGGTGCTGGGCTGCGTGATGTTTCCACACGGCGCCCAGAAGGCGTTCGGTTGGTTCGGCGGCCCTGGCTTCGAGGCGGCCATGGCGGGATTCGCGAGGATGGGCATCCCATGGGCGCTCGGTCTCCTCGCCGTGCTGGCCGAGCTGCTCGGCTCGCTCGGGCTGATCGTCGGGCTGTTCACGCGGCTTGCGGCGCTGGGCATCGCCGTGAACATGACCGTGGCGATCGTGCTGGTGCATGCGCCGATGGGCCTGTTCATGAACTGGCAGGGCAACCAGAGCGGCGAGGGATTCGAGTATCACTTGCTCGCCATCGCGCTCGCGCTTGCGTTGTTGATCCGCGGCGGTGGCTCGCTGTCGATCGATCGCCGGCTGGCGCACGGACGCTGAGCGGCCATGGTGCCGGCCGCCATCGCCGCGCAGTCCGCCGAGCCCGCGCAGCGCTCGCTTCTGGCGCGGGCGCCGGTATGCTAGAAGGCCGCGTCGAGTATTTGCAGCAGAGGAGCGGAACGCGTGCACCGGCCATCATCCTCGCGCCAACTTGTCGATCAAGAACGCCTGACCCGTGAACGTGTGGTCGAGATCATCCGCGACGCCGAGGCGATCCACGACGCGCACACCGACGACCGCGGTGATGCCTGGCACATGTTCGTCCCGTCCGACGCGATGGCGGCGTACCAGGCGCTGCGGTCGGTGCCGCGCGGCGATGGCTTCTTTCTCGAGTGGGGCAGCGGCCTTGGCACGATCACGCTGATCGCGGCCGCGCTCGGCTTCACCGCATCCGGCATCGAGATCCGGCCCGAGCTCGTGCAGATCGCGCGCAGCCTCGCGCTGAAGCACGACCTGAGCGCGAGCTTCGTCGTCGGCAACTTCATCGCCGACTGGTACGTCCACAATCCGCTGTGTGCCGATCCCGACATGCGGTCGGAGGTGTGCGGTGAGGATGGCTACGAGCAGCTCGGCCTCGACCTGGAGGACTTCTCGGTCATCTATGCGTTTCCGTGGCCGGGCGAGGAGGACCTGTTCCTCGATCTGTTCGAGCACGGTGCACGGCGCGGTGCGCATCTCATCTGCAATCACGGCAGCGACGGGATGCGCATCACGCGCCACCGCTGAATCACGCGCGGCAAGCGCGCCGCAACATCATGCCTGCAGCTCTTCGCGGCTGCGCAGCACGAGCGGGGCGATGCGCTCCAGGAACCGCACCACGTACGACAAGTACGCGGCGGCGCCGGCGAGCTGCAAGACGCCGGCGATCACGCATGGCACGCGCGCGCTCCGGGTCGCCGCTGAGGACGCGAACCAGAGCGTGATCGCGGCCATGCCGACGGTGGTGAGCGGCATGCTCTTGCGAGCGTTCATGAGCTGGTCCTGCTCGAGGATGCGGAACAGCTCGGCGCCGCCCGGGTGCGGGTGCATCCTCGCCACTTGCCGCATCATGCGCAGATCGACCGCGAACAGGAGCCAGATGAGCGCTGCATAGAGCGTGCCCAGCGCATGCCACCACACCGGATCGCCCATCTGCGTGAACATGAGCGACTCGACGGCGGTGCTGCCGATGTAGAGGAAGTTGTGGCCCAGCCGGAGCGGCCAGCGGATCACGGTGAGCGTGTGAATGATCGCGCGCGCCCAGAACAAGAGGATGATGAGCAGCCCGGTGGCGATGAACGGCCAGCACCGCAGCTCGAGCCCGACCACGAGCGGATAGCTGGTGCCGATCAGGAACGAGAGCGCAATGCCCTGGATGATGCTGATCAGGGTGAGCTCGATGTTGACCACCAGGTTGTCGAGCTCTTGCCGCGCGGCGCGTGCAGCGGTTGATTCCATCGGGCAGTCCAGCGTGACCGGGGTCGCCTCGGCCGAGGCGAGCGCAGCATGGTAGCGCTTGTCATGCGGCCCCTCAATGGCAGCTGGCAGCGTGAGGCAGCGACGCCGTTGCCCTACAATGGGAGCCACGGCAGCGGCGCCAGCCGCGGCGAGGTGGTGCGATGAGCGATGATCCAGAGGATGCGATCGAGATGACCCGGCGCGAGGTCGATGGGAGGACGGTGTTCGTCTACCAGCGCCAGCGCGGCAGCGCGCTCGCGCGCAAGCTCAAGATGGGCGGCCTGCTGGTGGCGGGCGTGGCGCTCGGCACGGTCGCGTTCCTCTGCCTTGCGTCCTTGCTCTGGCTGCTGCTGCCCGTGCTCGCGTTCGTCGTGCTCGTGTCGGTCGTGAGCGCTTGGCTGCGGCCGAGGACATCCTCGCCGTGGCGCTGATCAATGCCGGCTGAGCGGCAGCAAGGCATCGCTGGCCACGTACACCTCCATCGGCTTGCCATCGCGGCCGTTCGCGCGGATCCGGCTGTAGCTGCCCTCGGCGGCGAGCAAGGTCACTTCCTGCCCGAGCTTGAGCGTGCCGTCGGCAGGTCGTCCCTGCGCCGGGCTGGTCGTGTAGTACGCGGTCTCGGTCGAGATGATGTGGGTCGAGCTCGACTCGGTGTAGGGAAACTGGCTGGCGCACCCGGGTCCGGAAAGGAACAGGGTCGCCGCGAACACGATGTGTTTCATGTCGTTCAGGGACAGCGGCGCCGTCCCTACCTCGCGTTGGTGCTGGCGGTGGTGGAGATGCCGGGGCTGGGCGACGGCTCGGCGGTCGGCTCGCGCTTCAGGAAGTCGAGCGCCGCCTTGAACACGGCCAACCGGTCATCGTCGCCCTTGATGTCGCTCAGGTAGAAGCCGAGCACCACCGCCTTGAATGGCGTCCCGGTCTTCGCGTCCTGCCGCGCGATCTTCGCGGCGATCATGCGGCCGCCGTCCTTCAAGGTCGCGAACGGCTCGACTCCTGGGGCGCCGGTGAACGTGACGATCGACTCGCCCTTGCGCGCGCAGTCGATCTCGAACACCTTGCCAGCATCGCCGCCCGCCAGCTGGAAGGCATACGAGTAGTCCCAGGTTCCCTCGTACGCGATGCCGAGCGTGTCGCGGTACAAGGGCGTATCCCACAGTGCTGCCGCCGCGCGCGGATCGGACATCAGCAGGTGTCCGCCGCTCTCCAGGAAGCGCATCACCGTGCGTCCGTCCGGCCCGCCGATGCGCGGCGCGGCCGCGCGCATGCCGTACTCGAACCCGCTCGCCGGCGCTGCGCCATCGTGGTTGTCGAGGATGACGATGCCATGCTGCCAGCTCGAGATCAGGCCGAGCCAGTCCTCGCCGTACGGCCGGCTGTCCTTGATCGCATCGAACGCGAGCTCGAGCTTCTTCAGGTCTGCCCGGTAGCTCGCGGCGAAGTCGTAGCGCCGGAGCAGCTTGTCGAACTGCTCGCGCACCACGACCTTGCCCAGCTCGGCGCGGGCTGCCTTGGTGGCGTGGTTGATCCCGAGCAGTGCTACCCCTGCCGGGTGGTCGATCTTCTTCAGCGGGAACTTCTCGCACAGATCGGCCCAGCGCGACTTCTGCGCGAAGCGCAGCTTGCGGTATTCCTTGTTGAAGCCGAGATAGGCTGGGAAATAGAGCGAGATGCCATGCGAGCGGTTGTTGCCGACCAGGTGCCCTTCCGCGCACACCACCGAGGTGTCGGGGAAATCGGTGGTGATGAAGGTGTTCTGGAAGTCCTTCATGGTGCGCTTCTCGCTCTCGTCCTCGAAGCGGTAGTTGATCTCCTTCACGAACTCGAGCTTCTTGGTCTTCGGGTTCATGAGCATGGGCGGGAACTTGATCTTGGCAACGTAGTTGCCCTTCTCGTCGGGGCCGACCAGCGGCGTCTTCGCATGACGGCTCTCGTGCACGAACGGGGCGAGGTTGCGCGGCGGCGACAGCCAGCCATTCCAACCCCAGATGATGCTGCCCTGGTCGCGACGCTTGATCACGACCTCGTTCACCAGCGTGTCCTCGCCGTCGTTGGGATACGCGATCAGGTCGGTGACCCGCTTGCATGCCGCCTTGAGCTGCGGGTCGGCCTTCTCGTGCTCGCACACCTTGTGCAGGAAGTCCTGGATGTCGACCAGGCGCCCGAACGCGCGCGTGTCGGCGATGATCTCCTCGGCCACCTCGCCGAGCAGATCGGTCTTGCCCTCCAGCACCGCGGCCACGTCCTCGATCGCATCCCGCAGCTCGGCCACCCGCGTCATGCGAATCGCCGACTTGGTCTCGGCGCCGTAGAAGCCGCCGTCCTTGTCGATCTGCGAGCCCTCCGGCGCGTACGACTTCACGTACGTGCCGACCATGCTCTTCGCCAGCGATAGCGGCGACGCCTCGGGATAGGTATCGAGCCAGGCGAGGTAGTCGTCGTAGGGCATGCCGTCGCCGGGCTCGGTCTCCTGCGACGATGCCAGGTAGTCCACCGTGTCGTGCAGCTCGTACGCCACCTCCACCGTCGCCATCAGGCAGGCGTCGAAGTCGAGCACGTCGATCTTGTTCTTGCCTTGCTTCTGCAGTGCCGCCGTGATGCCCTCGAGCGCGGTGCGCACCTCGGGCAGATCGAGCGTGTGCTTGGTGTTGTCGTCGGCCGAGACGCCTGACCAGCCCGCGCCATGGTTCCAGATCACGAGCGCGTAGTGCTCCGCCGGATAGTTGGTCACGGCCCACTGGCCGAAGCTCGCGAGCGGCTCGGGACGGCCGGCGTCGGTCTCGCCGACGTTCATCTTCAGCACCGAGCGCACGCGCACCGGATCGTCGTCCTTGACGATGTAGTAGCGGCGCGTGCCCGGCTCGTTGTCGAGCCCGAAGTAGTAGACGTTCTCGAACTCGGCGTACGGGTTGAAGAAGTACGACGAGTTCGGGCGCGGCTTCGGGTTGCCGTGGAAGCGAGCGCATTCGACCACGATGTTGACGTCCGCGGTCGACCCGACCTTCTCCATCTCGTTCATGTCCTCGATCCCGAACGGCTCGAGGTTGTTCGCGGCGTTCAGGTACACCATCACGGTCCACTTCTTGGTGCGCTGCTGGTGCGAGGCGATGCACAGGGACTGCAGCGGCACGCTCAGGTGGTCGGGCAGCTCGCGCACCAGCCGCAGCTCCTCCGGCCCTTCGAACCCGTTCTTCTCGCGGTACTTGAGGATCCCGTCCGCGATCTCCGACTCGACGTTCGGCAGCGACAGGAGCTCGTCGCGCGTGGCCTTGTTCAGATCCACCTTCGGGAAGTCGTTCACCGGCGGCACTTCCTCGAACGTGTAGGAGATCGAGCCGGACGACTGGTCGAACCAGTGGACCGGGAAGCCGTCGGGCTTGGTGTCCTTCCAGACCTCCTTCGCCAGCTCGACGATGCTGTGGCCGGCCGTGCCGGTGACCCGTGCCACCTCGGTTGCGAGCCGTCCCGCGACGTCGTTGCCGAACTCGGAATCGGAGATCAGCCCGCGGCGCAGCGCGAAGCGGAAGTTCATCTCGACCGTGTTCATCAGGTTGGCATATGCTGCCGAGATCGGGAACTTCTTGTCCTTCACCACCTCGAGCAGGTCCTCGATGCCGTTGAACTTGTCGAGCCGCATCCGGTTCAAGATGCGCTGCTCGCAGTTCCTCAGCTTCTCGAGGTAATGGTAGTCGAGCTCCTTGAACGTGCTGTCGGTGTCGATCAGTCGGCGCACCTGAGCTGCCGACTCGGGATCGATGTCCTTCAGGATCGCATCCTTCGCTTCCGCCTCGCTCTTCAGGTAGTGCAGCGCGGTCCGGCGCCGGAACACGCTCTCGAGCGTGCCACATTCCTCCTTGATGCGCACTTCCTTGGGCGCCTTGTTCGCCGCCTCGGCAGGCCTGGCCGCAGCCTCTCCAGACGCCGGCGGTGGGGGTTGCTGCGCGGTGAGCGCCCCGGGGGTGGCAAGGCAAACGCCCATCGCAGCTAGGCAGGTCTTCCAGCTCCGCATCGTGCACCTCGACGGTTCCTGTGGCAGGCAAGGGGGCGGCGGCGCTCAGTGTACCGCCGCGGCCGCGCCAACGGAAACGCCGGAAAACCGAAACTCGCGCGCTGCACGCCCCATGGTGGCGACTCGGCGGGCCGCGCCCGGGTCACGGTGGGCGACGCACGCCGCGGAACGTGAACGCGGCGTGCGGAATGCCGCCGGCCACGTCGGCTGCGTGCAGGTCGCCGCGGGTCCAGAGCGTGCGGTCGACGAATACGGAACCACGCCTCGAGTGCCAGCTGGATCGGCGAGCCCTCGAGGTGCCCGAGCGCGCGCCCACCGCCTCGAACGTCGACAGGTGCGCGGGGTGCGGTGCCCGGCGCAGGCGGAATGCGCTCGCCGGGCCAGCGGGCCGATGCACGCATGGCGGGTACCGCAGGTCCGGTGTGCGTCCGACCAGCCGCCGAGCGCGCCGCCAGCTGGCGTCGGGAACGACCAGGACGATGGGTTCCGTGGTCGCGCGCGCGAGCTGCTCGATCGGTCGCGCTGCGCCACCCGGGAACAGCAGGTAGGGCGCGCCCGCGCCGAGCGCCGCAGCGCAAGGACCGCCAGCCGGGACGAGCGCGCTGTTCACGAGCGCGAGGTGCACCAGCCGCGCCGTGTTCGTGGTCTTGCGGTGCTCGCGTGGATCTTGCACGATGACGATGCGCGTGGTGTTGTGCCATGCCGGCGCGGCGCGCGCACGCACAAGGCGCGAGCATCTGGCATGCAGCGCAGCGATCGATCTGGTGATGCGGACGGCGGATGGGCGACCTCGTGGTGATCGGCGCCGCCGCCAGCGTAGCGATCGCCGCCCGGCGTGAACAGCGATCGCAGCAGGGTGCCCATGCGAGCAACGCTGGGGGCGATGGTGGTGGCGGTGCGGCGCTGGCCGTCATGATGTGGTGGCTGCGAGGGGCCGAGCAGCGGCGTTCGCCGCAGAGCGGCCAGGTTCCGCCAGCGCCAAGCAGCGCGACCAGCACCAGGGCGGCGCTGCCGACCGTCGCGCCGTGGCTGGGAACGCCGCACCGGCCGCGCCGCCGCCGGAGGTTGCCATGCTCGCGCTGCGCGGGCGTGGTCGACGCCGAGCAGCGGCCGATCGCGGGCGCGCGCGTGGCGTGCAGCGATGGACGCGACCTCGGTGTGGACCAGCCGGCGCTCACGCAGGCCACGGGTGAGTTCGCGCTCGCGTGCCGGCACCCGGGCGGCGCTCGGGTCGTGGCGTCGAAGGCGGGCTACGGTCCACGTGGCGGCTGGGTGGAAACCGGTGGCGCGCCGATCGTGATCGCGCTCGCCGCAGGCGTGACCGTGCGCGGCGAGGTGTGCAATGCCAAGGGGCAGGCGATCGCCGGCGCGCAGGTCGCGCTCGCGCTCGACGCGCCGCTGCATGCCGACCTGGTCTTCCCGTTCGACTCGCCCGGTCGAGCGACCACCGCCGGCGACGGTAGCTTCGAGCTCCGCGACCTGCCTGCCGGGCGCATCGAGCTGCGCGCCACGGAGCGCGCGCACGACATCGCCACGATCTCGCTCGAGGTAGCGCCGGGGAGCGAGGGGCATGCCTGCTTCACGCTGCGGCACGTCGGCCTCGTGGAGGGCATCGTCGTCGATGCCGGCAACGGCGCCGATCCCTGGTGCCACGATCAATGACGAGGTCGCGACCGACTCCTCGGGGCGTTTCGCGATCAAGCGCCTGATCCGCGGCGAGGTCGGCTTTGCCAAGGGCATGGCGCTGCTCGCCGTGGCGTGCCCGGGCTACAGCCGCAAGATCGCCTGGGCAGCGCGCGAGGATGACGGCGTCGAGCTGCGCATCGCGCTCGCGCGCGCGGCGCACGCGCGGGTGCGCGTCTCGATCGCGACCGGCACCCGCTCGCTGCCGCGAACGTCTGCTTCACACCGGACCGTGTCACGCTGCCGGCGGACGAGCGCGACGATGCCTGCGGCGTGCAGGGCGCGACCGATGGCAACGGCGAGCTCGAGCAGGAGATCGCGCCGGGCGTGTACGCGGACATCGAGGTGTGGCACGACCAGCATGGCACCAAGCACTTCGCCGGCCTGACCATCGCCCCCGAGCAGCGGCTCGATCTCGAGTTTGTCCTGGCGATCGGCGCGGAGCTGCGCGGCCGCGTGCTCGACCCGGATGGCCATCCCGTCGCCGGTGCCGTGGCACGCACGTGGCAAGCCTACCGCAGCGACTCGATCGAGGGCCTCATGGCGCGCGGCAGCGCCGCGAGCGATGCGCTCGGCGCGTTCTTCATCCGCGGCCTCGAGGGGCGCTCGGTCTGGGTGACCGCGCAGGCGAGCGGCTTTGCCGCCACGGCCTGCGAGGTGACGCTCGACGAGCAGCGCCCAGCGTCGGTCGAGCTCGTGCTGGAGCGAGCGTTCGTGCTCGAGGAGAGGTGGTCGACCGCGACGGCGCGCCGGTGGTGAACGCCTGGGTCGTGGCGCAGCCTCGGCTGGCACCGCCGCGCGATCGGCTGTTCGGCTTCTTCGACGCGCCCACGGACGCACGCGGTCAGTTCACGATCCGCGATCTGCCCGCGGTGCTGCTCGAGCTCAGGGTCACGCCACCCGGCGGCTGGCCAGGGGACAGGAGCTCCTGCCAGCGCTCTCGCTCTCGCCGCCGTTCGCGGCCCAGCGCATCGTCTTGCCGGTCGCGAATCGCTGATCGCCTCGCTCTTGATCGACCCGCCGGTCGAGCTAACCTAGCCCGACTGTGCCAAGCCCTTCCCGACCCGAGCCATGACCTCCGACCCGAACCGGCCTGCGAGCGGTGAGCGACCCGACCTCTCGCGCCTGCGCATCCGCGCGGACGTGCGGCGGCGGCGTGCCGTGCCGGTCGTGCCGGTCGCGGTGCTGCTCGGCCTCGTCCTCGGCGGCGCCTACGTCACGCGATTGCTCTGGTACCCGGCGCTCGAGCGGCTCTGGATTCCCGCCGTGCTGGTGACCGCGGTGGAGGAAATCGGTCCATCGGCGGCGGCGCCGGGCACGCTGACCGCGAACGGCTACGTCGTCGCCCAGCGTCGCGCCGCGCTCGCCGCCAAGCTGACCGGTCGACTCGAGGAGCTGTTCGTGATGGAGGGCATGCGGGTGAAGAAGGGTGACGTGGTGGCGCGCCTCGAGCACACCGACCTCGACGCGCAGCTCGCGCGCGCCCAGGCGGACGTGACGCAGGCCGAGGCCGAGATGCGCCAGCGCGCCGCCGACGTGAACCGACTCGATGCGGATCTGAGCGAGGCCAGGTTGATCGCCGACGCCAGCGCGAGCAGCCGAATGGAGGCAGAGGCGCTGCACGCCGATGCCAAGGCCGAGATGGAGCGGCAGGAGGCGCTGGTGCAATCGGATTCGACCACGCAGCAGGCGCGCGATCACGCCAAGTGGCTGCTCGAGGCTGCCAGCCACCGGGCGAGCGAGGCGCTGGCGCGCGAGCAGTCGGCGCAAGCGCGCGTGGCGTCGCTGGGCGCGCAGATCGCGGGTGCGCGCGACGCGGTGGCGGCGGCACAGGCCGGCCACCAGGGGCGGCTCGCGGATCGCCAGCTGCTCGAGGCGCAGCTCGAGTTCAACAGCATCCGGGCGCCGTTCGATGGCGTGGTGATCAGCAAGGATGCCGAGGTGGGCGAGATCGTCGCACCGATCTCCGGCGGCGCGCTCGCCAAGGTGGCGGTGGTGACCATCGTCGACATGCAATCGCTGATGGTCGAGGCGGATGTCAACGAAGGCTCGATCAGCCGCATTCACGCCGACCAGCCGGCGCGCATCATGCTCGAGGCGTTCCCGGATCAAGTGTACCAGGCGAGCGTGTTCAAGATCGTGCCCACTGCCAACCGGCAGAAGGCGACGGTGGAGGTGAAGGTGGCGTTCCAGCAGCTCGACGAGAAGATCGTGCCGGAGATGGCGGCGCGCGTGTTCTTCCTCGAGGGCAGCGAGAGCGCGGCGGCTGCCGAGCGCGGCAAGGCGCCGCGGCTGTTCGTCGCGCGGCAGGCGATCCACGAACAGGGCGGCAGCGCGTTCGTGTGGCTGCTGCGCGATGGCAAGGTGACGCGCCGGACGGTGACCATCGGCGAGCATGCCGATCGCACCGAGATCCTGGAGGGCGTCGCGCGCGGTGATCAGCTCGTGGTCAACCGCGATCTGGAGTTGCGTGAGGGCATGAAGGTTCGCGTGGCTGCAGCCAAGTGAGGTGGCAAGCGATGGCCGAGATCCTGGTGGACGTGGACGACGTGGTGAAGGTTTACGATCGGCGCGGCGACACCGTGCCGGTGCTCGACCACATGCACGTGCAGGTGGAGCGCGGCGAGTTCCTGGCGCTGATGGGCCCGTCGGGCTCGGGCAAGACCACGCTGCTCAACCTGATCGGCGGGCTGGACGTGCCGACGTCGGGTCACGTGGTGGTGGGCGGCGAGCACATCTCGGAGATGGCGGGCCGGCAGCTCGCCGCATGGCGCGCGCGCCATGTTGGCTTCATCTTCCAGGTCTACCACCTGATCCCGGTGCTGAGCGCCGCGCACAACGTCGAGCTGCCGCTGCTGCTCACGCGCTTGAGCAAGGCCGAGCGGCGCGAGCACGTGGAGCTCGCGCTCAGCATCGTCGGGCTCCAGGATCGCATGACGCACAAGCCTGGCGAGCTGTCGGGCGGCCAGCAGCAGCGGGTCGCGATCGCGCGCGCGATCGTCGGCGATCCCGAGCTGATCCTGGCCGACGAGCCGACCGGCGATCTCGATGCGCGCTCCGCCAAGGAGATCCTGGAGCTGCTCGTGCAGCTCAACAGCGAGCACGACAAGACCATCGTCATGGTCACGCACGATCCACGCGCCGCGCACGTGGCGAAGCGCAGCTTGCATCTCGACAAGGGCGTGCTGACGAGCGAGGTGCCGGCATGAAGTTCCTGCACTACATCTTCGCCAACTTGATGCGCAACAAGCTGCGCACGTTGCTCACGATCGGCGGCATCACGATCGCGATGTTCCTGTTCTGCTTCCTCGAGGCCGTGCTGACGGGGTTCACCTCGGGCGTCGACATGTCGGATGCCTCGCGGCTGATCGTGCGCAACGCCGTGTCGCTGGTGCAGCCCCTGCCGATCGCCTACCGCGAGCGCATCCTGAAGGTGCCGGGTGTGAAGGACATCGGCTTTGCATGCTGGTTCGGCGGCACCTACGAGGCGAAGAAGGACGAGTTCTTCGGCCAGTTCGCGATCAACGACGAGGACTACCTGCGCCTGTATCCGGAGTTCCAGATCCCCGACGAGCAGCGCCGCGCATTCCTCGGCGAACGCAAGGCATGCATCCTGGGCAAGAAGGAGGCCGAGCGCCTGCAGAAGAAGGTCGGCGACACGATCGTGCTCACCGGCACGATCTACTTCGGCACCTGGGAATTCATCGTGCGCGGCATCTACCAGGGCACCAAGGAAAACGTCGACGAGACCATGATGCTGTTCCATTACCAGTACGTGGACGACAGCATGCCCGAGAACGAGCGCGGTCAGGTCGGCTGGTACGTGGTGCAGATCGACGACCCCTCGCAGGCGGCCGCCGTCAGCACGCGCATCGACGACCTGTTCCGCAACAGCGCTTATGCCACGCGCACCGAGACCGAGCGCGCCTTCCAGCTAGGGTTCGTGTCGATGATGGGCAACATCCAGCTCCTGCTGCGCTCGATCGGTGCCGCGGTCGTGTTCACGATCTTGATGGTTGCCGCCAACACCATGATGATGGCAGCGCGCGAGCGCACCGCCGAGATCGGCATCCTGAAGACGCTCGGCTTTCCGGATCGCACGGTGTTCTTCTTGACCATGGCCGAGGCGGTCGCGATCGCGCTGTTCGCCGGTGTGCTCGGCTGCCTCGGCTCGAAGGTGCTGTTCGACCACGTGAAGTTCAATCCCGGCGGCTTCTTCCCGATCTTCTACGTGCCCTGGCAATCGGCCATCGTCGGCTTGATCATCGCCATGGTCGCGGGCCTCGTGAGCGGGCTCGCGCCGGCGTTCCAGGCGGCGCGCATGCCGGTCGCGCTGTCGCTGCGGAAGGTGGTGTGACGATGGCGATTCCGCTCTCCTACAACGTGCGCAATCTGCTCGTGCGCAAGACCGCAACCACCATGACCGCGCTCGGCATCGGCTGCGTGGTCGCAGTGCTGGTGAGCGTGCTCGCGCTCGCCGAGGGCTTCACCACGCAGTCGCCAAGTCGGGCAGCGAACAGAATGGCATCGTGCTGCGCAGGGCGCGATCTCCGAGATCCAGAGCGCGATCGATCGCGAGACGTTCCAGATCCTGCGCACGCTGCCTCAGGTTGCGAGCGACGGCGATGGCGAGCCGCTCGCCTGCGGCGACATGGTGATCGTGATCAACCACCCGAAGCTCGGCGGCGGCAAGGACGACAGCGCCAATGTCACCGTGCGCGGCGTCTCGGGGAAGCCGTTTGGCGTGCGGCCGTCGGTTCACGTCATCGAGGGCAAGCGCTTCACGCCCGGCTCGAGCGAGGTGATCGTCGGCAAGTCCATCTCGCGGCGCATTGCCGACTGTCACCTCGGCGGCGTCATTCGCCAGGGCGGCACGGACTGGAAGGTCGTGGGCGTGTTCGATGCCGGCGGGTCGGCATTCGAGTCGGAGATCTGGGGCGACGCCGAGGTGATGCTGGCGGCGTTCGATCGCGGCGTCTTCCAGTCGGTCACGCTGCGATTGCGAGATCCAGACGCCGATCTCAAGGCGATCGACGAGACCTTCGCCAAGGACCAGCGCCTGAAGAGCCTGCAGGTGCAGCGCGAGGACATCTACTACGCCAAGCAGTCGGAGCTGATCGAGCAGCTGATCACCGGCCTCGGCTCGATGGTCACGTTCATCATGTTCCTCGGCGCGATCATGGGCGCCATGAACACGATGTACGCGGCCGTGGCGGGCCGCACGCGCGAGATCGCGACGCTGCTCGCGATCGGCTTCGGCCCAGGCAGCGTGTTCTTTGCCTTCCTGCTCGAGAGCTTGTTCCTGTGCGCGCTCGGCGGCGCTGTCGCTGCGTGCTCGCATTGCCGATGAACGGCGTCGCCACCGGCACCACGAACTGGGCATCGTTCAGCGAGGTGGCGTTCGAGTTCCGCATCACGCCGAAGATCCTGCTCGAGGGCATCGCGTTCGCCACCTTCATGGGGGTGGTGGGCGGCACGCTGCCGGCGTGGCGCGCGGCGCGGCTTCGCATCGTCGCCGCGCTGCGGCGCGCGTGAGCGACCATGGCCTGGACGTGCGCGGCTCAGACGTGACGCAGGTCGACCACCGGTCCGCTGGCGAACAGCCGATCGAACTGCTCGCGGCTGATCGTGAGCCGCACCACGCGCGATCGATCGGCGGCATGGGCACGATTGGCCTCGGCGGCATCCTGGGTGGCGAAGCGCAGGCTCGCGTTGTGGCTCTTCGCGGCGCGCGAGATGCGCCGGCCGCGACCCGACAGCCGGAAGATCTCGACGCTCGTCGAATTGCTGCTGCCGCCACCGCCGTGATGGGCACAGCCGGTCAGCGCGGTCACTGCCAGCGCGCCGCTCAGGGTGAGCAGGCTGCGCGCGAGGAAGCGACGACGATCGAGCTCGCTGGGTGACATGACGATCGAATCATGCGACGGAGAAGAAGAAGAGGGGGCAGAGGGGAGAGCCGTTTCCCCTGTCGGTTCGACCGGGTTTGGCGGTCGGCCCAGACGAAGTGCGCGACTTTAGACGGAGCGAGGGCTTGTGCACGTCACAATTCTTTGTTGCCGTTTGCTTGGCCTGCCGATCTCGCGCACTTTACTGCACGGCCGACCAGCTTGCCAGCCGGCGTGCCGCACGTCAAGAGGCCGATCGCGACCCGATCGGCGACGCTCGGTGCAGGCGCCGGCGGCGCGACCGCGCGATCTGCGTGTTTCGAGCGGTGCACTTGCCGATGCATCCGCTGTGCGATCCCCGGATCGATGCAACTCGCTCTTCAGGCTCGCACCGGGCCGGGCAGCGCATGCGGCCTGCGGCAGCGGCCAGCCGATCGCTCGGGTCGGACCCTTGGCAGCCGCCCGGCCGCGCCGCTTGCCGGTCGTTGGTGCCAGCGCGCGCAGCGGTGCCGCCGCCGCCGGCGGCGTTTGGTGTCCGACAATCGCCTTGACGAACTACCATTCACGGCCTACTTTATCTGTGCGACCAAGGTGCTCGCCCCCGCCTGCATTGCCGGTTCGATGGTCTTCGATTTCGCCTGCCCGGCAGTGACGCTTGTGTCGTCGCCACCGCATGAATGTATTGCTGGATTCCCACTGTCTCGTTGAGTGCATTAACCAGTTCCCCAAACCAACTGTCAGTCGTAGGACGCTCCTTTCTGCCAGGCCTTCTCGACGAAGAACCCCGTCCCGCGGCACCCGCGCTCGGCGAAAGCCTGTTCTGCGCCGGAGGATGTCATGAAGAGGTTTCTCCAGATGGCCACGATCGCGGCCACAGTGGCCGCGATCGCTCCCTCGGTGATGGCCGAGGGGCGGCAGATGGGCAGCTTGCTCGTGTTCCCGGTGTATTCCACGATGCCGGGTGATGCGACCGTGCTCACCGTCACCAACGCCAATCTCGACACGAGTTTCGACAACTCGATCGGCTTGCCCAAGGGCACGATCGACACCGAGTGGATCTTCATCAACGGCGCCAATTGCGGCGAGACCAACTTCATCAAGCGCCTGACGCCGGGCGACTCGATCTCGCTGCTCGCCAACACCGTGATCCTGCAGCCGACGATGGGCTACGTGTACATCGTCGCGCGCAATCCGAATACCGGCGCGCCGGTCACCTTCAATTACCTGAGCGGGCTCTCCACCACGTTCACCTCGTACCTCGCGCGCTCGTGGGAGATGCCGCCATTCTCCTTCCGCGGCATCCCGGCCGAGGGTCAGCCGACCAACCTCGACGGCGACAGCAACCGCGACCTCGACGGCGTCGAGTACGAGCAGGTTCCGGACGTGTTCACGTTCCCGATGTTCTGGGGCCAGGAGCCTCCGGACATCCACACCTGCCTCATCCTGCTCGGCCTGACCGGCACGCAATTCACCACCACCGTGGACTTCCTGATCCTGAACGACAACGAGCAGCAGTTCTCGGCCGAGTGGAGCTTCCCTTGCTACACGATGACCGACCTGATCCACATCTCGGGTGCGTGGCTCGAGACGTTCCTCGATGCCAGCAACAACAACCCGAACGAGCTGCAGGGCGCGTCGTTCAAGGAGACCGGCTGGTATCGCATCGACGGCGCCGTCGCGTCGTCGAGCAACACCACGGTCTTCGACCCGGCGTTCCTGTGTGCGCAGGTGCAGCTGCTGAACCACCTGGCCGACGCCGACCTGCCGTTCGAGGAGGGCCATCAGGCGAATGGCTCGCTCCTGTCGCGCAGCATCTTCGGCGATACCAACTGATCGGTTCCGCGATCGATCGCCGCGACTCCCGGGATCGCCCGTGCCACGCGTGTGGCGCGGGCGATTCTGCTTTGCGGCTGGACCCGCAGCGAGCGGTCGGCTATCTGCACGCCGGTGTTGCCTGCTTGCATGCCTGGGCCTCGTTGGGCGCGCATGACACAGCCATTGACCGACGACGAGTTCGTGATCGCCTACCACGAGCGCACCAAGCACCACTATCACCGCACCGCGGCCTCGCTCGGCTATCTCGACTGGGACTCGCAGCCCGACCCGTTCCGCCGTTTCGCCGGAGCCGAGCTGCTGCCGTTGCCGCTCGCTGCGACCGTGCCCGACTCTCCGTTCGATCGCCTCTACGCGGCAGCCGCGGTGCCGGCCGCGCCGCTCTGCGTGGCGGCGCTCGCGCAGTTCTTCCGCCTGGCGCTGTCGGTCACGGCGTGGAAGTCGGCCGGCGGCGCGCGCTGGTCGCTGCGCGCCAACCCGTCGAGCGGCAACCTGCATCCGACCGAGGGCTACGCGGTGCTGCCAGCCGTCGGCGGCTGGCGCGGTGCGGCCGGCGTCCACCACTATGCGCCGCGCGAGCACGGCCTGGAGCAGCGCTGCGCGTGCGACGCCGAGGTCGTCGCGGCGCGGCTGCCGGCGGGTGCGTTCCTGGTTGGGCTCACCTCGATCGCCTGGCGCGAGGCGTGGAAGTACGGCGAGCGCGCGTTTCGCTACTGCCAGCACGACATCGGTCATGCGCTCGGCTCGCTCCGCTACGCCGCGGCGGCGCTGGGCTGGCGCCTGTGGCTGCACGACGGCGTGAGCGACGCTTGCATCGCATCCTTGCTCGGCGTCGACCGCGAGGCTGACTATGCCGGCGCCGAGCGCGAGGCGCCCGAGTGTCTCGTGCTGGTCGCCACCGGCGACGGCGCGCCGCGGCCTCTTGCCGACGCCATCGCCGCGCTCGCGCGCGACCTCGGCGACCGGCGATGGCACGGGCAAGCGAACGTGCTGAGCACCCAGCACGTCGCCGACTGGGACGTGATCGACGAGGTGACGGCGCGCTCGCGCAAGAGCACGGGCGCGGCGCCGCCGTCGCCCGACTGGTCCGACCTGCCGCATGCGGTTCAGCTTCACCCTGGCCCGGCGCGCGCGAGCTCGCCCGGCGCGCGGGCGGTGATCCTGGGCCGGCGCAGCGCCGTGGCCATGGATGCTCGCACGGCGATCGGGCGCGACACCTTCCTGCACATGATGGCCCGGCTCGTCCCGCAGCACGGCAACGCCGCGATGCCGTTCGATCTGATCCCGTGGCGCCCGCATGTTCACCTCGGCTTGTTCGTGCATCGCGTCGGTGGTCTCGCGCGCGGGCTGTACGCGCTGGTGCGCGACCCGGCGAAGGTCGTGCGGCTGCGTGCTGCCATGCGACCGGAGTTCGTGTGGCGCAAGCCGGAGCCGTGCCCGCCCGGGCTCGAGCTCTACCTGCTCGCGGAGGGCGCGTACGAGCAGACCGCGACCGCGGTGTCGTGCGGGCAGGAGATCGCCGGCGATGGGGCGTTCGCGCTGGCGATGCTGGGCGAGCTGTTCGATGGCGTGCGCGGGCACGGCGCGTGGTTCTACCGGCGGCTGTTCTGGGAGGCGGGCCTGGTGGGCCAGGTGCTGTACCTCGAGGCCGAGGCGGCCTCGGTGCGGGCCACCGGCATCGGCTGCTACTTCGACGATCCCGCGGCGGGCGTGTTCGGGCTGCGCGGCACGAGCATCGCGAGCCTGTATCACTTCACCGTGGGCGGCCCGGTCGAGGACTCGCGGCTCACCACGTCGCCGGGTTATCCTGCGCGCCCGTAGCGCAAAGCAGCGATACGATGGCTCCTGGCGAGGCGAGGGCGCGCGCCCCTCCGGCGCCGGGCGCCTCGTGAAGCTGGTATGGCGCTTGCAAAACGGCTGGGAGCGGGCCTCGCCTTGCCGCGAGGCTTCGCGCCGGCGCAGGCTCGTTGCGAGGGACGGCCATGAAGATCCTCCTGGGTCATGACGGTTCGCATGCTTCCGACGTGGTGTTCGGTGATCTTTCTCTGGCGGGCCTGCCACCGTCAGGACAGGCGATCGTGGTCTCGGTGGCGGAGATGTGGCTGCCGTCGCCGCGGAGCTACGGGCTGATGGACCGCGTGGTCGCCGATCAGGCCGGCGACGGCAACCAGGCAGCCGCCGCGCTGGCCCGGCGAGCTGGCGAGCGAGTGCAGAAGGCCTTGCCGGGATGGTCGGTGGAGACTGTCGCCTATGCCGGCTCGGCGGCGCTCTCGATCATCAAGAAGGCCGACGAGTGGCGCCCGGACCTGATCATCGTCGGCTCGCACGGACAATCGGCGGTGTCGCGCGTGCTGCTCGGCAGCGTCGCCCAGAAGATCGTGACCGAGGCCCGCTGCTCGGTGCGGATCGCCCGCGCGCGGCGCAGCGGACGCACGGGCTCGGCGGTGCGGCTCGTGGTCGGCGTCGATGGTTCGCCAGGCAGCGATGCCACCCTGCGCGCCATCGCCGCGCGCGCGTGGCCGAAAGGCTCGGAGGCGCACATCGTCACCGGCACCGGCCCGTTCACGGTGGTGGCACCCGGTTCCGAGAGCCTCGCCCAGGCATTGATCTCGATCAGCCCCAAGGAGCGCGACGAGATCCTCGCCCAGACCCGGCAGGCACAGGCAGCCGCGGAGCAGACGCTGCGCGCCGCGGGGCTCGCCGTGACCAAGATGGTCAAGGAAGGCGATCCGAAGCACCTCTTGCTCGCCGAGGCCGATGCGTTCGCCGCCGACTGCATCTTCGTCGGCTCGACCGGTCTCAGCCGCTTCGAACGTTTCCTGCTCGGCAGCGTGTCGGCCGCGGTGGCTCCGCGCGCCCCGTGCTCGGTCGAGGTGGTCCGGCTGGCGACGTGAAGAACCCGCGCCGACCCCAGCACGCGGTGATCCCGGAGCCGGTGCGCGGCCGCGGCGAGGTCGGCATCGCGTCCAGCGCAGTTCTTCGTTCGCGGTCGCGCGCACCGCCGTTACCCTGATGGCGTTCCTGGTCTGGCAACCGGCGGAGCGAACGATGGTGAAGCTCGACGTCACGTATCCAGGCAGGCGTTGCCGCGCGGCGCGGCACGATTCCTCCCGGGAGGCGGCGGCCACCGGTCCCGTGCGCCGCACGCTCGGGCACGACCTGAAGATCTCGGTCCCCTTCGAGCTCGGACCATGAGCCAGAGCGCGCGCCTTCACCGGCTGCTCGCTGACGACGGCCGCTGCTTCGACGTGGCGATCGATCATGGGTTGTTCAACGAGCCGTCGTTCCTCGCCGGCATCGAGGACCTGCGCGTCGCGGTCGATCGCATTGCCGCGGCCGCGCCCGACGCGATCCAGCTCAGCCCGGGGATGGCGGCGCACCTGCAGGTGCGCCCGGGGCGCAAGCCGGCGCTGGTGCTGCGCACCGACGTCGCCAACGTCTACGGACGGCCGCTGCCGCACCGCCTGTTCAGCCAGCTGACCGACGATCCGGTCACCGCTGCCGTGCGGCTCGATGCGGCTTGCGTGTGCGTGAACCTGCTGGCATTGCCCGAGCAGCCCGAGGTGCACGAGCAGTGCGTGCAGAACATCACCCGGTTGCGCACCGAATGCGACCGCTATGCGATGCCGCTCATGGTCGAGCCGCTCGTGATGCGCGGCGACGACCAGGACGGCTACCGCGTCGATGGCGACGTGCGACGGATCGTGGCGCTGGTGCGGCAGGCGGTCGAGCTGGGTGCGGACGTGATCAAGGCCGATCCCACCGACGACGTCGCTGCCTACCACGAGGTCATTGCCACCGCTGGCGGTATTCCGGTCCTGGTTCGCGGCGGCGGCAAGGCGAGCGAGGAGGAGATCTTCCGGCGCACGCACGCGCTCATGCGCCAGGGGGCGAGCGGCATCGTCTACGGGCGCAACGTCATCCAGCACCAGCATCCGGCGGCGATCACGCGCGCGTTCATGGCGCTGGTGCACGAGGCTGCGACGCCCGAGCAAGCGATGCGGATCCTGCGCGATGGCAGCTGAGCGAATCATCCCGTTCGGCGTGATCGGCTGCGGTCTCATGGGACGCGAGTTCGCGTCGGCCGCGGCGCGCTGGGATCATCTCCTCGACCTGGAGTGGCGGCCGCGCATCATTGCGGCCTGCGACCTGAACGCGAGCGCGCTCGAGTGGTTCCGCCGCGCGGTGCCGGGGATCCGCACCAGCTGCGATCCCGAGGCGCTGCTCGGCGATCCGGCGATCGAGGCGCTGTACATCGCCGTGCCGCACGATCAGCACGAGGACCTGTACCGCGCCGCGATCGCAGCGGGCAAGCACTTCCTGGGCGAGAAGCCGTTCGGCATCGACCGCGCCGCGAACCAGCGCATCCTGACCGACCTCGCGCGCCGGCCGGACCTGCTGGTGCGCTGCTCGTCGGAGTTCCCGTTCTTCCCGGCGGCGCAGATGATCGTGCGCGCGCTGCGCGAGCAGCGCTTTGGCCGCATCCTCGAGGTGCGCTGCGGCTTGCTGCACTCGAGCGATCTCGATCCCGACAAGCCGATCAACTGGAAGCGCATGGTCGCGCGCAACGGGGAGTATGGCTGCATGGGCGACCTTGGCATGCACGCGCTGCACATCCCGCTGCGTGCCGGCTGGTTCCCGCACGACCTGCGCGCGCTGCTCACCAAGATCGTCGCCGAGCGTCCGGATCGAACCGGCGCCAAGGTGCCGTGCGAGACCTGGGACAATGCGCTGCTCGCCTGCCGCGTCGGCAGCACGCCGGCCGACGAGTTCCCGCTGCTGCTCGAGATGAAGCGCATCTCGCCCGGCGACATCAACACCTGGTTCATCGAGGTGTACGGAACCAGGCTGTCGGCGCGCTTCAGCACGCGCCGGCCGCGCACGCTCGAGACCATGCCCTTCGCTCGCGATCAACCGCAGGCGTGGCACCAGCTCGACGTCGGCTCCGCGAGTGCGTACCGGAGCATCACCGGCGGCATCTTCGAGTTCGGCTTCTCGGATGCGATCCTGCAGATGTGGGCCGCCTACGGCGACGAGCTCGTGCATGGGCAGCGCGCGATGCAGCAGCCGTTTCACTGCGTGACGCCCGAGGAGACGCGGCAGAGCCACTTGATCCTCGACGCGGCGCTCGAGTCGCAGCGGCGTGCTGCAACCATCATGCTGGCGCGGTGATCGAGGGCGCGCCCGTTCGCACCGAGCACACGCGGGGCGCGATGCGAACGGGGCGGGCCGGGTGCGTGTCAGTTCGCTGCGCCGGTGCTCCCTGGTGTGAGCTGCACGACCCGCCGAGCCGCCGGGCGCGGCAAGGTGACGCCGCGCAGGTGTGCTTGCTCGATCACCGCCGCAGCCATCGCCAGCGGCAGCAGGCCGGTTGGCGTGAACAGGTCGAGCGAGACGCCTTCGGGTCCGCGCGTGATGCCGATCGCCGCACCGGAGAAGTGCGCCGCCAGCGTCTCGGCGAGCGGCAGGTACGCCGGGTTCAGCCCGGTGCCCGACTGATCGAGCAGCGAGGGCAACATCGGCGCGATGCTCTGGTAGATGACCGGCAGCGAGCGCTTGAGATCGAGGTAGCAGAGGAGCCCAGGCTGCAGCTCGCCGCCGGTGAGGCCGCGCATCACCTTGGCGAGCGTCTCGCTCGAACTGCCGAGCGTCTCGTGGGCCGGGTTCATGACGTGGTTGGCCAGATACGTCTTGAGCGGCAGCGCGCCCAGCACCGCGCCGTACAGTCGATTGCCACGAATGGCGAACGCCGGCTGCACCTCGGCATGGTCGGCGCGCACGAGGAAGCCGTCGCTGCCACCCGACACTGGGAAGCTCTGCAGCGACACATGCCCAGCGGCGAGCTGCTTCACCAGGTCGAGCACCTGCTCGAACTTGCTCGTGTCGCGCAATGCGACCTGCAGCACGACGTCGGGGATGAAGCTGCGCAGCGACGGCGACACGGTCAGCGAGAGCTCATCGCCGAACGCCGGCACGATCGTCTTGCTCAGATTCACGCCCTGGATGTCGACGCGCTCCAGCGCCGCCTGCAGCTCGGCCAGCGAGCCGGGCAGCACGTCCTGCGAGAAGGCGAGCAGGTCCTGGCGCAAGCGCTCGACGTCGAGGCGCAGGCCGGCAAACGCCACGGTCGTGGCGGGGGCATCTTGCAGCGACGGGAAGCCCTGGCCGAGGCAATCGAGCAGCCGGCACAAGCCACGCGACTGCCCGTCGAGCGCGAGCAGCAGCGACTCGCGCACACCGCCCTCGCTCATGCCCATCGCGAACGCTGCGCCCTCGAACTGGTCGAGCCCGAGCAGCTTGAGCTCGTCGAGGACGATCGGCGCAACGAACGGCTTCGCCATCGACAGCGCGGCGGCGACGTTCAGGTAGGCGAAGGCGATGTTGTGGCCGGTGGCGATGCGGGCGTGCACCTTGGCATAGCGCTCGTTGCCGGCCAGCGGATCGTGCTGCTGCGCCGCGATCGCTTGCGCCACGGTCTCGGCGTCGCCACCGATCAGCCAGCGCTTGCCGCCCAGGTCGGCGTACACGCTCGTGCTCTGACCGCCCGGCGCGCGGAACGTGAGCCGCGTGACGTCGTGTCCTGCGAGCGTGATCTTGTCGACCTCCGCGCCCGGCACCATGCCCAGGTGCTCGTCGACGTGCGCGCGCAGCGCTGGGCCCGGTTCCAGAGCGAGCAGGAAATCCACGGCGAACTTGAGGCCGGCGCGGGGAGCTGCGGCGCGCGCGCCGGTGAGCGCGCGCGTCTCGACCGCCGCCCCGAGCACCTCGTGCAGCAGGCGCGCGTCGAACGGATGCGATGGGCTGAGGCGGTGGCGGACGGTCTTGCCATCCGCGCCGGGGATCTCCACGGTCAGGCCGCAGAAGCCGAACGCGGCCTCGCCGCGCAGCCAGTCGTCGAGCGGGCTCATCGCCAGGGCCGCCTGCACCGGGTCGTCGCTCGCGCCTTGCGGCAGCGCCTGCAGCAGCGGCTTCAGGAACTGCCGCATCTCCGGCTCGCGCAGGAGCGCGGCAATGTCGAGCCCGGGCAGACCATCGCGCAGCGCGCGTGCATCGAAGGCCGCGTACAGGAACGCGTCGCTCGGCAAGAGCTGATCGAGCGAAGGTCCGCTGGGCTCGGGCACGTCGCCTGCCCGGTTCGAGCCCGCGAGCAGCAAGACCACGGCGCCGGTCAAGAAGTGCTTCATGGCAAGCCTCTGCAACAAGGGGGTTGTGAGCCCTGGGTTCGTGGATCCGAATCGACCATCGTGCGGCAACGGCCGCAGCCGGGGCGAGGTTCCCGTGCGCGCTGCTACAGGTGCCGGCGGCCGCGCGTTCAAGGTCGGGTCGCATCGAGCGCGCGCCCGATCATGGACCGGAACTGATCGCCCGACGCCGGCCCCTCGTGCCGTGCGAGCACGCGACCCGCGGCATCGAGCACGATGGTAGCAGGAATCGGGCCCGGCAGGTCCCACTGCTGATCGAGCTCGATGACGCTGCCGGAGTACACGAGCGAGCGGCAGGTGAGGCCGCGCGCCGAAAGGAACTGATCGATGGAGCGCGGCGCATTCTCGGCGGTCATGCCGGCGCCGGGTGCGAGCAGGTCCTGAGAGACCAGGACCAGCCGCACCGATGCGTCACCGAAGCCGGCCACCGCGGCGAGCAGCTCCGGCAGCTCGGCCACGCATGGTGCGCACCAGGTCGCCCAGAAGTTCACCACCGTCACCCGCGCGGACGGTGAGCGCAGCTCGGCCTGCAGCTCCAGGAGGTCCACGAGCTTGCTCTGCTGGCCGCGCCCGCAGCCGGGCATGGAACCCGCTGCGAGCGCGATCACTGCCAGACGGCCGATGCAGCGCGAAGCCGTCAAGCGCTAGCCCTGCGGTCCGACGCGCTTGATGGTGCAGCCATGCGGCTTGGTCGATGGCGTGGGTGGTTCGCGGTTCGACAGCAGCGCGTCGAGCGCCTGGCGGACGTAATTGTTCCTCTGGTCGCTCTTGCGGCCGTCCGGGTCGTCATCGATGCTGCCGGCGTAGCAGAGCCTGGCGGTGCCATCCAGGATGAAGACATGCGGCGTGGTCTTCGCATCGAAGCGATCGGCGATGACGTTGTTCGTGTCGATGAGGATCGGATACGGGATGCTCTGCTGCTTCACGTAGTCCTTGATCCGCGCGTAGGGATCCGTCCCCTTGTCGACCTCGGTATGGTTGGCATCGATTGCCAGGAACACGATGCCCTTGCTCGCGTAGTCGGCGTGCAGCTGCTTCAGCCGCGCCTCGTAGCCGAGCGACACCGGGCACTGGATCGACCAGAAGTCGAGCACGACGATCTTGCCGGTGTAGTCCTTGAGCGTGTGCGTCTTGCCGGTGATGTCCTTCAGCGTGATGCTCTGGTCGACGGCGCTGCCCACCACGAACTTCTTCACCTCCGGCCGAGCCGGACTGGTGCTGGCCTGATTGCCGGACGGTGACGAAGCGGCAGGGGTCTGTGCGGGCGCGGCCGCCGTCGCCGCCAGGCACGCTGCCACCAGGAACGATCGAGTCATGCGAATGCCTCCGTGGATTGCCGAGCGGGGGTCACGCGAAGAGACTAGCAGATTCGCCCGCACCAGGGGAAGCGCGCGGCCGCTTGACTCGATCGTGCGCACACGGTCTCCTGTGGACCGTGCCTGCTTGCCGCGGCCCTGCTCGTCCGTTGCCAGGAAGACCAGCCGTTGACCGCCCCTGACCTTGCTGACCGCCTGCTCTGCGAGCTGCGCTGGCTGCACCTGCTCTGCTTCCATCTTGCCGGCCGGCGGATCCGCGCGCGCTTCGAGGTGGATGACCTGGTGCAAGATGTGTGCCTGCGAGCGCTCGGTGCCGCCGGTGCGCCGGCCGCCGAGGCGGGGGAGCAGCCGCTGCGCCGCTGGCTCGCCAGGATCGCGCGGCAGTGCGTGATCGACACCGCGCGTGCGCTGCGCAGCAAGAAGCGCTCGGCGCGCGAGGAGCGGCTCGATCGCTCGGCGTCGAGCGCGGGCGGCGCGGCGCAGCGGCAGCTGCTGGAACGCACGATGGGGCCAGCGACGCGGGCGGCGGCGCGCGACGAGGTGGCGCACCTGCTGCGTCGTTTCGAGCGCTTGCCCGCCGACTACCGGCGCGTCCTCGCGCTGCGCCAGTTCGAGGGCCTGACCGCTGCGGCGACCGCACGGCGCATGGCGCGCTCCGAGGCGGCCATCCACTCCCTGTACCGCCGCGCGCTGCAGGCCTGGGCCGGAGACTGATTTTTTTTCGCGAGCGCGCGACGAGGTCCTGCGCCGATTGCGCTTCGCATCTCCATGAGCGCGGCAATGAACACCGGCGAACCGATCGACGACCTGCTCGACCGCCTGGTCGCGCGGTACGCGGATCGGGTGCGCGCTGGCCAGGAGCTGGACACGGACGACCTCGTTGCCGAGGTGCCGGCGGAACATCGGCCGGCGCTGGAGCGCTGCTTCCGCATGATGATCGCGCAGCGCGGGGCGGTGCCGTGCTCGCCGCGGCCGCTCGGCCCTGGCGCGATGCTCGGCGCCTTCAAGATCACGGGCCTGCTGGGCCGCGGCGGGATGGCGAGCGTGTACCGAGCGGTGCAGCTCGAGCTCAACCGCGAGGTGGCGCTCAAGGTGCTGCGGCCGGGGCTGGCGCTCGACCCGCGGCACGTCGAGCGCTTCCGGCGCGAGGCGCAGTCGATCGCTCGCCTGCAGCATCCCAACATCGTGCAGGTGTTCGCGGTGGGGGAGGCGCTCGGGCACCACTACCTGGCAATGGAGCTGGTCGACGGGCCCAGCCTCGCACAGGTGTTCGCGCGCCTGCCCGAGCGGCGGCCCTGGACCGGCGCCGATCTCGCGGCTGCCGCCGGCATCCCCGGGCTGGTGCCGGGCAGCGAGACCTACGAGCAGGCGCTGGTGACGGTGATTGCCAGGGTCGCGCGCGCGGTCGGCGTGGCGCACGAGCTCGGCATCGTGCATCGCGACGTGAAGCCGCACAACATCCTGATGCATCGCGATGCGCGGCCGATGATCGCCGACTTCGGGCTCGCCAAGGGCGATCAAGACCTCGCCGTGTCGCTCACCGGCGAGCCGCTCGGCACGCCCTACTACATGGCGCCGGAGCAGGTGCTGCTGAGCGAGCAGGGCGGCATCGACGCGCGCTGTGACGTGTACGGGCTGGGCGTCACGCTCTACGAGGGACTGACCGGCTGCCGGCCGTTCACCGGTGCCACCGCGCTCGCGGTGTTCGACGCGATCCGGAACGCGACCCCGCGCCCGCTCGCGAGCCTGGCGCCGCAGTGCTCGCGCGATGTGCAGGCGGTGATCCGGAAGTCCATGGCGAGGAACCGCGCCGATCGCTACCACTCCGCGCTCGAGCTGGCGCTCGAGCTGCAGGCGGTGATCGAGCGGCGCCCGACCCGTGCGCGCGCCGCCGAGGGTGGGCCGGTGCGCCGCGCGCTGCGGCTCTGCGGCAGCGTGGCGCGCGGCCAGCCCTACGAGTATCGGTCGCCGCGCTCGTTCCTGGGCCTGCCGCTCTTGCACGTCAACCTGGGTGGCCGGCGGCCCGGCAAGCTGCGGGTCGCGCGGGGCTGGCTCGCGATCGGCCAGGTGGCGGTGGGTCCGGTGGCGCTCGGCGGTCTGTTCGCCTCTGGCTTGCTCGCGTGCGCCGGCGTCGTGTCGCTCGGTCTCGTCGGTCTCGCCGGTGCGCTCGCGTCGGGCGTGCTCGCCGTCGGCGGCAACGGCGTGGGCGTGTTCGCGTTCGGTGGGTTCGCACTCGGCTTCAGCGCCATCGGCGGCTATGCCGCGGGCTACTTCGGCCTGGGCGGCAAGGTGCATGCGTGGCATGCGCTGTCGCCGCTCGTGCGCGACCCGGCCGCACTCACCTGGTTCCGCGCGGTCCTGCCGCGCTGGCTGCAACACCTGGGTCCCTTCACGACCATGTTCTGATCGGCGTGTCGCACGCGAGGTGCCTCATGATGGTGTGGCTGCAAGCAGTGATGGTTGCTCGGCTCGCGCTCTGCAGCGCGCCGGACTGGCAGAACTTCACGCTCAAGAACGGCGTGCGCGTCTCGGTGCTGGTGGTGGCCGATTCGCCGAAGCAGGCGACCTTCACGTTCTTGCCGCTGTCGCTCTTGAACGACGATCCGCACCGTGCGCAGTTCGCGCATCTGATCGAGCACCTGCTGATCCGCTCGACCGATCCCGACCTGCTCACCGTGGAGGGCGTGGCGCTGAACGGCGAGACCGGTGCGAGCGGCATGCGTCTCGAGACGCTCGCGGACCGGGCGCAGTGGCAGGCGGCGCTCGCGCGCCACGTGCGCTGGGTGACCGCGCGCGAGTTCGACGACGAGGTGCTGGAACGCGAGAAGCTGCGGATCCAGGCCGAAGAGGAGAGCACCTGTGCCTCGGGCTACACGCACAAGTGGGCAGCCGCGGCGTGGAACCAGGTGGTGCGCTGCGGGCTCGACCACGCGGCCGTGCATGGCGACGTCGCGCGGGCGACCGTCGAGCAGGTGCGCGATGACGTGCTCGCGCGCGTGGCGGTCGATGCGTCGCTGCGCATCGTCAGCGTCGGCCCGGCCAGCGCGGACGCGATCCGTGCGGCGCTGGAACAGGAGTTCCTGGGGGCGGCACCGGTTCCGGCGCGGCGCCCTGCGGCGAAGCCGACCGCGGCGCGCACCCTTGCCGGGAAGCCCTCGCGCGAGGCGACCTGGGACCTGCGCGGCACGCAGTACCTCGAGTGGTACGCGCTGCCCGGCGACACACCGAAGCTGCGCGCTCTCGCGTTTGCCGTGTCGCAGCTGCTGACCATGCAGCTCGGCCAGGACGCCGCGCTCGCCCGGATCGGGGCCAAGGGCCTCGCCGAGGCCCTTGGCATCGACGACGGCGCACGCGTGATCTCGCTGTCCGTGTCGGTGCCGGCCGGGGCAGAGGCGATGGTGGTCGAGCGGAGCGTGCGCGCCGCCATCGATGCGGTGGCCAGGCTGGACCTCGCCGCGACCGGCGGGTTCTTCGCGCAGCAGCTCGAGCTGCCGCGCGATTTCGCCGCGCTGCGCCGGCCGTTTGCGGGCTCGCCACAGGCCGACCTGGTCGAGGCGCAGACGGTGCTCTCGCTGGTGCACACCGAGGTGGTGGCGGGGCTGAGCGCGGCCGATCTCGCGAGCGCTGCGGGCGTTGCGCGCCGACGATTTCGCCGCGCTGCTGCGCGAGGCGCTCGCGCGCGAGCATGGCGCCGCGCTGTGGCTCAGGCCGCGGCAGCCGTGAGCACGAACGCGAGCCGCGCGCTCACCGCGCCGAGAGCCCGACCTCGGCGACCAGGATGCGGTACAGGCTGACACCGCCGAACCCATCGCCGAGACCGACCGCGGCCACCAGGAACCGCTCGCTTCCATGGTGCTCCGCCAAGCGGCGCGCGAGGTCGTGCTCGCTCGTCGCATCGCCGCGGAACTCGCTCGCCGATGGCAGCCAGGCCAGCACCGGGTTCCGCAGCGGCTCGTCGGCGAAGCCCTCGGCCTTGTCGATCGCGATCACCGCCGTGTGCGTGAACGGGTCGAGGTCGGTCAGCTCGCCGTGCAGCTCGCCCGGCTTCACCCGCAGCAACGTGGCATCGATGGTCGGGATCTCGGCGTCCACACGCCAGGCGCCGCGCAACCACACCGAGCGGCCCGGGCGCAGCGCCTCGGCGCCGACCTCGGGATCGCCGTCGGCGCGCAGGGCGATGTGCGCGACGCCGGCGAGCGTCACCTGGATGTCGTCGTCTGGCCCCGCGAGGCCGCCGCTGATCGCCGGATCGCGCGGCGCCAGGTGGACGACGATGCGATCCGGCAGACCCGCCGTCGCGACGATCCTGCCCTCGAACGCGGGCAGCTCCTCGATGATCTCGATGCGCCGCGCCCGTACCACCGGTTCGGCCGGCGGGGCCGCCACGGCCAGCGGCCGCGGCAGCTCGGGGTCGGAAGCGTCCCCAGCGCGCACGTCGACCGTCACGCACTGGCCGACCCGCAGGTCGTTCGCGGTTGCCGCGCCGTGGGGGCGCGGGTGCTGCTGCGGCCGATCGTCGCCCGGCGGCGGCAGGTCCGGCTCGGCGGCTGGATCGGACTCGGTTTCCTCGCCAGCCTCGTGCTGCTCCTCTGCGTGCCTGCCGCCGGCATCGCCATGCTGGCGATCGCCCACCATCGGCTCGCTGCTCGGATCGGGCGCGTGTCCGCCGGGATCCTCTCCTGGCTCGCTGGCGATGTTGACCCGCTCGTCCGGCAGCGAGCCGTCGCCCGTCCGGGTGTGTCGCACGAACACCGTGGCGCCGTCCCACGCCACGGTGAGCGCTCCACCCGGCGCGATCTGGTCGCGCAGCCCGCTCGCATGGTCGTCCACCTGCGTGAGCCGCAGCGCGAGCAAGCGCGCGTCCGGGTCGAGCGCCATCACGACGCCGGTCGCCGCCAGCTGCGGCTCGGACTCCGCGATCTCGATCGAGGCCGCGAGCAAGCTGCCGTCCTGTTGCAGGTGGCCGTGCGCGTGCACCATCGTGCCCACCTCCTCGGCGGCGAAGAACGTGCCCGCGTCCGGGAACGGCTGACCGCTGTCCGACAGCAACACGGTCGCGTCATCGATCACCACGTCGAGGATTCCGGCGGCGGTCTCGCTCGCATCCGAGGTGCGAATCTCGAGCGTCATCCGGCCCTGGTCCGGGCGCTCCTCGAGCACGCGGCCGTGCACACCCTCGACCTCGACGTCGCCGTCCGGGTCGTCGGCGGAGATCGCGAGCGCGAACTCGAGCTCGCCGTCGTGATCCACCAGCGACTGGTCGGCGCTGATGTCGATGCGCAGGCGCGCGCTGCCGCCGTGCGTGATGCCGAAGGCGAGACCTTCGAGCGAGGTCGACGCCGTGGCGCGAGTCACGTTCAGAGTCACCGGGTTGCCGTCGAGGTCGCGCGCACGCACCGAGCTCGGGTCGAGCGCCACGCGCACGGCGGCGTACGGTCCGCTCGCCACCGGCACCAATGCGATCAGCGCCTGGTGACCCGACAGGCTCAGCAGCTCGAGCTGGACCGGTTCGCCGAGCAGGTTCTCGGTCTCGCCCATCTCGGTGCTGATCAGCGTGACCTCGGTGAGCTCGAGCGAGACCGACGAGCAGCGATCGCTGGCGGCATCCGTGATCAGGAGCGCCATCGATCCCTCGGCCCTCGCCGCGGGAGGGCCTTGCGGCGGCGTCGTGCTCGAGCCGCCGCCGCTGCACCCGGCGACGGCGGCCGCCGCCACGAGGATCACGAGCCAGACGTGCCAGCGCATGCGCAATCTCCCGAACCGGTGTTGCTGCGGCGGGAATCATCTCTTCGGTGGGCGCGACGCCAGAGCGTTAGCCGGCGCACGCCCCGTCCCGGGCTGGCACGAAGGGCGTCGGATTCCCGGGCGGGAGCGACGGACGCGTCGATCAGCGCGGGTGAGCGGCAGCGCCGTTCACCACCGCGAGCTGGGCCGCTTCCCAGGCCTGGATCCCGCCCACCACGTCCTCGACCTCGAGGATGCCGCGCTGCTTGAGCAGGCTGGTGGCGATCGCGGAGCGGTAGCCGGACTGGCAGTGCACCACGAGGTGCTGGTCGCGCGGCACCTCGTGCAGCCGCTGCGGCAGCTGGTGCAACGGGATGTTCAGGCTGCGGGCGATGTGGCGTTCCTGCCACTCGCTCGCGGCGCGCACGTCGAGCACGATCGGCGGCTCTGCGCGCGCGAGCTCGCGCGCGAGGGCGGGCGCCTCGATGCGGGCGGTGCGGCCGACCAGGTCGCGCCGCGGCGCGAGGGCGCCGACGCCGCCGCTCAGGAAGCCCGAGATCTGATCGAAGCCGATGCGGCCCATGCGCACCGCGGTCTCGTGTTCCCGGCCGGGCGCGGCGACGATGACCGCCGGCAGGCTCGGGTCGAGCAGGGTCCCGAGCCAGGTCTCGAACTTGCCGCCGAGCCCGAAGTTCAAGCTGCCGATCAGGTGCGCGGCCTCGAACTCGGCCGGATCGCGGCTGTCGATGACCTGGGCACCGGCGTTGGCGAGCCGCAGCACGTCCTCGAGCGCGAGCGGCTTGAGCACGTCGCGCAGATGGCGATCGAGCGTCGGTCGCGTGCGGCGATTGAGCGTGGCGTCGTGCGCGAAGTAGCGCGGCGCCTCCGGCTGGTCCTTGGTGACCAGGGCGATGAACTGCTGGCGCGGCATCGGCTGCAGCGCGTAGTTGGTCTGGCGCTGCGTGCCGATCGTCGACACGCTGTCCTTGCTCAGGCTCTTGCCGCACATCGAGCCGGCGCCGTGCGCCGGATACACGAGCGTCGCGTCCGGCAGCGCGAGCAGCTTTGCGTGCACCGAATCGTAGAGCATGCCGGCGAGGTCCTGCGCCGCGACGCCGATCGAGGCGAGCAGGTCGGGCCGGCCCACGTCACCGAGGAACAGCGTGTCGCCGGTCAGCACCGCGTGCGGGGCAGCGCCGCTGCGCGCGAGGTCGTACACCACATAGGAGGTCGACTCGGGCGTGTGGCCGGGCGTGGCGAGCGCGACGATGCGCACGTCGCCCCACGCGAGCGCCGCGCCATCCGCGAGCGCAGCGATCGGGAAGTCGGCCCTGGCGCTTGCGCCCATGTGGATCGCCGCGCCGGTACGTTCGCGGAGCTCGAGGTGGCCGGAGATGAAGTCGGCATGGAAGTGCGTGAGCAGCACGTGCCGGATCGTGAGCCCGAGCTGGCGCGCATCGACAAGGTACTGTTCGACGTCGCGCTGCGGATCCACCACCGCCGCCGTGCCGCTCGCCTGATCGCCGATCAGATACGAGAAATGCGAGAGGCAACCGAGGCAGTACTGCTTCAGGATCATCGCCAAACCCCCTCATCGAACAGCATGGTGAGCCCGACGAACAGCGGGATCAGGATCACACCCGACCAGAGAAGATAGCCGAAGAACGACGGCATCCGCACCCGGTTCTCCTCGGCAATCGAGCGCACCATGAAATTGGGCGCATTGCCGATGTACGTGTTGGCGCCCATGAACACCGAGCCGAGCGAGACCGCCTTGAGATAGCTCTCGAAGCGCACCAGGTGATCGCCGAGCGCGCTCACGGCCTCGGCGCGCGGCATGGCCGTGAAATGCGGCAGCAAGCGCGCGTGCGCGTCGAGCAGCAAAGCCACCAGGTCGGGCGCCGCGGTGGCGGTGGAAAAGTGCAGGGGCAGCTGCCGCAGGAAGCCGCTGATCACGTCCTCGTGCAGATGCAGCTTGCCGAGCGCGGTGTTGAAGAACGTGAGATAGGTGGGCGCATTGTCGAGCACGCTCGAGAGCGCGCCCGAGAACCAGAAGAACCGCGTGTCGGAATTCGCGGCGGCGATCATCGGCCGCAGGGCGCCGCTCTCGCCCGCCTTCAAGATGGCCACGGCCGGGATGATGGTCATGAAGATGCCGGCGAACAGATAGGCCACCTCGCGGATCGCGCCCCAGGTGAACCCGTTCTCGACCCGCAGCTCGCGCCGGGTCGAGGCGTGCGCGAGCAGCGCCATCAGCAGGATCGCTGCGTCGCGCACCAGGCCGGCGATCCCGAGCGTCGCACCGAGCAGCGTGACCTCGCCGAGGTTGCAGGTGCCGCTCCACACCACGGCGCCGACGATGCCCGCCAGGAACACGAGGTTGTGCGCGCCGCCGAGGCCTGCGCGCGCAAGCGTGGTCTGTGGCGGCACCTCACCGCGCGCGAAGAGTGTGTCGAGCACGAAGAACACGACCAGCAGCGAACCGACCAGGAGCACCACCTCGGGCAGCAGATTGAAGGTCCACGCGAACGGCACGCCATGCAGGAAGCCGAGGAACAGCGGCGGATCACCGATCGGCGTGAGCGCGCCGCCGATGTTGCTGACCAGGAAGATGAAGAACACGATCACGTGCGCGCTGCGCTTGCGGTGGCGATTGGCGCGCAGCACCGGTCGGATCATCAGCATCGACGCGCCGGTGGTGCCGAGGCACGATGCGAGCGCGGTGCTGATCGCGAGTAGGACGGTGTTGACGAGCGGCCGGCCGATCAGGTTGCCGCGCACGACGATGCCGCCGCACACCGTGTAGAGTCCGGCCGGCAGGATGATGAACGGCACGTAGTCGGCCAGCAACACGTGCACGATCTCGTGCACGGCTTGCGCACGGTAGGCGATCACGAACGGGATCGCGAACAAGAGCGCGCAGCCGGCGGCCACCTTCGGGTAGTGGTGGTGCCAGAACCGCGGCGCGATCATCGGTAGCAGCGCGATCGACAGCAGGATCGCCGCGAACGGGGCGATCGACCAGAGCGGCATCGCGGCGCCGATCTCGACGCTGGCGCTGGCGAGCATCATGGCGGCGGCCTGCGCGGTGGGATCAGCACCGACAGCAAGATCGAGCCGCCGAGCAGCGTGGCCACCACCGCCAGCGACCACACCACGGAGATGTGCGCGAATCGGCCCGCCACCATCTTGAGGCCGATGAACGTGAGCACCAGGCCGAGGCCGAACTTGAGGAAGCGGAACTTGTCCATGACCGCGGCCAGCAGGAAGAACAGGTTGCGCAGGCCCAGGATCGCGAAGATGTTCGACGTGTAGATGATGAACGCGTCGGTGGTGATGCCGAAGATTGCCGGGATCGAGTCGAGCGCGAACACGAGATCGGTGGCCTCGATGATCACCAGCACGAGCAGCGGCGGCGTCGCGTGCCACTTGCCATCGACCCGCACCAGGAAGCGCGAGCCGTGATAGTCGGGCGTTGCCCGGATCAGGCGGCGCATCATGCGGATGATGAGGTTGCGTTCCGGATCAGCCTCCTCGTCGCCCTCGAACAGCAGCTTGATGCCGGTGACCACGAGGATGCCGCCGAAGATGTAGAGTATCCAGCCGAACCTTGCCACCAGCGCCGAGCCCGCGCCAATGAACACCGCGCGCATCAAGAGCGCGCCGACGATGCCCCAGATCAGGATGCGGTGCTGGTAGGCCGCAGGCACACGGAAGTACGAGAAGATCACCAGGAACACGAACAGGTTGTCGACGCTGAGCGCTTCTTCGATCAGGTAGCCGGTGACGAACTCGAGCGCGCTCTTCGAGCCGCGCTCGAAGTAGATGCCGAGCGCAAACAGCAGTGCGAGTCCGATCCAGATGCCGGTCCACAGCAGCGCATCACGCTTGCGCACCACGTGGTCGCCGCGCCGGAACAACCCGAGATCGAGGGCCAGCATGCACAGCACGACCGCGAGGAACACGCCCCACCCGAGGGGCGAACCGGTGCTGGTCGGCATGCTCGAATGACTCCGCGCTTCAAGACGATTCGCTGCCGTGGTGGCCGCGCTCAGGGGCGAGAATTGTAAAGAGGCCGGGCGGCCCAGTCCACGATGCAGGGCTTCTTCAAGACCAGCCTTCATGATCGACGGTTACAATGAATGCCCGCCGGGGATGGCTCGGCGATGTCGCACGAGAACGATCGCACGAGATACGGATGAGCGCACACCCACGAATCACGATCTTGCGCCCCGGTCTGGCGCTGGCCGCATTGCTCGTGCCCGCGTGCGGGCGCGAGCAGGCGAGGGATCGCGCCGCGTCGCCGTCGCTGTTGCTGATCACCATCGACACGGTGCGAGCCGATCATCTCGGCTGCTATGGCGACGCCCGCGCAGCAACGCCCAACATCGACGCCATCGCCGCGCAAGGAGTGCTGTTCGCTTCGGCGCGCACCTGCGCGCCGCTGACGCTTCCGTCGCACGTGACCATGTTGACCGGCACGCTGCCGCCGTGCCATGGCATCCACGACAACGCGGTGAGCTACCTCAAGCCAGAGGCGGTCACCCTCGCGGAGCTGCTGCACGACCGCGGCTACCAGACCGGCGGGTTCGTGTCGGCGTTCGTGCTCGATCGCAAGTTCGGCCTGGACCAGGGATTCGACCAGTACGGCGACGTGCCGCCACGCTCGATGCTGGCGCGCAACACGCTCGAGGAACGCCGCGGCGACGAGACCACGCTCGAGGCGGTCGAGTGGCTTTCGCGCTGCGATCCGGCGCGACCCTTCTTCCTGTGGCTGCACCTGTTCGATGCGCACGCGCCGTACCTGCCGCCAGCGCCCTTCGATGCGACGTTCCGGGAGCGACCGTACGATGGCGAGATCGCCTACGTGGACATGCTCGTCGGCCAGATCGGCGAAGCGGCGCGGCAACGATCGGCGCTGCTGATCACGGCGGTGCTCGCCGATCACGGCGAGTCGCTTGGCGAGCACGGCGAGCAGACGCATGGGTTGTTCGTGTACGATGCCACCATGCACATTCCCTGGGTGATGAGCGGGCCTGGGCTGCCGGCCGGACGCCGGGTCAGCGAAGCGGTGCGCACCGTCGACCTGCTGCCGACGCTGGTCGGCCTGCTGCACGGCGACGTGCCGGCTGCCGCGCAGGGGCGCGACCTCATGCCGCTGGTGCGCGGCGAGTCGAGCGCCACGCTGCCGACCTACATGGAGAGCTACTACGGTTACCTGAACTTCCGCTGGAGCCCGCTGCTCGCGCTGAGCGACGGCGTGTACAAGGTGATCGACGCGCCGCGTCCCGAGCTGTACTCGCTACGTGACGACCGCAACGAGACGAGCGACCTGGCGCGCACCGAGACCACGCGGCTCGAGCAGATGCGCAACGCGGCGCGCGCGCAGTTCGCGGCGCTCGACTGCGGCGCCGCCTTCTCTTCGAGCTACCAGGGCACGCCCGAGGATCTCGAGCGGCTGCGCGCGCTCGGGTACGTGGGTCAGAGCGCCGGTGGCGGTGTGCCGCTGCCCGGCAAGGGCGCCGATCCGAAGGACATGGTGGTGACGCTCGCGGCGCGCGATCAGGCGATGGCGCTGATCACCGAGGGGCGCACGCAGGAGGGTCTCGACCTGGTGAGGCAAGCGCTCGCGCGCGATCCGAACAACGCGCCGCTGCTCGAGTTCGAGGGCGTCGCGCTGGCGAAGCTCGAGCGGTTCCAGGAAGCGATCGCGGCGCTCGAGAAGGCGGTCGCCATCCGTCCGGATCGCATCGATGCCCAGTATGCGCTCGCGCACTGCCACAGCCAGCTGCACGATTTTCCCGCCGCGCTCGCGCGGCTCAAGAAATGCCTCGACCTGAGCCCATCGTTCCTGAAGGCTGCCAAGCTGATGGGCGACATCTACTTCGCAACCGGGGACCATGCCAGCGCGGCGACGTGGTACGAGTACTTCCTGGCGCGCTGGAAGGGCGATGCCGCCACCGCCGCGCGCGTGCGAGACGCGCTGGCGCAGGTGCGGCAGTAGCTGGGCGCGAGGGGCGCGAGGGGACAGTCACCTTGCCGCGAACAAGTCTCTGTTCGAGTGCCACCGGGTAGCGACGCGGCAAGGCGACAGCTGGCGCGAGGGGACAGTCACCTTGCCGCGAACAAGTCTCTGTTCGAGTGCCACCGGGTAGCGACGCGGCAAGGCGACAGTCCCCTTATCTCGCCAGCTGTTCCTGGAGCCAGGAGTGTTCGGGGCGGGCGAGGATGGCATCGACGACGGCGAGCACCTTGGCGGCGGCGTCGGTCTTGCCCTGCTGTCTGGCGCGGTCGCAGATCTCCCGCGCCTCGGGGATCAGCTCCATGTAGAAGCGCTCGGCGACCTCGTACATGCCATGCCAGTGCGCATAGTCGGGCGCCATCATCGAGGCGCCGTGGCGGGCGCGGCGCCCCTCGTGGTGCCACAGGAAGTACCAGGTCCACTCGATCTTCTCGTCGAAGTCGGCCTTGGTCCGCAGCCCGTTGTCGAGCAGGGCATCCATGATCATCTTGCCCGGCTTGCCGAACTTCTCGTTGTAGAGCACGACGAAGTCATCGTACTGCTTGTAGAAGCCGTTCACGTAGTCGGGTGTGTGGCAGTGCGAGCAGACCTCCTTCATGCGATCGCGCTTCGCCTCGGCCGAGTCCAGGATCAGCGCTTGGCGCTTGGACGGATCGGTCTCCTTCACCACCGCGTGATTCGCATCGGTGTCCATGCGCATGCTGATCGGCGGGCGATTGGTCCACGAGATGCGCTCGCCTGGGTCGTGCGTGACCCGGCCGTTGTTGCGCAGGTTGCCCGACATGTGGCACGTGGCGCAGGTGGGAGCCTGCGAGTAGTCCTTGCCCAGCACCCAGCTCTTGCCATCCAGGTTCATGTGGTCCTTCAGGTCGCGGAACGCGACGCCGTGCTTCGACTCCTCGTAGATCTCCTTCTGCGGGTGATCCGGACCGAGATGGCACTTGCCACAATTCTCCGGCTGGCGCGCGCGCCGCGGCGAGAAGTCGTGACGGCTGTGGCAGGCCGAGCACGAGCCGAGGGATCCGTCGAGATTGATCCGGCCGATGCCGGTGTTGGGCCACGTGCCAGGATGGAAGCGCGGGCGACCGTTCTGGTCCCTCAGCACCCTCGCCACCGCATCGGCGTTGGTGGGCTTGCCGTCCGGGCCGGGCTTCAGGTCATCCACGGTGATCATGCCGCCATCCTTCGACTGCAGCGCCACCTTGCTGCCGTGGCACTGCTGGCAGCCGGTGAACGCGCTCGCCATGCCGTTCACCTTGTCGATGGTCAGGCCCGGCGTCGGCGAGTGCGGATCGAACGGCAAGCGTGATCCCTCGACCCGCTCGGCAAGGTAGTTGTCGAGCGACGCGAGGATGTTGCCGGCCTTGGCGTGATGGCTGTGCTGGAACTGATCCGCCACCTCGGCGTGGCAGCGCGAGCAGTCGCGCGGCGTCGGCACGGTGGCGATCATGAAGCCGTAGTGATCGAAGCTGTCGACGTCGCCCTTGTCGGCCTGGTGGCACTCGACGCAGCCCACGCCCTTCTCGGCATGCGTGCTGCCCTTCCAGTGATCGACGATCGCCGGATTCGACTGCCCATGGCAGTCGACGCAGGCTTTCGAGTTCTGCGGCACCAGGATCGCCTTGCCGGTGAGGCCAGCTTCCTCGCGCCGGCGGCTCACCTCCATCCACTGCACGAACACCAGCGACAGCAGGAACAGTCCGCCGAGTGCGGCGATGATGAATTGCTTGGTACGCAGCGTCATGAGAACTACCTGCTCCTGTGAGCCGTCAATGCTTGACCGCGGCTTCCCAGACGGTGAGGCCGATGATCGACAGCACCGCACCGATGCCTAGCCACACGCTCACTTCCTGGAAGCGCGTCTTGCGCCGGATCCACGCGTCCAGGAACGGCCAGAAGAACATCACGAACACGATCAGCCCCATGCTCAGGACCGCCGACGTGCCGGTGAACAGCTTGAGCCAGCGAAACGCCACGTAGAAGAACCACTCGGGCTTGATCACCTCCGGCGTCTCGAGCGGATTGGCGCGCGGCCCCATGGTCGCCGGCAGGATCGTGGCGAGCGCGCTGAGCAAGATCATCAGCATCAGCCCCATGATCAGCTCGGTGTACAGGTGGTCGGGGAAGAAGTTGAAGTGCCCGGGTGCGTCGCGCGGCTCGTCCTCGAACCGCAGCTCGGTGACGCCTTGCAGTCGAATCAACGTGATGTGCACCGCGAGCAGCGCGAGCATCGACATCGGCAGCACGGCGCCGTGCAGGATGAAGAAGCGGGACAGCGTCTGCGCGTTGTAGGCGTCGCCGGCGAGCAGCATGCGCTTCAAGAACTCGCCGATCACCGGCACGTTCTGGGTGATGTTGGCGCCGACCGTGGCGCCCCAGTAGCTCAGCTGTTCGTAGACCAGGCTGTAGCCGGTGAAGCCGGTCAACAGCGTGAGGATGAGCAGGCACATGCCGATCATCCAGTTGAGCTCGCGCGGCTTGCGGTATGCGCCGGTGAAGTAGACGCGCATCTGGTGCAGGATCACCGCCGCCACCATCAGCGTCGCCGCCCACTTGTGGACGCTGCGGATGTACCAGCCGAACGCGGCCTGGTCGGTGATGTAGCGCACCGAGTCGTACGCGGTGCTGGGTGCAGGCTCGTAGTAGAACGCGAGCAGCACGCCGGTCACGATCTGCACCACGAACAGGTACGCGGGCGTGCCACCCAGGCAGAACCACCAGCGCTTGAGGTGGTTCGGCACCGGCTCGTTGGTGAGCTCGCGCAGCTGATCGCCGGAGAACGGAATGCGCTCCTCGATGAAGCGGGTGACGATGCCCATGTTCAGCACTGCCCGGGCGCGCCGGCCTGGCGGCCGGCGACGATGGTCGTGGGTACAAGGATGTACAGCAGGCCGCCGTCCACCTTGACCGGATACCTGAGCAGCGACTGTCCGGCTTCTCCGGGCGGCCCGCCGGGGGCCTTGCCGGACGGGTCGAACGTGCCGTTGTGGCAAGGGCAGAAGAACCGGTTGTTCTGCGCTTCCCAGTGCACCTGGCAGCCGAGGTGCGGGCAGGTGCTCGACAGGGCGATGAAGTCGCTCGCGAGCCCGGCCGAGCCCTGGCGGGCGATCGCGACGCTGGCGCCGCCCGGGGTCTTGAAGCTGAGCGAGGCGCCGGGCCGGAAGCTCGCGACGTCGGCGACGTACCTCCAGGCCGTGGCCGTGGGTCTCGCCGGGTAGAGGAAGCGACCGGCCATCAGCGCGAACGTCCCGTAGCTCGCGACCAGTCCGCCGGCCATCGCCAGCGAGGCGGCGCTGGCGACGAACGTGCGCCGGTCCGGGGGCAAGTCGCGGCCGCGATCTGGTTCATGCTGCGCCATGTCGTATCCTCGTCGGTGACTGATTGAAGCGATCTCGCGGCGACGGCGGCCATGGGGACATGGCCGCCGTGGGTCCACGATGGCCGGAGAATCTACCAGCCGGAACAGTGCCACGCCATGCTCGACACGCCGCTTGCGAATCGATTGCGGAAGAACCATCGCCACCTGAAGAAGTGGGCGCGGCGCACCGGCGTGCACGCCTACCGCATCTACGATCACGATCTGCCCGAGCAGCCGTTCGCGGTCGATCTGTACGACGACCACGTGCTCGCGCAGGAGTACGAGCGTGCCGTCCCGCTGGCCGATGCCGATCACGCTGCGTGGCTGAAGAGCGTGCGCGCGACCCTGTGCGAAGTGCTCGAGACCACCGACGACAATCTCCTGCTCAAGGTGCGGCGCCGGCAGAGCGACGGCACGCAGTACGAGAAGCTTTGCGACCGCAGGGTCGAGCTGATCGTGGTCGAGGGCGGCCATCGGTTCGCGGTCAACCTGTCGGACCACCTCGACACGGGGCTGTTCCTCGATCACCGTCTGACCCGCGCGATGGTGGGTGCGCTGGCCAGCGGCAAGCGGTTCTTGAACCTGTTCGCCTACACCGCCTCGTTCACCGTGTATGCCGCGCGCGGCGGCGCGGCGGCAACCACGTCGGTGGATCTCTCCAACACCTACCTCGCCTGGGCCGAGCGCAACTTCGCGCTCAACGCCATCGGCGGCACGCGGCACCGGCTGATCCGCGGCGATGCGCGCGAGTTCCTCGACGCTGCCGGGGCGCGGCGCGAGCGCTACGATCTGATCGTCATCGACCCGCCGACCTACTCGAAGTCGAAGATGGCGCCGAGCGATTTCGACGTGCAGCGCGACCACGCCGAGCTGCTCGCTGGCGCGTGCGCGCTGCTCGACCCGGGCGGTACCGTGGTGTTCTCGACCAACTTCCGCAAGTTCAGGCTGGACGCCGACCGGCTCGCCGGCGTGGCGGTACGCGACATCACCGCGCGCACGATCCCGCCGGATTTTCGCGACGCCAGGATCCATCGCTGCTACTTGCTGAGCCGGCCGTGACTGCATTGAACCTGGCGGTTGACACGCGAGTGCGACGGCCTATCATCACCGGGCTTTGCTTGCGCCGCCTGCTGGCGATGCGCAGAGCAGACAACCCCTGGGCCGGACGGCCCATCGGCCGGACGGCCAATCGGATGGAGGACATCGTCGCATGTTGCTGAACCTCACGGTGCTGGCGGACGCCCTGCCAGAAGCCAGCTCGATCACCCAGGTTTTCGTGCGTTGGCTGCACGTGCTCGCGGGCATCACGTGGATCGGCCACCTGTACTTCTTCAACTTCGTCAACGTGCCGCTGCAGGGCAAGTCGACAAGGACACGAAGAAGGTGGTGAACCCGCAGCTCCTGCCGCGCGCGCTGTGGTGGTTCCGCTGGGGGGCGATGATCACATTCCTCGCCGGGCTGGTGCTGCTGTACTTGATGTATGGGCTGCCCACGCGCGCCGACAGCAAGCTCTGGTACGATACCGATGGCAAGTTCAGCGGCCGCGCGATGTGGATCCTGCTCGGCGCGCTGCTGGGCACGATCATGTGGTTCAACGTGGTTCCGTGATCCGGCCGATCCAGAAGAAGCTGATCGGCTGACCATCGCCGGCCAGGCGCCGCCGGAGATGGCGGTGCTCGCCAACCGCGCTGCTCGCCTCGCGCATCAACACGTTCTTCTCCGGCCCGATGCTGTTCGGCATGGTGATGGCTCCGCACCTGAGCTCGATGGACTGGCGCGTGTTCCTGGGTGCGATCGCCGTCGCGGTGATCGTCATCTGGCTCGCGATCAAGGGCTCGTTCACCGCCGGCAGCTCGTTGTGAGACCGGGCGCGTGCGGCTGGCGGCCAGTGGGCGATTTGTCGTGACTTTCGGCCTATGCCCGCCACCGCCGTGAGCCAGTATGATGCCGTGCCATGGACACGGCCTCGTTGGTTCCGCGATGGTGGCGGCTCGCCGGCCTGATCACATGGGTCGTGGTGGGGGGGACCTTCCTGGTCGATTTCGCCGAGTCGCCGGGCCTGCTCCACCAGCGGCGGGTCTGGGCGCTCGGTCTGTGTACGTGCTGTTCGCGGTGCTGTTCGCGGCGACGGCGGCGCCGCGGCGCCGGCTCGCGCGCCCGACCCGCGTGACCTGATCCTGGTGCAGGCCGGCGCCGCCTTCCTGATCGCCTATCTGCCGCAGAAGGCCGTGGGCTTCATCTTCCTCGTGCTGGTGGCCGGTCAGCTCGGCACCCTGCTCGCGCCGCGGCCGGCGATCCTCTGGATCGTCGCGCAGTCGACGGTGATGGCCTGATCTACCACGCCATGCTGCCGCTGCAGCTCGCGGTGGCTTACATCGGTGTGTACCTGGGCTTCGAGATCTTCGCCTATCTCACCGTGCGTGCGGCCGAGAGCGAGGCGTGCGCCGCTGCGCGGGTGAACGCCGAGCTGCGCTCGACCCAGGCGATGCTGGCGGAGCACAGCCGGGTGGCCGAGCGCATGCGCATCGCCCGCGAGCTGCACGACGTGCTCGGGCACGACCTCACCGTGCTGTGCTTGAACCTCGAGGTGGCGCGCCACCTGACCGATGGCGACGTGCACAAGCACGTCAGCACCAGCCATGCGCTCGCGCGCCGGCTGCTCGCCGACGTGCGCGGCGTGGTGAGCGACCTGCGCGGCGACGGCGTGGTGGATCTCAAGCGCGCCACGCGCGCGCTGGTGGAGGCGGTGCCGCGGCCGCAGATCCACGTCGCGCTCGCCGATGACCTGCACGTGGAGGATCCGGTGTGTGCGGACGCGATGCTGCGCTGCACGCAGGAGATCGTCACCAACGCCATCCGCCATGCCGGCGCGGACAACCTGTGGCTCGAGTTCAGCAAGGTGGCGGAGCAGATCGAGATCCGCGCGCGCGACGACGGCCGCGGGCGGACAAGGCGAGGGCAATGGCCTGAGCGGTACGCGAGCGGCTCGCGCGCCTCGGCGGCCCGGCTCGAGCGGCACTTCGCGCAAGGCGCCGGCTTCGCGCTCACCGCCACGATCCCGTGCGCTGCGCGCATGAGCGAGCCGCGCGTGCAGGTGCTGATCGTCGATGACCAGACGCCTGTTCGCCAGGGGGTGCGCAGCCGCTCAGCCTCGCGCCCGGGATCGCCGTGGTGGGCGAGGCGAGCGATGGCGTCGAAGCCCTGCAGTCGCTGCGTGCCGGCTGCAGCCGCACGATCCTGCTCGACCTGCGGATGCCGCGGCTTCGACGGCATCGCCGTGCTGAACAGCCTGCGGCGCGAGCCGCGCGCGCCGCCCGTGTTGATCCTCACCACGTTCGAGGACACCGAGCTCGTGCTCGAGGGCATCCGCGCCGGCGCGCGTGGCTACCTGCTCAAGGACGTGACCCTCGAGCAACTGGTGCAGGCGATCCACTGCCTGCATCGCGGCGGCACGATGTTCCAGCCGGCGATCACCGATCGCATCCTGCGCGGCATCGATCGGGTGCCGGCGCTGCCGGCGGGCGCGCCGCCTCACCCGCTCACGCCGCGCGAGACGCAGGTGCTGCGCCTGCTCGCCGGCGGCTACAGCAACCGTGAGATCGCGTTTGCGTTCGAGGTGGCGGAGGGCACGGTGAAGAACCAGGTGTCGAGCATCCTCGCCAAGCTCGGCGTGCGCGACCGCACTCGCGCGGTGCTGAAGGCGCTCGAGCTGGGCTGTTTCTGAGCGCGACCCTCGGCGCGCCCTCAGCCCCAGGACACCGCCGCCTGCCGCAGCGCTTCCTTCAACCCCGCCATGCTCTGGCGGCTCGCCGCCTCGGGCGCGCCGCCGCCCTGCCAGTGAGTCTCGAGCACGACCGCGCCGCGGTAGCCGTCGCGCGCGAGCGCGCGGAACAGCCCGACGAAGTCGACCATGCCGCGCCCGACCGCGGTCCACTCGTAGCCGCCATCGGCCTTGCGCACGACGTCCTTGCAATGCACGTGGCCGACCCTGCCGCTCGGCAAGGCGGCGTAGAAGTCGGGGTAGGCAACCTCGCCCGCGAACGCCGCGTTGCCAGGATCGAAATTGAGCTTGAAGTGCTCGGAGCGCACTGCGTCCAGGGTGTGCAGCGTCTCGGCGAGCGTCGACGAGTTGCACTCGTACTCGTTCTCCATCACCAGCGTGATGCCTTGTTCCGCGGCACGGTCCGCAGCCGCACGCAGTCGCTGGTCGATCGCCGCCCGGAACGGCGCGCAATCGTCGAGGCGCCAGAAATCGAAGCAGCGCACGTGATCGGTGCCGAAGCGGTGTGCGAGCGCGAGGCTGCGCTCCAGCACGTGCTCCTGCTGCTCGAAGGTGAAGCTCGCCCCGAACTGCTGTTGCTCCGGGCTGAAGCGCGACCGCGGTGCACCCGGCCAGTCCACCTTGAATAGCGGGCCGGCAATCGACGAGACCCGCAGGCCGCGCTCATCGAGCAGCTGCAGCACCGTGTCGATCTCGCGGTCGTCGAGCGCGATGATGTTCTTGCCCCACATGCCGCGCAGCTCGACGTGGTTGAGCTTCAGCTCGCGCGCCACGTCGAGCGCATGCGCGAGATCCTGACTGATCTCGTCGGTGAACACCGACAGCCGCACGGTGGGCTCACGCGCCCTGGGCGGCGCGGCACAGCCCGCCATCACCACCGACGCACCGGTGGCGAGCGTGCTGTGCAAGAACTCGCGGCGGCTTGGCCTTGCTGCCATGCGGGGATCCCTCCGTCATCGTGGTGGGCTTGCTGTATCACGGTGCCGCGGTGCTGTAAAGCGCCGGCTCCAGCGCGTCCGCCCACGGATCGGTCCAGCTCAACGCTCGGGTGGGAACAGGATCAGGTCGGCAGCCATGAACAGGCTGCGTGCGTAGCGAAAGAACAGCAGTGGGAAGATCAAGCCGAACAGCGTCCACGGCACGAGCTGCACGCCGATCGGGATGCCGAATGCGAAGCGCAAGGTGAAGCAGCCGCTCACCATGATGAGCCCGGTGGTGAGGTAGTTCACGTAGATCGAGCCGATGAAGTAGCCCTGCTCGCGCTCGAATCGGAACTGACACGTCGCACAGCGCGCGTGCATCCTGAGCAGCGAGGCGAACTGGTGACCGGTGCCGCAAGCGGGGCACCGCAGCCGCAGGCTGCGCCAGACGATGCGCGAGGCGCGGGGTCGACGCATGGTGGGCATCAGCCTTGCGGCCCGAGCTTGCCGCCGATCGCGGTGAGCGCTTGCCGCAGGTGCGCGCGCAGGCCGGCGGCGCGTGGATCGGCGGCCCTGGCGAGCGGCTCGTCTGGGATCGAGTCGAGCAGCTCCGCGGCGAGCCGCGAGAGCGCGGCCGGGCGAATCGCCTCCTTCATGTCCGGCGACTTCATCACCCGCACGGTCTGCACCCTGGCGGCAGCGCGCGGGTCGGTCTGCACGTGGAACTGTTCGAAGTCGCAGCCGGGGGTGCCGTACACGCGCTGTTCGTGCAGCTCGGCGATCGCCGCCGTGGCGTTCGCGAGCAAGCGCGCGACGGTGCCCTTCGCCAGCGCCACCCGCAACGGCAGGCCGGTGCCGACCAGGAGCTCGTCGTCGAGCGTCCAGCGCAGGAAGAACTCGCCATGGCGGCACGAGCGCACCTCGAGGCCGAGCGCGTCGCCAGGCGTCGCGTGGCCGGCGCGCGCGATCGCCGGCACCACCGGCAGCGGCTTGCCGGCGCGGGTCGCGGCCCGCGCGCGCAGCGCGGCGATGGCGGTGCGATTGGCGGCATCGTCCGGGGCCTTGGCCGGGTCGTAGCCAAGGCGATCGCCGAGCAGCGCCTCGAGCGCACGCGTGGCCTCGATGCGCGCGGTCTTGCCGGTGGCGAGCTCGAAGAACTGGTCATCGCGCTCGAGATCCTCGAGCAGCCAGGCGACCGCTGTCTTGTCGCCCCAGCGATCGCACAGCCTCGCCGCCTGCCGGCGTACCCGGTCGTCCGCATCCTGCAGCAGCTCGCGCACGCGTGCCTGGCGGTCCCGCAGGTCGAGCTGATCGATCGCCTCGATCGCGGCCAGCCGGACCGCGCTCAAGGCATCGCCGCTGAGCTGCTGGAAGCGATCCGCCTCCGCCGCGCTCGCCTTGACCACGAGGCTGCGCGCAGCGGCCGGTCGCCACGGGAAGTCCCGGTCCTGCACCGCGCGCCACAAGAGCTCGCGCAGGCGTGCATCGCCGAACTCGCCGAGCACCTCGATCAGGTCGGTGCCGAGCGCGGCAGCGCTGGCGGTGCCGTCGCCCGCCTCGCGCACCAGGCGCTCCGCCGCAGGCTGACCGAGCTTGAGCAAGCGTCGCGCTGCCTGCGGGCGAATCACCGGCGAGCCTTGCCGGGCGTCGTGCAGCAGGCGCTCGATCTGGGCGTCGACCGGGTCTTGCAGCAGGACGAGCGACAGCGCGACTGCGAGGCTGGCGCAGCCGTTACTCAACGGATTCCGCCTCCATGCGATAGAGGCTGGTGACGTAGCCGTCCTCCTTCTCCTCGCCCACCGCGAGCGTGCCGGTGACCTTCACCACGTTCGGCGTGTAGCCGATGGTCTTGTCCTTCAGCTTCACCTTGACGAAGTGATGCACCTTGCGGCCATTGCAGCCGCAGTTGTCGGACGCGAGGCGGAACTCCTTCGCGCCCTCCTGCGTGGTCACGTCCATGTAGCCGGAGATGCGCACGCGCTGCCCATCCAGGTTCTGGATGCGCGACGGCAACGGCTTGCCCTCCTCGTAGTCGATGCCGCTCAGGTCGAGCATGTCGATGTCCTTGACGTCGCCCAGCATCGTCCGGAAGGGAGCGAGCGGCGCGGCGGCGAGCGTCGTCCACGCGAGCCAAACCCAGAGCGCCATGCGAATGCTCATCACGCACCTCGAACCAGTTCATCGGCAAAGCAGCGCCCGGAGTATACCCTGGGCCAGCGCGTGCCACAAACGCGTGGCGGGCCGCGGCTGATCGGCGATGGCAAGGGGGCTGCGGCGGCGGGCGCGCCTCAGCTGGTGGGCGCGAGGTGGAGCGCCACCTCGGTGCCATAGGCCTTGGCGGCGGGCACCAGGCCGGCAAGCGCGCCCAGGGTCACCATGGCACCCGGCGCGATCACCATCACCGGCTGGAACGTGAGCACGTGCAGCACGACGCCGGTCTCGCGCTGCAGCACGGCAGCGACCACCGCCATGATGGAGAAGTGCACCAGGATGCCGAGCATGCTGCCGGCGGCGGCGATGGTGCTCGCCTCGAGCACGATCACGCCGAACACGGTGCGGCGGCGCGCACCGAGCGAGCGCAGGATGGCGACCTCGCGCCGGCGCTCGTTCATCGTGTTGTAGAGGCTGGCGAGGATCGACGCCGCTGCCACGATCACCACCAGGTAGGCCACCAGCTCGAGCACGCGGTTCACCCAGCCGAGCTTGTCGAACAGCTCGGCCATCACCGTGCCGATCGGCCATGCGAGCGTGGCCACCTTGCCCTGGCGGTTGATCGCCTGGTCGAGCGCAAAGCCCGCCTGCGTACCGTTCAGCTTGAGCAGCACCGCGCTCACTTCCTTGTGCGCATCGTCGATCGCCAGGCCGGCGCGCGGCGTGTAGGCGTCGCCGCTGCCGCGCAGCACGTGTCCCGACATGCGGAACACGCCGTCGATCGGGATGAAGATCACGCGGTCGCACGGCGAGTTGCTCGGCTCGAGCACGCCCACCACCACGTACTGCTCGTCGTGCTGCTCGGCGTCTCTGGCAATGCCGTGCGATGGTGCAAAGCAGGCGCCCACCCGCAGCCCGCTGCGCGCCGCCACCGTGCTGCCGATCACCGCCTCGCGCCGCGCCGGGTCGAAGCAGCGTCCGCCGTGCGCGACGGTGAGCTTCTCGCCGGCGCGGTATTCGAGCGTGGTGAACACCTCCGCGGTCGTGCCCACCACGCGAAAGCCGCGGTAGCTGTCGCCGACCGCGTACGGGATCGCCAGCGTCACGCGCGGATCGCGCTTCACGTCCTGGTACAGCTGCCACGGAATGTTGCCGGGGGACGTCTCCAGGTGATAGACCGCGTTCAGCACCAGCTGCAGCGCGCTGCCGCGCGCGCCGAGCACTGCGTCGAAGCCTGCATTGCCGCCGGTGAACGCGGCCTGCGTCTGCGCCTTCACGCTGAACACGGCGATCGAGAGCCCGCAGGCGAGGCTCACGCATGCTGCCGTGATCGCCGTCGACACCGCGTGCTGGCGCAAGCTGCGGCGCACCAGGAACCACAGCGTTGCGAGGCGCGCGATCAGCCGATTCATGCGCGCGCTCCGCTCGGCCGGGCGCGGTTCAGGTCGGCAAGCTGCAGCACGCGCGGGAACTGTGCCAGCACGGACGCATCGTGGCTGACCAGCAGCAGCGCGGCGCCGAGCTCGCGGCAGGTGCTGCGGATCAGCTCGACGGCTGCCGCCGCCAGGCCCTGATCGAGGTTGCCGGTGGGCTCGTCGGCGAGCAGCAGCCGCGGCCGGTTCACGAGCGCGCGCGCGAGCGCCACCCGCTGCTGCTGGCCCGCCGACAGCTGGCGCGGGCGATGCTGCAAGCGCGGCCCGAGGCCGAGGCGCTCGAGCAGCGCGCGCGCAGCGTGCGGCCGAGGCTCCTCGGCGAGCATGGTGGCGAGCAGCACGTTCTCGAGCGCGGAGTAGCCTTGCAGGAGGTTGAACGCCTGGTAGACGTAGCCCACGTGGCGCGCGCGGAACCGATCGCGCGCGGCCTCCGTCATTGCCGTGATGTCGCTGCCGGACAGAGAGATCGTGCCGCGGTCGGCGGTGGTGATGCCGGCGATCAGGTGCAGCAGCGTGGTCTTGCCGGAGCCGCTCGCGCCCACCAGCGCGACCTCGTCCTGCTCGGCGAGCGTGAAGCGCTCGATGTCGAGCACCACCTCGCGCTCGCCGCTCGGTGCGAGGTAGCTCTTCACGAGATCGCGGATGACGAGCAGGGGTGGCGTGGTCACGGGGTCACGACGACGCTCGCCTGGGTCATGCGGTAGAGGCTGAGCAGGTAGCCTTGCTCGTCGAGCTGCTCGCCCGCATCGAGCAAGCCCTGCGCGGTGACCTTCTCGTATCCGGTGAATGGCTCGGTGCGCGGCTCCGCGAGCGCGACCTCGATCCACTCGTCGGCAACCGGCATCGCGCCGAAGCAGCAGCCGGGCGGAAACCGGGTGAGCAAGAACTGGGTCACCGTGCCATCGACCGCCTTGAGCGGCATCGCATAACCGGCGGCGGCGACCCGTTCGCCCTGCAGCCTGCGCACGCCATCGGGCAGGCTCGAGAACGGCAGCGCCTTGCCCTTGGGATCGCGCAGCTCGGGCGGATCATAGCCGGGGAAGGCGAGCTCGCGCAGGTCGAGCTTGAGCACGCCGTCGGCGGTGCGTTCGAGCGCTGGCGGCGCCGGCGGCGCGGGCACGCCCGGATCACCGCCTGGCAGCAGGTCGTCGATGAGCGTGCCCCGCACCTCGAGCACCGGCAGCTCACGCTGCACCGCGAGCGCGTCCCGGTAGGACCACCACAGCGTCACGGCAGCGGCGAGCAGCATGAGGAGCAGCGGCGCAGACCTGGGTTGTGTGGTCATGGTGGTCAACGCGGCGGGTTGCCTGCAGCCGAGGTTCCAGGTGGCGGCGGCGCGTCCCAGATTGCCACCCGTCCGTCGAGGCCACCGCACGCGAGCCGGTGGCCATCGGCGCTGAAGGCGATGCACGAGATCTGCGCCCCGCCGCGGTCGAGCGACAAGAGCAGCCGGCCAGAGGATACGTCCCACAGCTGCACTTTGCCATCCCACGTTCCCACCGCCAGGCGCTTGCCGTCGGGGCTGAACGCCATCGCCCGCGGCGTGCCGCTGCCGGGAAGATCGGCCTGCACTGCGGTGTCCGCGAGACGCCACACCCGCAGCGCCGATTCCGCGTAGTCCGCGGCCGCGGTGAGCAACGCGCCGTCCGCGCTGAGCGCGAGCGAACGCACGCGGCCGGCCTTCTCGTCGCGGAAGCCGTGCAGCTTCTTGCCGGTCGCGCTCTCCCACACGCGGTAGTTGCCGCCGGCAGATGCCCAGCAGCAGCTGGCACCGTCGGGCGACAGGCCGAGCGCGAACACGCGGTCGCGCGGTCCGTCGCGGGTCGCGATCGAGGTGCCGGTGCCGAGGTCCCACACGCGCACGCTGGCGTCGTTCAGGAGCGCCACCACGCGCGCGCGCGTTCGATCGAGCGCCACCACGGCAACGGACTCCTGGCCGCAGGCGAGCGTCTGGCGCGCGGTCGCCGTGCTGGCATCCCAGACGCGCACCGTGCCGTCGAGGCTGCCCGAGACGATCACGCTCGCGCGCGGGTCGCAGGCCAGGCTCGCGACCGCCTGGTCGTGCCCGCGCAGAGTGGCCTGCTCGGCGCCGGTCGCGACGTCCTCGACGTGCACCGCGCCATCGGCGGCGCCGATCACGAGCACGGAGCCATCGTCGCTGAGCGCGAGCGACGTGATGCCCTCGCGACGCCCATCGCCGTTCTCGTCGGCAGGGATCGTGAGCACGCCGTCGGGTTGCGTGCCAGCGAGGTCCCACCAGCGGACCAGCTCGTCGGCGGCGGCGATCAGCAGCCCGTGCGCGTCGGGCGAAGCGCGATCTGCGCCACGGTAGTGCCGGTCCATTCGAGTGTGGCGAGCAGATCCGCCGATGCGGCGTCGAACACCTGCACGTCGCCGCGCGCGCTGCCGCTGGCCACGCGAAACGGCGTGCTGCTGCACGCCACCGAGACCAGCGCGCCCCTGCCCGGGTCGATCATCTGCACGATCTCGTTTGCCGCCGCGTCCCACACGATCAGCCGCTCGTCGCTCGCGCCTGACGCCAGGTGGCGCTCGTCGGGCGCGAGCGCGACGCTGCGCACCGCGCCGTGATGACCGCGCAGCACGGCGCGCTCGGTCGCCGACGCCACGTCCCAGCGGCGGATCACGCCATCGTCGCCGCCGGACCAGGCGCTCGCGCCGTCGTGGCCGAGCGCGACCGCGTTGGCGCTGCCCTGGTGGCGGAGCAGCCGCGCGATCTCGCCATGGTCGCGAGCATCCCACACGAGCACCATGCCCTGGTCGCATGCGGCTGCCACGCGCTCGGCGTTGCCGCTGATGGCGACGCCGGTCGGCGCGCCCCCGGCCACGTCCCAGCTGGCGTGCGCGCCGGCCGCGGGCGACCAGACGTGGAGGCGATGATCGGCGGTGGCGGCGACCACGCGCTCGCCGCGGGCGCTGATCGACAGCGCGATCACCGCCGCACCCAGGTCGCCGAGCGCCGCGGCGCTGGCACGGTCGTGAGCCGACCACAGCCGGACCGTCGCGTCGGCGCCGCCCGAGGCGAGCCAGCGGCCGTCGGCGCTGGCGGCGACCGCGTACACCGGCTGCTGGTGCGCGCGCATCTCGATCAGCCGCGCCGCGCTGCGGTGGGCGAGATAGTGCCACTCGAAGCCGCGCGCCTCGAGCGGCACGGCGTCGAGATGCTCGCTCGCCTCCACCAGCCGGTGCAAGTCGAGCGCGAGCTGCGCCGCGCGCACGTGCGCGGCCACGGCGGCGGCTGCTCGCCGCTCGAGCTCGGTGCGCTGCAGCGCCTCGGCTGCCAGCGCTTGCGCGGCGGTGCGGGCGCGCTGCTCGAGCTCGCGGTTCAGGTCGTTGCCGCGTTGATTGGTCGCCGCGAACGCCACCAGCGACTCGAGCGCGTGGCGCTTGCCCAGCCATTGCCGGAACACCGCGGCGGCGAGCATGGCGAAGCTCGAGGCGATGAGGACGGCGGACAGTCGGTGGCCGGATGGAGGGCGCATCTCGGCAGAGAGGTTTAGCGATTGCCGGGTCGTTTTCCAGACGCGATCCGGTAAACTGCCGCGCTCGTCTTTGGCGCACGCATGACTGTGGAGGATCGACATGTCCAATCACTACCACGATCGGGATGACCTGAAGCTGATCCGGGAGCTCGGCAAGCTCGCGCCGGACGAGTTCAAGGCGTGGGCCGCGCTCGATGGCATCGTCGCGCGCGAGACCGGCCAGATCCCGCGCAAGTACCGCGAGCTGATCGCCATCGCCGTGGCGCACACCACGCAGTGCGTGTACTGCATCGACGTGCACGTGCGCGGCGCCAAGCGCGCGGGCGCGACCAAGGAGGAAGTGGCCGAGGCCGTGCTGCTCGCGGCGGCACTGCGAGCTGGCGGCGCTGCCGCCCATGGCGCGATTGCGCTCAAGTGCTACGACCAGGCCACGTGAGCCCGCGAATTCGCGCTTCAGGGGAATCTCGCTGCGGGCTATGCTGGACGCGCCCCCAAACAGAGCATCAGGATCGCTGCATCGATCAGCTTGTGAGGAGAAGACCGTGAGGACCGTGATCGGAACCGTGGCATTGATGGTGTTGACCACCATGCCGGCGTTCGCCCAGAAGATGGGCAGCGCCAACCGCAACGCGCCCACCATCAACCAGACCATCACTTTCGGCAAGGACACGATCGAGATCAGCTACATCTCGATCACCTGGGCCGAGGGCAACTGGGCGAAGTCGCTCGAGGACGAGGCGAAGAAAGCGCAGATGCGCGCCGGCATCAACAAGTCGAGCCGAGACCAGCCCGCTCGGGTCGCTCAAGACCTCGTGCGACATCATGCCCTGGGCGGCAGAAGGTGGCGACTGGCTCGTACAAGCTCGCGTTCGTGCTCGACGAGCAATACAAGTGGCAGATCATGCTCACCAGCGATGCCGGTAAAGTGATCTGCGCGCTCGACATGAAGTCGGTCGACGAGGAGCGAAAGCGCTTGCTCGTCAACCTGCGCGCCGGTGAGAAGGACTTCACCGCCGAGGTGGGCGTGGCGTTCGGCAAGACGCGCTGCGTGCTGCCGCTCACGCTCGAGAAGTCGAGCTCGTGAGCGCGGCGATCCCTCGAGGAGGGCGTGGCTCGTGCGAGCCGCCCTCCTCGGGTCACTGCTGCTCGATCGCGGCACCGCTGCTCGTGGCAGCGGTCGCGACCTGACGCGGGACCGGCCACAGCGCCGTGGCGAACGCTGCCAGGTAAAGGCAGGCGACGATCGCGAACGCGCCATGCAGGCTGTGGCGCTCCGCCACCCAACCGACCACCAGGCCGAGCATCATCTGCAGCGCCGTGCCGGCGAAGTAGAACGTGTTCTGCACGCGACCCATGAGGTGCGGCGGCACGATCTCCATCATCGAGGTGGAGATGGCGACGCCGCCCACGCCGCGCGCCGAGCCCAGCAGGCAATAGAGCGCCACGCCGAGCGCGAGCCACGGGAACCATGGCAGCACGAGCAGGCCGCCCGCCATCAGCGCCATGGTCAGCGCCACTGACCGGCGTGCGCCGATGCGGCGGATCACGATCGGTGCATAGAGTGCGCTCAGGAACGCGCCCACGCCCCAGCCGCCGTTCAGCCAGCCGAAGCCAAGCGCGCCGGCGTGCAGCACGTGCTCGCTGAGCGGCGCCGTGATCACGCCCTGAGTGAGCATGCCGCCGATGAACAGCGCCCAGCTCGTGCCGAGCAACAGCACGTACGGCTGCGCGCGCACGTAGGCGAGCCCGTCCTGGATCTCGCGCCGGTAGCGCCGGAGCGCGCCGTCGCCGCGCGGCGCGGCGTGAGCCGCTTCGGGGTGCGGCACGAGGTGCTTGCCGCGGCGCACGAGGAAGTAGCAGGTGAACGACGCGACGTAGGTGGCGCAGTCGATGAACAGCACGCCGCCGAGGCCGATGTGGTTGTAGACGAAGCCGACGATCGCGCCGGCGATCAGCCAGCCGCCCTGCAGGCCCGCGAGCAGGAAGGTGTTGGCGTGCAGGAACTCGGACGCGGGCGCGAGCTCCTGGATGAGCGCCGCGACCGTCGGCCAGAACATCCAGAACGCGGCCGAGACCAGCGTGTTCATCACGTACAGGTACCAGAGCGGCACGTGACCCCGGCAGGCGAACCAGGCCACCACGCCGATCACCAGCAGCCGGATCGCGTCGAGGCCCATCACCAGGTGGCGGCGATCCTTGGTGTCGATCACCACACCGGTCAACGGCAGGAGCAACAGCGCCGGCAGGTTCTGCAGCACCACCAGGAGACCGAGCGCGATCTCGGACCGCGTCGTCTCGAGGGTGTACCAGCTGACGGCGGCGCCGTTCATGCCGCTGCCGATCATCGAGATCAGGTTGGCGAGGAAAACGAGCTTGAGCGCCCGCTGCTTGAGGATGTGGCGCATCGCACGGCGGCAAACGGTTGTCAGCGCGAGAGGGACCCCGCCGACAGTCTAAGGAAAGTTCGCGCATTTCAAAGCCGGGTGCGCGCGATCGCTTCGTGCTTGCCAGCGACCCCTCGCGCAGGGCATCATCTCGGTTTTCGCCAAGACCCGGATCAAGACCATGATCATGATTGCCACGATGGCTCGCATCGGCGCGCTCGTCGCGCTGCCGATCGGTGCACCTCTTCGCGCGGATGCCATGGACACTCACAGCCACAGTCGCCCCGCGCAAGTGCGCGTGAAGCACGTGAGCCTTGACCTCACGCTCGACTTCAACGCCCGGCAGGCCCGCGGCTCGGTGCGGCTCGACTGCGAGCGTCACGATCCCGGCGCGCCGCTCGTGCTCGATGCGCGCGGCATCGCGATCGAGGCGGTGAGCGGCAGCGATGGTTCGCCGCGTGCGTTCGAGCTGTCGCCGGAGGATGTCAATCTCGGCTCGGCGCTGGCGATCACGCTCGCGCCGGGCGATCATTCGGTCAGCGTGCGCTACCACACGACCGAGCGGGCCGACGCCTTGCAATGGCTCACGCCCGAGCAGACCGCCGGCAAGAAGCAGCCGTTCCTGTTCACGCAGGGCGAGTCGATCTTCACGCGCACCTGGATCCCGCTGCAGGACTCGCCGTCGGTGCGCGTCACCTACGACGCCACCATCCGGGCGCCGGCGGAGCTCACGGCGGTGATGAGCGCGGAGCAGCTCGGCAAGGGGAGCGATGGGGCGTTCCACTTCCGCATGACGCAGAAGATCGCGCCCTATCTGATCGCGCTCGCGTGCGGCGACCTCGCCTTCCGGCCGATCAGCAAGCGCTGCGGGGTGTGGGCCGAGCCGAGCGTGGTCGATGCGGCGGCAGGGGAGCTCGCCGACACCGAGGCCATGGTGGCGCGCGCCGAGAGCGTGTTCGGCCCGTACCGGTGGGGCCGCTACGACTTGCTGATCCTGCCGCCGGCGTTCCCGTTCGGCGGCATGGAGAATCCGTGCCTGACGTTCGCGACGCCGACGATTCTCGCGGGCGACAAGTCGCTGGTCTCGCTGGTGGCGCACGAGCTGGCACACTCGTGGTCGGGCAACCTGGTCACCAACGCGACGTGGAGCGACTTCTGGCTGAACGAGGGCTTCACGGTGTATCTCGAAGGGCGCATCATGGAAGCCGTGTTCGGCGCCGAGCGCTACACGATGGAGACGGTGCTCGGCATCGCCGAGCTCGAGAACGAGATGCAGGAGCTCGAGCCGCGCGATCAGATCCTGCACGTCGACCTGAAGGGACGCCACCCCGACGACGGCTTCTCATCGGTGCCGTACCAGAAGGGCGCGGCGCTGCTCGAGCGCCTGGCGGAAGTGTTCGGGCGCAAGAACTTCGACCAGTTCCTCGCTGCGTACTTCGCCGCGCACGAGTTCGAGAGCATCACCACCGAGGAGTTCCTCGGCTTTCTCGAGCGGGAGCTGCTGCGCAAGCACCCGGATCTCGCGCCGCAGGTCGACCTCGATCTCTGGGTCTACCAGCCGGGTCTGCCACCCGACTTGCCGCGCCCGCGTTCGGTCGCGCTCGAGCGCGTCGATCGCACGCGCGAGGCCTGGCAGCAGGGCAGCCCGGCCAGCGCGCTCGACACGAGCGGCTGGGTCACGCAGCAATGGCTGCGCTTCCTCGAGGGCTTGCCGGCCACGGTCTCGGCGGAGCAGCTCGCGGATCTGGACCGCGCCTTCCACGTCACGGCGACCGGCAACTGCGAGCTCTTGTGCACCTGGCTGCGGCTCGGGATCGAGCACGGCTATGGCCCGAGCCACGATCGGCTGCTCGAGTTCCTGATGAACGTCGGGCGGCGCAAGTACCTGAAGCCGCTGTATGCGGCGATGGCCAAGACCGACGCCGGACTGAAGGAGGCACGCGCGATCTACGCGAAGGCGCGGCCGCGCTATCACGCGGTGTCGAGCGGGACGCTGGACAAGATCCTCAGGTGGTCGGCGGCGAAGGCGCAGTAGCAGAGAGCGCGCAGCATGCTCGCGGCGTTCGATTTCCTGGGCGGCCTGAGCGCGGCGTTGCTCGTGCTCGCCGGCGCCAGCGCCTACACCATGGACCCACACTTCCACGCGCTCTGCGGGCTGGCCGCGGGCCTCGCCGTGCTGGCGATGCACACGCTCATGTTCCTGTTCTTCATCGGCACCGCACGCGCCGTGAAGGACGCCGTGGCGGCCAGGGGCTTGAGCCGCGACCTCCTGGGCGACGACAAGCGATTGATGGCGCTGGTCATGGCGCCAGGCTCGTTCGGGCCGCTCAGCATCGTCGTCGCGTCGTTCCTGGGCGCCGCGCCCACGCCGGCGATTGCGCTCGCGGTCCACCCCGGATTGATGGCGCTCGCGGTGGCCACCAACGTCTGGGCGTACCGGCGCGAGCGGTCCACGATCAAGCTCAAGCATGCGCACCTGGCGCGCGCGCGCGCGGCCCTGGCGCAGATCGAGCGCGGACTGGCGCCGCCCGCGGCGCCGCCCGAGCCACCGCCGCCGCGCGCCTGGGCGGCGGGTGCGGTCGTGCTGCTGTGCGGCTTGAGCGCCGCCGGCTACTATCCCTATCGCCGCTTCGTCATGGGTGATGTGCACTGGCCGAGCCCGCTCTGGATCGCGGCCGGTCTGCCGCTGGTCGCCGCCGGAGCTGCGCTCATGGTGATGGGCAGGCATCGACCGTGACCGAGCTCGTGGCAGCGCTCGCGTCTCGTTCGGAGTCGGGCCGGCCAACGCCAAACCGGCGGGCAGCGTCTTCCCCTCGTGCGGCCGCTTCTGACATAATGCGCCCCGTCCTCGGTCTCCCCCGCTGATCGTGTTCAGCTGATCGTGCGTATCGGGTGTTCGTGGGCTGTCTGCCCGGAGCTTGCCATGCCAGCTGGTTGCCGTGGCGCCGTCGCCGGCGCGATCGTGTCGCTCGTGCTCCCCGTGATGGTTCCAGGTCTGGCGCGCGGCCAGAGCGGATTCCCCCCGGGCTTCGCCGCCGAACCGGTAGGCACCGGCTGGGATGCGCCAACGGGGATGGTGTTCGCGGACCAGGACCACCTGTTCGTGGTCGAGAAGAGGGGCACCGTGTGGCTGGTCGAGGATGGGGTCAAGGGCAGCGCCCCGCTGCTCGACCTGTCGCAGGAAGCGCTGAACAACGGCGACCGTGGACTGCTCGGCATCCAGGTCGATCCGGGCTTCGCTGCGAATGGCTACCTCTACCTGCTCGAGGTGGTCGACCCCAACGGCGACTACGGTGATGGCGAGCAGGAATCGTTCGCGCGTCTGGTGCGCTACACGGTCACGCACGACGATCAAGGCCAGCACGTCATCGATCCGCAGAGCCGGCACGTCGTGATCGGCGACAGCTGGGATGTCGGCATTCCGTCCTGCCACTGGTCGCATTCGATCGGCACGATTCGCTTCCTGTCGGACGGCAGTCTCGTGTGCTCCGCGGGCGATGGCGCCCACTACGACCTGACCGATGCCGGCGGCTGGGACCCCGGGTGCTTCGGCAGCGGCCGCTTCTCACCGGACCAGGACGTGGGCGCGTTCCGCTCGGTGTATGACTGGTCGCTCGCGGGCAAGATCATCCGCGTCGACCCGAGCACTGGCCTCGGCCTGCCAGACAACCCTTATTACACCGGCGACCCGACCGCGATCCGCTCGAAGATCTGGGCGATGGGGTTGCGCAATCCATTCCGCTTCACGGTGCGCCCAGGCACCGACGACCTGTACATCAGCGACGTGGGATGGAATACGTGGGAAGAGGTGGACCTCGCGCACGGCGGCGAGAACTTCGGCTGGCCGTGCTACGAGGGTCCGTTCTCGCAGGGCAGCTACCAGGCCGCGGACCCCGAGTCGTTCTGTCCGGCCGTGGTGCACACCCCGCCGCTGCTCGCATGGCAGCACAGCAGCAGCGACTATGCCGGGTTTGCTGGCAACTGTGCCTCGGGGCTCGCCTTCTACACCGGCAGCGAGTATCCACCCGCCTATCACAATGCGCTGTTCTTCACCGACTATGGACGCAGCTGGCTCAAGGTCGCGCAGTTCGACCAGAACGGCAACGTGACGCAGGTGCTGCCGTTCTCCGACACGATGCATGGTCCGGTGGCCGCCGAGGTCGAGCCGGTCAGCGGCAACCTGTACTTCATCTCGATCGGCAACAACCGCGTGTGGCGCCTGCACTACGTGCTCGGCAACCAGGCGCCAGTGGCGATCCTCGATGCCGATCAGACCTATGGCGGCCTGCCGCTCACGGTGCAGTTCTCCGCCGCACAGTCGTACGATCCGGAGGCCGAGGGCCTCACCTACCACTGGGACCTGGGCGACGGCACGACCGCCGACACGGAGACGGTGGAGAAGACCTACACGCAGGCGGTGAATGCAACCGTGGTGCTGACCGTGACCGATGCGCGCGGCAAGGACGCGCAGGCGAGCGTGCTCGTTTCGCCCGGCAACACGCCGCCATCGATCACGATCGCGACGCCGAGCGATGGCGACTTCTACCACACCGGCGATCTGATCTCGCTCACGGCCACCGCCGCCGATGCCGAGGACGATCAGTCCGGCACGCCGCTCAACGCGGTGTGGGACGTGAACCTGATTCACGACCACCATGTGCATCCCAAGTTCTACGAGCTGCCCGGCCTGGTCAGCTCGTTCGTGGCCGAGAGCCATGGCTCGGGCACGTATCTCGAGCTGGTGCTGAGCGTGACCGACAGCCGCCAGCTCACCACGACGCAGACGCTGCATCTGTACGACGCCGACGCGGTGCCGAAGGCGCACATCGTCAGCCTCTCGCACGAGGGGCCGCGGGCTGGCTTGCCGGTGATGGCCACCGGTCATGCGGAATACGCCGGCAAGGGCACCCTCGACCTCACCTGGGACTGGGGCGACGGATCGCCGCTCGAGTACTATCCGGGCGTCACGCATCAGCAGGACACGACGCCGGTGCACGCCTATCAGGCAGTGGGCCACTACACGCTCAGCTTGACCGCAGCGGACGATGGCCAGTCGACCATCGCGACCTTGCCGATCGACGTGCGCGCGTTGCAGCCGGCCGTGGCGATCTTCGAACCGCTCGTAGTCGAGCGCTACGTCGACGGACCATCGCAGGAGGAGCTCGCCACCGGGTTGTCGGCGTGGCTCGCCTCGTTCGGCCGCGAAGTGCGCGTGTTCACCTTCAGCGAGCAGGATGCGCTGCGCCAGTGGATGCAAGACTACGCGAACGATGGCGTGCAGGACGTGCTGGTGCTGATGGACGTTGCGCCGGCGACGATCTATCAAGGCGAGGACGAAGGCTCGCTGGCCGAGCAGTGGATCGAGCAAGGCAACGGCATCGTCTGGACCGGCGCGCAGGCGTTCGCCGAGTACCTGTTCGCGAACGGTACCTCGAGCACCGACGGTGCCGGCGGCAGCGGGCTCGATGACCTGCTCGATCCCGCCGTGCCCGGGGTGAGCGGCGGCCTGGGTCCGATGATCCGCCGCAAGGACGCGGCAGAGCTGCCGTCGTACCGGGCGCGCTGGGCGTGGAGCGCGATGCGCTACCACCAGCTCGGCACCGGCTGGCACGTGGACCGCCTGTACGGCTCCGACGACAACGACTCGGACGCGATCGTGATCCGCAACCCGGCCGCGGGCTTCTTCGCCTGGTTCTATGGCACGTACCGCGCCGATGTCCCGCGCGAGCCCGTGATCCGCGAGTTTCTTGCGGGCTACGTGTTCGGCCGCCGCCAGATCCCGAAGGGGCCCGAGCGCATGAAGCGGTGACGGGGCGCGCGACGCGGCAGGATCGTGTTCAATCGAGCGCGGCGGAACGCAGTCGCAGTGCGTTCGTGATCACCGAGACCGAGGACAGGCTCATGGCCGCTGCGGCGAGCGTGGGGCTGAGCGTGAGTCCGAGCCAGGCGTCGAACACGCCGGCGGCGACCGGGATGCTGATCGCGTTGTAGCCGAAGGCGAAGAACAGGTTCTGGCGCACGTTGCGCATGGTGGCGCGGCTCAGCCGCCGCGCACGCAGCAGGCCGCGCAGGTCACCGTGCACGAGCGTGATGTGAGCGCTCTGCATGGCGATGTCCGTGCCGGTGCCCATGGCGATGCCGACGTGTGCGCGCGCCAGCGCGGGCGCGTCGTTGATGCCATCGCCCGCCATGGCGACCACGTGGCCAGCCGCGACCAGCTGATCGATCACCGCGGCCTTCGCACTCGGCAGCACCTCCGCTTGCACGTCGCTGACGCCGAGCTCGTGCGCCACGGCGAGCGCGGTCTGGCGATGATCACCGGTCACGATAATCACCTGCACGTGATCGCGGCGCAGCTCGTCGAGCACCAGGACCGCGCCGGTCTTGATCACGTCGGCGACGGCGATCACCCCGGCGGCCTGCCCGTCGATCGCCACCAGGACCGGCGTGCGGGCGGCGCTCGTCTCGCGCTCGATCACCGGCGCAAGCACGCTCAGGTCGATGCCGAGGTCCTCGAGCAGCGCGCGATTGCCCACGGCGATGCGTCGCCCGCGGACTCGTGCGGTGACGCCCTTGCCGCTCACCACGGCGAACTGCTCCGGCTGCGCGAGCGACAGGTTCTGCGCGCGCGCCGCTGCCAGGATCGCCGCCGCCAGCGGATGCTCGCTCGGCAGCTCGGCGGCCGCTGCCAGCGCGAGCAGCTCGGCGGCGGCGCCGCCGCCGCTGGTGGTCAGCTCGGCGACGCGCGGCGCACCCTCGGTGAGCGTGCCGGTCTTGTCGATCACGAGCGTGTCGACGCGCTCGAGCGTCTCGAGCGCCTCGGCGCTGCGCACCAGGACTCCGGCGCGTGCGCCGCGCCCGGTCGCCACCATGATCGACATCGGCGTGGCGAGGCCGAGCGCACACGGACAGGCGATGATGAGCACGCCCACCGCGTGCACCAGCGCCGGCAGCAGCCGATGCGCAGCGAGCAGCCAGCCGCCGAAGGCGAGCGCGGCGATGATCACCACCGCCGGCACGAACCAGGCGCTCACCCGATCGGCATGGCGCTGGATCGGCGCGCGCGTGCGCTGGGCTTCCGCCACGAGCCGCACGATCTGGGCGAGCAGCGTCTCGCGGCCAACGCGGGTCGCCCGCATCACGAACGCGCCCGCGCCGTTCAACGTCGCCGCCAGCACCGCGTCGCCGGGCCGCTTCGCCACCGGTGATGACTCGCCGGTCATCGCCGACTCGTCGACCCGGCTCTCGCCGGAGATGAGCTCGCCGTCCACGGGAATGCGCTCGCCGGGACGCACGCGGATGTCATCGCCGACGCGCAGCTGATCGAGCGCGACCGCTTGTTCGTGATCACCCGCTCGCAGCACGCGCGCAGTCTTCGGCACCAGCGCGAGCAAGGAACGGATCGCCGCCGAGGTCCGCTCGCGGGCGCGCAGCTCGAGCACCTGGCCGATCAGGACGAGCACGACGATCATTGCCGCGGATTCGAAGTACAGGGACTCGTGCGTCACCGGGCGCATCAGGAGCGTGGCCACCACGCTCTGCAAGTAGGCCGTGCCGGTGCCGACGGCGATCAACGTGAACATGTTGGCCGAGCGGTGCCGCAGCGCGGTGATGCCGCGGGCGAAGAACGTCGCACCGCCATAGAGCACCACGGGCGTTGCCAGCAGCAACTGGCACCACGCGAGAACGGTGGTGCCCATGCCCGCGTGCGCGAGCATGGCAGGCATGGCGATCAGCATCAGCACGGCGGTGAGCGGCGCGCTCACCAGCAGCCGCCGCTTCAGGTCGTCAAGCTCGGGGTTGGCGTGCGGCTCGAGGCTGACCTCGCCCGGCTCGAGCGCCATGCCGCACTTCGGACACGAGCCAGGAGCATTCCGGCGAATCTCCGGATGCATCGGGCAGGTGTAGGTGCGCGTGGCCGCGGACGGCGGCGGCGCGGGGCGCTGCAGGTGAAGCGGCACGCTGCTCGCGAGCGGCATGGAAGCAGGCGGCGCCGGGCCGGCCAGGTACTGCTGCGGCGCCTCGCGGAAGCGCGCGAGGCAGCCGGGATGGCAGAAGTAGTAGTCTTGCCCGCCATGCTGGAGCGGACCGACGGCGCGCGCCGGGTCCACGGTCATGCCACAGACCGGGTCCTTCATGGTGAATGTCCCTCTCCTGGTCGACGGATCCGGATGCTCGCCTCTTGCGCAACGACCCGCGCACCGTTGATAATCCCGCCCGTCGGGAAAGCACTTCACATCCACTCGGCTCCGCACGTTGCGGCTGACCACATCTTGCTGGAGGAATACCTCGATGCAGCTCAAACTCGCTGTCCCCGTTGTAGCCGGTGCCGTCTTGCTTGCCATTGGCGCCATGAGCTGGTCCGCCACTGGCCAGAGCAAACCGGCCATCGCCGCGGCCGACCTCCAGGTGCGCGAGATGTGCACGGCACCCGAGGAAGTCGAGTTCGTGCCGGACGAAGTCGTGGTGAGATTCGACGACACGCTCGACGCCGCGACGCGCACGGCACTGATCAGCGCCGCGGGCGGCGTGTGGAAGGAGACCGGATGGGGCGGTCGGTTCGACGTGCTGCGGGTTGCCGCGGGCCAGGTCGCGGCGGCGATCGCCAAGCTCACGCAGCTGCCCGGCGTCGTGTACGCGGAGCCCAACAATCTGTTCTATGCCTACGGCACCCCGAACGACACGTTCTTCTTCCCGTACCAGTGGAACTTCTACGACTACGGCATGCTGTCGAACGGCGTTCCATCCAACAACGGCGTGCAGATGGTCACCGCCACCAACACCTCGACCGGATCGGGCATCAAGGTGGCGATCGTCGACACCGGTGTCGCGTACGAGACCTATGGCAGCTTCGTGCAGGCGCCAGACCTCGCCGGCCAATCGTTCGTGAGCCCGAAGAACTTCGTGTCGGGCACGACGCACGCGAACGATGACAACGGCCACGGCACGCACGTGTGCGGTACCATCGCCCAGCGCACCAACAACAACACCGGCTGTGCGGGCATTGCCTACAACTGCACCGTGATCCCGGTGAAGGTGCTCGACAGCTCGGGCAGCGGCACGCTCACCAATGTCGCCAATGGCATCAACTACGCGGCGGACAGCGGCGCGAAGGTGATCAACCTGAGCCTGGGTGCGTCAAGCGGCTCGAGCACGCTGCAGGCGGCGGTGGACTACGCATGGAGCAAGGGCTGCGTGCTGTGCGCTGCCACGGGCAACAGCGGCGGTAACTCGATCGGCTACCCGGCGCGCTACACGAACTGCATGGCGGTGGGCGCCACGCGCTTCGATGGCGGTCGCGCGAGCTATTCGCAGTGGGGCACTGGCATCGACGTGGTCGCGCCGGGCGGCTACACCGCGCTCGATCAGAACCACGATGGCTACGGCGACGGCATCCTGCAGCAGACGTTTGCGCCGCCCAACTACGGCAGCTTCGCCTACTACTTCTTCCAGGGCACGTCGATGGCGACGCCGCACGCGACCGCGGTCGCTGCGCTGGTGTTCGCGTCGCACCCGGGCTACACCAACGCGCAGGTGCGCACGGCGATCGAGAGCACTTGCAAGGACCTGGGCACGGCCGGGTACGACACCAAGTTCGGCTGGGGTCTGATCAACGCGGCCCGCGCGGTCACCTACTGATCGATCGGCGCTGTTCGAGCGCCACGCCCATGCAAGGAGCGAGGATCCTGGACCGCCGGGGTCCTCGCTCCGCGTCACTTGGGTCGCAGCGCGAGGTACGAACGGGTGGCGGCGATCGCCGCGAACGGCAGCAGGAACGGCAGCGCGTTGGCGAGCAGGCCAAGGCCGAGGTAATGCGCCATGTGCGCGTTCTGGCACGCGATCTTCGCGCGCAGCGAGTAGCGCTTGCGCGCCAGCGGGAAATCATTCACCACGAGCGCGCTGAAGTAGACCGCGGCGAGGAACACGAGCGGCGTCGCGAGCCCGGCGCTGAGCAGCGAGACGACGAACAGCGCGATCGTCACGGTGAGCTGGAGCAGTGCGAGCGCGATCGACTGCCGCAGCGGTCCGAGCACGTCCTCGCACAGGATCCGCCATGGGGAACGCGGGCGCGCCGGCGCCTTGCCCAGGATCAGCTCCTCGGTCAGCGCCGAGAGACGATCGCAGATCGGCGACGTGAGCACCGAGGTCACCAGGTAGCTGCTGATCGAGGCGATCACCACGATCAGCGGATACATGAGCAGGCCGAGCATCAGGCGCAGGCCGGCCTGCACGCAGCGCAGGACACCCGGCCACGGCTCCCCGAGCCAGCGCGCCGGCAGCGGGCAGAGCAGCTCGAGGCACGCCCAGCCGATGCCGAGCCACAGCACGATCGCGATGGCCACCGGAGCGAATACCCATGGCCGCAGCGTGCGCTGGCCGAGCCCGATCCGCACGCCGTCGAGGAACGAGTGCATGCCGTCCTGGAAGCTGCCGGCCAGCGAGTTGGCGGGCGGGCGCAGCGCGAGATCCGGCCGCCGGACCTCGCCAGCGCAGCGCGCGCACGCGGCCGCGGTGAGCGGCTCGCCACAGATCTGGCAGCGGGCGGTGGTCATCGGCGGTCCGTTCCGGAGCTGGCGCGCGTGCCGTTCTCTGCGCGCATCTTTACGGCCTGGTCGAGCAAGCTAGAATCTCCCGATTCACGTCTGGCTTCGAGTGTGAAGATGGCAGCGACCCACGGCAACGGCAAAGAGCTGAGCAACCTGAGCGCGGTGTTCCTCGAGGGGCTGTACGCCGAGTTCTTGCGCGATCCGGCCGCGGTCGGCGAGGACTGGCGGCGCTACTTCGGGTCGCTCGCGGCGAGCGTGCAGCGTTCGCCGCGAACCTGAGGCTCTTGCCGTCGTTCCGGCCGCCCGGGCTGTTCAGCGCGGTGGGTGGCACCGCGGCGGCGGCGCGGCGCGAGACCTCGATCGCGGTGCTGCAGGATCGCCTCGACCAGCTGATCCGCGCCTACCGTGTGCGCGGCCACATGATCGCCCAGCTCGATCCGCTCGGCATCGCCCGGCCGCCGGTGGCCGAGCTCGAGCCCGAGTTCTACGGCTTCACCCGCGAGCACCTCGAGCTGCCGTTCTCGGTCGACACCATCCCCGGCGGCGGCGTGCTGACGCTGCGCGAGATCGTCTCGCGCCTGCGCAACACCTACTGCCGGTCGATCGCCGCGCAGTTCATGCACATCGACGACGGCGCCGTGCGACAGTGGCTGCAGCGGCGCATGGAAGGCAGCGAGAATCGGCTCAAGCTCACGCGCGACGAGCAGCTGCGCATCCTGACCCGCCTCACCGATGCGGTGATGTTCGAGGAGTTCATCCAGAAGAAGTTCATGGGCGCGAAGAGCTTCTCGCTGGAAGGCGCCGAGAGCTTGATCCCGCTGCTCGAGCTGGCGATCGAGCGCGCCAGCGAGCAGGGCCTGGACGAGATCGTGCTTGGCATGGCGCACCGCGGTCGGTTGAACGTGCTGGCGAACATTCTCGGCAAGAGCGCGCGCGACATCTTCCGCGAGTTCGAGGACGCCGATCCCGAGCTGCACCGCGGCGGGCGCGGCGACGTGAAGTACCACCTTGGCCATGGCAGCGAGTGGCTGAGCGCGACCGGGCGCAAGATCCACCTGTCGCTGTGCTTCAACCCGAGCCATCTCGAGTTCGTGAACCCGGTGGCGCTCGGCCGCATGCGCGCCAAGCAAGATCGGTTCGGCGATCGCGAGGGCAAGCGCGGCATGGTGGTGCTGATGCACGGCGATGCGGCGTTCGCCGGCGAAGGCGTGGTGCAGGAGACGCTCAACCTGAGCCAGCTCGCCGGCTACTCGACCGGCGGCACGCTGCACGTGGTGGTGAACAACCAGATCGGCTTCACCACCAACCCGAGTGATTCGCGCTCGAGCACGTACGCGACCGACGTCGCGAAGCTGCTGCAGAGCCCGATCTTCCACGTGAACGGCGAGGACCCCGAGGCGGTGGCGCAAGTGGTCCGGCTGGCGATCGACTTCCGCTACGAGTTCCACCGCGACGTTGTGATCGACATGTACTGCTACCGGCGGCGTGGCCACAACGAGGGTGACGAGCCGGCGTTCACGCAGCCGCTCATGTACCGAGCGATCCAGGCGCGGCCGAGCGTGCGCGAGGGCTACCTCGAGCACCTGCTGCAGCTGGACGGCATCACGCGTGCGGAGGCCGACGAGATCGCGCTGCACCGCCGCCAGGTGCTCGAGGCGGAGCTGTCGGCTGCCCGCAGTCCCGGCTACCGGCCGCGCGTGGATCAGCTGGCGAGCGCGTGGCGCGGCTACCACGGCGGTCCCGAGGCGGGAGCGAAGGAGGTCGATACCGGTGTCGAGCCGCCGCTGCTCGTGGCCATGCTCGAAGCGCTGGCCCGCACGCCGCAGGGCTTCCGCGTGCACCCCAAGCTCGAGCGCTTCCTGGATGCGCGGCGCAAGATGGCGGCGGGCGAGCGACCGCTCGACTGGGTGGCGGGCGAGGCGCTCGCGCTCGCGAGCCTGGCGCTCGATCAGGTGCGCGTGCGCCTCGACCGGGCAGGATACCGCGCGCGGGACGTTCAGCCAGCGACACGCGGTCCTGCACGACCACGAGACCGGTGCGCGCTACCAGCCGCTGCAGCACGTCGCGCCGGGACAGAAGCCGGTCGAGATCTACGACAGCCCGCTGGCCGAAGTGGCGCCGCTCGGCTTCGAGTACGGCTACACGCTCGACTATCCCGAGTGCCTGGTGCTGTGGGAAGCGCAGTTCGGCGACTTCGTCAATGTCGCGCAGGTGATCATCGATCAGTTCCTCGCCAGCGGCGAGGACAAGTGGCATCGCCTGTCCGGGCTGGTCTTGCTCCTGCCGCACGGGTTCGAAGGGCAGGGCCCCGAGCATTCGCACGCCCGGCTGGAGCGCTTCCTCGCGCTCGCCGCCGACGACAACATCCAGGTGGCCAACCCGACCACGCCGGCGCAGTACTTCCACCTGTTGCGGCGCCAAGCGCTGCGGCGCTGGGTCAAGCCGCTGATCGTGATGACGCCGAAGAGCTTGTTGCGCCACCCGCGTGCGATCTCGTCGCTCGCGGACCTCACCACGGGCACGTTCCGACGCGTCCTGGCCGACCCCGTGGTGGACGGCAGCGGTCGGGTGGATCGCGTGCTCCCCGTGCAGCGGCAAGCTCTACTACGATCTGCTCGCGGCGCGCGAGCAGCGCAAGCGCGAGCGGGTGGCGCTGGTGCGGGTCGAGCAGCTGTATCCGCTCGCGGCGGCGGTGCTCGCCGAGACGTTGCGCAGGTACGCCGATGGGACGCCCGTGTTCTGGTGCAGGAAGAGCCGGAGAACATGGGTGCGTGGCGCTACCTGCAGGCGCGCTTCGGCCAGCGCCTGCTGGAGCGGTTCCCGTTCGCGAGCTGTTCGCGGCCGGCGTCGGCGAGCCCGGCCACGGGCTCGCATGCGAGCCACCTGCTCGAGCAGCAGGAGTTGATCGACAGGGCGCTCGGCTGACCGCAAGCGCCACAGGTCCTCGAGAGCGAGAGGGTGAGCCATGCCCGCTGAAGTGAAGTCCGTCGAGCTCAAGGTCCCGGCGATGGGAGAGTCCGTCACGCAAGTGCAGGTCGGCGACTGGTACCTGCCGCCCGGCGAGTGGGTCGAGAAGGACGCCGCGGTGGTGGTGCTCGAGTCCGACAAGGCCACCTTCGAGCTGCCCGCCCCGGTCTCGGGAACCGTGGCGCGCGTGCTCAAGCACAAGGGCGACACCGCGCAGGTGGGCGAGGTGATTGGCTATCTCGAGCCAGCGGCGAAGCCCAGGTCGCCAGCTGCGCCACCTTCAGCCGCGGCGGGGAGCGCGCATCCTGGTGGCGCCACGGTGCCGCCGCGGGTGATGCCCGCGGCCGAGCGGGCGCTGATCGAGCATGGCCTGCGCCTGGGCGACGTGGCGGCGAGCGGCCCGGGTGGGCGGGTGCTCAAGGAAGACGTGCTGCGCCACGTCGCCGACCAGGCGGCAGCGAGCGCGCCGCTGGCAAGACCCGGGCCGGGCGCGGCGGCCGCGGCGCGCGAGGAAGAGCGTGTGCCGATGAGCAGCATCCGCAAGCGCATTGCCGAGCGCCTGGTGCAGGCGCAGCAGCAGGCGGCGCTGCTCACCACGTTCAACGAGCTCGACATGAGCGCGGTGATGGAGCTGCGCAACGAGCACCGCCAGCGCTTCGAGGAACGGCACGGCATCAAGCTCGGGTTCATGGCATTCTTCGTCAAGGCGACCATCGAAGCGCTCAAGCTGGTGCCGGAGATGAACGCCGAGATCCAGGGCGACGAGATCGTCTACCACAACTACTACGACATCGGCATCGCGGTCGGCGGCGGGCGTGGGCTGGTGGTGCCGGTGCTGCGCAACGCCGAGCGCCTGAGCTTCGCCGAGATCGAGCTCGCGATCGGCGACTTCGCACGGCGTGCCAAGGACAACAAGCTGAAGCTCGACGAGCTGCAGGGCGGCACGTTCACGATCAGCAACGGCGGCGTGTACGGCTCGTTGCTGTCGACGCCCATCATCAACCCGCCGCAGAGCGGCGTGCTCGGCTTGCATGCGATCCAGGATCGGCCGGTGGGGCGCGACGGCCAGATCGTGCTGCGGGCGATGATGTACGTCGCGCTCACCTACGACCATCGCATCGTCGATGGCCGCGAGGCGGTCGCGTTCCTGAAGCGCATCAAGGAGTGCATCGAGCAGCCGTCGCGCATCCTGCTGGAGATCTGAGCCATGGCGGAGCCGAACTACGATCTGGTGGTGATCGGCGCCGGCCCAGGCGGATACATCGCTGCGATCCGGGCGTCACAGCTCGGATTGAAGGTGGCCTGCGTCGACAGGGAAAAAGCGCTCGGCGGCACCTGCCTGCGCGTCGGCTGCATCCCGAGCAAGGCGCTGCTCGAGTCGAGCGAGCGCTTCCATCAGGCGCGGCACGAGCTGGTCGTCCACGGCGTGCGCGTGCCGTCGGTGCAGCTCGACCTTGCCGCCATGCTCAAGCGCAAGGATGACATCGTGCAGGCGCTGACCCGCGGCGTCGACGGTCTGTTCAAGAAGCACCGGATCGCGCGGCTCCTGGGCGACGCCCGCATCGCCAGCCCGACCCGCGTGGTGGTGAAGAACGACCGGGCGGAAACGGCGGTGTCGGCGCGCCGCATCCTGATCGCGACCGGCAGCCACAGCGCGACGCTCAAGGGCGTCCTGGTGGACCACGATCGCATCGGCACGAGCACCGACGCGCTGGCGTACCAGGCTGTGCCGGAGCACCTCGTGGTGATCGGCGCCGGCTACATCGGCCTCGAGCTCGGCTCGGTGTGGTCGCGCCTCGGCGCCAGGGTCACGGTGCTCGAGTACCTGGACCGCATCTTGCCTGGCATGGACGACGAGCTCGCGGCGGATGCCCACAAGATGCTCGCGAAGCAGGGGCTGCAGTTTCGCCTGCATAGCCGCGTCACCGGAGCGCGCGGCACCAAGAGCGGGTGCGTGGTCGAGTGCGAAGGACAGGCGCCGATCGAGTGTGATCGCGTGCTGCTCGCCGTCGGCCGCACACCGAACACCGATGGCCTCGACCTGGAAGCGATCGGCGTGGCGAAGGACGAGCGCGGCCGGGTGCTGGTGGATGATCACTTCACGACCACGGTCGACGGCGTGCATGCGATCGGCGACGTGATTCGCGGGCCGATGCTGGCGCACAAGGCGGAGGAGGAGGGCGTCGCGTGCGTCGAAGGCATCGTCACCGGCCACGGCCACGTGAACTACGATGCGATCCCGGGCGTGGTGTACACGTGGCCGGAGATCGCCTCGGTCGGCAAGACCGAGCAGGAGCTCGAGCAGCAAGGCATCCCGTTCAAGCGCGGCACGTTCCCGTTCGTCGCCAACGCGCGAGCGCGCACGCTGAACAGCACCGAGGGCAAGATCAAGGTGCTCGCGCATGCGCACACGGATCGCGTGCTGGGCGTGCACATCCTCGGCCCGCGCGCCGGCGACCTGATCGCCGAAGCGGGCGCGGCCATCGCCTTCGGCGCGAGCGCCGAGGACCTCGCGCGCACCTGCCACGCGCACCCGACGCTGGCCGAGGCGCTGAAGGAGGCGGCGCTCGCCGTGGACGGACGGCCGCTGAACGCCTGAGCGGGAAGCCGACGCGATCACGGTGCGCGCTGTCGAGTTTCTGCGCAGCGCGAGACGCGAGCGTCTCCAGTTGCGATCCGCCACCGATCGCATTTTCCCACCGGGGCCGTGAGCCGTGTTCTGGCCGATAGGAAGGAGGACTGTCCCCGCCGGAGGTTCCGATGGCAACGGTTCTCACTGACCTGCTGCGTTCTGGCACCAATCCGTTTGCGGATCGCATCGCGCCGCAGCTGCTGCTGGACGCACATGCGCCGCACGTGCCCTCGATCGGCCACGGCGCGTTCGACGTCCTGCTGCGCCAGCTCGCGGAGCGCCATGCGGATCCGGCGCGTCCCAGCTCTGGCATCGTGCTGCTCGGCGAGCCGGGATCGGGCAAGACGCACCTGCTGCATCGGGTGCGCGCGGCGAGCGCCGCCGTTGCCAACTTCTGTCCGATCGACACCGGCACGCTCGCGGCCGGGCCGGAGCTCTTGCTGCTGCGCAGCGTGATCGTCTCGCTCGCGCGCCAGGTCGAGGTGGGCACGCACGACCACCAGCTGCAGCTGATCGCGCGCGCCGTGCTGCGCTGGGCCGCGCCGCAGGGGCGCCGGCGCGAGAGCCGCCGCGAGATCCTGGCCGAGGTGGCGCAGCGTGCGTGCGAGCGCGACGTGCGGCTCGACCGCACGTTCACGCGCGTGTTCCTCGAAGCCGCCTGCGGTACCCGGCGCGCCACAGCGATGGAGTGGCTGAAGGGAACCGAGCTCGCGGCCGACGAGCGCAGCGCGCTCGGCAATCCGCACCCGCTGCACGGCGCCGAGTCCGCCTGGGTGGCGCTGCAGAACATGGCGATCCTGGCGTCGTTGCATCGCCTGCTCGTGCTGGTGCTGGACGTGCCGCGCTTCGAGGCGCGTGCTGGCGAGGACCAGCGGCTGCCGCATCTGCTGAGCGCGATGGCGTCGTTGCGCGAGACCAGCCCCAACTGCGTGCTGCTGCTGTCATGCACCGAATCGACGTGGAAGGATCTGAGCCGCAAGCTCACCGACTTCGAGGTGGCTCGGCTGGCGACGCAGACCCTGCGGCTGCAGCCGCTGAGCGCCGGTGAGTCGATCGAGCTGGTGGCGGCACGCATGCGCGCGTTCGCACCGGAGCTCGACGGCGAGGACGCCTGCCACCCGTTCACGCGCGACTGGATCGCCAGGCAAGCGAGCGCCAGCGTGACGCCGCGGGAGCTGCTCGCAACCTGTCACGAGGAGCTGGAGCGGCTGGTGCAGGACGGCCGCACCTCGCGGTCGCCCGCGGCCGACAAGCGCTCGCCATTCAGCGAGCATCTCGACCGGATCTTCGACGAGCGTCCGGCGGGTGCTCGCAAGGCGGTGGTGGAGCCCGTGCCCGAGGCAGCGCCGGCAGCGCCGCGGCCGGCGCTCAGGAAGATCGCCGGGCGGAGCGCGAGCAAGGAGCACAAGGAGAAGGACAGGGAGAAGGTGTCGCCCGAGCCGCCGTCGGCGCGCCAGGTCGTGCGCCATGCAGCGCTGCCGGATCTGGACGACGACCTGTTCCCGCACCTCTCGCCGTCGCCGTACCGCGCCGGTCCCGAGTGGAAGGAACGGACCGAGCGAACGCTCGAGAAGCTGATCCGGTTCCTCGACGCGCACGACTGCGCATGCCTGGGGGAAGACGTCTACGTCGCGCCGAGCGTGATCCGGTTCCGGTTCATGCCGAAGGGCAGCACCAAGACCTCGCAGGTGGAGAAGCTCACGCCGCAGATGCTGGTCAAGTTCCAGCTCAAGACCGAACCGCTGGTGCGCTCGTCGGGCAAGTTCGTGTGCATCGACTTCCCGAGGGAAGAACGCCAGGAGGTCGTGCTGGACGATCTGCTGCAGAGCGTCGAGGGCCGCCAGGGGTGGCTGGCGCTGCCCCTGGGCGTGGACCTGTTCGGCAACATCCAGTGGATCTCGCTGCGCAGCGAGAAGACCTGGCACGCGTACGTTGCCGGCGGCAAGGGCACCGGCAAGAGCAACCTGCTGGCGAGCATGGCGCTCGCGCTCGCGCGGCTGCAAACCAAGGAACAGGTGGAGTTCCTAGTGCTCGAGGCGCGCCCTGGAGCGCTCGCGGCGCTCGAGGACCTGCCCGGCCTGCGTGCGTTCAAGCGCGGCGCGGAGGTGGTTGCGGCGTGGCACGATCTGCTGGCCGAGCTGCCGTCGCGCAAGCACGAAGGCCGTCACCTGGTGGTGGTGGCCGACGATCTGGGCGACGTGTTCGAGGCGCGCAAGCGGTCGCGAGCGGTCGGCCACATCGCCGGTCGGCTCGGATCGCAGGCCAAGCACGGGCTCGTGCACCTGCTGTGCTCGACGTCGCGGCCCGCGGACGACCTGATGAGCGGCGAGTTCCGCGGCGCCACCGCGCACCTCGCGCTGCGCCTGCCGGACGCGAGCTCGTCGCGGCTGGTGGTGGACGAGGCGGGAGCCGAGCACCTGCTCGGCAAGGGCGATCTGCTCGCCCGCCTGCGCCGTGACCAGATCCGCCTGCAGGGACCGATCGTGGCGCCTTCTGCAGCCGTGCCGCTTGCCGATGATGCGAGCGGCGAGAACGCCGACGCGGACGAGGACGTGCTGCTGCCGGCGCGGCGCGTGCGCGCCGGCCGCGGCGCCGGTTGATGTCTGCCGAGCGCGAATCGCGCATTGCAAAACGGCGCCGGTGCGAGACACTGGGCGCGCGGCGAGGTCGCGCCAGTTGCCTGCAGGGGCCGGATGCGCCCGGACCCCTGCGCCCCCGGTTCGAGCACGCATGAACATCACCCTGATTCCCGGCGATGGCATCGGCGTCGAGGTCTCGACAGCGGCACGCAACGTCATCGAGGCGACCGGCGTGGACGTGCGCTGGGACGTGTTCGCCGACGTCGGTCAACGCGCGGTGGATGCCGGCCACGAACCGCTGCCGCGCGCCTTGCTGGACGCCGTGGTGCGCGATCGGGTCGCGCTCAAGGGGCCGCTCACCACGCCGATCGGCGAGGGCTTCGCGAGCATCAATGTCGGCTTGCGCAAGGCGCTCGACCTGTATGCCAACGTGCGGCCAGTGCGGTCGCTGCCGAACATCCACGGCAAGTACCCTGCGGTGGATCTGATCCTGGTGCGCGAGAACACCGAGGATCTGTACTCGGGGATCGAGCACGTCGTGGCGCCAGGCGTGGTGGAGAGCATCAAGGTCATCACCGAGCGCGCCTCGACGCGCATTGCCCGCTACGCGTTCGCGCTCGCGGCTGGTCGCGCCAGACGGCGCGTCACTGCCGTGCACAAGGCGAACATCATGAAGCTCACCGACGGGTTGTTCCTCGACTGCGCGCGCGCCGTGGCGAAGCAGCATCCCGGGACCGAGTACAAGGAGATGATCGTCGACAACGCCGGCATGCAGCTCGTGCTCGACCCCGGCCAGTTCGACATCTTGCTCCTGCCCAACCTGTACGGCGACATCCTGTCGGACGTGGCGGCCGGGCTGGTGGGCGGGCTCGGGCTCGCGCCCGCAGCGAACGTCGGCGAGGGCTGCGCGATCTTCGAGGCGGTGCACGGCAGCGCCCCCGACATCGCCGGCAAGGGCATCGCCAACCCGACGGCGTTGATCCTCGCCGGCGCCATGATGCTGCGCCACCTGGAGCGAGCGGCCGAAGCGCAGCGCATCGAGGCGGCCGTCCACCACGTCTTCCGGCACGGCCAGGTGCGCACCAGGGACCTGGGCGGCAAGGCGTCGACGGAGGAGTTCACCCGCGCGGTGATCGCCGAGCTGTAGCGTGGCGCATCACGGAGCGGGCCCTCGCGGCTGCGCGCGCAGGGACGGCGCAGCTCAATTTGGTCGGGGCACACGCGCCGGTGTGAATGCCATCACCGGCCGCAGACCGTAGACATCGTTGCGGTTCGCCGGGGCGTCGTCGCATCGAGCCGCCGACCGGGCACTGATCGCAGTCTCGAGGAAGCTTCCCCCACGGATCACGCGACTCTGTTCGGCGAGAAAGGAGAGTCGCTCGCCATCACCTGCCTGCAGGGGCCGATCGTAGCTGGCACGTACATCGCGGCACCACTCCCAGACGTTGCCCGCCAGGTCGTGCAGACCAAACCCGTTCGCCCGGTACCGGCCAGCAGGCGAGTGATCGACATACATGCCACCATCGCCATCGACCAGGTGGGCCGCGCCGGCGAGTGTTTCCTTCGTTGCACCGGTCCACCACGGGGTCGTGGTGCCAGCGCGTGTTGCATACTCCCACTGCGCCTCGGTAGGCAGATCGAGCCCAAGCCTTCTGAGAACATCGCGACAGTCATCCCAGCTCACATTCTCCACAGGATGGGGAGGTGACGGTGTTCGCACGTCGCCTGTGGCGCGGTGCTGGTGATAGCTCGGATTGGTGCCAGTGAACCTCTGCCACTGACCCTGTGTCATCTCGTACTTGGAGATGAAGAACGGGGCCAATGTGACCTCGTGCACCGGTCCCTCGTCCCCGATCGCGTCTCGGTCGAAGTTGGGTCCACCGGGGTCGCTGTTCTGTGCACCCATCGAGAACGTACCGCCTGGCAGCAGCACGAATACCAGCGCCATTGCACCCGTCAATTGCAGCTTGCCATCCCCGTCACGCTCGGGCACTTCGCCCGTGCGAGGATGAGCAAACTCGAACAGCTTGGACTGGGGATCCCTGCCAATCGGGGTGAGACCCACCTGTTCCTCGATGTGAACGCCGTGGTAGGAAGGATCCGTGGTCATGGCGTCGATCAGCGTTTTCCAAGCAACATGGTCTAGCGCGGCGCGTTGACACGCCGACTCGGCCTGGCGGAGGCGAGCCGTGACGTCCGTGATCATCCCCACTCGAGGATCGGGATCGCCGAGTTTCTGCAGATCCTCCACCAGCTGCGCCAGCGTATCGTGCCGCCACTGCTCCTCGGCATGTTCGAACCTCCACGAGCGAGCATGCGAGACCTCGGCCGTTCGTGTGCGGATCTGGTCATCGAGATCGTCCATCTTGACGCGGTGGCTCGAGCGGAAGTCTCGCTCACGAATGAGCATCGCCAGTTCCTGGACGCGCGGATCAGTTGCACGATCGTGCTCGCGCTGGGCGTCGTCGTAGGGTGCCGCCCGCGTGCGAAGGCGGGCGAGCGTCTCCTCATGCTCGTGCAAGTGACTGACGACGTCGTGTGCCTCGTCGAGCCATTGCTCCATCGCCTCGATTCGCTCGGGAAGCTCGGGCCAGAGCTTGTCGGCCTCGGTGCGAAGTTCATTGAGCCGGTTCACGTCGGAGAGACGCAGGATCTCCTGGAGACTGTCTTGCGCGGCTCGTGCGCTCTGACGCGCCTGGTCTTTCGCCGTTGCCTCGTTGGCACGGGCTTGCTCGGCTCGGCCCCACAGGATCGAGGTTGCGGCAAGCCCGATGGCCAGGGTCAGAACTGCCGCCGCAGTGAGCGCGGCGATCGCTCGGTTACGCACCATCCACTTCTTGAACTCGGCGATCGCCCCCGTCCGATACGCTCGCACTACCCGCCCCTCGAGAAACGCACGCAGATCTTCTGCCATCTGCAGGGTGTTCGCGTAGCGATCCTTCGCATCGCGGGCCATGGCTTTCTCGCAAATCGCGGCCAACTCGGCTGGGACCTTGCTGTTGAGCTCGCTGACGGACCTGGGTGGGCCCTCGATCACCCGCATGAGGATGGTTCGCGACGAGACTTTCGCGCCACGCGGCACATAGGGCATCTCTCCGGTGAGCACCTGATAGAGCATCGTACCCACGGAATAAACATCGGAGCGCGGCCCAAGCTCCGTTACCATGCCCATGGCTTGCTCGGGTGGCATGTAGACAGGCGTGCCCATCACGTCACCGTCCATCGTGACGAGCGGTGAATCGGGAGTCAGCTCACGCTCCATCTGGCGATGCGTCTTGATCGAGATCAACGATTCAGAGGAGCCTTCGCGCAGGCGCAGATCGTGCCGATCCTCGCGCTCGAGCACGCGCGCAAGGCCCCAGTCCATCACATAAACCTCACCGAAGCGACCCACCATGATGTTTGCCGGTTTGAGATCGCGGTGGATCACGCCCTTGCTGTGGGCGTATGCCATGGCTTCGCAGACCTTCAACATGACGCCGAGCGCGCGGGTCTGATTCCATCCCTCCTTCCCCTCGCGCACCAATTCGAAGATGTGCTTCAGATTGCGACCCCGCACCAGTCGCATCGTGAAGTACAGGCGGCCATCTTGATCGAGTCCGAGCGCGTGTACGGGCACTATGCCTGGATGGTCGAGCTGGCCGGTGATCTGGGCTTCCTCGAGGAAGCGCGTGAGAAGCCGTTTGGGATCGGCGGATTGATTTGAATCGAGCATGATCTTCATGGCCACTTGGCGGTTCAGGTCACGGTCCCAAACCGCGAAGATCGCACCCATGCCGCCGCGTGCGATCTCGTGGCCAAGCCGGTAGTGACTCTCCACGGGAGTGTGCGAGGCAAGTATCTTCAAGAACTGCGCAGGCGAGCTGCTCTCCTCTTCGCCCGCGTCGCCTGCCAGCGGTGGCGCCAGATCGACCCCTGTTCCGTACTTGCGTCGCAACCGTTCGGATAAGGACTCACGAACGTCGAGGCGATCCAGCATGTCCGAGAGCGCGCGCCATTCGGCATGTAGTCGGCGCAGGTCCCTTTCAAGCTCTGGCCGTTTCGCGCAGATCGCGTCGAAGCTGATCTGGTCGTCGCGCCACCATCGCTCGAGATACGAGCGGAATACGCTAGCGGCTTCGGGTGGTGTTCTCGAAGAGTCCGGGTCGTTGAAGGCGACCATGGTGGACCTCGCGTTCGGCAGATGCTTGGTCTCCTGCGTCGGTCAATTCAGAGCCGACCGTGCGCGCAGCCAGGCCGTTGACCCAGGATGCCAGGCAGCCGGAACGAAGCCTTGCGAGCGGCCTGCGCTTCGTGTCCGGAAGGCCATGGACAGTGACGACCCAGGTCTGTGGTTGCCGGTCCCTTGCGAGAACTCGTCCGCGAACCGTGGGCCCTCGTCGGTCTTGCGACGCTGGCGAGATCGAGCAAGCACAATGATATTACGGTAGGTGCGGTAGCTCCACGGCGCAAGAGGCGGAGCTCCAGTCTACGGTACACGCCTGGACGATCAGACATCGCAGTGGGCATTGCTCGTCGATGGAATCGCCACGCGCACGCTGGCCGCAACGCGAGCCAGCACCCACGAGCATGCGGAGCTGGCTCGTGGGCGCCGTGGTCATTTGCATGGGAACCGGAGTGCGCTCTCGCCCCGCGCAGTCTCTGAGCCCCTCGAGCGAGCCGGGCGTTGCGTCCGTGAGGCGGCAGCATGCGGACGCGCCGAGGTTCGTCGACCCAGCTACGGCGAACTGCGATCGCGCACGATACTGTACCATCGAGCGCGCGGGCGCTCGGGCGCTGGCGGAGGATCGCATGCTGCTCGCAATGCTGGCCTTGCTCTCGGTCGTCGAGCCACGGCTCGAGTGGCCGCTGCCGTGTCCGCGCGAGCAGCCGAGCGCGTGGCAGGGCGAGGTCGTGTGCGAGCACCAGGCTGGCCGGTGCGTGATCGGCTTCCGGCTGCGGGCCGAGCAGCGTGTGACGGTGCAGTGCATTCTGCCGGAATCGTTGCCCGATCTCGGCAGCGTCGACGACCTGCGCTTCGACTACGACCTCGAAGGACCGGTGGCGACGCTGGGCGTCCAGGCTGGCGGCGTTCCGGAAGCAGCGGCGATGATCGAGCTGCTCACGCTCGAGCGCCGCCGACCCCGGGACAGCGTGCGGCTGCCGCTCGGCGGCGGCAGCCGGAGCACGCGCACCATCGCCTTCGCCGCGGAGGCATTCGGCGACGCGCGCGTCTGGCTGCGCGAGCCGCGGCTGACCCGCGCCGCCATCGGCATCGGCAGCGTCACCGCCGACCCGAGCGGTGACGCCCTGCGCTGCGAGCTGCGCAATCGCAGCGGTGTCCGCGTGCCGGTGGTGCTGAGAGCGGACACCGCGGCGCGCGAGGTCTTGCTCGAGCCGTACGCGACCCTCGAGGTGACGCTCGCGGGGCTGAGCCCGCCGGCGCGATTCGAACCGCGGCCGGTGGCCGTCACGCTGCACGCCGCCGACGGCGAGCTCATCGACTGCGCGCGCAGCGAGCTGCTGCTTCCCATGGACGTGCCGCACCAGCCGCTGCTCGTTCGCCCGCAATCGCTCGCCGCGCTCAAGGACCGCATGCTCGACAGCGATCGCGAGCACCTGCTCGCGCTCTGCGCGCAGGCGATGGCGACGCCGCTCGACGTGCCGCGCGAAGGCGGCGCCTGGGAACATCGCTACGTGTGCCAGCTGGACGGTGTCACGCTCGAGACCCTGTCGGCGCACGAGCACATCTGTCCGAGCTGCGGCACTCGCTATCACGGTCCACCGTACGATCAGGTGGTGATCGCGCGCCAGCACAAGGACCTGGCCGATCAGTGCCGCAACCTGGCGCTCGCGTTCCGCGTGACCGGCGACGCCGCGTATGGTGCGCGCGCCGCGCGCATCCTGTCGGCGTACGCGGCGCGCTACCCAGGCTATCCCGAGCACGACTTGAACGGCAACGCCAGCCGCTGGGCTGGCCGCGCGCTGGCGCAGACGCTCGACGAGAGCGCCTGGTTGATTCACCTGTGCCAGGGTCTCGATCTGTTGCGTGGCACGAGCACCCTGACGGACGAGGACGCCCGGGCGATCGAGCGTTTCCTGCTGCGGCCGGCGATCGCGGTGATCGCCAAGAACGACCTCGGCATCCACAACATCCAGTGCTGGCATGACGCGGCGCTGTTCCTCGCTGGTCTCGAAGCGGACGACCAGCGCACCGCGTATGCCGCGCTGCATGGCGCCTCCGGCCTGATCGCGCAGCTCGAGAACGGAGTGTTGCAAGATGGCCTTTGGTACGAGCAGTCGCTTGCCTACCACTTCTACGTCCTCGCCGCTTGCTGGCCGGTGGTGCATGCCGCGCTGGCGCTGTCGATCGACGTGCCGCTGCCGCCGCTGCGGCGCATGATGCTCGCGCCGCTCGATCTGCTGCAGCCCGACCTCACGTTGCCGGCGCTCAACGACGGCAACGGCTTCGGTTTGAGCTGGGTGCAGGACCAGTACCAGCAGGCCCATGCGCGGTTCGGCGATGCACGCCTGGCGGTGGCGGCAGCCGATGAGCCGCGGCCGAAGCCGTTCGAGTCCCTGCTGTACGGTGGCGAGCTGCCGCGACCGTCGACCGCGCTGAGGGCGCGATCGGCGGTGCTGCCGGCATCCGGTCTGGCGATGCTGCAATCGGCAGGCGACCTGAGGAGCGCCACCAGCGTGCTGGTCGACTTCGGCCCGCACGGCGGCAATCACGGCCACCTCGACAAGCTCGGCATCACCTGCTTCCTGCACGGTGTGCTGGCGTTCCCGGAGGCCGGTTCGATCTCGTACGGCGCGCCGCTGCAGGAGACCTGGTACCGGCGCACGCCGGCGCACAACACCATGATCGTCGACGGGATGAGCCAGCAGCCTGCGGTGGGTGAGCTGCTCTGGTTCGATGTGCAAGACCAGGGTTCGACGGTGGCGGTCCGTTGCCAGAACGCCTACCCGGGCTTCGCCTTGCTGCGAACCGTTCATGTCACGGCCGGTGGGAACGTGGTGGATCTGTTCGCCGTGCATCCCGAGCCCGGCACGCGCGGCCAGCACACGTTCGACTGGCTGCTGCGCGGTGCCGGTGTGCTCGAGGTCGACGGTGCGCCCACCGCGCTCGCGACGATCCCGGGCGGCAGCGATGCGTACGCGAGCCTGGCCGCGGTGCGTGGTCTTGCCTGCGGGCCCAGCGTGCGTGCCGTGTTCCGTGCTCCGCAGCTCGCCGCCCATGTCCTGTTGAGCACGTCGGGTGCGCCGCAGGTGTTCACGGCGCACGCTCCTGGACAACCCGCGGCGACACTTCACGATCTCTTGTTGGTCCGGCAGATCGGCGAGCAGGCGAGGGTCGCGGCGCTCTACCTGGGCACCGCCCCGGGCGCGGGCGCACCGGCAGCGCAGCTCGCCTGGGTTTCACCCGAGCGCGTCGAGGCTCGGATCGGCAGCGAGGTCATCGATGTCGTGCTGCGACGCTGATGGCCTGCTTTTCGCTGCGAGTCGTTCCTGTTCTCAGGCGCCGCTGCCGGTGCGAAACTCGAGGCGCGCCGAAGCATCAGCCGGCGTGGCGGCGCGGGACGGTGGCGCCGGCGCCGGCGGTGAGCGCCGGGTCGCATGCGCAAGGGGGGAACCATGGCGGACTTGATCCTGGTGGTCGACAGCGACCCGTGGGTGCGCGGTCAGTACCGGGCGTTGCTCGAGGTCATCGGCTGCCGCATGATCGCGTGCGACCACGCGGACCTGGTGCTCAACCTGGTCGAGGTCGTGCGACCTGATGTCGTGATCGTCGACATGCACCCGAACGGCAGACGCGGCACGGATGTCGTGTGCGACCTCAAGTCGACGTTTCCCGATCTGCACGTCGTGCTGTGCGCCGAGTGCACCTGCTTCGAGGACGACTTCGCATCCTGGGCGGCGGACGCGCGCGTCGCGCGCCGCCGGCATGGATCTGATCGAGAAGGAAGTGCGAAGATGGCAGGGGCGCTCTAGACTGTCCCTGGAACATGGAAGCTGAGATCGTCGTCGCCGGACACGTCTGTCCTGGACATCATTCCGCGGGTCCTGGCCGGCGGAGCGCGGGTCGCGCCAGGCGCTCTGGTGGAGGTGGGTGCGCCGCTGGTGACCGCGGGCGGCGCCGTCGCCAACACCGGTCTCGCGCTGCACCGGCTCGGCGTGCCGGTGCGACTCGTGGCGCGCACCGGTGACGATGCGTTCGGCAGCTTGCTGCGCGAGGTGCTGCGCGCCGCTTGCCCGGAGGATGCCGTCCAGCTGCAGCGAGTTGCCGGCGAGATCACGTCGTACAGCATCGTGCTGAGCTCGGCGGGAACCGATCGCAGCTTCCTCCACTGCCCGGGCGCAAACCAGGAGTTTGCATCGGCCGACGTCGCTGCCGATCAGCTCGGCACGGCGCGCATCCTGCACGTGGGCTATCCGCCGTTGATGCGCAGACTGTGGCAAGACGAGGGCAGCGAGCTCGTGCACCTGTTCACGCGCGCGAGGCAGCAGGGCCTCGCCACCAGCCTCGACTTCGCCCTCCCGGATCCGGCCTCGCCCGCGGCGCTCGCTGCGTGGGACCGGATCCTGGCGAGAGTGCTGCCGGTGACGGACTTCTTCCTGCCCAGCATCGACGAGATGCTGCTGCTGTTGCGTCGCAGCGAATACCTTGCGTCGCCGTGCGCCCCGCGCTGCAGCATCGAGATCGTGAGCGGGCTGGCCGAACAGCTGCTCCAGCTCGGGACGTTCGCGGTCGGTCTCAAGCTGGGCGCGCGCGGCATGGCGCTGTTCACGCATGGGCCGGAGCGATTGCAGGCGGTCGGCGGACGAATTTCCCTCTCGCCACACTGGGCGAGTCGTGCGATCCTGCAGCCTGGCTTCGCGCCCAGCTGCGTCGCCGGAACCACCGGCGCTGGCGACGCAGCGGTCGCCGGCTTCCTTGCCGCGATCGGCGCCGGCACTGGCCCCGAGATGGCAGCGCGACTGGCGTGCGCGGTGGGTTGCTGCAGCGTCGAGCAGGCCGACGCCGTGAGCGGCGTCCCGGCGCTCGCCGCCGTCGCAGCCCGCCTGGAACGCGGCTGGCCGCAGCAGCTGGAAGACCGGTCGCGCCAGGACTTGCCGCCGGCGGGTTTTCGCTGGGATGCGGCGCAACGTTGCTGGCAACGGGAGGTTGAACCCCGCATTGCGCCGCGCTCCTGAAACACCTCGGCAGACCCGGATCAGCTCGACCAGGAACGAGCTCAACTCGATCGGCGCGCCGACCGACCAGTGACGACACCATGCTCGTGCAGCCCGCCGACGTCGAAGCCTTCTTCCACTCGCATTCGCTCGGCACGAAACTGTTCGTGCGCGCGCGCCAGCGGTTGTTCCCGTTCGCGCAGGTGCTCGAGCGCGTGCCGCAGAACGGACGCGTGCTCGACTTGGGCTGCGGCCATGGCGTGTTCTCGCTGCTGGTCGCGAAGTCGCGGCCGCAGGCCGAGGTGGTGGGGGTGGATCCCGACGTCAAGAAGATCGGCGCCCTCGAGCGCGCCGCCAGTCGCCTCGACAACCTGCGCTCTGTCTGCGGGCGACTCGAGCAGCTGGCCGAAGCGGAGTTCGACTGTGCGGCGCTGCTCGACGTGCTGATCTACCTGCCGCTGGTCAAGCAGATCGACCTGCTGGCGCAGGTGCGCGAGCGGTTGAAGCCGGACGGCCTCTTGCTGCTCGCCATGAACGACACGCGCCCGCGCTGGAAGTTCGCCATGACGTACATGCAAGAGCGCTGCATGACCTGGTCACGACTGACCCGTGCCGAGACCTTGCACTTCGTCGCCCCGGAGACCATGGCGAGCTCGCTGCGCGACATCGGCTTTCACCCGGAGATCGTGCCGCTGCCGACCCGCGGCATCTATCCGCACGTGCTGCTGATCGGGCGTCGCTGCGACCGCGTTGCTGCGGGAGCGGTGCGGTCGAGCGAGGCGCCGGTGCGCGGGACGCAGGCGCCGCACGGTGCGCCCGCACGCGCCGCGCTCGAGCGCTGACGAGCGGTCACATCGCCGGTGGGGCGGGCTCGTGTTGCTCGCCGGTGCTGCCGATCTCCCAGTTGTCGCCATCGGTGTCGGCCGCCATGGCCGGCGATCCGGACGTCGGCGCCTCCGGCCTCCTGGCTGAGCGCCGGCGCCGGTGCTTGCGGCGGCGCGATGGCAACGCGCCCGCGACCGGTCGCGGCACATCCCGCAAGCGCTCTTCCCACCGGGTGACGCGCTCGCCCTGGCCATGCGCGAGCGACAGGATCCGGAACAGCGTGAAGGCATCGTCGAAGTAGTCGCGCCGCACCAGGTCGCCGAGGCGCGTGCCGCGCCGCCGGCGCGAATCGGCCTGCTCGAAGCGGCGCTGCGCGAGGTACATGCTCTTCATGCGGCTGAGATCGCGGCGCGCGAGGCGCGTGTGACGCGCGAACGGGCGCAAGATCTCGTCGACCAGCAAGCCTGGGTCGCGGCGCGACTGCGACTGCTGCAGTTGCGCGATCTGCGTCAGCACCGGCAGCGCGAACAGGGTCCCCAGGAACACCGCGTTGGAGAAGCCGCGCTGGCCGCGGTCGAGACGGTCGAGGGCTTCGAGCGCGCGCAGGAACAGCCGGCGGTTCTCTTCGCGCTGCTCGGCGGTGTCGAGCACGACGCCGAGCTCGGGGAACAGGACGGTCAGGACCTCGAGCTCGTGCAGCAAGGCCATGGCCTCGGCCGCGCTGCCGCTGCCGAGGATGCGCAGGATCTCCTCGATCACCCGCGGCGGCGCGGCGCGGGCGATGTCGGCGTGGTACTCGCGCATCGCCGCGAACAGCTCGGCGTCGATCGAGAAGCGCAGGCGCGTCGCGAACTTGACGGCGCGCAGGATGCGCACCGGATCTTCGCGCACCCGCCGCTGCGGGTCGCCGATGGTGCGCACCACGCGCCGCTCGAGATCCGCCTGTCCGCCCACCGAATCGAGCACCCGCTGTCCGTCGACATCGTAGAACAGCGCGTTGATCGTGAAGTCGCGACGCTGCGCATCTTCCTCGAGCGTGCCGAACGCGTTGTCACGCAGGATCAGCAGATCCGCGGACAAGGAATCGCTGCTCTCCAGCTCGCCCGGTTCGCCGTTCTCGCTGCTGTCGCCGCTGGCGGCCGGCGGTCCGCGGAAGGTCGACACCTCGATGATCTTCGGACCGAAAGTGACGTGCACCAGCTTGAAGCGCCGGCCGATGATGCGGCTGTTGCGGAACAATCGCTTGATCTGGCGGGGCCGTGCGTTGGTGGCGACGTCGAAGTCCTTCGGCTTCAGGCCGAGCAGCAGATCGCGGACGCAACCGCCGACCAGGTACGCCTCGAACCCTTGCTTGCGCAAGCGCTGCAGTACCTTGACCGCGTCCGCGTCGATCCGTTCGAGCGGAATCGGTCCGGCGGCCGACGGCGGTGTGATCTCGGTCACTGCATCCGAAGCTGGGATCTGGTCCATGGGCAGGATCGCAAATCGGCGACGCCGTGAGGGTAACGGGATCGTGCCTTTCGTGCAAGGTGAGCCTGTCAGGCGCGCAGCCGCCGCAGGGCGGTGGCAAACCGGCCGAGCCGCGGCGCATCGAGCGGCGCTCCCGGGCGGCCGCCGACGCGCAGCGCCGAGGAGACGATCACGCCGCGCGCGGTGTCGAGCCAGTGGGCCGCCGAGACGGCGGTGACACCGCTGCCGACGAACAAGGGCACGCCGGGCAGGGCGCGGCGGACCCGCAGGACCGCGCGCCGGTCTGCCGGCAGAGCGGTGGCCGGACCGGAGAGGATGAGGCCATCGGCGCGGCCTCGCTCGGCGGCGTCGCGCGCATCGCGGACCAGGTCCGCGCCGGGCACCGGCACCGCGTGCTTCACGTGCACGTCGGCGAGGATCGCGATTCGCGCGTCGAGCGCCACGCGATAGCGCAACGTGGCTCCGGCGCGGCCCTCGATCCAGCCCTGGTCCGTGATCATGGCGCCGGTGTGCACGTTGACACGTATGAAGGCTGCGCCCGACGCCGCCGCGGCACCGAGCGCGGCGCTGGCATCGTTGCGCAGCGCATTGATGCCGACCGGCAAACCGCTCTCGAGCCGGGCGAGGCGCGCGGCCAGCGCCAGGCGCGCCACGGTGTGCGGTTCCACCCGTTCCTTGAGGAATGGTGCGTCGCCGTAGTTCTCGACGATCAGCGCATGGAAGCCGGCGCGGCCGAGCAGCCGCGCCTCGTGCGCCACCAGCTCGAGCTCGCGGTCGCAGTCGAACGCGACCGTGCGCGGATGCGACGGCGTGCCTGGTCCGGGCGGCAAGTGGATCACGGCGATGGCCACCGGGCCACGCGCGAATGGCAACGCATCGTCAGCCATGAAAAAGATCCTTCAAGAACGCTCCCTGCCGATACACTGTCGGGGTCGCAGCACGTGAGAAAGGAATGCGTTGATGACCCTGGATGCAGCCGGCGACTTTCACCACGGGGCGATCGATCCGGGCACGCACGTCTTCGTTCATCCGACGCGCAAGTTCAAGACCACGACCGTGAAGCTGATCCAGGTGGCCGACCTGGACGCGCACACCGCAGCGCGAGCGCTGGTCCCGGCAATCCTGCGCCGGGGCTCGGTGGCGCACCCGTCCATGGCAGCTGTGTCGCGGGCGCTGGAAGAGCTGTTCGGCGCGTCGTTCGGTTACGAGGTGCAGAAGTTCGGCGAGCGTCATGTGGCGGCGTTCCGGATGGACCTGGTCAACGAGCGGTTCCTGCCGCACGCGGGTGCGCTGTTGCCGCGCGGGCTCGAGCTCATGGCCGAGGTCTTGCATCGGCCGCTGCTCGAGGATGGCGGGTTTCGCGCCGACTTCGTCGAGCAGGAGAAGGTGAACCAGGTGCGTGCGATCGAGGCGGTGTTCGACGACAAGATCGCGTTCGCACGCCAGCGCTTGGTCGAGGAGATGTTCCGGGGCGAGCCGTTTGCGCGCCACGAGCTGGGCAGCGTCGCCGAGGTGAAGGTGCTGGATCGCAAGGCGCTGCTGAACACCTATCGGCACGAGCGGCGCACTTGCCCGATCGACATCTATTTCGTCGGCGATCTCGAGCCCGGTCATGCGGTCGAGCTGGCGCAGCAGCTGTTGCCCGCCGGGCGCGCGGCGCAGCTGCTCGTGCCCGCGGCCGCGAGCTCGCGGCAAGTGGCGAACGAGCGGCTGATCACCGAGCAGCAGGAGATTGCGCAGAGCAAGCTCGTGCTGGGCTGCCGCGTGGACATGGACGATCTGAGCGAGCGCGCCTACTTCGCCCTTGGCGTGTACAACGCGATCCTCGGCGTCGGGTCGCACTCCAAGCTGTTCAAGCAGGTGCGCGAGAAGCACAGCCTCGCGTACTATGCCTCGAGCTCGCTCGACCGGCTGGTGGGTGCGGTGTTCATCTCCTGCGGGATCAATGCGTCGAACTTCGAACGCGCGCTCGACATCACGCGCGCGCAGCTGGGCGCCGTGAGCGAGGGCCAGTTCGATGACGAGGAGATGGCCGCGGCGCGCAAGTTGATCGTGAATCGCTTGCGCTCGATTGGCGACGAGGCCGGCCCGATCATCGACTTCTTCAACGGTTACCGTCTCAACGGGCGCCATTACGCCCTGCGCCAGGTGATCGATGGCATCGAGGGCGTCACCCGCGCCGATGTCGTGGCTGCCGGCGAGCGTGTGTCGGTCGATACCGTGTACTTCTTGAAAGGCCTTCTCGAGCATGCTGCTTGAGCACGTCCTCAATCACGCCGGCGAGGAAGTGCTGGCGGGCACGCTGCCGTGCGGGCTGCGCGTCATCCTCAATCCCAAGCCCGGCTTCACCAAGACATTTGGCTTGTTCGGAACCAACTTCGGTTCGATCGACAACGAGTTCATCGATCCACTCACGGGCAAGCGCATCCGCGTTCCCGATGGCGTGGCGCATTTCCTCGAGCACAAGCTGTTCGAGGACGAGCACGGCGACGTCTCCGACCGGTTCGCGCAGGCCGGCGCCACGTCGAACGCACGCACCGGCTACACATCCACGTGCTACATCTTCTCCTGCACCGAGGCGCTGGAGACGAACTTGCAGCTGCTGCTGGATTTCGTCCAGACGCCGTACTTCACAGCCGCTGGCGTGGACAAGGAGAAGGGCATCATCGAGCAAGAGATCCGCATGTATCGGGACGATCCGGACTGGCGCCTGCACATGAGCTTGCTCGAAGCGCTGTACGAGAAGCACCCGGTCCGGCTCGACATCGCCGGCAGCGTGGAGTCGATTCGCAGCATCAACCCCGAGGTGCTGCAGGCGAGCTACCGCGCCTACTACCGGCCGGCCAACATGGTGCTGGTGCTGGTTGGCAACCTGGACGCGGCGCAAGCGGTGCGCCAGATCAGCACCAGCCTGGCCGGACGCAACAGTGTCGCGGGTGGGCTGAACGCGCGCGCGCGGGTGGCGGAGCCGCCGCACGTGCATCGTGCGCGGGTCGAGGAGCGGATGATGGTGGCGCGGCCCAAGCTCGGCGTCGGCTACAAGGAAGCCGTGCTCGGCGGCAGCGGCCTCGAGATCGAGCGCCGCGAGATCCTGTCGCAGGTCCTGCTCGACTGCATGTTCGGCAGCTCGTCCGCCAATCACGATCGCCTGTACGCGGAGGGCTTGATCGACGACTCGTTCGGCGCCAGCTACTCCGCCGAGGAGGACTTCGGCTATTCGCTCATCGGCGGCGACACCGATGACCCGGACCAGCCCGCGGCGCGGGTGCAGGAGATCATCGATGCGACGCGCGCGTCGGGCGTGGCGCGCATGGATTTCGAGCGCACCAAGAACAAGTACCTGGGCAGGTTCCTGCGCCTGTTCAACTCGATCGAGGGCAGCGCATCCTCGTACATGGCCTGCTACTTCCGCGGCTTCTATCCGTTCGACGCGATCGGGTTGATCGACGGCCTCACGCTCGAGGACGTGCATGCGCGGTTGCAGGAGCACCCCACGGCTGATCGGCGGTCGCTGGCGGTGATCTTGCCGAAGACCGAGTCGTGAGCGCCGCGAGCCGCAACGAAATGCGATGAGCGATCGGCTGTTCGTCCTCACCGGTCCCACGGCCGCAGGCAAGAAGCGCGTGGCGGTGGAGATTGCCGCCGCGCTCGGCGCGGAGATCGTGTCGCTCGACTCGATGAAGGTCTACCGCGGCATGGACGTGGGCACCGACAAGTGGCCGCCCGCTCTTGCCGTGCCGGTGCATCTCGTGGACCAGGTCGACGCGAACCAGCCGTTCAGCCTCGGCCGCTACCTGCACGCTGCCGCGCGCGTGGTGGGGGAGCTGCGCGGGCGCGGCAGGGAGGCGTTGTTCGTCGGCGGCACCGGCCTCTACTTGAAGGGCCTGGTGCACGGACTGTTCGCGGGTCCCGCGGCGAACCCGGAGCTCCGCGCTCGGTTGCACCAGGAGATCGCGGCGCTCGGCCTGCGCTCGCTGTTCGAACGCTTGCGCGAATGCGACCCCGACGCAGCTGCCAGGCTGAACGCCAACGACGCGCGGCGCATCGTGCGCGCGCTCGAGGTGCACGAGCTCACCGGCCAGCCCATCTCGGTCCTGTGGCGTACGCACACCCGTCGCGCGATCGATGGCCAGCTCACCGTCGTCGGCCTCCGCTACGAGCGGGCATTCCTGCGCGAGCGCATCGAGGCGCGCGTGGAGGCGATGTTCGCCGGCGGGTTGGTCGATGAGTGTGCGCGCATCCGGGCGGGCGTGGGTTTCTGCGCGGAGACCGCATCGGCGATCGGCTATCGCGAGGCCCTCGCCTGCCTCGCCGGCGAGCTGACCCTGGCGCAGGCCATTGCCGCCGCGAAGCTCAGCACCTGGCAATTCGCGCGTCGCCAGGAAACCTGGTTTCGCCAGTTCCCGGAGATCCGCTGGGTCGCGGTGGGCAGGTCGAGCCGGCCCGAGGAGATCGTCTCGCAGGCAATCGCGCACTATCGCCGGTGAGCGTTGCTGGAACGGCCGCGCTCACGGCTGACGCTTGTGCAGCAGCTGCTCGATCTGCTGGCGCAGGCCTGGATCGCGGGTGACCTTCATCGCCCGCTCGAGGCGCTGGTTCAGGTCCGCTGCCGGCACGACCGCGGGATGACTCTGCTCCAGCTCGAGCAGCCCCTGGAGCGCGCGCATGTCGACGGGATTCGCGTCGAGCGCGTCGGTGTACTCCACCGCGGCACGGGCGTACTCGCTCTCGGCGAGGTTCCGCTGGCCGAGGCGCTCGTGCAGCTGGGCCAGGTTCGCTAGCAGCACGCCGCGCAGGTCCTGCGGCGCGCTCGCGAGCGCCACCTCGAGCGCCCTGGCAGCCTCTTCGAGACGCCCGCTCTGCGCCAGCGCGTAGTAGCGCAGGAACTGGCCGTCCGCGTCGGTGTCGGTCACGAATGTGTCGAGCAGCTCGAGCGCCTCCTTGAACTTGCCCTCGGTGACGAGCACCTTGCCGAGGTCGTACTTGAGGTGGCGGAACTCGGGCAGCACCTGGTGCAGGCTCTCGAGGATCAGGGACAGCCCCGGCTGACCCGCCTGGCTCGCGATCACGTCCGACAGGAGCGGCGCGAGGTCGGGGCGGTGCCCCTCCTGCTCCACGGCGACATGCGCATAGGGCAGCAGCAAGGCAACGCCCTCCGCCGGTCGGTCGAGGATCGCCAGGATGCGCGCATGCAGGAGCGTCAGATCGATCGCCAGCCTGGAATACAGCTGCTCCATGCTGACCAGCGACTCGAGCTGGCGCACGGCGCCGAGCGCGAGCCCGGGTTGTCCCTGGGCGAGCAGGATCTGAGCCTTGCGCTGCAGCAGCAGCGGATGGCCGCCGATCGCATCGTTCTGCTGCGTGATCCGCTCGAGCGCCACGTCCACGTTGCCATGGCCGAGCTCATGCTGGGCGATGCGGTTGACGATCTGCGGGATCAAGGGATGCTCCGGCACGGCCTTCATCGCCAGATCCAGCTCGGCGCGGGCATCGGCTTCGCGGTCGGCCTCGACGAGCGATTGCCACGCCGCGAGGTAGGCCGAGGCCAGGTCCGGGCTCAGGTCGCGAGCCGCCTGAGCCGACGCGGCGGCGGCCGCGGATCACCCGCTTCGAGGAAATCGTTGGCCTCGCCCAGGAGCATGGTGGCACGATGCCGGTTGGAGAGGATGCCGCAAGCGCTGAGGCCGCCGAGGACCACCAAGGTTGCGCATCGGCGCGCCGCCCCGGCATGAGGTGCTCAGGGAACGCCACCAGCCGCAGGCGCTTCTGACCGAGAGCAGCAGGTCTTCTCGCGCCGGTCGGTCGAGTGCCAGGTCGGATACGCGCGCAAGCTGCTTGCGCAGCGATCAGTAGCCGATGTACGGATCGTCCCAGTCGTAATTGAAGAAGTGGCGATCGATGGACCAGTGGATGTGGTCGAGATCTCGCAGGATCGCGCGACCATGATTCGACAGGTCATCACCCCACCAGCTCAGCGAGCTGCAACCACTGATGATGGCGGTCGCAAGAAGGAGCGACAACAGCGACCACGCCAGTTTCTTTGGGGAACGCTTGCCCATCGAACGCAATCCTCCGACGCTGGATCCGGATGGTGGACCCGGATGTTCGTTGCATCCGGACAGCCGCTGCCTCCGGACGATGAATGGCTCATCGAGCTGCTGCCTGTACAGGAGCGGCGGACTTTAGCAACCGACCCTCGTGAGTTCAACCTCTAAACACGGCGCCCGGGGCCCGCGTGAGGCCTGTGCGAGGTCAGCCGCGGCCGCCGGTTGCGGGCCGCGTGAGCGCGGCCACGACCGTGGCGCCCTGGTCGGCCTCGGTGATGATCTTGCCGGCCGCATCGAGCACGAAGAAAGCTGGCGTCTCCAGGACGCCGCACAGGGCAGACAGGCTCGTGTCGCCCTGTTGCCAGACGACGCCAGCCGCGTCGCGTCCCTGGTAGGCCTTGACCACGGCCTTTGGGTCCAGGTCCACGCTCACCACCAGACGGCGCACGTCGGCGGTCTTCGCGACGGCGGCCTCGATCACGCGTAGCTCGTCCAGGTCGTGTGCGTCACGGGCGCGCACGAACGCCACCACGGCGGCGCGCACGCCAGGAATCGGCGTGGCAAACGGCTTGCCAGCCAGGTCGGTGCCGGTGGCCGCCGGGAACGTCGCGCCGGGCATCAGCCGCGAGCGCCGCAGGATCGCTGCCAGGTGCTTGTGCAGCTCGGCATCATGATCGGTGGCTGCCGCGTAGGCGTTCACCAGCGACTCGAGCTCGGCCACGCGATGCGCGCGCCCGAGCAGCGTGGCCTTCTCGATCAATGCATGGCTGCGCGAGTAGGCGTCGAGGTCGGCGAGCGCGAGCAAGCGATCGTAGCAGCGTACCGCCCCGTCGGTGTCGCCGAGCTGCCGGCCGAGCAAGCTGGCCTCGAACAGGAGCGCGCCAATCACGACGTCGGCGTTGGCTGGCAGCGGCGCGACGGCCAGCTGCTCGAGCGCTTCGATCTGGCTCGCGAACTGCTCGCGCGACGGCACCACCTTGTCCGCCCGCAGCTTGTCGAGCTTGACCAGCACGTTGCCTTGAGCGCCTCGAGGCGCTCGAGCAAGGCGTCCCTGGTTGAGCGGCAAGCACATCACGGAGATGAGGATCATGCTGGCTCCGCCATCGGTTGCGGCGTTCATTGAATCACGGAAAGCGGGGCGCCGCCATCGGCACCCGGACCCTACAATGAGACGCGGCGAGGTCCCGTGTTCGTCCGCTGAGTCCTAGCATGATGCGTCAAACCCTGGTGGCCGGGCTGGTGGTGGCCGCGCTGGGCGTCGGCCTGTACGTGGCGTTGCCGGCGAGAAACGCGCCCGAGCGGTTGCCGCCGGGCGCGAGCGAGCGGGTGTGGATCAACCCGGTGTACCTGACCGAGCCGCCGCCGGGTGTGCGCCGTGGCGGACTGAAGCGGCCGCTCACCGAGCGACTCGTCGATCGCGTCGGCTGGGCGACCAGCGAGGTGCAGAACTACAGCCTCAGGCAGCTGCAGGGGCAGCCGGACGCTGCCAGCTGCGTCGCCGGACGCCTGGAAGAGCTGCTGCCGTCGCGCTCGCTCGAGATCTTCCATGCGGCGCGCCTGCTCGAGTTCCTGGGCCAGGCTCATGAGGCCGCGTACGTCGACCTGATGATCCGCTGCCTCGAGCACCCGTCCAGGGCGATCCCCCTGGCCGCCATCAAGGCGCTCGCCGAAGTAGGCACGGAAGCTGCACGCGCGAAGCTGCTCGAGCTGACTCGCTCCGCAGATCTGCCGTTGCGCGATGCCGCCATCGCCGCATTCACCGGGGACACGCTGGCGCCGCAAGCGCAGCTCGAGCTGCTGCTCGCGCATCCGCCGCGGGGCCTGCAGGGCATCATCGAGGGGCTGGCGGCCAAGGGCTACACGGCGGCCATCGAGCCGATCGCTGCCTACCTGGACGATCCCTCATTCGCAGTACGGGTGGCCGCGGCGCGAGCGCTGGCGGTGCTCAAGGACCCGCGCGGCCGCGGTGTGGCAACGCTGATCGCGCTGCTCCGCTCGGGCGTGGTCGACGAACAGCTGGCCGCGGTGCGTGCGTTGACCGTGGCGCGCGTGCTGCCCGCAGCGGACGAGTGCGAGCCGCTCTTCTCGAGCGCGTCGGCGGACGTGCGGGCGCTGGCTGCCGAGATGGTGGCAGCCGGACAGCCGGAGACCGAAGCCGCGCGTCAGCAGAAGGGCAGATTGCTCGAGCAACTTGCCGAGGATGCGACGAGCCGGGTGCGCAGGGTGGCGATCCAGGGACTGTACGCGATGGGCCGCACCGATGTCGCGCTGCCGCTCGTGGACGACGTGCGCGAGCGGCACGGCGGCGAGCTGATGGAAGCCGTGCAGGTGCTGAGCGAGCAGCTCAAGGACCCGCGCGGGCTGGTGGCACTGCGCGAGCGCATCACGCGGCCTGCGGATGCCTACGACCGGAGCGCGCTCTTGCACGGTCTGGCTCAGTACGGAGATGCCGAGTCGGTGCGCTTTTTCGTGGCGGACCTGGAGCGCGCGGGCGGCGCCGATGACCCGCGCATCGGCGAGCGGGAGAACGCCATCTTGCTCTCCTATCAGGCGGCGGTGAAGGTCCAGGGCCTCGGCCGTGCGGCGGTGGAGGCGCTGCTCTCCGAGCTTGCCGCGCGGCCGCGCGCGGCCGTGGCGTTGCTCTGCCTGGATGCGTTGCGGGGCGCATTGACGCGCTTTGGAGCGGCCGCTGACCGCGACGTCGCCGAGCGCGCAGCCGGTGCGCTCGCGACGCTGATCGAGGACGAGCAGATCGATGTCGCGGTGCGGCTCGCGGCCGTCGACACGTTTCCGTACCTGGGCGACAGCTCGCTCGCGGAGCCGCTGCAGGCGGCGCTCGCGCATGTCCGGAATATCGACGTCTGCAAGCGCATCGACCTGGTGTTGTGGAACTATTTCTGAGCCGCAGGCGGGGGAGACGAGCGTGCCGTGCCGATAGGAGGGGAACCGCGTCCGGCGCGTCGCGGACGAAGTGATTCGTTGTCACGAACCGACACGGACCGAGGATGGAGCAGCAAGCGCGCACCGAGACGGCCAGCGACGGGGAAAACCGATTGCTCGCGGATCGCCGTCGGCGCCCGACTCCTGCGATCAGTCGCTACACGTTGTTTGGTGGACGGCGCCGGGAGTTTCGCCGCACCACCGATCGGCGCGGCTACGTCGATCGCTACCCGCGCCTGCTGATGGTGCTTTTCCTGGGCATCATGGCGCTGTCGATCGCCGATGCCTTCTGCACCCTGCGGATCATCCACGAGCTGGGCGGATCCGAAGCCAACCCGATGATGGTCTGGGCGCTCTCGCACGGGCTGATGCCGTTCCTGCTGATCAAGATCACGCTCACCGCGGCCGGCATCGTGATCCTGTGCCTGCACCAGCATTTTCCGGTCGTGCGCACGGCGATCGGCGGCGCGCTGGTGCTGTACGTCCTGGTGAGCCTCTATCACCTGTACCTGCTCAACGGTCGCTAGCCGAGCGCATCTCGGACCCGAGCCGATCGAACAGGCGCCAGCGGTTGCGGAACTGCTTCTCGTCGAGGTCATGCTGCTTGACCTTGCGCTGATCGCGCACCGGGTCCTCCTCGAATGGTGCGTGCTGGCCCGAGAAGCGACCGGCAGCGTTCTCGCCCTGGTAGATGTCACCACGCGCGTCGGTGTAGAAGAACACGGTCCCGGTCCGGCCGTAGGACTGCGGCCAGGCGTACGCCTTGAAGCGACGGCCGACGGGTGCCGGCTGATCCTGGTCGTCGAGCAGGACCACGGCGAACAGGTAGCCGCTGGCGCGATAGATCGGCAGCCCGCCCAGGGACTCGTCCGCCTCGAGCATTGCCGCATGACGGCGCGCGAGCGAGCCGCCGGCAAGCAGCTGATCGAGGCCGAGGTAGGGTTGCGCGGCGGCAGGAGTGGGTGCGCGCTCCTGCTCGCAGGCCAGAATGGCGCGGATCACGCGCAGCGCCTCCTCCTCCTGGCGACGGATCGCGCGGGCGCCGGCCGCGGTCCGCGCAACCCAGGCGCCGAGCAGGCCCACGGCCGCCACGCAGAACGCGGTGAGCAGATGGCGGCGGCAGAAGTCGAGCACGGCATCACCTCACGAGGGCGGAAACTGTCGTGCCAGCAACCGGCTCGCTCCGAGCATGGCGGTGATCACGAGCGCGAGCAACAGGCGGCCGGTGCCGAGCGCCGTCAGCGCATCGAACAGGTAGAAACCGGTGAGCAAGAGAATCACCAGACGGCGCACTGCCGGGCGCGGCCCCTGATCGCGCGCGATCGGCGCCGCCCGCAGCCAGGCCACGAGCGAGAACGTGGCGGCGGCAGGCAGAGCGAGCACCAGGAACAGCGGCCGTGCCGATGGACCGTGACAGGATGCGAGCACCAGCAGCGATCCGAGCGCCACGGCGAGGCCGGCGCGGAACCGGGCCAGGCAGAAATCGGCATCTTCCATGCGCGCCACGAGCGAGACCCCGAACACGCAGGCGCCGTAGAGCAGCACCGGCGGCAGCACCCGCCACGATGGCCAGCCCGCGGCCACCAGCACACCGAGCAGCATGTTGAGCGCGCGCACCGAGCCGAGCAGGATCGGGCCCGCCACGTTGCGGGATTTGCATGGACCGTGATAGGCGATGATCAGCACGAGCATCGCGCCGACGTGGATCAGCGTGCGGGTGGAGAGCACGGCCGCCGCCGCGATCGCGAGCGACCAGAACAGCGCGAGCAGCACCCACGCCGTCGCGACCGACAGCGCCCCGGATGGCAACGGCCGGGACGGCGCCTCGACACGATCGATCTCGATGTCGACGATTGCGTTCAGCGTCATGCCGCCCAGGTACAAGAGCAGCGAGATGCCGGCCGTGGACGCAAGCGCTGCCATCGGCGGCAGCGTCCTTGGCGACGCGAGCGCTGCACCCGCCAGCACGTCGGCGATCGGCGAAAGCGCCAGCGCGAGGCGCACCAGCCGCAGCGAGGCGATCACCTTCGCGGGGATGCGAACCGCCAAGTCAGTTCCAGTTCAACAGCTTCACGATGTCGTTGTAGGTCACGTACAGCATGAGCGCGAGGATCAGCACCAGGCCGATGATCTGTGAGTAGCCCATGATGCGCTGGCTGACCGGCGAGCCCTTGATCTTCTCGATGATCAGGAAGAACAGGTGGCCACCGTCGAGCAGCGGGATCGGCAGCACGTTGATGAACGCGAGATTGACCGACAGGATCGCGAGGAAGAAGAGCAGCTTGAGGATGCCGTACTGAGCAAAGGTGTACGAGGCCACGCTGATGCTGATGATGCCGCCCAGGTTCTTGCTGCTCACCTGGCCGGCGAGGATCTTCTGCAGGGTGAGGTACGCGTTGGCGAGGAAGTAATAGGTGCTGTCGAAACCGGCGAGCAAGGCACCCTTGAAGTCGTACTGGCGCACGACGTTGACGATGTCGAGGCCAAAGCCCCAGTCGGTCGGCGTGAGGCGCGGCGTCACCGTGACGGTTCTGGCGGCGCCGTCTTGCCAGACCTCGAGCGTGATCGGCGAGCCGCCGCCGTTGGCGATCGCCGCCTGCAGGTCGCGGAAGGTCGCCACGGCCGTGCCGTTGACTTTCGCCACCATCACCCCGTCTCGCAGGCCGGCGTCGAACGCGGGCGTGCCCGGCATCACGCGAACCACCGTCGACTGCAGGTCGTTCTTGAGCGCGACGCCATCCTGCAGGTCGGCCACGGCATCGCTGCCCGTGGTGAGCGTGTGCGCGGCGCCGCCGCGGTTCACCAGGATCGTGACGTGGCCCTCGGCGCTGGCTCGTCTGAGCGCCTGGCGCCATTCGTCTGTGGTGTGAACCGGCAGATCGTTGACCCGCTCGATGCGGTCACCAGGTTGCCAGTCGAGCAGCTTGGGATCGTCGGCCTTGCCGCGCAACCCGGCGATGATGTTCGCCACCGGCGAGATGCCGATGCGGTAGTCCTGGCGTCCCTCCGCCATCTCGGCGACGACGGTGACGTCACGCCGGCCGCCCTTGCCGTCGATCGTGAGCGTGGCCCGGGTCAAGAAGCCGAGCCTGGTCCAGGGCTCCTCGTCGGCTGCGAGCGCCTCGCCGTTCACGGCGACGATGCGATCATCGTCGGTGATCCCCGCCTTGGCGGCCGGACCTGCCTTGGCATCGGCTCCATCGGCCCGCACCGTGAGCGTGGTCACCGGGCCGATGCCGATCCGGTAGCGGCCTTCTTCCTCGTCCCGCACCGGCACCACGGTCACCGCCATGACCTTGCCGTCGCGACGGATCTCGAGCGGGACGCCGGTGGGTTCGCCGATCGCGACCTCGACGCCGATGTCCTGGAATCCATACACGCGGCGACCGTTGACCATGAGGATCTCGTCGCCGGCTTGCAGCCCCGCCTTCCACGCCGGGCCGCCGGGCTCGACCGAGCCGATCGCTGGCTTCGGGAACGCGACACCACCCGCGAACGCGATCGGGAACAGGATCGAGGCGAGCACGACGTTCATGATCACGCCGGCCGAGAAGATCACGAACCTCTGGCCGACCGGCTTCGAGTTCAGCTCGTCCGGGGCACCCGTGCTCTCCTCGCCCGGCGTGTCGCCCGCCATCTTCACGTAGCCACCGAGCGGCACGGCCGCGATCCGGTAGTCGGTGCCGTTGCGGGTGAATCCCCAGAGGCGCGGGCCGAAGCCGAGCGAGAACACCTCGACGCGGACACGGAAGAACTTCGCGGCGAGGAAGTGGCCGAGCTCGTGCACGAAGATCACCAGGCCGATGCCGAGCACCACGAGCAGGATGTTGCTCGCGCGGTCGAGAGGCGATGACGCTGCTAGGACGAGAGCACTGTCAAGCATCGCAATGCTTCCTTACGAGCGAGCCGGTCCGCTTCCAGAACATCGTCGAGCGCTGGGCTTTGCTTGATCGGCACCGTTTCCAGGACCGCCGCGACGGCCGGCGCGATGCAGTGGAACGGCAGATCGCCGGCGAGGAATCGCTCCACCGCCACCTCGTTCGCAGCATTCAGGATCGCTCCGGCCGTGCCGCCCAGCCGGGCGGCCTGGTAGCCGAGCGCGAGCGCGGGGAACGCCACGGTGTCGGGCGCCTCGAACGTCAGGCTGCGAAAACGCTCGAGGTTGAAGAACGTGTCCGCAGTGCGACCGCGATCGGGATAGGTGAGCGCGTAGCGGATCGGGACCGTCATGTCGGGCACGCCGAGCTGAGCCAGGATCGAGCCGTCGCCGAACTCCACCATCGAGTGCACGATGCTCTGCGGATGCACCAGCACCTCGATCGCTTCCGGCGGTTGCTGGAACAGCCAGTGAGCCTCGACCACCTCGAGGGCCTTGTTCATCAGCGTTGCCGAATCGATGGTGATCTTCGCTCCCATCTGCCAGGTGGGATGGCGCAGGGCCTGATCGCGGGTGACGTGCCTCAGCTCCGCGGCGGACTTGCCGCGGAACGGCCCGCCGGACGCGGTCAGGAACAGGCGGCGGATGTGACTGCGGTCGTGCCCCTCGATGGCCTGGAAGATCGCGCTGTGCTCGCTGTCGACGGGCAGCAGCCTGGCGCCCGATCGCCGCGCGAGCTCGAGGATGAGCGGGCCCGCCATCACCAGCGGTTCCTTGTTGGCGATGGCGAGCGCGATGCCGAGGCGAACGGCTTCCACCGCAGCCGGCAGGCCCGCCGCACCCGTGACGCCGCTCACCACCAGGTCGGGCTCGCAGGCGGTGACGATCTCGACCAGGCCGCGCTCTCCGTCGTGGACGGTCACTCCCGGGATCGCAGCCGCCAGCCGCTCTGCAGCGCCGCCGGCAATCGCGACGTGGCGCAGCTGGAACTCGTGCGCCACCTCGCCGAGCGCGGCCGCGTTGGACCAGGCGGTTGCACCCACGAGCACGTGCGTGTCGCGCAGCTCACGCAGCACGCGCAGCGTGTTCCGGCCGATCGAGCCGGTGGCGCCGAGAAGGAGGACACGCTTGATGCCCAATGGCGAGGGTCACCTGCGAATGTGTCGTGCCAGATCGCACGACTGGCCAAAGAGCCCAACCAATGAAAGGGTCACCGAGGGCGCTCGACGAGATGCGCTCGACATGAGCTCAACAGTTGGCGCACAACAACTTAGCACGACCGCATTATAGAGCACCCGGGCGCAGCGCCGAGCGCGATTTTCGCGGCCGCGCCGCGCCGCCGGCGCGTGCTCGGCGGTTTTTCCATTCGGGTCCATGCGGGCAGCCGCCAGAATCCGACCGCACGCTGTTGGTCGATCGTCACGGAAGCGTACCATTCCCCCGAAGATGTGGCACGAGATCGCACGATTCTGTCCTGTCTGCGGCACGCCGCTGGTGCACGAGCAAGTCGATGACCGCCAGCGGCCGCTGTGCCGAGCGTGCGGGCTGACCATCTACGGCACGCCGTCCCCGGCGGCTGCGACCGTGGTGCTCGACGACGAGCGCCAGGTCCTGCTGATCAAGCGCCGACGAGCGCCTTTCGAGCAGCACTGGACCTTGCCTGCGGGTTACCAGGAGTACGATGAGGACCCGGTTCGAACCGCGCTGCGCGAGACCGAGGAAGAGACCGGTCTGTGCGTGGTGATCGATGGATTGATCGACGTGCTCTATACGAGCGACGACCCACGCAAGCGAGGCATCCTGGTGGTGTACCTCGCTCACCCGGTGGGTGGCACATTGCGTGCTGGAGACGATGCCGAGGATGCGGCGTTCTTCCCGGTTCACGACCTGCCGAGCCCGGTGGGCTTCGCGAACGATCGCCGCGTGCTCGCCCACGTCGCGTCCGAGCTTGCCGCTGGTCGGCTGCCTGGTGATGGTCGGCCGAGGAGACCCGAGTGACCTCTCGCAAACCTCTGAGCTACAAGGAAGCTGGCGTCGACATCGATGCCAAGATGAACGCAATTGCCGGTGCCAAGCGCATGATCGAGCGCACCTTCACGCCAGGCGTGATCGGCTCGATCGGCGGCTTTGGCGGCCTCTTTGCGGTGCCCACCGGCACGGCGCCGATCCTGGTCGCCAGCACCGATGGCGTCGGCACCAAGGTGAAGCTCGCCAGTCGCATGGGCATCCACAACACGGTGGGGCAGGACCTGGTCAACCACTGCGTCAACGACATCCTGGTGCAAGGCGCGCGACCGTTGTTCTTCCTCGACTACATCGCCCTCGGCAAGATCGAGAAGACCACCATCGACGGGATCATCGACGGGTTGACCAGGGCGTGCATCGACACCGGCACCGCGCTGATCGGCGGTGAGACCGCGGAGATGCCGGGCATCTACCAGCCGGGTGATTTCGACATCGCCGGCTTCATCGTCGGCGTGGTCGAGCGGCAGCACCTGCTCGATGGGACGCGGGTCAGGAATGGCGATGTCCTGATCGGCCTCGGGTCCTCGGGGCTGCACACCAACGGCTACTCGCTGGCGCAGAAGATCGTGTTCGAGCGCGAGCGCCTCGCCGCCGACGCTCGCATTCCGGGTCTCGAGCGCAGCATCGGCCAGGCCCTGCTGGAGCCGCACCGCTGCTACCTGAAGCCGCTCCTGCCGCTGGTGGAAGCGGATGTGCTGCACGCGATGGCGCACATCACCGGCGGTGGCTTTCCCGACAACGTGCCGCGCGTCATCCCTGCTGGCCTGAACGTCGTCATCGAGCTGGGCTCCTGGGAGGTGCCGCCGTTGTTCCAGTGGCTGCGGCGCGCCGCAGCCCTGTCGCAGGAAGAGTGCTTGCGCGTCTTCAACATGGGCGTGGGGATGGTGCTCGCGGTGGCTCCCGGCGATCAGCCGCACATCCTCCAGCACCTGCGCTCGTTCGGGCTGCCGGCATGGCCGATCGGCAGCGTGCGCGCGGGGGCTCCGGGCGTCCAGTTCGAGGGGGAGCTGTGACCCGCGCCCTCGAGCGGACCCTGGCAGCCGTGCTGCTCGTGACCGCGCCGGCGGCCACGGGACAGGAGACGCGGCCATACGCAGACGCGCAGGGCGTGGAAGGCGTGGTCGAGGCGTTGCTCGAACAGGGCGATGCGCAGCGCGCCGTCGAGCAGGCGCTGCTGCTCGTCGACAAGGAGCCAGACAGTCCTCGTGCGCAGCTGCTGCTCGCGCGCGCGTACTTGCTGCAAGCAGCCGAGGTCGAGGGAGCCTCGGCGCTGTCGCGCAGCGCGAACGAGCTGATCCGGCGCGACGCCGAGGTCGCGCTCGCCAAGGCGATCGATCTCGGCAGCAAGGACGCGCTCGCGTTCCTGCTGCAGGCCGAGCTGCTCGATCAGCGCGGCGAAGCCTCGACCGCGCTCGCCATCGTCGAGCGCGGTCTCGCCGTGGCGACTGGATCGCCCGACCTGCTCGTCTTGCAGTCGGCGCTGCTCGGCAAGCAGGGCGATCACCAGCGCGCGCTGGGTGCGGCGCAGAGCGCGGTCGCGATCGTGAGCGATCACTTCGACGCGGGCCTTGCGGTGGCCCGCGAGCAGGAGCTGCTCGGTCACGAGCAGGAAGCGCTTGCGGCCGCACGCGAGCTCGCCAAGCGTCATCCGGAACGCGACGATCTATGCTTCCTCCTGTGGGAGCTGCACGGGCGCCAGGGCCGGTTCGATCGTGCCGTGGCGTGCTATCGGGTGGTGGTCGAGGAACAGCAGAAGTCGCCATGGGCTTGGCTCTACCTCGGCGCGTCCGAGCGCCGCGCGAACCAGCTGGCGGATGCCGAGCAGCATCTCGAGAAAGCGCTCGAGCTCGCGCCCGATTCGCTCGAGATCCAGAACGAGATCGGGTCGCTGCGCCAGGTGCAGGGCAAGATCGACGAGGCTGCCAAGCTGTTCGCGAGGGTGGCGCGCGAGCCATCGACCTTTCAGGAGCAGGCCCAGGAACGCGTGCTCCAGCTGGCGGGCACGCTGGCGAAGTCGCTCAAGTTCGATCAGGCGATCGAGCTGTTCGACGAGCTGCTCAAGATCGACCCGCGCAATTACTTCGCCGCCAGCAATCGCGCGCTCGCCTTGCGGCAAGCAGGGCACGTGGATGCGGCCGAGGCAGCCTATCGGCAAGCGATGGTCGACTTCCCCAACGACCGGCAGCTGACCAATGATCTGGCGTTGCTGCTGCTCGGGGTGGGCCGCCGCGACGCGGCGCGCGCGATGTTCGCAGCGGCGGAACAGCTCGGCAGCATCGATGCGACCGAGAACCTCGCCATGATCGACCTCGCACGCGGCGATGTACGTGCCGCCGAGGAGCGGCTCGTCACGGTGCTGGAGCGAGATCCAACGCGAGCCCGCGCGCTGGTTGCGCTGGAGAGCGCACGTGGCAGACGATAAGATGCAGTCGTCGCAAGCGGTGCCGGTGGACGCGTGCGGCACCGTGCCGGGATCCCGTTGCGGAAGGGCTGGTAGGAGATGCTCATGAGAAAGCTGATTCTCGTCGTGGTCGCGCTCGGCTGGCTGCCGCTTGCATGCCTCGGTGGTGACAAGGATGCGCAGGTGAAGCTGCCCGAGGGCGACCTCAAGACCTTCCGCAGCGCGACCGAGAAGATCGTCGATCTGCTGAGCAAGGACAAGACCACCGACTTCCTCGCCGAGCAGCTCAAGCTGAAGAAGCTGGTCGACGACTTCCAGAAGAAGAACAAGTGGTCGCCGCTTGCTGACACCGAGAGCTGGTCGAACCTCATCTACGAGGCGATGGCGCCTGACAAGCTGCCCAAGGAATGGCGTGCGGTGAGCGACTTCATGCAGAAGCCGATCGCGATGAGCGACAAGGCCTTCAAGGACAAGGAATACCTCCTTTCCATCCCGAAGGACTACAAGCCGGACAAGAAGTTCCCGGTGCTGGAGCTGCTGCATCCCAAGCTGACTGGCGCCGGACAGCTCGCGGACCGAGTGCGGGACTGGGCGACCAAGGCCTACCCGAAGGAGATTCGCGACCAGTTCATCGTCGTGGTGCCGATCGACAAGCCCGACAAGGCCGGCGACCGCGACCCGGAGTGGGCTTCCTTGCAGGGCAAGGAGCAGGTGATGGGGACGTTGAACGAGGGCGTGCTGTTCAACCTGTCCTACGATCCGCGCCGGCTCTATCTCGATGGCGACGGCGACTCCGTGCGATTCGCCACGTTCCACCCGAGCATCTTCGCCGGCATCATCTGCCGCGGCGCGCCGCCCGATGGTCTGTGGGGCGAGAACCTCGGCAACACCGCGGTACTGATCGTGGGCTCGGCGGAGGATGCCAAGAAGGCGGAGCAAGCCGACATCTCGCCGCTGCTGGGCGCGAAGAACGTCGCCGACAACGCCGGCGTGCTGGCGTGGCTCAAGGAGAGTCCGGCGAAGAACGTGAATCCCATGAAGATCAAGCACCGGACGGCCGACTCGTCACGCGGTGCGAACTTCTGGCTGGACGCGGACGTCGACGCGGTCGACGCCAAGACGCCGCTGGGAGAGTATCCCTCGTACGAGGCGGAGGCCAATCGCGAGACCAACGAGATCATCATCAAGTGCAGCAGCCGGGTGCGGACGCTGCGCGTGTATCTGAATGACCAGCTCGCCGACCTCGACAAGCCGGTGAAGATCATCGTCAACGGCACGGCGCGCTACGAGGGCAAGGTGGCGCGCGACCTGCGCACGATGTTCGAGTGCTGTTACAAGACCAACTCGAACGCCAACATCGGTGCGGTGTACGTCGACATCCAGACGATCTCGGTCAAGTGACGGCCCAGGTGCCAGGCGGGCAGCACCACCAGCCGTCGCCGCCGCGGGGGCGCATTCCCGCAGCGATGGCGCTCGCCGTGGCGTTCCTCTCCGGTGCCGCGGTCATGGTGGTCGAGCTCGGCGCCGCTCGACTGGTGGCGCCGTTCTTCGGCCAGTCGCTGTACGTCTGGACCAACGTCATCGCCACGGTGCTGGCCGCGCTCGCAGCCGGCAACTTCGTCGGCGGTCGTGCAGCCGATGCGTGGCCGCGCGCCTCGGTGCTGGCCGGGCTCTTGTTCAGCGCCGCCATCCTGTGCGTGATCCCGCCCGCAGTGGTGCCGAGGATCGCGCACGCGCTGCTGCCGCCATCGCTCGAGCTCGAGGTGGCGTTCCCGTTCCTCAGCATGGGGTCGCTGGTGACCGCCGTCGCCGCGTTCGCGCCGGTCGTGTTCGTGCTCGGGGCGGTGCTGCCGTTCCTCATCAAGCTCACGGCAGTGTCCGCGGATCGACTGGGCAGCTTGAGCGGATCGCTCTACGGCGGTTCGACGTTCGGGTCGATTGCCGGCACGTTCCTCGCGAGCTATGGCCTGATCGCCTGGTTTGGCGTCCGCGCTGCCTTCTGGTGCGCGGCGGCCATGCTGTTCGCGTGCGCCATCCTTGCGGCCGCCGCTTCGCGCGGCTGGCAGAAGCGCGCCGCGCTCGCCATCACGACCTTGCTCGTGTGCGTGCTGGCGCAGCTGCTCTGTGATGAGCCCCCGGATGCGAGCATCAAGCTGGCCAGGGACAGCAGCTATCAGTTCGTGCGCGTTCGCAGCGTGCCGGAGCAGCACGCAGTGAAGCTCGAGCTGAACGAGGGGCTCGACTCCTTTCAGTCGCTGTTGATCGAGGGGGAAGTGCTCACTGGCGGACAGTACTACGACTACTTCTCGCTCGCGCCCCTGTTCGGCTGCAGGACGCGGTCATTCGACGTGTTGATCCTCGGCCTGGCGGGCGGCACGATCGCGCGCCAGCTGCTCAGTATCTGGGGCGAGCGGCTGGCGCTGCAGATCGATGGCGTCGAGATCGATCCGGCAGTGGTGGCTGCCGGCTACGAGTTCCTGCAGATGCCACGCGACCCGCGGCTGGTCGTGCACTCCGGCATCGATGCCCGCAGCTTCCTGCAGCTGACGCGCAAGCAGTACGATCTGATCGTGGTCGACGCGTACGCGCAGCAGGCGTACATCCCGTTCCACCTGAGCACGATCGAGTTCTTCGCGCAGGTACGCGAGCACTTGACCGCGGGCGGGGTCGTGGCCATCAACGTCGGCGCCTATTCGCGCAACGACGCGGTGCTCACGGCGATCACCAACACGGTTGCGCGCGTGTTCGGCAAGGTGCTGTCCGGTCGCATCCCGCTCGGCCGCAATTACCTGGTCTGGACCACGTTCGATGGTCGGCCGCGCCACCCGAGCCAGCTCGACGCTGCAGACGTGCCGGCGATCATCGAGCCGCTGCTCGAGCAGTTCCGCACGCCGGGGCGCGTGATCGCCGTGCGCCATCGGGACTGCGAGCTCACCCTCACCGACGACCATGCGCCGATCGAGCGCCTGCACGATCGCGCTCAGCGGGATCGCGCGCGGGCTTACGTCGCCGGAAGCTCGCCATGACCGGTTCCTTGCTGGCCCTGGCATTGCTCTGGCAGGACGCCGGCGATGGTCGCGAGTCGATGGCGCGAGCTCAGGCGCTGCTGCGAGTCGGGGAGCTCGATGAAGCGCTGCCGCTGTATCTTGAGGCGTGCCACGCGACGACGCCGAGCTTCGATGCGCTGGTGAACGCGGCGTTCGTCGCCAAGTCGCTCGGCAAGCTGGAGCTGTCGCGCGACCTGTTCGAGCAGGCGCACCGGCAGGCGCCATCGCACCCCTATCCGCTCGAGATGCTCGGTACGATTGCGTTCGAGCGCGGCGAGATCGAAGCCTCGGAACGGTTCCTGCGTCAGGCGCTGGTGTTGAGCAACAGCGATGCGCAGATCGCGGGTGATCTCGACAGCGTCCGCGAGCGGCGCGGCATGCTCGATGCGCTGGCGCGCGCGCGATCTCGCCTGCAGCGGGTCGTGATCCTTGTCTGCGCGCTGGTGCTGGTGCTCTTGGCGATCGCCGCGTGGCTGGTGGATCGGGCGGCGCGGCTGCTTTCGCCCAAAGCGGCACGGCCATCACCCGTGCGAGAGTGATGGCCGTGCCGGTTGATGCCCGCGGAGTGGCTTACAGGATGTCCAGGATCTCGGAGATCGCGGCGGTCTTCGCACGGTAGTTGAGACCGACCGAGATCTCGGCGTTCCACGGCAGATCGCTCTTCTCCGCCAGCAACCCGAGCGCGACCGCAGCGAACCCGCGCTGCTTGCCGTTCTTGGTCTTGTCGGAGAGGATGTTCTTCAGCGGATCGATCGCCGACTTGTCGCCGATCAGACCGAGCGCCTGCGCGATCGAGGACGACTCGGACAGCGTCTTCGCGTCCACCAGCTCCTCGACCAGCGTCGGCACCGCCGCCACGTCGTTCATGAGGCCGAGCGACCGGGCGAGCTGCAGCCGGTACTTCCAGTCAATGCCCTTCTGCTTGATCGCCTCGCGCAGCGAATCGGCTGCGACCACGTGACGCATCATGCCGAGCGCCACGGCAGCGTAGCCCTTGAACGGCTGATCGTTGGAACGCTCGAGCTCCTTCTGGATCAGCGTGGCGGTGTCGGTCGCGCTCATCAGGCCGAGAGCGATCGCCATGGCCGCCTTGTACGACGGGTTGTTGGTGTCCTCGAACGCCTGGCGAACCTTCGGAATCGATTGCGCCAGCTGCGCGCTCTGCGACCGCGCGTAGATGGACAGTGCCAGGCCGGCCCACGGCAGCGACGTCGGCTGCTTCGGGCGCGAGACTTCCTCGAGGAAGAAGCTCAGCAGTCCCTGGTGGGCCTCGGCATTCGCCTCGAACGTCTTGTCGCGGGCGCCGATCTCGGCGAGCGCGATGAACGCGAAATGCCGGGACTGGATCTCCTGCTGCTCGAGCGCCACTGCCTTGAGCGCGTCGATCACGTCCTTCTGATCCATGGTCGCGAGCTTGCCCAGGGCGATCACGCTGGAGCGCAGCATGTCGTTGTCGGTCTTGTCGCTCTTCACGGTCTGCAGGAACTTCGGCACCGCGGGCTTGGCGACGTCGCCGAGCTTGGCGATCGAGGTGGGCGCGAAGGCGCGCACCATGCGGTCGAGGTCACGGTTATCCATCAGGTTGAGCAGGTACTGGACGATCTCTTCCTGGTTGGACTTGAACATGCCGAGCGCCACGATCGCGCTCGACTTCAGATCCTTCATGCTGTCGGCTTCCTTGTCGATGGCCTGCTTGAGCAGCGCGATCGAGTCCTTCTGGCCGATCATGCCGAGCGAAACCGCGGCAAAGGCACGCACCAGGTTGGGGGTCGGCTTGGCCGACTGCAGGTACTGGCTGCGCGCCTTGGGAGTGTCGTTCATGAGCTCAATCAGCACCTCGACTGCTTTCTCGTGGCCGAGCACGCCGAGCGACAGCGTGGCCGACTCTTGCGCCGAGGTGTAGCTCGACTTGAGCGTGTCGACGATGGCCTGGAAGCCGAGGTCCGCGTTGTCGCGTGGCAAGGTGCGCCCGATCGCGAGCACCGCCGAATCGACGATGTCGGCATCGCTCTCCGACAGGGCGGGGATGAGCGCCGGGAGAATCTCGTTCTTCACGTCTTCCACCGTGGCCCGGTTGGTGGACACGGCCCCTTCGCGGTTGCCGCGGCCCACGCCGATCGCGCCGGAGCCGGACTTGATCGAGTCCGCGAGGCGCTGGCGCAGGTTCAGGTAGGGCTCCTTGTTGTACTCCCACCAGAACTCCCACTGCTCGAAGCCCTCGCCGCCGCTGCGGCGCTGGCCGACGTTGCCGGTGCGTGCGCGCTGGCCGCCACCGGCGACCGCGCCCGGGACGGCCGGACCCGTGCCGGTGCCGACGTTCGGGCGGCCAGTGGAAGGCGGCGCACCAGGGCCGGGGGTGCCCGGGCCGCCAGGATTACCGGGGGGATTGGTGTCGCCGGCGCCGCCGAGGTTCGGGGGGACGACATCGCCAGGACCTCGATACTGACCGCCGTGGCCATAGGCCGTCAGGGTCAGGCCGAGGCTGCCCGCGAGCACGCTCGCGCAGATCAGCACTCTTCGCATGGATCGCACTCCTTCGCCGTTGGGTCAACAGGGGCATCAACAGACACAGAACGCCGCGAGCCCGCGCAAACGCAAAGCTCATTCCGCTATTGCTTTGGAAACTGCCTGGCCAAGCAGGAATTGTCTCGATCGCAGCGGCGGCCCGCAACTGGGTAATCGGCGGCGAACGAGGCCGCAGCGAGGGTCGCGCAGGGCTGGCGGCGGGCGCCCAAAGGTCGTTACGTCGACGTAACCGCAGTGACGCATGGCGCCCGCACGACGATTCGACGAAACAAGGCGACACGAGGTCGCCTTGGCACTGGCAAGGTTCGGGTTCGGTTTGGCTGTGGGCCCCGATCAGATCTTCACGGCCTTGATCTGGGCAGCATCGAAGTCGACCGAGATCTCCTCGTCGACATTGATCAGCTTGCCGCACTTCTTGATGTCGTTGAACAAGATGGCACCGTGCAAGACCCGGCCGTCGCGGAACTCGAGAGCCACACGGTCAGCCTTGGCTGCTTTCCTAAGATCTTGCAGAATGCGCTCTTGGAGAACCATCTCCGCCATGAAGGGGATCCTCCGACTCGGGAATCCGACGAGTGAACTTGCCAACGAAGTCTGTAGTGCTCCATGGGTCTTTTACCAAAAGGTCAAGCGCGCATCAAATGAGAAAGTCGATCGCGCTCACTCTGGACCTTGCCCCGGCGAGGTCGCGTCCGCCATCGTCGCCTTGGTCTTCATCATTAGCGTCCAGGTGCCATCGGCAGTGACGCGATGGCTCTGGTTGATGAGCAGCGTATTGAACACCACGAGGCCACGCTCACCACGCTGGGGTGGCTTCTTCTCCTTGACCTCCAGATGCAGGGTGACCGTGTCGTTGATGTAGATTGGCCGCCGGTAGTGCACCTCGAGCCCGAGGATGGCGATCGTGGTGCCTTCGAACACACCGAGACGGTTCGCCAGTCCGGTTGCGATTGCCACACCGAGCGCGCCGTGCGCGATCCGCTTGCGGTAGGGCGTGGAGGCGGCGAAAACGTCGTCGGTGTGCAGCGGGTTGTAGTCTCCCGAGAGTCCGGCGAACAGCACGACGTCCGTCTCGGTGATGGTTCGCGACGCGGTGATGAACCGCTGGCCGACCTGGAACTCGTCGTAGCAGAGTCCGGATCTCGGCATGACGGATCGGCCGCTCGTTGGCTCGCTCATGTTTGGCAGGATGTCCCTGGTTACGTGTTGGCTGCGTGCGTCGCGACGCGGATGGGAGCCCGACTTTTTGCTGGCAGCCGCATGGCAGAGCAAGCGCCAAATCTACCGGCGCCGCAAGCGCGCCGTGATGGGCGCCGGCCAGACGCCGGCGATCGCCCCGGCACGACCTTGATATGGTGCTCCTAAGACAATAGATTTCAATGTTTTGCGAACTGCATTTGAACGGGGTCATCCGGACGGAGCCACGTGGTTCGCACGCTCAGCGAGAGGACCGGCGATGGCAGCGAGCTCGGCCAAGCGAACCGGAGTGTGGCTGGTTGGCGCCCTTGGCGGTCTCGGCACGACCGTGCTCGTGGGGGCAAGGGCCATCGCTCGCGGCCGTGCCTCGCCGACCGGGCTAGTCACCGCGCGCAGCGAGTTCGAGTCGCTCGCGCTCGTGCCGCTTGCCGACGTGGCCTTTGGCGGGCACGACGTGCGACCGGTGACGCTCGTGCAGAGTGCCTGGGAGGTGCAGCGCGAGAGCGGCTCGCTCGGCCACGATCTGCTCGCCGCGCTCGGCGAGGACCTCGCCTCCATCGATACCCAGATTCGTCCAGGCGTGAGCGTGAACTGTGGCGCTGCCATCGAGCAGCTGGCACCCCAGGTGCGCGCGGACACCCGCTCGCTGCGTGCCATCGTCGATCAGCTGCGCGCGGACCTGCGCGTTTTCCGCGACACCCACGGTTTCGAACGACTCATCGTCGTGAACCTCGCGTCCACCGAACCGCTGATGGACCTCGGCCACCCGCTCCAGAGCCTCACCGCGCTCGAGGCCGCGCTCGATCAGGATGCGAAGACCGAGGTTCGCGCAAGCCTGCTCTACGCCTACGCCGCGCTGCAAGAAGGCGCGGCATACATCAACTTCACACCGTCGAACGCGGCGCTTTGCCCGGCCATTCAAGAGCTGGCTGGCAAGCGGCAGCTGCCGTTCATGGGCAGCGATGGCAAGACCGGCGAGACGCTGGTGAAGTCGGCGCTGGCACCGATGTTCAGGCACCGCAATCTGCAGGTGCTGTCGTGGCAAGGGTACAACATCCTCGGCGATCGCGACGGCCGCATCCTCGCGCAATCGGAGAACAAGGAAGCCAAGGTGCAGAGCAAGGATCGGTTGCTCGGCGAGATCCTCGGCTATCCGCTGCACACGCACGTCGGCATCGACTACGTCGAGTCCCTCGAGGATCACAAGACAGCGTGGGACTTCATCCACTTCCGCGGTTTCCTCGGCCACAAGATGGCGATGCAGTTCATCTGGCAAGGCTGCGACGCGATCCTCGCGGCGCCGCTGGTGCTCGATCTGGTGCGCCTCGCCGATCTCGCCCTGCGGCGCGGCGAGAGCGGACCGATGCCCTACCTCGCCTCGTTCTTCAAGAGTCCGCTCGGCGTGCACGAGCACGACCTGCACCGTCAGTTCGAGATGCTGCTCGCCCATGTCGAGCGCTGCGGCGCCGACGCATAGGCGCGCGCTGCGCGCTACAGCTGGGCCAGGCCGCGCAGCTCGCGGTGCCGCGAGAATCCCTCGAGCGCCCCGGCCAGCGCCTCGAACCCGGTGAGCGCGTCGATCATGCGAAGGTCGAATCGCTCGCACTGCAGCACGATGATCCGCTCGGCGCGGCCGAGCAGGCGCGTGCGCGACTGGAACAGCACGTGGTGTACCTGTCCGCTCTGCACGCTTCGCCGCCGCATGAGGCTGCGCAGCGAGAGTCCGCCGGGACCCAGGCGCACGACGGTGGTGGCCGCATCGACCTGCAGGACGGCGAGCCACAGCGCCACCGGCACGGCAACCCAGCGCGCGGGCGAGCCGGTCAAGAGCCAGCCGAGCCAGATGGCAGCGGCGGCCTGCCCGAGCATCACGACCATGGCCCCGGGCCGCACGGCGAATCGCTCGCCGCGGGAGAGGATGTCGTCGATCCAGCGAAAGAACTGCGGCCGCAGCCGATGGCGCAACGTGGCAAACAGCCGCCCGCCATGTGGGGCGAGGAACGAGGCATCGATCTCGAGCGCACCGTCGGCGTGCTTGAGGCACAGGCGCCGGCCGCCCCACCAGGTCGGCAGTTCGCGCAGGTCAAGCACCTCGGCGAACGAGATCGTCCGCGCGGCACAGCCGGACCGCAGATGGGTGATGGTGCGCTCGGTCACCAGGTACTGGTCCCGGCATCGCCACCACGCGCGCAACGCGATGCCACCGAGACAGCAAAGCGATGCGGCCAGAGCGATGCGCAGGCTGATCGCCGTGCTGGGTGCTGCCAGCGTGAGGACGCTCAGGCTGGCGGTGATCAAGACCACGGCGAGCAGGCCGCGACGCACCCACGCCGACGGCTGGAACAGCTCGCCATCGAGCGCGAGCGGCGGTGGCAGCAAGCTTGGCAACAGGGTCATCGCCGACCATCTTGCCTGGCGCGCCGCGAAAAGGGGAGTGCCTGTCAGCCGGGCTCACAGGTGAGCAAACGAGCGGATCGCCGACCAGGTGAACACCAGCATGGTGCCGAACAGCACCTGGACGATCCCGAACCAGGCGAATGAGATCACGGCCGCAGGCGAGGTGAGGTCTGGGCTCCACGGATTCTGCAGATGCGTCTGGTGCAGGACGAACGGCTGCTCGGCACCCGGCGAGCACCAGGCATCGAGCCGACTTGCCGAGGCCAGCTGTTGCCACTGTGACGCGGTCACTGGCAATACCGCGCGGTGGCCAGACGCCAGCGATTCGACGACGATCTCGTGCCGGCTCGGATCGAGCTCGAACCGCTGACTGCTCTGCAGCCATCGGTACCGCAGCCACCGCCGCTTCTCCTCGACCTGCACCGCAACCCGCTGCACGAATGCGCGCAGCGCGATGGCATGGGCGAGCGTCTGGCAACCGGCGGCCACCAGCAAGCCGAGGACGCCGACCACCGGCAGCGCGATCGCCACCGCGGCGAGATTCGCCACGGCGTGCAGGCGCCGCGTCCAGTCGAAGCAGCCCGACAGGCGCCACGCGGCCGCGATGGTGGGGCTCAGCATGGCCGCGAACAGCAGGGTGCTCAGGGTGCGCTGCAGGGCGCCAGAGTGCACGCGGCTCTTGAGCGTGACGCTGGACGGCAGCACGGCGACGATCTCTTGCCCGGCTGCCGTCGCGCGCTCGACACCGCTGAACGCCGCGGCCAGCAAGCGTGGGTCCGCAAGCGTGCGGCGCGCTTCGCTGCGGTTGGCGGTGAGCGCTGCGAGCAGCGCTGCGGCTTCCGTGGAACCCGATCGAAGGCGAACCCGACCGCAGCACATGCGTCGAGCAGCTCGAGCCGCCGGCTCGCGTCGTTCGCGCTCGGAGTCAGCGGCAAGCGCACGGCGCCCGCGTCCAGGGCCACGGCTGCCGGAGAGGATGCGCGGTCCACGTCAGCTCGTTCTGCCTGCTCCCTGATCATCGCCACCTCGATGCCTGCCGCGTCCGAACCACTCGACCGCCGTCCGCTCACGCCACGGAGTGGAGCTCCTGCTGGGTCACCCTTCGTTTGGTTTCGTTTGGAACCACCGCGGACTTGAGCGGCGCCCCGGTGCGCCAGGTGGTGTGCAGCGGACGGACAGCGCCGCGGCTGGCGCACGCCAGCCTCGGTCAGCGTGAGGCCGAGGGTGGCGAAGCGCCGGCGCAGCTCCGGAACCTCGCGCGCCCAGCCGGCCAGCGCCTTCACGGCGTTGCGATCCAGCGACACGGCCCCTGCGAACGCCTCCAGCGCCCGGTCCTTCTCGCCCCGAAAGACCGCGACCAGACCGCGACCCACGAACGCACCGGCGCAATCGGGACGGTAGCGCAGCGCCCGGTCGTAGCAGCGCGCGGCCTCGACCAGGAACGGCGCGTAGCCATTCTTCAGCATCGCTTCCTTCATCAAGGTGTGGCCCTGCAGCACCTGGGTGTCGGCAACCCGGGTGAGGTCAGGCCGAGCTCTTGCTCGTATTCTCACGCGGCGCCTCGCGCGCGAACTGGAACTCGTCGGCTCGAGCGAGCAGCTGCGCCTGCTGCAGCTCGCGCAGGATGAGCGTGGCGAGCAGATACTGGCCATCGATGTTCGGATGGCAGTAGTCGGACAGCAGATCGAATCCGGGCACGCCTTGCTTCGACGCGGCGATGAATGACGGCCACGGATCGAGCAACGGCACGTGTGCGTCGGCGGCAACGCGGGCGATGATGTCGAGCAGGCGGGTGGTTGCGCGCATCGGCATGCCATCCTCGTCCTTGGCTCGCACGAACGCGGCCAGCGCCTCGTCGCTGCGGCCGAGCGCGAGCAGCACGCGTCCATGCGCAAAGGCCACGGACGCGACCGCTGGATCACGCTGTTCCAGATCCGCGAGCAGCGGTTCGGCCTCGCTTGCCCGGTGCGCCTCGAACAGCTCGAGCGCATGCTCGAGATCCGCGCGGAACTGCGCCCGCGCCGCATCGCCCTGGACGCGTTCGAAGTACGCCCAGTGCGGCGGCTGCTGCAGCAGATTGCTGACGAGCTTGCAGCACAGGACCGGCACGTGCCGGTCCGCGGCATGACCGAGCATTCCTCGCAGGTAGCGCTCGTAGCGCTCGTACCCGGCCGCCAGCAGCGGCCGCGGCACGCGCGGCTGGTCGTGGATCGCGAGCAGGTCGTCGGCGGGAAACGGTAGGCCGAAGCTTTCCTTGGGCACGATGTGCAGGAGCGCGCGCAGCGCCCGCATCACGCGCCGGTCGCGCAGCCAGCTCAGCGCCCGGCGGGTCACGGTCGCGTCGTCGGCGATCTCCTCGTGATGTGAAAGCATGAGCTCGTTGTGGCCACAGTACACGATGATCAGATCGGGCTCGTAGTCCAGCGCCTCGTCGAATCCCTGGGCGATGTTCGCCGAGGTGAACCCTGGAACTCCCGCGTTGATCACCTCGATCCGCTGATCGGGCAGGATGCGCCGCAGGCGCGCCTGCAGGTAGGCGGGTATCGTCGACCAGGGGAAGTACGGAAACCCGTGCACGCTCGATTCGCCGATCATGAACACGCGCTTGGTTCCCGGCGCCTTGCGCGGCGCGAACAAGCACGGATCGCGTCCGTAGGCAACCGGGATCGGATGGCCGGTGGTGCGCAGCGATTCGCCGGCGGCCCCACGCACGGCCTTGAAGAAATGCGGCGGCGGGAACAGGTCGAGCGCGCGGAACAGGAGCTCGAGCCCGCCGAGCAGCAGGGCCGGCGACAGGACGAGCGAGCATCGCGCCAGGGTTCTCGGCTTCATCGCTTCTCGCGCAGGTCAAAGAGGTGCACGGCACCGCAGGCGGGCGACGCGAGAATGCGCTGCTGATAGCGGGTCGACAGGAGCTTGAGCAGCTGATCGTGATGGTGCGGAGCGCTCTCGCCGCGGTGCTGCGTGTACGAGATCTCCGGGATCACGAAGTAGCGATAGCCGGACTGCTCGAACTCGGGCGGGATCTCGCCGCCGAAGCGCGCGAGCGCCTCATCGCGCTGTGGTCCGGCGATCGCGCGGGCGGCATAGTAGCGCAGCGGATCGAACGAGTTCTCGCAGCTCAGGATCATGGCGCCCGGCTCGGTGTGGTCGTGGAGCAGGCTACCGAGCTCGTAGCAGTAGCTGTCCTCGATCGAGCGGAACCGCGCGGGCGTTCGCACCGCCCCGAAGGCCATGACCCCGAGCGCACAGCCGCAAGCGATCGCCGTGCGCGCGCGCGGCGGCACCCAGCGGGTCGCGCCGACCACGCCGTTGGCGCAAAGCACTGCCACCACCGGCGCCCAGGTGATGTTCCAGAAATCGTGGCGCGCGGCGCCCTCGGGGAAGATCGCGGTGTGGGCGACGCCGGCCACGATCAAGGCGATCCCGCTCGCCGGATCGCGTGCGCGGCGCAGCAGGACCAGGCCGACGGCTGCGGCGGCAAGCACCGGCGTGGCATAGTGCGAGCACAGATGCCGGACGATCGCCGCGGCCGCCGTGTCGACGCCGCCGACGCGATCGAACCCGCCATACGAACGTTGGGCGAACACCTGGGCAAGGCTGCCGCCCCGGCCGCCGCGCAAGCTGCCGGTGGCGATCACGTGATGCAGCAGGTGCTCGACCGCGAGGAACACCATCGTGCCAGCGATCGCGAGCGCGGCGCGCGGGCGGCGCTTGACGAGCAGCAGCAGGAACAGACAGCCGCTCATGTACACGCCCGGCCAGTCGGTCATGCTCGCCAGCAGCGCGGCGGCGCAGACCGCAACCAAGCGCCGCGCGGAAGGCGCCTCGAGGTAGCGCAGCGCGAGCCAGAAGGCGAGCGTGGCGAACGCCATCACCACCGACCCGAGCTCGCACACGTGCGAGCCATAGAACGAGCACGCCGGCACCGCGGCGGTGACGGCCAGTGCCAGCCACGCCTCGGTGCCGCCGAACAGCCGGCGCGCGATCAGCATGGTGAGCACGAGCTGCGCCAGCGAGGCGACGATCGGCAGCAGCCGCGCGCTCCACTCGCACACGCCGAACACCTGGAAGCACAGCGAGATCAAGAGCGGGAACAGCGGTGGATGATGCAGGAACGCCTGGTAGTCGCGACCGCTCACCGGTCCGATGTCGGTGACCGGTGCCAGCTTGGTGGCGAGGTAGCCTCGCTCGAGATAGTTGCGCGCCATGATCGCGAACGTCGCGTTCATGTGCTGCCAGCCAGCCTGCGTGTAGGGCCGATTGAAATCGCCCAGGCGCAGCACCAGGGCAAAGGCCATCACGGCACAGAAGGCGATCCGGCGCAGGGCAGGGGTCATGAGCGGCTGGCTCTCACCGGAGCGTGCTCGCAATCCACCGGGCAGCCTCCGCCCAGGTACCGTGCTGCTGGAGGCGCGCCGCATGGATCAAGGCGCGCACCTGGGGCAAGTCGAACGAGTCGAGCACGCCCGGGACGAACAGCGGCTCCGGCACGTTCATGCGGCCGATCAAGCTGGTGAACGAGGCGAGCTCCTCCGCCACGGTCACGCCGCGCACCTCGGGATGCAGCGCCGCGCACAGCTCGGCGAGGACGCCGCCTTCCAGATCGAGACCGCACAGCACGATGCCGCGGCGGGCGAGCGGCGCGACCGAGCGCACCACGCACTCGAGGTCGAGCAGGCGCTCGCCGAGGTACGTGCTGCCGCTGAGGACCGCGTTGCGCGCGGCGAGGAAATCCGGCACGCGCAGCTCGCCCGCGCCGCGCAGATCGCACGCAACCACGCCGAGCTTGAGCGCGCGACACGCCGCCCGCGCCGGCCCCATCCAGAGAGGTCCTTGCCGGCCCCGGAAACGAGCACGACCAGCGGGCCATCGCCGGCATCGACGCCCGCGGCCACGAGCGGCAGCGCCGGGCCGGCCCGGCGGTCGATGACGCCGACCCGCACGGCATCGCCGCCGATGCTCACCTCGCGCTCCCAGCGCAGCACACCGCTCGCATCGACCGGCGCCCTGAGCGTGCCGCGGATGCGCTCGCGCCAGGCGGCGGCCAGCGTTCCGCATCGCCCGCGGCGCTCGCCGGCGCCGGCAGCGCGCGCGAGCTCGGCTGCGCGCTCGTTCGCCAGATCGACCAGCGCCTTGCCCGACTGGGGCGCCGTCTCGAAGCAGCGCAGCGCCGGGTCCTTCGCCTCGAGCACCGGCGGGGCTCGCTCCGGCACCGAGGTGAGCGACGCGTCCTCGCCGAGCTGGGCGCGGAAGAAACCGGTGATGCGCTCGCGCATCGACTGGTTGAGGGCGTGCACGTCGTCGCTCTCGAACAGGCTGAGGCGTTGCGCAGCGCCCGCGCTCTGGTACACCGCCCGCGCAGCCATCACCGCAGTCCTCGTGCCCGAGATCGGGAACAGCGGATCGCGCGTGCCGGCGACCACCAGGCATGCGCGCGGCGCGCACAGCGCGAGCACGTCGCCCTGATCCATCTCGGCGGCCAGCGCCGGCAGGTAGGCGCACGGACAGTGCCGCGACCGGGTGGCGAAGAACTCGTCGTAGGTGGTCACGAACGCCACCGGCGCCGACGCCACCACGCGCTGGTCGAGCGCGCCGAGGAGCCACGAGTCCATGCCGCCGGCCGAGGAGCCGGTGCAGCCCAGGCGATCCGCGCGAACGTCGGCGCGATGCTCGAGGTAATCGAGCGCCCGCACCAGATCGACGAGCATCAGCCCGCGGTTGGTGAGGCCGACCATCCACAGCGAGCCCTGGAAAAGGTGGTTGCTGCCAGGCAGATCGCGTTCGCCCTGTCCGAACGGCTCCGGGATCAGCGCCAGGATGCCGGCGCGCGCCAGATCGACGGCCAGAGCTTGCAGCGCCGGATCGGCCTTGCTCTTCGCCCAGTGGCCGACCGCGATCAGCACCGCGGGCCAGGGCGCTGGCGTCTTCGGCCGGTACACGTTCGCCGGCACGCGCACGCCGGGCTGCGTATCGATGGCGATGCGCTCGAGCACGTGATCGCCGCGATCCACCTCGCCCAGCGGCTCGACCCGCGGCGCGGCGCGGAGCTCCCCGGCGCGCGCTGGCCACGTGCTGCGGTCGGCCGCGGTCGCGGGCCCGACCAGACGCGCCCGCACCTCGGCCAGCGCGCGGTCCTCCTCGCTGTTCCAGGTTGGCAGCGCGCGCAGCGCGTCGCCGAGCTCGGTCGGATCGAACCCGCGCGGTGCGATCAGCAAGGCGTCCACCAGCTCGAGCGAGGCATTGTCCTCGAGGCTGAGCAGCAGGTCCTCATGGTTGGCCGCGGGAGTCGGCGGCACCACGCCCGACAGCCACCAGTTGAAGCGCTCGCCGCGCGTGCCGCGGTGCGTGATCGGAAACGGCCGGCCATCGATCGCCGCGAGCACGCCGCGCACCACGCCATGGCCCTCGAACGCCCGCACCCACAGCACGCGCTCGTCCGTGGCAGCGGGCAGCCGGACGCTGAGCGCTCCCTTGGTTGCCGCATCGTTGAGGCGCGCGCCGCCGGCGCCGAGGTCGTGATACTGTCCGGCGCGCAACCAGTTGCCGCTCAGTTCCTCGGCTTCGATCAATGCGCTCGGCAGGCCGAGCGGCGGGCGAGGCGCGCCAGCCCAGTGCAGCAGGCCGGCGGCGAACTGCGCATCATCTCGTGCGCGCCTCGTAGATCTCGACCGGCAGCTGCAGCACCGCGATCTCGCCGCGGCCCTCGCCGTGCAGCGCGATGGCATCGCCCGGCTCGCACCTGGCGAGCACATGCCAGCCCGCCGCGAGCAGCGGCAGGCACATCGAGCCACGCGCGGGCACGAGCGTGCCAGCGAACCGCTGCGTCAGCGGATGATCCTCGCTGGTGAACTGCACATCGCCGACGGCCGTGCCGAGCTGGTAGGCGATCGCGGCGCTCGGCCACGGTGCGGCCGTGGGCTCGAGGCCGAACACCGCGAGCTTGCCGCCGGCTCGTACCCAGGCGAGCACGGCGTTGCGGGCAGCCTCGCTCAGGTCGGCGGCGGCAGCCCCATCGACCACGAGCAGGTCGAGATCCGCGGTCAGCCAGTCGAGCAGGTTCGCCGCGCTGGCAGTGATGCGCAGGCGCTCCGGGATCGATCGGCTCCAGTGATCGAGCACGTGGAACAGCGGGTCGGGACCGTTCTTGCGCAACGCCGCGACCCGCGGCCGAGGCGTCGCGCCAGCGGCCGCTCCGGTGGGAGCGGGAGCGGGCGCGAAGAGCAGGACGAGGAGCACCGAGGTCATGGAGGGCGAGATTATAGCAACTCAGCGATCGAGGCTGGAGGCTCCGCGTCACAGACATTACGCTGTCATCATCTCGTCCCGTCTCGTATCGACCCGCACGACGATTGAAATTGGTGAAGCGCCTCCTGCTTGCGATTCTCGTTCCCGCCGTCTTGCTCGCGCTGCTCGAGGGAGCGATGGCGCTGCTGCACGTCGCGGACCGCCCGCGCTTCTTCGTCCCCCGTCGCACGCCTGACGGCGAGCTGCTCGAGGCCAATCCGCATTCGCCATGGGGCGCGCTGCCGTTCGAGCCGATGAGCTTCGCAGCGTCCAAGCCGCGAGGCACGCAGCGCATCTTCTGCGTCGGCGAGTCGACCGCGAACGGGTTCCCCTATGCGCGTCACAGCTCGTTCGCGAAGTGGTTGCGCGTGCGCCTGGCAACCCTCCTGCCCGACACCGCCTGCGAGGTCGTGAAGATGGGTTACGATGCGAAGAGCGCGCCGGAGATCGCCGACCTGTGCGACGAGATCGTGGACTACCAGCCGGACCTCGTCATCCTGTACGCCGGGCACAACCAGTTCCTGCCACAGAACCTGGGGCCCGTCCGGCATCCATGGCAAGATCGCGCGCGGCAGATGCTCGCGAAGCTGCGGCTGGCCCGCTGGCTGATGGATCTGATGACGCCTTCACCGACCGATCGCGAGGCTCCCGCCAAATCCGGTCCGCGTACCATCGACGATCAGCCCTACCTCTCCGCCGCCGAGCACGCGACCGGCTACCATCTGTATCGCGCCGGCCTGGAGCGCATCCGCGATGCGTGCCGCTCGCACGGCGTGCGCTTGCTTGCCTGCGTTCCGGCCTCGAACCTGCGCGACTACGCGCCCAACAAGAGCCACTGGTCGGAGCGGCTCCTGCCCGCCCAGCGCGCAGAGCTCCACGAGCTGCGCCGCCGTGGCTGCGAGCTGCTCGAGCAGGGCGATGCTCGCGGCGCCGCGGCGCTGCTCGCGCACGCGGTGGCGGCCGACGCGAGTCCGGCGCTGCTGCATTACGACCTCGCTCGCGCGCTCGATCGTCAAGGCGATGCGCGCGCGGCGCTCGAGCTCTACCAGGCAGCCCGCGAGCTCGACGATCTGCCGAACCGGGCCACCTCGCAGATCGTCGCGATCCTCGCGGCCACGCTCGCGCCGGCACAGCTTGCGGACTGCGCTGCCACCTTTGCGGCCGCAGCCCGCGATGGCATTCCCGGCAGCGATCTGTTCGTGGACAACTGCCATCCGGAGCTCAGGGCGCAGAAGCTGATCGCCGATGCGATCGTGGCGAGCCTGGCTACGGACGGCTGGCCGCGACCGCGGTTGGCCTGGCAGTTCGAGGCAGAGCCGTCGGTCGAGGAATACTGGCGGCGCATGGGACTGTCGCTGCCGAGGTTGACCACCGATTTTGCCACCGATGCGATCACCAACCTGATCCAGCTGCTGGGGCGGGTGGGCGACGTCGAGCTCGCAGCGTCGACCGAGGACGCACTGCGCTTCGGCCTGCGCTATGACGGTGCCAACCCGACCGCCCTGCTCGGTCTGGCGCTCGCGGCGGCGCTGCGCGGACAGGTCGACGTCGCGGCGCGTCTGCTGGAAGAGAGCCGTGCCGCCGATCCGGCGCCAGCCCAGCGCCTGTTCGATCTGGCGCGCGGCCATGAGCGGCTCGATCGGTTGCTGAGGCCGTTGCGGAAGCCGGAGCCATGGAAGCGGGGAGGCTGAGCGGTTGAGCGCACTGCGTGATGCGATGTTGTGGGTCGCGGCCGTCATCGCGGCGGTGCTGTCGGCGGGCGGCTTCCTGCTCGTCCGCCGCCAGGGAATCGAGCCGAATCCAGCTGGGCGCATTCCGTTCCACTTCGTCGATCACCTCGACCTGCTGCCAGAGCTGCGCTCGCCGCTGTGCGGCAAGCGCGCCGAGTACAAGACGCCGGCGAACGTGGTCGACTTCAGCGCCGCGAGCTCGGTGGTCCCGGGCGAGGCGGGCGGCGTCCTGCTGCGCCACGTGGCACGCGACGAGATCTCGGCGCGCGGCTGCCTCGAGGTGAAGGCCACGCCGCGCGGCCGCGCGCGGATCCAGGTCGGACTGGCGTCGGAGCGCGGCGGTTACGTGCAGATCGAGGACGCGTGCGCATCCACACGACATGAAGGGCGATGAGCTCGCGCGCACCATGCGCGAGGTCCGCCGCCTGCCGCAGGTGTGGCTGCGCGCCTATCCGGCGGGCATCGCCGCGGGCAGCGCCGCCGCCGCGCATCTGGACGCGGCGGTCGATGCGGGCGAGTCGGGCACGACGCTGCTTCCGGGCGAGGGCTCGATCGGCATCAAGAGCTTCGCCGACTGGCAGCCGTTCCGTGTGCCGATGCGTCTGCCGCAGGCGACGCGCGCGATCACCGTCGAGCTGGTGTGCGACGTCCTGTTCGGCGAGCTGCGCTTCAGACGATCTCGCGGCGCGCGCCGTCGAGCCAATCACGCTCATCGAGGAGCTCGGCCGCTATCGCTACCTCACGCAGACCGAGGTCACCGCACCGATCATCAAGATGATCCGCAACGGCAACGAGGATCGCGCCTGCGTGGTGTTCCTGCCAGGGACCAGGCTCATGGCGCGCGTGCAGCTCGAGCCCCGCTCTCGACTCGAGCTCAACGCCACCTGGGTGGTGCCCGCGAGCCTGTCGGGTCCATTCGGCGACGCGCAGGAGCTGCTGGTGCGCGCGCGCGCGGCCAGTCCGGTCTCGAGGTGACCGCGCGCCATCGCCCTCGCGCGCGACGACCCCGGTCTGAGCGCCGGGTTCGTTTCGCTGCCGCTCGATCTGTCGACGCTCGGCGCGCAGGTGGCGGAGATCACGCTCGAGAGCCCGCCGCTCGAGCCGAGCGCCGCATTCGAGCCGCCGTTCCTGTGCCTCGGCGACCCGGTCGTGGTGGCACCGCGGCCGGCCGACGGCCGGCCGGCCGGCGTGATCGTGCTGACGCTCGATGCGCTGTCGCGCAATCACGCCTCGGGCGGCGGCTACCGGCGTCCAACCACGCCGAACCTCGATCGGTTGATGAGCGAGGGCGCATTCTTCCTGCATGCCATGGCGCCGACGCCGTCCACGTACACCTCGCTGCCGTCGTTCCTGTCGTCGTCGCATCGCCGCGACTCGTGGCAGGAGTTCCTGTCCAACCTCGACACGGAATCGCCCACGCTGCCAGAGGTGTTCGGTGCGCAAGGCCATCGCACCGCGGTGTTCATCCGCGATATCTACTTCAACTCGTTCTGGAAGGGCGTGAACGTGCGGCCGTATCCGTACACGCGGCCCAGGCTCACGGCGGAAGAGATCGACGATGCGATGACCGATCGTCTGATCGCCTGGATCAAGAGTGTGCGCGAGCAGCACTTTTTCGCCTGGATGCATCTCAACCAGCCGCACGGACCCAATCGCCCGTCGCCGCAACACGACCTGTTCCGCGACCAGGCGGACGCCGCACCATCATTCCGCGCGATCGAGCAGTTCATGACCGGCGTTGGCGTGCCGGGAGCGAAGGGCCTCGCCGAGACCGCCGAGCAGATCTCGCTGCATCGCGAGGATCACGATCCGGCGCTGGTGCGCCATGCGGAGGTGGTGATCGAAGCGCTGTACGATGGCTCGATCCACGAGGCGGATGCGCTGGTCGAGCGCGTGGTCGATGCGCTGCGCGGCGAAGGGCTGCTCGATTCCACGCTGCTCGCGATCGCATCCGACCACGGTTGGCCGCTCGTGCCGGTATTCCATCCCGAAGCGATCGGCCCGGATGCCGAGTACGAGGTGCCGCTCATCCTGCGCGGCCCGGGGGTTCCTGCGGGGCAGCGCATCGGCGAGCGCGTCTCGCTCGTCGACCTCGGTCCGACCTTGCTCGATCTCGCTGGTCTCGCGGCGCCGCCCACGTTCGAGGGCAGCAGCCTGCGCCCGCTCGTGCATGGCGGCACGCTCGGGCTGCGCCTGGTGGCCGCGCAGAAGAAGGAGGTGCTGCTCGGCTACCTGGGCGCAGCGAAGATCGTCCTGCCGCGCCCGTCGCTCGCGCTGCCCGCCGCGACTGCCATCGGCACCGCGAGCTTCTTCGACCTGGGGCTCGACCCTGACAGCACCAGGCCGCTGCCCGCGGCGGGCGAGCCGCTCGCGCGCCAGGCCTACGAGGCGTTGATCGCGTGGCACTCGGCACCGCGGACCGCGTTCCGCGAGCGCCGCCTGACCGAGGCGCTGAAGGGCTTCCTGCGCGAGGCCGGCTACTTGAAGGACGAGAAGGCGACCGGATCGACCGGCGAGCCGCCGCGAAGGCCGCGCTGAATGGCAGCCGGTTGCTAGTCGAGGTGGAACACCTCCTCGAGCCGCTCGAGTGCCTGGTCGGCCGGGCGGCCGGCGGTGTTCTCGAAGAACGGCGCCATCTCGCGTTGCCAGCGCGCGTTGACGTCGCGTGCGGCCATCGCCTCGAGCGCCTGCAGGAAGCTCGACGTCTCCAGGTAGCCGAACAGCGTGCCGTCGCTGCGCAGGAACAGCGAGTAGTTGCGCCAGCCACACGCGCGTAGCGCCGAGAGCATCTCGGGCCACACCGTGCGATGGCGTGCCTTGTAGTCCGCGAGTCGATCGGGCCGGACCTTCAGCACGAATGCCACCCGCTCCATGAAAACCTCCGCTTGCAGCGCCTCGCCGGCTCCTTATCCTGAGCGCCCGGATGGCGCTCGAGCCGGCCGCTTCCCCAACAGAAGGGCACCGATGAAAACCAGAGTCAAGGCGGTGCGTGCGTACGTGGCCGAGACGCGCAGCGGCGCCGACTACCACGCGCAGCAGGGCGGGCACTGGATCGCCGACTCGATCATCGCCAACCCGATGTCGGTGCATGCCGACTACAAGGCGCGGCGGACCTCGTGGGGCATCGACGCGCTCGGCACCGCGGTGGTCGAGATCGAGGCCGACAGCGGCGTGATCGGCATCGGTGCCACCACCGGCGGCATCCCGGTGTGCTACCTGATCGAGAAGCACTTGAAGCGCTTCGTGCTGGGGCGCGATCCGCGCGACACCGAGTCGATCTGGGATCAGATGTTCCGCGCCTCGCTCTACTACGGGCGCAAGGGGCTCGCGATCCACGCGATCTCGGCGATCGATCTCGCGCTGTGGGACCTGCTCGGCCGCTTGCGCGGCGAGCCGGTGTACGCGCTGGTCGGCGGCAAGACCAAGGACCGCCTGCCGACGTACGCCACCACGCCGCGGCCCGACCTGGCAAAGGAGCTCGGGTTCTTCGGTGCCAAGCTGCCGCTGCCGTTCGGACCGGTGGACGGCAAGGCTGGCCTCGAGCAGAACCGCGCGCTCGCCGAGCGGGCGCGCGACCAGGTGGGCAAGAGCTTCGACCTGATGTTCGATTGCTACATGGCGCTCGACGTGCCGTACACGATCGAGCTGTGCCGCGCCATCGAACCGTATCAGTTCCGCTGGGTGGAGGAATTCTTGCCGCCGGACGACTACGACGGCTATGCGCAGGTGCGTGCCGCGGTGCGCTCGACCAGGCTCACCACCGGTGAGCACGAGTACACGCGCTTCGGCTTCCGCGAGCTGCTGCGACGTCACTGCGCCGACATCTTGCAGCCGGATCTCATGTGGTGCGGTGGTCTCTCGGAGGCGCTCAAGATCGCGGCGCTGGCAGCGACCGAGAAGGTGGAGGTCGTGCCGCACGGCAGCGGCGCGTACTCGTACCACTTCGTGCTGGCGACCAGCAATGCGCCGTTCGCGGAGTTTCTGGTGATGAGCCCGAGCGCGGATCGCATCGTGCCGGTGCTCGGCAACCTGTTCACCGGCGAGCCGTTGCCGGAGAACGGCTTCATTGCCGTTTCGGAGCGGCCCGGATTCGGCGTCGACATCGACCGCAGCCGGGTGCAGCTGTCGCGACCGTTCGCGGACTGAGCAGCGAAGCGAGCGTGCTGCTGGAGACGACCATGGACTATCGCGTGGACGTGATCAAGCTGGGCGAGTTCGGGGCGGTGCCCGGGCCCGAGCTCTACTGGATGAGCGAGTGGGATCGCTGGGGCAAGCTGTTCGTGCTCGGCGTGGTGATCCGCGGCGGCGGCCGCACGGTGCTCGTCAACACCGGTCCGCCCCTCGATCTGCTGCCGCGCATGAACGAGCACTGGCGGCGCGCCTTCGGCCGCCACGACGTGGATCTCAGGGTCGCCGATTCCGAGCACATCGAGAACGCACTGGCGCAGGTCGGTGTGACGCCAGCCGACGTGACCGACGTGCTGGTCACGCCGTTCCAGGCCTACGCGATCGGCAACATCGACCGCTTCCCGAACGCGCGGCTGTGCCTGTCGCGCAAGGGCTGGATCGAGTTCCACGCGCCGCGATGGCGCAACCACCCGCACGACCTGCGCGGCTTCTGCATCCCGGATCGCTTGCTGGTGCACCTGGTCACCACCGCCTGGCCGCGCGTGCACCTGCTGCAGGACGAGGAGCAGATCGCGCCCGGACTGTCGGTGTTCTGGACCGGCGTGCATCACCGCAGCTCGATCGCGGTCAAGATCGCAACCAGCAAGGGCGCGGTGATCGCATCGGACTGCTTCTTCAAGTACGACAACGTCGAGCAGCTGCGGCCGCTCGGCATCAATGAGAGCCTGGAGGAGTGCCTGGTGGCCTATGACCGACTGCGCGCCGAGGCGAGCGTCCTGCTGCCGCTCTACGATCCGGACGTGCTGTTGCGCCATGAGGGCGGCCGTGTCGCATGAGGTCGTGACATGAGGTTCAAGGACCGCGTGGTGATCGTGTCGGGCGCGTCGCGCGGCATCGGTCGCGCCGTGGCGATCGGTTTCGGCAGCGAGGGTGCGCGGGTGGTCGTCAATCATCCCGGCGAGGAGCAACAAGCGCGCGAGGTGGTCGCGGCGATCGAGGCGCGCGGCGGAGCGGCGCTGGCGATCCGCGCCGACGTCGCCGCGAAGCGCGAGACCGATGCGCTGGTGCGCGCCACCCTGGACCGCTTCGGCCACATCGACGTGCTGATCAACAACGCCGGCATCTGTCCGTTCGCCGAGTTCCTGCAGATCGACGAGGCGCTGTGGGATCGTGTGACCGGGGTCAATCTGCGCGGCGTGTTCTTCCTCACGCAGGCCGTGGCGCGCGTCATGGTCGAGCGCAAGGCGGGCGGCCGCATCGTCACCGTCTCCTCGATCAGCGCGCTGGTCGGCGGCGCATTGCAGACGCACTACACGCCGACCAAGGCCGCGGTGCGGTCGCTGATGCAGTCGCTGGCGATCGTGCTCGGGCCGCACGGCATCACCTGCAACTCGGTGTTGCCCGGGACCATCCTCACCGACATCAATCGCGCCCACTTCGCCGAGCATCCCGACGAGCGCGCGCACTTCGAGCGCCGCATCCCGGTGGGGCGGCTGGGGGCACCCGAAGATCTCGTCGGCGCCATCTTGTTCCTCGCTTCCGGCGAGGCTGCCTACGTGAACGGCGCCGAGCTGCTGGTCGACGGCGGCCTGTTCGTCAACCTGCAATAGCGTGCGCGACGCCCATGCTCGACTTGCCGATCACCGACACGCACCTGCACCTGTGGGATCCCGGCCGCCTCTGCTATCCATGGCTCGCGCCCTTGCCCGCTCTCAACCGGCCCTTCTCGCTCGCCGACTTCGATCGTGCCTGCGCGCCGGTGCGCGTGGCGCGCATGGTGTTCGTGCAGTGCGAGTGCGAGCCGGCGCAGGCGATCGCCGAGATGCAGTGGGTGGCGGCGCTGGCCGCTGGCGATCAACGCCTGCGCGGCATCGTCGCCTTCGCACCGCTCGAGCAGGGCGCGGAGGTCGCGTCATCGCTCGCGCAGATCAGCGCCGAGCCGCTGGTGAAAGGCATCCGCCGCATCATCCAGTTCGAGTCCGACCTCGCGTTCTGCGTGCAGCCGCGCTTCATCGAGGGCGTGCGCCTGCTGGCGCGATTCGACCTGAGCTTCGATCTCTGCATCTCGCACGGGCAGCTCGCGAACACGATCCACCTGGTGCGCAGCTGCCCGCAGGTGCGGTTCATGCTCGATCACATTGGCAAGCCCGACATCAAGACACGGCAGCTCGAGCCGTGGCGCACGCAGCTGCGCGAGCTGGCGCGTGAGCCGAACGTGTGGTGCAAGCTGTCGGGCCTGGTGACCGAGGCCGACCACGCGCGGTGGCGCGCGAGCGACCTGCGGCCGTACGTGGAGCACGTGGTCGATTGCTTCGGCTTCGATCGCCTGGTGTTCGGCGGCGACTGGCCCGTGGCCACCCTGGCCAGCTCGTATCCGCAGTGGTGCAATGCGCTCGCCGAGATCCTCGCCGACGCAAGCGCGGCCGAGCTCGAGCGGCTGTGGCGCAGCAACGCGACGAGGTTCTA
>JAXMBY010000002.1:0-316841 GCA_046349655.1 Planctomycetota bacterium
ACCGGTGCGTGCGCAGGTCGCCGAGCTGGCGCTCGGCCGCGCGCGCGCCACCGACACCAGCCTCGGGCTGATCGCGCAGATGACCAATCTGCGCCGCCTCGACCTGCATGCGACCGCCATCACCGGCACCGGCCTGGCGGCGCTCGTTCTGCTGCCGCACCTCGACGAATTGAATCTCGCCCAGACCAGCCTCGGCAGCGCCGCGCTCGACGCACTGCTGAAGATGCCGGCACTGCAGCGCGTGTTCCTGTGGCGCACGGGCCTGAGCTCGGACGACCTCGCACGCCTGCGCGCCGCGCGCGCGACGCTCGAGGTGGCAACCGGCGAGGAGCCCGACGCTCTCGTGCTCGAGTCGGAGACCGAGATCAAGCTCACCGGTGACGCGCCGCTGCCCGATCAGCCGCGCACCGCGAACGCTGCCGATGCGCTCAAGCCCGTGAATTCGGTGTGCCCGGTGTCGGGTGGACCGATCGACCTGCAGCACGTAATCGTGTTCCGCGGCCGCGTGATCGGGTTCTGCTGCGCCAAGTGCCCGGCCGAGTTCTGGGCCGACCCTGCCAAGTTCGAGTCCAAGCTGCCATGACCGGCGGCTGATTCCATGACCAGCGCGCTCGGCAATCGGGCTCGCCGGGGGAGTGTCCTCTTGCATCCCACCCTGCCCTGCACGGTGCTGATCGCCATTGCGCTCGACGCTCGCGCAGCTCCTGCTGCCGACCAGTTCAAGGTCTATATCTCCGCCGACATGGAGGGCGTCGCCGGCGTCGTCACCGAGCAGCAGCTCGGTCCCGATGGCTTCGAGTATCCACGGTTCCGCGAGTTCATGACCAACGAGGTCAACGCCGCCATCGCCGCTGCGCAGCAAGCCGGTGCAACCGAGATCCTGGTCAGCGACTCGCACGGCAACGGCCAGAACCTGTTGATCGAGAACCTGCCGCCTGCCGTACAGCTGGTGCGCTCGTGGCCGCGCCCGCTGATGATGATGGAAGGCATCGACGCGACCTTCGATGCCGTCATGTTCATCGGTTATCACGCCGCCACCAACAGCAGCAGCGGCGTGCGCGCCCACACCATCTCGAGCGCGCGTCTCACCGACGTGCGGCTGAACGGCACCTCGGTGCCCGAAGCCGGCATCAACGCCGCGATCGCCGGCTCGTTCGGCGTGCCGGTGGTGCTGATCACGGGCGACGACGCGGCGGTACGCGAGGCCACCACGCTGCTCGGCGACGTCGAGGGCGCGGTGGTGAAGTGGGCGCTCGGCTTCCACGCGGCACGGTCGCTCACGCCGGCAGCCGCATGCGAGCTGATTCGCGACCGGGCCGCCAGGGCGCTCGCTCGCCGGCGCGACTTCAAGCCATTCAAGGTGCCGGCGCCGATCGAGCTGACGCTGAGCTTCAAGAACTACCGGCCAGTCGAGCTGCTCAGCTACCTGCCGATCGTGCAGCGCACCGATTCGCACACCGTGAAGGTGCGCAGCGCGACGATGATCGAGGCATCCAAGTTCATCGAGTTCGCGATGAACTACTCTCCGGATCTCGCGCCGTGATCGACCGCGCTGGTTCGCGCTTCATCACGGCGTGTGCAGCGGCGATGATGCCGCTGGTGCCAGCGCATCGGGCGCGCGAGTGCCCGACACCAGTGGTCACGTTCGCCATGACCGTGGTCGAGACGATCGCGCAGCGGCGTCGCAGGCGTCGTCCGCTACCATTGGAGGCGTCCACATGAATCGACGTCACGGCAATCGCCCTGCGCAGGACCCGGTCGAGACCGCCATCGAAGCCGCGCTCTGCCCCGGCGAATTCATCAACCACAACGCGAGCTGGTCGTTCGTGGACGACCTCGAGGGCCCGGCGCGCGCCATCGAGAACATCGTGAAGACCGATGCGGCGCGTGCGGTGCGCCTCTATGAGACCTACCTGGCCGGCTGCTACGAGAAGGCCGAGGAGATCGACGATTCGAGCGGCAACTTCGGGATGTTCGTCGACGATCTGTACGGGGGCTTGATCAAGGCGCGCCAGGCCGCCGGGGCGGATCCGGACGAGACCGCCAGGTGGCTCCTCGCACGAATGGATGACGACCCTTACGGCTTCGCGTACCACATCGAGCGCGACGCTGTGAAGGTCATGAACAAGGCGCACCTGGCGGCGTTCGCGCGCCAGGCCCGCGCACGGCTCGAGGATCAGGAGCCCCGCGCCAAGGAGAAGCAGCGCGAGGCCCAGTACGCGCGGCGGCGGTGGGGCGAGGTGCTGCGGGCCATCCACGCGGCGCAAGACGACGTCGCCGCGTACATCGCGCTCTGCGAGAAGACGGAGACGACGTCGCAGGACTGCCTGGCGATCGCCACGCTCCTCGGCGTCAAGAAGCCGGACGAGGCACTCTCCTGGATCGAGCGCGGTGTCGCGCTCGACGAAGGCGTCCGCATGGGTCAATGGCCGGGCACGACCTCGCGGAAGCTCAAGCGCGAGCTGCTCGTGAAGGCCGGACGTTCCGGCGACGCGCGCGAGGACGCCTGGGCAGCGTTCCAGAAGCATCCGAGCAAGCACTCCTACCAGGACCTCATGCGCTCCGTGCCCAAGGCGGAGCGCGCGCGCTGGCATGCCAAGGCGATGGTGACCGCCGCTTTTGCGGACCTCGGCTCGCTGATCGAGCTCTGGCTCGAGACAGAAGGAAGCGACCGCCTCGTCGAACGGCTCCGTCGTGCCAAGGACGCCGATCTCGAGGCCCTCAGCCACCACACGATGGAGCCTGCGGCAAAGCGGCTGGCGAAGTTGCATCCGGCGGTCGCCGCGAAGGTCTTCCGCGCCCTCGGGATGCGCATCTTGAACGCGAAGAAGAGCAAGTACTACGACGCCGCGCTGTCGAACTTCGAGGACGCGAAAGACTGCTACGAGCGTGCCGGCCTGCAGAAGGAGTGGCAGACGGTCGTCGCCAAGGTCCGCGCGACACATCGTCGCAGGGTGGGGTTCATGGGTGGGTTCGAGCGACTCGTCGCTGGCAAGCGCACTGGTGATGAGCCGTCGTTCCTCGAGCGCGCCAAGAGTCGCTGGGCATCGCGAGGCACGTCATGACCACACCCGGCAAGACGGCGTTCTCCGGCCTCATCGTCTCGGTTCAGCCTCGCATCCGGCTGATGCGGTCGTTCGACCAGCGGAGCCACACGTACCTCGGCTACGTGCTCCGAGTCCGGGGTCTGATCGGAGGCGGCGGGCGCGAGGTGCTGATCGCGATCGGCGAAGCGGCGCACGCTGAGCACCAGCTTCGCGCGGGTGATCGCGTAAGTGGTGAGGGCGTGCCCGTCACGGATCCGCGCACGGAGGTCGCTGAGCTGTACAAGGTGAGCAAGCTCAAGGTGCTCGAGCGCAGCGCGACCGTGTCGAGCGGCGGGCCGCCGTGGCTCGGCGTTCCACCGCCACTGCCGAACTACCGCGAGCGCGGTCACCGCCGCCTCGACGCGCGCACGTACGAGAGCAAGTGCACGACGTGCATCTGGGGCTGCCTGATGCCGGTCGAGATGACCATCGACCAGTGGAACCCGAGCCAGAAGCGGTACCGCGAGGAGACGTTCTGCTACGGCCCGCTCTCGTGCCGCCTGTACAAGGCGGGCCCGACGCGCAAGGTGCCCGGTCGCAAGGGCATGAGCTGGGAGGAGGAGGACTGGGTCGACCAACAGGAGGTCGGCCACCGCGAGCCGGACGAATGATCGATCGCGTATCCAGCGCCGGCACCGGCACGCCGGCTCGGGTAATCTCGCCGGTCTCGCGGGCACCGGCAGAGTCGGGCGTATTGCGACAGCCACGCACCCGACGCGCTGTGGATGGGCGTCGATCAACCAGCGGCAACGCAAGTGGGCTCCCGCATCACTTGGTCAGCGCGATCTTGATCAGCCGGTCACCAGACTGAACGCCGCGGCGCAGACCGCCAGCGCTGGTGGTTCTCGCTTCGACCGAATACATGCCCCACGGCACATGCTCGAAGACGAAGAACCCGTTGGTGCTCTCGTACCAGCGCACTTCGTTGTCGCGAGACACCGGCACGAGCTCGACGTCAACACCCAGCACCGGCCTGCCTTGCTCGTCCAGGATCATCCCGTCGATGCAGAGATCGCGGTCCACCACCAGCTCGACGAACGGCACCGCCGCGCTTGCCTCGAGTCGGACCGATTGCCTGTGTGGCGGGAGATCGTCGATCTGCACCCACAGCTGATACTCACCTGGAGCGAGATCGTCGAGACGGAAGCATCCGTCCTGGCCCGTCCTCAGGAGATAGTCCCCGGCGTAGCTGCCAACAGCAGCCACTTCCTTGCCAGACCACCGGAAGCGATCTCCATTGAGGCCGCGCGCCTTGACCTTGGCACCTGCAAGGGGGTGCCTCCAGCGATCGCGCACGCATCCTTCGATGTGCAGTGCTCCGGGCAACACGACGTCGCCGAGATCGATCTCCGGTTGTTGTGCGTCGGCAGGAGGGAAGTCGTAGACCACCGTGCCGTATCGCTCGCACCGCACGAGCAGCGCATGGCCGGCATCGACACGCAGGTTGGCAAGCGTGAAGGTTCCGTCAGCATCGCTCGTTGCAGCAACGCGATCGGTCCGCTGCATGCCATGCGTGAGGTCGCTCGCGAATGCCACGATCTTCGCCGACACGATCGGCTCGCCCGAATCATCGACCACACGCCCGTGCGCGACCCTGCCGGGCAGGAGATCCCAATCGACTCGCTTGATGCCCGCCGTCAACTCATCGAAGAAGAACCGTTCCTGCACACCGAAGCCTTCAGCGCGCACCCAGATTCCCTCCACGTGACTCGTGGGTATCAAGACTCCGGCGAGCGCGTACTCGCCAAGCTCGTTCGTCCTGGTTGCCTTCGAACACACGGTGCCTACCTGCACCGATGCATTGGCGATGGGCGCAGCGGTAAGTGCCGACCGCACCACGCCACTCACGGTGGCACCAGTTCGCACGCCGATGTCTCGATGCACCGTCGCTCCATCGAGGACCGTGAGCTGCACGGACGTGACTGCCTCGAGCACTGGGATTGCCCAGACCGTCACGTCACCGCTCGGCACGTGCTCGAGTCGAAAAGCGCCAAGGACATCGGTCGTGGTCTCGACGAGGTCGGATGGTCCGAACGCCGGATACTGCCTGACACTCACGCGAGCACCGGCAACCGCCTTTTCGTCCTCCGCGCGGAAGACCCTGCCTTCGAGGGTCGCGCCGCGCTCGAGGTGCATCACGACCGTACGATCAACGCATTGGTCGACCGAGGAAGCGGGCGAATACCCGGCTGCCTGCGCGACGAGATCAACCGGTGAGGCGTCGCCGAGCGACACGGTGAAGCCACCGGCGGCGTCGGTCGTCGTGACTGCGAGGTCCGCATCCGACGGCGTGGACCTCAGCACCAGCCCGGACACGAGCTCGTGCGCCTTCACCCTGACGATGGCGCCCGCTACCCCGGATCCATCGGCGTCGAACACGCCACCGTGAAGGACATGTGGCACCATGCGTGGATCCGCAACAGCGGTCTGTGCCGCACCAGCGTCGAGGCCGATGCGCCGCAGCCTCTCGGGTGCGGGCGCATCCGCTTCGCCGAGGATGATCGCTGGGGAGCTTGGCTGGTCGTTGGGTCGCTGATGCCTGTCATCACAGAACCACACCAGGAGGGAAGCTGTTCCCAGGCACACGACGGCCACGGTCTTGAGGTTCACGCTCACGATCGCTGCTCCTGACAGGACGGTTCCCAGCTGGGCATGGCTCGCGCGCGTCAACCTGTGCGCACGAGGAGCGAGGAGGAACCAGCTGCGGCCACTGCCGCCGTGCTCATTCACCAGCACAGTTCGCAGCTCGGTGAGCGCGCGCTTCAGCCTGCTGCGCACGGTCTCGACCGGCAGATTCGCGCGGCGAGCGATCTCGGCCACGGGAACCTCGTCCAGGTAGTGCATCAGCACGATCGAGCGCGCAGGCTCGGCGAGCGCGAGCACCGCGGCGACCACGGCACGCAAGAGCTCCCCGCGCTCGGCAAGCACATCGCCGCCCGGCACCGCTTCCTGTCGCGCTGCCTGCCGCTCCCATGCGCGGCGCCACTCGGCTCGCTTGCGCATCCGCTGAGCGAGGTTGCGCACCACCACGCCAAGCCACGTCTTGATCGAGCGCGCAGCCCGCGGCCGGACCTGGAGCGCTTTCAGCAGTGCGTCCTGCGCCGCATCGTCGGCGGCATGTTCGTCGCGAAGGATGCGCAACGCCAAGCGCCGCACGAACCGCACGTTGCGCAGCAGCGATTCCGGATCGATCGCTGAGGGATCTGGCTCTCGCACCATCAGCTATGAGGAGGCAACAACGCGCGTCATTGGTTCAACAATAATGTCGGCGAGCTCAGGCATCACCCCTCACTGCCGCCCGCTCCACCAACTCCCCTGCCAACCTCCTTGGCGTCGAAAGCCTCGTTTCTCCCATCCCGCCGATCATCGGCTCATCTCGTTCACGGCAGGCTTGCACCTCCGCATCGGCTTCCACCTCTGATTGCGCTCGGTACGGATCGGATCGGCGAGCGATGCGTCGCACGCCGCGGACTGTCGCGGACCGCCGAAGCGACCTCGTCCTCATCGATCCCGTTCGCGACACTGGAGGTTCTTCGGTGCACCCACGCGCGTGCGCGCTCTCTCACTTCTTGCGTGCGTACGTGGTCTCCATGGTCGCGTCCTTCGATCCGTCCGGCTTCAGGCCCACGAGCGTGACCACGAAGTGATCGGCGTCGATCTCCTTCATTGTGATCCGGAACTTCGGCGTCTCGTGATCTCCCGCAGACCAACACGGGCGATCTGGCATTCCCGTTCCGGAGCTCTCGGCGCCGTTCGTCGGCGGCGCCGAGATCGTCTGCGGCGCGCTCGTGATCGTCGGTCTCGCCACGCGTGTCGCCACCGTGCCGCTGAACGTCGACATGATCGTCGCGATCGCCACCACCAAGATACCGATGCTGGCGCAGGACCTGGGCGCTGGCGTACGAGGCCCGGATCGACTGGTCGATGCTGCTCGGCGCGGTGTTCCTGCTGATCAACGGATCAGGTGCCAAGCACCGGCATGCCCAGCGACCGGGCCGCCATGCTCAGCTCCCGGTCGTGGGTCATGACCGTGAGCGTTTTGCCCTCCGATTCTTGCCAGGCCAGGGCTGAAGCGAGGTGGATGGCATCGAGGGTGCCTAGCAAGGTGGGAAATGGCTGGCTGGCTCGCTGCAGCACGCGGGGCACGACAGGGACAATGTGGAGATGCTCGGCGATCTCGAAGACCGCTTGGTTCCGCAACACGACCTCCTCGTCAGAGAGCGGGACACGAAGGCGCAATCGGTCGATCGTGCGCAGGCACTCGAGCATCAGGATCTCGCTCGAGATCCCTTCGTCGATCTCGTGGAATTCGGCGAGTTGCCCGGGTTCGCCGAACACGACGCGCAAGACCACGGAGGAATCCAGATAGGCGAGCACGCTCGGCATCACCTCGATCGGCGGTCCTCGAGCAGCGCTGCCACGCTGTCGGTGCGGCGTCCTTTCTTGGGCGCGAACGAGAGACGTGCGAGCTTTTGGGGGTTCCGGATCGGCTTGCGGATGGGAAGCTTGGTCACCGGTCCAGCGACATAGGGAGTCACACGTGCAACTGGGTGGCCGCGGTCGGTCAGAACGACCTCGATCCCGCTGCGAACCAACCGGAGGAAACTGCCCATCTTGGCTTTGAATTCGGCGATGCGAACCGACTGCATGGTGTCCGCTCCTCTCATGGCCACGTCATGGCCACGTCATGATCCTCAGAAAACATGCCGGATTCAAGTGCCCAGTCCCTACTGGAAGCTCCGTGTGTGGCGTTGTTCGCGAGCTGCCGGCTGCGGAACCGGGGGGGCGGGCGCAGACGCTGGCCGAGGAGGGTCCCGGAGAGCGTCGGCCTCAAACACTTGAAGTGAGCGGCGACCCTTCGGCGGTGAGCCGATGCTCGCTCGACGGCGTCCCGGTTTCGCCATCACCACCAGCGCGGCCGCAGCACGAGCAACGATGAAGATCACGGTGCGTGGCCGGCGATTGCCGAACGTGCCAGCATGAAGCAAGTCGAGGGGTGACGAGCAGGGCGCCAACCCGTGCTCGCCACCCCTCGCCTTGCTGGCCAAGGCTATGGCTGGATCACCCGGCCGTCCTCGAGCACGACCACCACGAGCGGCCGGCCGTCCGCGTCGTCGATGATCTCGAGCGAGGCGATCGTATCCGAACCGCGGGAGAACGTCCCTTCGACCTCGCGTACCTCGCCGGGGCGATCATTCACGAAGCTCAGCTTGACGCGGCCATTCTCCAGGCGGATCTCGTCCTCGCTGCGCACCGTCGTGGCCTTGAGGAAGTCCTCGTTGGTCGAGAAGTCGCTGCCTTCCTGCGAGAAGTCGTTCGCAAAGGTGAGGCGCGCGTCGACGCTCGTCTCGCCAAGGCTCGAAGCGAACAAGCCGGTGATGTTGTCCTCCTTCCGGCGATTGGAGAACGGGGGATCGAACACGCTCTGATCCTGGCCTTGATCGTGCGCTTGCAACCTGATCGTGTCGTCGGTGCGCGTGAGCGTTCCTTCATAGGCCCATTCGAACACGCGCGTGACGTCGTCCGTGTTTCCACTCTGACTCTGGACGCCGACGTCGAGGGTCGCGTTCTTGAGACGGAACCGAAGGTCGCGATGGAAGTCGAGGAACAGGTTGAAGTCCTCGGCATCGAAGTCGCCGAAGTCGCCATCGAATCCGACGACGAATAGCTCGACCGTGGTCTTGGCGGCATCGGCGAACTGCACGCGGAGGTGATCCTGAGGCGTGGGGTCGTAGGCGAAATCGTCCGAGTTCGGGCTCGACTGCGTGAGCGTACCCGACGCGGTGAGAGTTCGACCATTGGAGAAGCTTGCCAGGAACACGAAGCGGGCAGCGAAATGGATGCTCTCCTCGCCGATCGAACGCAGGTCGTAGGGTGCGAGGTAGGATTGAATGAGGGCTCGTTCGAGAGAGCTCGAGTCGCCGCCGTTCCCCTTGGAATCCGAACCGCCTCCGCCGCCACCGCCTCCACCACCACACGCAAACAGGCAGAGGGGAGCCAGCAACAGGCACGTGGTCATCTTGTTCAAGCGGTTCATGACAACCTCCTTCTTGGGTAGGGCCTCACAAGTTCATCGACACCGGTGGGAAGAACAGCCGCGGGGACGATCTCCAACCGGCGAGCTGCAACTTGTTTGGCGGCAGGCTGTTCCAGGGTCCTCGCGGGTGGCGCGGTCATGCGATGCGATCGGGTTCATGTGGTTGTCGAAGCGCTCCGTGACGAGCCACGCAGGAGATCCTGGTAGGGAACCGGCTGGCCAGGACCACGCTGCTCACCGCTTCCAAGAGCGACGGGCGGCGTGAGACGATGCAGAGCTGGTGAATCTGCTTCGGGAAACAGAACACCCGAGTGCCGCTCACCATCGTCGGTTGGTCCATGGTCCGCAAGGTGCGCAGTCGGATGGGCAGGGAAACGTGACGCCCGCCCCCTGCCCATCTGTCAATCTGCGTCAGCAATGGTTCGCCCTCTAGCGAACGCCCACTTCGCGCCACCAGTTTGGCGTGGCTGACTCGACCTGGCCGGAGGCCACGAGCTGGTTGGCGATCTCGATCGCGACGAGGCCTGGCGCGGTCGAGATCAGGACCGAGTTGCGCTTTGGCTCGAGCTCCTTGGCAATCGTGAGCTGGCGGTTCGCGAGGAACTGCTCGATGCGAGCGCGGTCCCACGCCGGGGGAAAGGTCACCAGGACACCGCCTGGCAGGGAGCGCCGCGGTAGACCCGGGCTCTTGCCATCGTGCAGCACGGGCGCGAGGCGCATGGCTGCGCTGCTCACTGCGCGCATCCGATCAAGCTGCGTGGCGGCCTGCCCCTGGGCGACCTTCCACAGACGCACCCGCGGCTCGGTGACCACGACTTGAGCTTCAGGCGCCGTGAGGCGCACAGCCGCCGCCGTTTGCTCGCTGGGCTCGAACTCGGCAATCAGCTCGTCGCTCACCCACAACGTGCGTTGCGCCCGGCCTTCCCAGTACGACACGGTGTCGGTGAGCTCGCGCCCGGGGAAGCTGCTGGGTTGCTTCACGAACGGTCGTTGGACGGGCACCTGATTGCTGCTGACGTTGCGCCCGTTCGTCATCGCCGACGGGACATCGGCATCGTCACGATTGGCAGCACATGCGGTAATGAAGGCACAGATCAGAATGCTGGCGTTGGTCATTGCGAGTTTCATGTCAGCTCTCCTTTTGAGATGTCGTTGGGTCGTCTCGAGCGACGGTGGTAGATCGTCAGCGCCCGATGAACTCGAGCGCACACGTCTTGAACGTACCGGTGTCCAGAGCGGCAAGATCGCGTACGGTGATGGTCCAGATGCCAGCCGCGGACTCGTCCAGGTGGCGCGCACTGCCAAACAGGAAGTCGTCGTAGGGAACTGAGCCTTGCGGCATGGCGTGCGGTTCCGCGAGAATGCTCGTCGTGCCGGACGGGCTCGTGAGCTCGATGAGCAGATCGCCACCGAAGGTGTGATCGTCGGCATCGAACAGGATGGTGACGAACTCGATGTGCTCCAGCTGACCGGCACCGATCTTCACCTCGAACGACACACCCGTGGCGTCGTTGTCCGGGATCGGCAGATTCGGCTGGAAGACGTCTGTCGTCACGATCTTGAGCGGTGCCAGTCCGGGCCAGTTCCTTGCCATGGCCACGGCTGCCTCGGCGTCGACCACGCCAAAGCCGTACTTGTGGTTGACGAGATGGCCCGCCGCGTTGCGGGTCCAGTCGCCATCGGTCGGATCGTTCTGCCGCGCGCTGAGCGCGAGGATCATGCGCGCGTCCCGAGCGGTGAGGGCTGGATTGGCTTGCAGCATCAAGGCCACGACGCCAGCCACCAGCGGCGTTGCGGAAGAAGTGCCATTGAAGGTATTGGTGTAACCGAGATCGCGGAAATCGTTCGGGTTGCTACCGGTGTTGAAGCCAAGCTCGCCGGTACGATCCACGGTGGTGATGGCATGACTGTTGTTGCCCTGCGATGGTGCGCTGATCCAGAGGTTGGCGCCTTGCTCCGAATAGAAGGCTCGCACGCCGTCGTCGCCCACGGCTGCCACGGCGATGACACCGAAGAAGTTGGCCTGGCCGTCCAGGTTGGAGTTGTCGGTGGTGAAGCCATCTGGGGACTGGGCGCCGTTGCCCGCCGCCCAGAGGTAGACCGTGCCCAGGCCGCCGCGGCCCTCGTTCAGTCCGCTGATGACGGCTTGCTTCCATGACGACTCCGATGGCTGCGGTATGCCGAGCCCATCCGGCGAGCCCCAGGAATTGGTCGAGATCGACACGTCACGTACGTTGCGCGTCATCGCATCCACGACGTTGTCGGAAGTCAGCGCTTGCAGCAGGTTGTAGCCCACGATGCTGGCTTCGAACGCCGCGCCGCGGCCGCCAAACGGGTTGTTGCCAACTGCCGCCGCAACGCCCGCGCAGCAGGTGCCGTGCGCACCACCGGTGGGATCGGAGCTGCCGTTCACGTAATTGAAGCTGAGATTGGCCGCGACGTTCTGAGCCAGGTCCTCGTGCGCGATCTCGACGCCATCGTCGACCACCGCGATGCGCACGCCGCCGCCGGTGATGCCCTGCTGCCAGACCGGGATTGCATGGACGTCTTCGCCCGGGACGCCACCGCTCTGACCATCGTTCCGCAGATGCCATTGCTCGCCGAGCAACGGATCGCTCAAGCCGCCGCCGAGCGTGACGGAAACCTCCCGTGACGGTTCACTCTCGCCGCCATCGTTGACTGCGGTGACGGTGAGGAACACGGTCCCGGACTTCGGCCCCTGAATGGTGGCGGACCGCTCGACCACATTGCCGATGAGCTTGTCCGGGTCGCGCCCGACATTCGGAACGAGGTCGCCGTACACGTTGTAGGAGGTCGCGTCCGCCGATTGCTTCCACTCCAGGAAGATGTTGCCGTTCTGCTCGCTGGCGCGCACTCGTCTGGGTGGCTCGGGCACGGCCGCACTCGACTGCCTGGTCTTGTTGCCGCCGCCGCCGCCGCCACCGCAGCCGACCAGCGCCAGCATCAGCAGACCACAGCTCATCGCGCTTGCTCGCTCGAGAGGAAGCTTCACGGCGCGAGTCGAACCAGGTGAAGCCTGACTGGTGAACATCATGATCGGACTCCTTCCAAGAATGACGGGAGCTGGCACCACAGGGTGCTCGGCGTGCAGAACAGGTGAGTCGCCGGCTTCTCACTCCCGATCTTGTCCGGGTCGGAACGGGTGCCGCATCCGGGCGCTCCGGGCGAACCGCGACCGGGGAACGGGTGGGCGCACCGGCAACGGTGCACGAGCAGTGCTCGCCGGCGATTGCGGCGTCGTCACGGGTCGCGAGATCCGCGGCAAGCACGGCCGTTGCTGTCAGCCGTCGTGGAACGCTGGTGAAGGTGGGTGAGCGGACGCCCTCCGCTCGTTCCCTCAGGGCTTGCCGGCGCCGAGCTTCTGGGCGGCTTCGAGCAGATTCCTGGCCGAGGGACGATCGGCGATGTTCTTGCCCACGTACGCGTAGCCGATCGCGCCATGCTGGTCGACGATGAGGCTGGTCGGGCGCGCCAGGTTGTCGACGATGCCGAGTTCCTTGGTGAACGCGAGGTCGGTGTCGTACAACACGCGATAGGGCGGCCGCTCGTCTTCGCCGAACGTGCGAGCATAGGCCTGCTGGAACGCCTCGACGCCGCTCTCGGGCCCGGGGTAGACCACCACCACCTCGGTATCGAGATCGTGGAACTGCTGAGCCGACTTGGCCAGTGCCTTGGTTTGCGCGGCACAGTAAACGCACACCTGACCGCCGAACCCGCGCATGATCGCAATGACCACGTTCTTCTTGCCGAGATAGCTCTTCAGGTCGACCGTCGATCCGTCGGCGGCTCGGAACGTGGTGAGCGCAAGCCTCCTGCCCAGCAACGTCGTCGAGCGCTTGCGGTCGCCCGAATGTGCCGCTGCGGGTGGGTCCTCCGTTCCCGAGGGGTCGTAGCGATCGCTGTGCCACGTGCCCGCGGCGGCACCCGTGCCGTAGCTTTCCACGTAGCGCGGTAGTTCTCTGAGCTCGCGCACGGTCCACGGCTGTGCGCGCGCGGGCACCTTGGGCTTGGCGAGCGTCTCTGCCTCCACGGCTGTGCTCGGCGGTGATACGGGCTGAGCGGTGGGCAAGGGCAGCGGTGGCTTCTGGATCGGGGACCGCAGCTCGGCGAGCCAGGTCTCGACCACCACCTGGGGTGGCGCGCTCACGGCAAGCGACGCCTCGGACCACGCGCCGGTCCACACGGCGGCGGGACGCATCTCGCCCGCATGAAAGACCTGCGATGCACCCTCGCGCTGGCACTGCCAGTCGCCGGTGAGGCGTCCCGCCTCCACGTCGCCACCGGCGACGAGCGCACCAGCCGGGTCCCACGCCACGAACGAGCCGTGCGGCGTGCCGTCGGCGAAGCTGCCCTCGAGACGGCGCGCACCGGTGAGGTGATAGCTCACCCAGCGACCGATCGGTCGTCCGCCGCGCATGAAGCCCTCGCGGCGCAGCGTACCGTCGTCCCAGAACTCGCGCGCGACTTCGCAACCGGGCACTTGAGGGTACGACTGCTCGCTCAACCGGCCCTGCTCGTCCCAGTACTGCCAGGTTCCGACCTTCACGCCGCCCAAGAAGTAACCCTCGGCCTTCTTCGCGCCAGAGGGATGGAAGAAGATCCAGCGCAACACGAGCTTGCCCTGCTCGAAGTCACCCCGCCGTTCCAGCGCGCCGCCCGCATCGAAGAACGTCCACTCGCCGATCTCGAAGCCGCGCTCGAACCGGCCGCGCGCGCGCAAGTTGCCGTTTTGATGCCAGAATGTCCACGGACCGGTGCGGCGCTCGTCGGCGAACTCGCCGGCCATCTCCTTCACGCCGTTTTCGTACCAGTAGGTCCACGGACCCACCTGGACGTCGCGCTCGTAGCGGCCCTCGGCTTGTTTGTGCCCGTTTGCGTAGTAATACACCCATGGACCGTGCTGATCGCCGAGCACGACATCGCCCGATTTGGCCACGCTGCCCGTGTCGAATCGCTCCTCGACGTGCGTTGCGCACGCGGGCGAGAGCAGGAGCGAGGGCGCCAGAGCCAACCAAGATCGCAGCGCGACGGTGCGCATCACTCACCTGCCGTCTCGAGAAAGAAATCCGTATACAGAGCACCGCCATGCTCGACGAGCAACGACAGCCGCTCGGGCACGGTGCGGTCAGCGCCGGTTGGCTTGATGTCGATCGACACGTCGGTCGCACCGAATGCGAAGCGCAGCGTGCGATCTGTTGCCGTGATCGAGAATGGCATCGCGTTGCCAGGTTGCCAAGTGCCTTCGACTGGACCCGAGCGTGGCGCGAGCCGCTGCCAGGCCAAGCCCGCATCGCGTTCGACGTCGAACACCTGGGCGGTGTAGTCGAGCGGCGCGGACGAGATGAGCAGCGCGAAGCCGCGCTTGCCGCCGACATCGATGACCACACCCGCTGCTCGTGTCCGCACCTCCTCACCGTTCGCTTCCTCGGTCATCATGGGAGCGATGCGTCCCGTCACCCGAAACTCCGCCGCGGGCAGCGGACAAGGCTTGCTGACCTGGGTCCGGGAGTTGCCGGCGACCCCGGGCCCATCCTCGTAGGCACCGATGGTGCCAAGGCCTTCCGTGTCGCCCCACAGCCTGAGACGCTGCAACGGCGGGCTCGCCTCGTCGAACAGGGCCGTGTGGATCTGCAGCGCTGGCGCGCGTGACGCCTGCTGCACTCCGTGTTGCGGTTGCAGGACGATCCAGGCGCCGATCGCGCAAAGCGCCACGACGGTGATGGTCACCAGCCACCTGAGGCGCCGCGCGCGACGATCGCCTGAGGCGCGTGCAGGTTGCGATCCCAGACACAGGGCGTCGAGGTCATCCGCCAGCGCGCGCGCGGTCGCGTAGCGACGCTCGCGATCCTTGTGCATGGTCGTGGCGATCACCGCCTCGACTTCCTTCGTCACGTGGGCGTTGAGCTCGTACGGTGGCTGTGGATCACTGGCGAGGATCTGATGGAAGATCTGTTGCTCGGTCTCACCTGCGAACGGCACGCGGCCGGTCACGCACTCGTACAGCATGGCGCCGAGCGAGTAGAGGTCCGTGCGTGCGTCGATCGCGATGTGCGCCGGAGCCACTTGCTCCGGCGATGCATAGTGCAGCGTGCCGCGGAATTGACCGGCACGCGAAATGGTGGCGAAGTCGGCGCCAAGGGCGAGACCGAAGTCGAGCAGCACGGCCTTGCCGTCCGCGGTCAAGCGCACGTTCGATGGCTTGATGTCCCGGTGCACGATGCCGGCCGCGTGCGCGCACTCCAGCGCCCGGGCGATGTCGCGTGCATACCGCAGGCTGTCCTGGATCGGCAGTGGCTCGTGCCGCGCCGCGGCTTCGGCGAGCAGCTCGTCGAGGCCCCGACCAGGCACCAGCTCCATTGCGATGTACGCGACCCCCTGGTCTTCGCCCGCGTCGTAGACGGTGGCGATGTTGGCATGGCGCAGCTTGGCAATCGCCAGGGCCTCGCGGCGAAAGCGCTGCGCGGCCAGCGAGGATGGTGCGAGCTCGGGCCGGATGACCTTCAGCGCCACCTGCCGCCCCAGGAACTCGTGCTCCGCGAGGTACACCGCCCCCATGCCGCCCTGGCCGAGCAACTCGATCAAACGGTAGTGATCGATGCGCTCGCGCGGCAGGCTGTGGCCAACCCGTCGCGGCGCCTCCGCAGCGCGATTGCCGAATGCGGCAGCCATCTGCCGCAGCTTCTCGCTGGTGGTGCTGGACACCGAGGGATGCTGTGCGAGCAACGCGTCGATGTCTGGCGACTCGCCGCGCAGCATCTGCTCGACCACCGTGTCGAGCAGGGCGTCCTCGGGATCGGGCTCCGCCATTCGCTGTTCTTCTCGAGTGGCCATGATTCGAATGAAAACGGGAACGCCTGCGGACGTGGCAGCGGCAGGTCGCGCCCGGTGTTGTAAGTCTCGCCCGGGAGAAGCGCAAGCCATGATGCTGGTGCAGCTGCCGATGCTGATGCGGCCGCTCTTGCCGTCACCGCTCGGCCGCGCCTCCCTGCTCATCACCGCCTGACCCTTGCCAGGGCGAAGTCCTCGCCGCCCTTCACCAGCGGCAGGGTGGGTGTCTGGCCGCCACCGCTGAGCTCGTGCACCCGCGTGCCTACGAAGGCGGTGAGCTCGCTGATCTCCACATCGCCGTTCGCGTTGCGATCGGCCTCGCCCCGCAGCCCTTCCAGCACCGCGCGGGTGAAGAGCCCATTCCCGTCCGCCTCGCGCGCCAGGCGGTCCTCCGCGCTCGCCGCCAGGATGTAGAGTCCCGATCCAGCCGCCCGCGTCATGCGCTCGGTATCCTCGCCCGTGAACACCCGAGCCCCCCGCTCGGCAGCCCGCGTCCCCGCCCGGAACTTCTCCCCCGCGTGACAGGAGTCGAGCAGGAGCACCCGCCGGTGCGCGCTCAGCTTGTCCCACGTCACCAGCGACTCGATCGTCTCCCGGTCCACACCCTGGTAGGGATCCGCCGCCGACATCTCTCGGGTCAGGAAGTAGTACTCGCCTCCCTCGGTCAGCACTCCGTGGCCCGCCACGAACACGATCAGCGTGTCGCTCGCCTGCGCGCGGCGCAGGAACTCCGCCCGCGCCTTGCGCAGGCTGGCCGTGCTCACCTCGCCGTCCACCAGCCTGAGCGTGTGCACCCGCCGGTAGAGCCGCCCCTCCTGAGCCTGGAATGCAGTGAGGACATCGTCCGCGTCCTTCACCGCGAAGCGCAGCTCGAGCCGCCGATCGACGTAGTCCGCCACGCCGATGGCGAGCACGTAGAGGTCGCTCGCCGGCGGCTCGTGGCTGATCGAAAGCGTCTTGGTCCGGCTCAGGACGCCGCGCAGGTTGAGCGCCCGTATCGCGAGTGTGGTCTCGCTCGCCGGCTCGGGGATGGCGAGCGGGAGCTCGAGCGTGGCCTCGCGCTGGCCCCGCTCCAGCCGGGTCGCCGCGTTGATCACCTCGTCCGGCACCGCGGTGCCGTCCTGCGCCACCTCGAACCGCGCGACTCCAGCCCGGTCGGACGCCCTCACCACCACCGCGAACTGTCGGGTCTCGCTCTGCGTGCGCTCGCGGACCGGGCTCACCAGCTCGAGCTGGGGCGGCGTCGCGAGCGGCGGCGTCTCCACCTCCTTGCCCGCTAGCCAGCTCGCCACCACCTTCTCGTCCTTGAGCACCCTCGCGTAGCAGGAGAGCGGGTACGTCGCGCTGCCGATCAGGATCTGCGTCCAGCGCTCGGCGTCCCCGCTGGCGAGGTAGTGGCGGCTCGGCGTGAACGCGATCGAGCTGCCATCGTCGTACGCCACCCGCGTGAGCAGAAGCCTGCCATCACGCGCGTCGAAGACACGCAGCGTGGCATCGCTTCCCAGGCTCACCACTTGATCACCCTTGAACATCGCCTGCTTGACTCGATCGAGGTGCCCTTTCAGGACCCGCAGCTGCTTCCCGTCCTCGAGCGAGTGCACGGACATCTCTCCGGAGTCGGCAGCCACGAGGAAGCGGGAGGCGTCCTGGGTGAGGGCGACCAGGTCCGGATTCCAGGACAGCACCGGAATCGACTCCGGCAAATCGGCCGACCGGCCGGACTGCACGTCGACTATCCTCCAGGTCGGTACCGGAATCGATCCTGGCAACTCGGCGATCCGTTGGCCGGAGTCCGCGTCGAACATCTTCTCACCCACGAACAGCCGACGGCCGTCGTTGGAGAAGAGCGACCGGGCGCTGCCAGTCTCGATGGTGGCGAGCACGCGGCCATCGTGGGCGTCGAGCAGGATCACTCTGCGCGCCTGGCGGGGGCCCTTGGTGAGCTTGGGCTCGATCCAGAACGCGCCCCTGGTTCCATCCCGGTTGAAAGCACTCCAGCTGCATTGCCCTGATGCCATCTCTTTCCCCTGGACCCGCGCACCTGCAGGTCGGGGAGCATCGAGCCGGCAAAGGTCAACGCCTTGGTCGGTGTGGATGATCAACGTGGTCGCATCTGGGGAGAACGTGGCGCCCCAAACGTTGGTCCAGTAGTGGAACGACTGGAGGCGCGTGCTGGTGAGTGCGTGCCAGATCTGCGTCACGTCGCCACCGATCGTCATCACTCGTTCTCCGTCCCGGGACATCACGACGTCATCCAGCGAACCCGGGTGAGAGATCGCTCCAACTTCTTTGCCGTCACGGTCCCAGATCAGGACCTCGCTGCCATCCATGGTGTAGAAGTGGCGTGAGTCCGCCGTGAACGACCGAGGTCCATGGCGACCCCGAACCGTGGCCACGACCTCGTTGCTGGCGAGATCGATCAGATCCACCTTGTTCGCCTCGGCCGACGGCTGAAGGAGGCGCCGGCCATCCAGGCTCGGGACGGCCACCTGCATGTCGACCACAGCGTCGATCGTGGTACGATCCGGGCTCTTGCCGGTGCCGAGGTCGACCGGGGTGACGGCATTCCCGCTCAGAACGGCAATACGGTCCGTCCCCGAGATGGCGACACTGACTTGTGGACTTTCGCAACGATCCCTGATCGCGCTCAGCCGTTTGCCGGTGGTCGCATCCCACAGAAACAGACTCGCCTCGCCGCTCGCGAGGACCGAGCAGTCGCGGAAGACATAGGTCGATCGCAATGGCGACACGCGACCCTCGAGATCGACTCGATGGGCGCCAGTCTCGACGTCGAACAGGGACGCCGCACCGCGCTCCGTGACGGCGACGATCCATCGCCCATCGTGCGTGAAGTCGGCGTTGCCGTCTGGAAACGAGGCGAGCGGCTTGCCGCTCGCAGTCTCGAGCAGTTGCTTGCCACGTCCCTGTACGTCGATGCGGAGCATGCGCGTGCCGTCGGCTGAGAACTTGAGCGACAACCTGGACGTGTCGAGTCGGTTGCCTTTGACATCGAAGAGGTAATGGTCTCCCATCGCGCTGACCGCGAGCAGTGAATCGGTGAGAAACGACACTCGCGTGACATCCGCCTGCTGGGTTTGCACGTCCACGGCGGGGATCTCCACGACCGCCCCGACCTCGCCCAAGACGCCATCGACGAGGCGAATGGCCCTGGGCCCGGAACGCTGAGCGACCGTGAGACCGTCATCGGCATAGGCGAGGCAGTCGGCGATGCTGCTGCCCGGCTCGCCCGTGGTCGCGTCCCACGAGCGAAAAGTGCCACCATCGAGGCAGAGCACGGACGTGCCATCGCGGCTGAAGCTCGCCCGTCGGGATGCACCCTGCATGCGGTGCAGCTCGCTCCACCTACCATCGCTGGCGTGCCACACGCCGAGCCTACCGTCTTCGTCCACCACCAGCACCAGCGTGCCGGAGGGATCGAACGTCAAGGACCCGATTGCCGCCTCGCCGCATGCGTGTGAGCGCACGGCGTCGCCCGTCAGCGCATCGTGGAGCGTGATCCGGCCGGTATTCTCGCCGATGACGAAGCGCTCTCCGCCCGGGGCGACATCGAGCGCCCTGATCTCGCTCTCGCCGCCAAGCATGCGGATGAGGTCGCCGGTCCGGCCATCGAAGAGCCGGACCGTGAGCTCCCTGCCATGGGTGAGGATGCGCTCACCGCGAGCGAGGAACGTGGCATGGAGAATCCAGTCGTGCCCACCCATGGTGGCGAGGAGATCGAGGTTGACGGCGTCGAACAGATACGCCTGCCTTGACACGATGAGCAGCCGGTCACCGTCGGGGCTGAACGGCTGCTCGATCCAGCGCCCGACGTCCGTCCGCCATTGCAGGCCGGTCGCACGGATGAGGTCCTCCCGCTCGTGCGCGCGCTGTCGGGCGGCGAGGATCTCGAGTCGGATCGGCCGGTTCGGCTGGCGTGGTGTTTCTTGAGCGCGAGCGTGGGCGGCAAGCAGCAGCAGCAGCGCAGCCACGACCATCGATCGAGTGTCGACGTGGTTTCCCCGATCTCGCATGCAGCAATCGACGCTTCGCTCGTGACGCGGTAAGGGATCAATCTCCGCCGCTTCACAGAAGGTGAAATGAAGGGGCTCTGGTTGTCAAGGGTGGTGGCAACCGGGGCCTGTCAATCGACCCACGGTCGTGATGTGGTTCTTGCTCCGCTTCCCGTGCACTGCAGAACGCGCAGCCGTTCGTCGAGCAACGCAGCGCGATTGCCACACAGCGCAGACGCCTCGGCTTCCCCCAGCAGAAGTGGGCTCCAGGGTTTTGCGCGAGCGCGCGACGGGGTACCATGGCGGCCCCGACCTGGAGCGCATCGTGAGCGAGCACCCGAGCAACCCCGAAGAACTGCTGCGCCGATGGCAGACCGATGGCGACACCGACGCGCTCGACCAGTTGCTGCGCGACGAGGTGCAGATGCTCGCCGCGCGCTTGCGCAATCGTGGCCATGGCATGTTCCGGCCGTCGGTGAGCGCAAGCGACCTGGCGCAGGAGGCCGTGTTCCGCATGTTGCGGCTCGACGAGCCGCCGCACTTCGAGGATCCGCGCGAGCTGCGGTCGTACCTGTGGACGGCCGCATGGCGGCTGCTGCTCAATCGCGTGCAGCTGAAGAGCCGGCAGGTCGTCTCGCTCTCGGCGGCGGAGTCGCGTGATCTCGGCGATGCCTTGTTCGCCCAGCGCGATCAGCAGTCGATCGAGCAGCGCGAGCAGGCATTGGCACTCAACGTGGTGATGAACCTGCTCAAGCCCGAAGATCGAGAAGTGCTCGAGCTCGTGTATTTCCAGCACATGGAGATCGAGGCCGTCGCCACCAAGCTCGGTGCGAACCGCGCCGCGGTCGACATGCGCCTGAGCCGCGCCCGCCGCCGCCTCGCCGAGAAGATGCTGCGCTGGACCGACGTGATCGGCTAGGGTGTCGAGCGGCGCCTCTCGCTGATCAGCCAGACGATGAGGCTGCCCGCCAGCAAGAGCATGGAGGCCGGCGCGCCAAATCGAACGACGATGGGACTGTCGCTGGCACCCAGGATCGCGTTCCGGTCGTGGGATGTGGACGCGGCGTCCACTGAAGCGCTCGCGCAGCAGCGTTCATCTCTCTCGCATTCACGAGCACGTCATCGAAGCTCGCGGACCGAGAGCCCCGGGACCTGCTTGAAGTGGCGCCGGTTTCCGGTCACCACTTCGTCGCCCCGGGCCAGCGCGGTGCTGGCGATCAGCAGGTCCGACGTCGGTAGCCGGCGACCTCGCGCGATCAGCTTGGCGTCGATCTCCGCGAGGATCCTCATGATGGGCATGGTGATCGGCACCACAGGGATCGCAGCAAGAATCGCCGCGACGAACTCCTCGCGTCGCGCACGTCTCGATGGAGAATCGGCACGCCAGCATCCATGGAGCAGCTCGCCGGCGCTCATCACGGACAGAGCGAGCCCCACGTCGCCGAATCGATTGCCGATCGCCGCCACGAGCTGCTCTGGCGTCTCTCGTTCGCGTTCCGCGTTGATGAATACCGTCGAATCGATCACGAGCCCCACGTCGGGCGATCCTCGATAGGTTCCTCGACGAGAATGGCCAGTAGGTCCTTCGCGAAGCGATCGTCGAGCGTGATCGGTGACCGGCCGCGCAAGATCCGGAGACACTCGGACGTGGTCCGACCAGCTTGCGAGGGCGGAGCCATCAGGCAGACATCTTCGCCGTGACGATGAATCACGAATCGCTTTCCTGCCTCCACCTGATCCAGAAGGCTCGAGAAGGAGCGGCTCGCCTTTGTCGCGGAAATCCTGCGAGTAGCGCCTCGATCTGATTTCTTGCGCATGGTTCTGATTCTAGACGGGAACTGGCCAAGAGCAACTGATCGTCGGCCGACGCAGGATCTAACACAAGAAGATGCAGACGAGTGTTCGTTCGTCTTCCTGCCGGTCAGCCCTTCAGGTCCGCTAGCATCTCGCTCAGCTGCTCGGACCACTGCGTGCGGCGGCCGTCGCGCACCGGCAGGATCCCCGCGTGCCAGGTGAGCACGCACTCGCCGTCGCCCGGAAGCGCCGTCAGCTCGAAGACGAGCTGCGGCAGCAGGCGGTACGGTCCGTCCCAGCGCAGGCGCCAGCGCTCGAACGGCGACTCGGGCTCGGCGAGCAACCGGGACTGCCGCACGACCGCATTGCCCGTGACGCCATCGACCGCGGTCGTCGCCGAGAAGAAGAGCCGGACGATGTCGGTCTCCGTGCGATAGCGATAGCGCCAGAGTGCATCGCGCAGCCGCTCGTGCACCTGATCCATCGGCGCGTTCACCACCACCGACTCGGAGAGGCTCGGCCCGACGAGGGGCCGGTCCCCGCGATTCAACTCGGCTCCCACCACGCAGCAGCCGATCCAGACCGGGACGACCAGGGCCGAGGCGAGCACCGGCCGCCAGCAGCGGCGGAAGCTCCACCACCAGCGGGTCGTGACGACGAGCGCGAAGGGAGCGAGGAGGAGGAGCACGACGCCGAGCACGGCATTGGGAACCGGGTCGATGTCGATCAGCTTGCCCGGCACGTCGAACAGCTCGGTCCGCGAGCCGGTGAGAGCCGGCACGGGCTTCTCGCCCCAGGACGGGAGCTTCTTCAGCTCGGGCTCGATCGAGGCGGCCCACCCCAGGTTGCCGAACCGCGGGAGCTGCTGGTATGCGACCCGCTCCAGCTGATAGCCCTCGGTGCCCTCGTCCCACGAGCAGACGATGGCCGCGCCCAGGCTGGCAATGCCGACCGCGGCGATCGGCAGCGCGAGCGCGCGGCGACCGATGGTCATCCAGCTCGGCGCCGCTGCGAGCCGCGCCTCGAGATCGGGCGCGAGCGCGAGCATCGTTCGCAGCAGGGCGTACGAGATGGCGATGAGCCCGACGCCCAGCGCCGCGAGGCCGAGCTCGCGCTGCTGCCACAGCTCCTGGGTGATCGGCCACGCGGCGAGGAACGCGAACGCGATCCCACCGCCGAGCAGCCAGACGCGGCGCCCGCGCATCAAGTCGCGCAGCCGCGGCCGTGGAGTCGCTCGCGGCGAGGAGCCCGGCGCCCCTGCGCTCATCGTCTGCACTGCGGTCTTCACGTCGACCGCGTGCTGGTAGCGTCGCTCGGGCTCGTGCTCGAGCGCGCGCAGCACGATCTCGTCCACGCGCACGTCGACCGAGACCTTCTTGCTGGGCAGATCGAAGTGCCCGATCGGCAGCCGCCCGGTCAGCATCTCGTAGAACACGACGCCGAGCGAGAAGATGTCGGCGCGGTGATCCACGTCGTGCGACGCCTGCATCTGCTCGGGCGCCATGTAGTGCGGCGTGCCCATGATCTGCGCCGAGCGCGTGAGCGTCCGATCCTCCGGCGCCTGGCCGACCAGCTTGGCGAGCCCGAAGTCCGCGATCTTCACCCCGCCGCGCTTGTCGAGCAGCACGTTCTCGGGCTTGATGTCGCGGTGCACGACCCCGAGATCGTGAGCGGCCTGCAGCGCGTCGCAGATCTGCGGCACGATCTTGAGCGCGCTCTCCGGCGTGAGCTGCCCGCTCTGCAGCGCCTGGCGCAGGTTCACGCCCTCCACGTACTCCATCAGCAGCCAGCAACGGCCGCTGGTCTCGCCGAAGTCGTGCACCGCGACGATGCTCGGATGCGCGAGCCGCGCCATGGCCCGCGCCTCGCGCAGGAAGCGCTCCGCGAACGCCGGCTGGTCGGCGCCGAACGACAAGATCTTGAGCGCCACCACGCGGTCGAGCTTGCGCTGCCGTGCGCGGTAGACCACGCCCATGCCACCCTGGCCCACGACGTCCAGCAGCTCGAGCTGCGGGAACAGCGGCACGATCTCCTCGATCGACGGCGGCTGGCTCGCGGCATGGGGCGGCGGCGCGGCGGCACCGGCGGACGGGGGCGCGCTGACGTGCGCGGTCGCGTCCGGATCGCGCGGCGGCAGGTCGAGCCCGAGCCGGAGCAGGCACTGCGGGCAGTTGTCGAGCGCACCGGGCAGGCGAATCCCGCAGCGCGGGCAGAAACGATCGGTCTCCATGGCGTCGCACCTCGCCCCCATCAAAAGCGACGCCGGGCAGCGGTTACGAGAAAAACCTGGCCGCCGCCATCAGGCGAGCGCTGCCAGCAAGTTGCGCAGCTCGTCATCGACCTCGCGCGGGTCAACCACCGTCTCGGCGACCAGCACGCGCAAGAGCTCGCCGTAACGGCGGCGCAGGCGATGAACCGCGACCCTGACGGCACCCTCGGTCAGGCCGAGCGCCGCCGCGGCGCGCGCGTAGCCTGCCGCGTCCTCGCCGCCGGTCAAGTGCGGGCGCAGGACCGCGAACGCCTCCGCCTTGCCCGCGTGCGCCTGCTCGTCCGCGAGGCGATCGAGCGCGCACGCCATCATCTCGAGCGCGTAGGCACGCTCGAAGCTACGCTCCGGCGTCTCGCCGTCGCTCGCCGACTGCAGATACCCCGCCTCGGCGTGCGCCACGTCGATCGCCACCGGAACGCGTGCGCCGCCGCGCTTGCGAGCGCGCGCGCGGTCCTGCTCGTTCGCGACGAAGTTCTGGAAGGCGCGCAGCAGGAAGGCCCGGAACCGGCCGCGCTCCCGATCGAGGGCAGCGAGGTTCCCCTTCTCGAGCAGGCGTGCGAAGAACCCCTGCACCAGGTCGGCCGCGTCCTCGGCGCGCGTGCCGCGCCGACGCACGTAGGCGTAGAGCGGCGGCCAGTATGCGGCGCACAGGGCTTCGAGCGCGGCGCGCGCATCCCGATCGCCCGAGCGCCAGCGCCCGGCGAGTTCGACCATGGTCCAGCGGGTGGTGGCGAAGGACTCTCGCATGGGGCGTCAGCTTGCCGTGCGAAGCACGATTCGCCAAGTGAAAGCCCGGCGGCGCCTCGCCCCGGCCGCCGGCGGCAGCCCGGACTTCGGCAATTCGACCATGACATCCTGGAGCTCACGGCGCATAGGCGTATCGCCTGCCCGAGCTCACGATCAGCTTCGGGCGCACGGCCACGGGGCACGAGCTGGACTTCGTGCCGCGCCGATCAGGACGCCTAACGCGGCGATCACCGTGGCGATGATCCCGCCAGTGCCAGCGCTCTGGCAGCGAGCGCCCGACACCAGTGCTCACGTTCGCCGTCACGGTGGTCGAGGCGAGCGCGCAGCTGCGCGAGACCTCGCTTCACGCGGCTCCGCGCCGTCGCCGCCGGAACGCCGAGCCGCGCCGCGATCTCGCGCGGTTCGAGCTGGGCGAAGTACCGCAGCTGCACGGCGGTGCGATAGGGCTCGCGCAGGCGCTCGGCCTCGCCGGTCAAGATCTGCAGGAACTCGCGGTGCGCCGCATCGTCGGCTGGCGACGCCGGCACCGCCGGGACCGCGCCGCGGCGCTCGCGTTGCTCGCGCCGGCGTTTGGATCGCAATCGCACGAGCACCAGCCGGCGCGCGACCCCTTTCAGCCATGGCAAGCCGACGTATTGCGAGGCCGGCTGGCTGAGCGCCATCACCGCAACGTCCTGGGTGAGGTCGTCGGCGTCGCGGGTGAGATGGCGGGCGAGCAGCCGCACGCTCGCCAGCTCGAGTGCCACTTGCGGACCGTGGACGGCCGCTGGGACATGCGTCATCGTGGATCATCCATGCGCGCGGCGCGCGCAGCCGTGAGCGCTTTCGCACCACGGCATCCCGGCTCGGAGTGGGGGAGCGGAATCCTGGGAATCGTCGCTCGGGCCGTGACGCAAGATCCGGGCCCGCGCCAACGGCGCGCCCTCGGGTGAGGGCCATCACACCGCGGCCATGATCAGGCGCTGGCGTCGCGGTACGCGTCGACCGGTGGACAGGCGCAGACCAGATTGCGATCGCCGTACACGTGATCGAGACGCGCCACCGTGGGCCAGAACTTGTGCTCGCGCGTCGCGGCCGACGGGAACGCCGCCTGCTCGCGCGAGTAGGGTCGATCCCAATGGTCCGCGACCACGGCTTGCGCGGTGTGGGGGGCACGCTTCAGCACGTTGTTCTTGCGATCGGCCTTGCCCTGCTCGATCTCGCGAACCTCGGCGCGGATCGCCAGCAACGCGTCGCAGAACCGATCCAGCTCTTCCTTCGATTCGCTCTCGGTCGGTTCGACCATCAGCGTCCCGGGCACCGGGAACGACATGGTCGGGGCGTGGAAGCCGTAGTCCATGAGGCGCTTGGCAACATCGTCCACGTCGATGTCGGCCGCACTCTTCAGGTGCCGCACGTCGAGGATGCACTCGTGGGCCACCAGCCCATTCTGTCCCTTGTACAGGACCGGGAACTCGTGGCCGACACGCCTGGCGATGTAGTTCGCGTTCAAGATCGCGATCTGCGTGGCGCGGCGCAAGCCGCTCGGTCCCATCATGGCGATGTACGCGTAGGGAATCGTCAGGATCGAAGGGCTGCCCCACGGCGCCGCCGACACCGCGCCGATGCCCTTCACACCGCCCGTCGCCACCACCGGATGCCGGGGCAGGAACGGCGCGAGATGCGCGGCGACGCAGATCGGTCCCATGCCTGGCCCGCCGCCGCCGTGAGGGATGCAGAACGTCTTGTGCAAGTTGAGGTGGCACACGTCGGCGCCGTAGTCGCCGGGGCGGCACAGGCCGACCTGCGCGTTCATGTTCGCGCCGTCCAGGTACACCTGGCCACCGTGCTGGTGCACGATCTCGCACAGCCGCTTGATGGTGTCCTCGAACACGCCGTGCGTGGACGGATAGGTGACCATCAGCGCCGCCAATCGATCGCCGTGCTCGCGCGCCTTCGCCTCGAGGTCGGCGAGGTCGACGTTGCCTTGCTGGTCGCAGGCCACCACCACGACGTGCATGCCGGCGAGCACCGCGCTGGCCGGGTTGGTGCCGTGCGCGGACTGCGGGATCAGGCACACGTTGCGCTGCTCTTGCCCCCGGCTCAGGTGGTAGGCACGGATCACGAGCAGTCCGGCGTACTCGCCCTGGGAGCCGGCGTTGGGTTGCAACGAGACCGCCGCGAAGCCGGTGATCTCGCGCAGCCATTCATCGAGCCGCGCGTGCATCGTGCGATAGCCCTCGGCCTGATCGAGCGGTGCGAACGGATGCAGCTTGGCAAAGCCTGGCCAGGTGACCGGCATCATCTCGGCGGTGGCATTGAGCTTCATCGTGCACGAGCCGAGCGGGATCATCGACGTGGTGAGCGACAGATCCTTCGTCTGCAAGCGATGGATGTAGCGCAGCAGCTCGGTCTCCGAGTGGAAGCGCTGGAATACCGGATGCGTGAGGTAGGCGCTGCTGCGGCGAAGCGCCGCCGGCAGCTCGGTCGCTGGCGCGCCGAGATTGCCGAGGTCGAACGCCGCCGCGCTGCCGCCGAACGCCTCGAACACGTCGCGCACGTCCGGCTCGTCGACGGTCTCGTCGAGCGCAATGCCGATGGTGCCGTCGCCGAAGTCGCGCAGGTTGATTCCCTTCTGCCGCGCCGCGGCGAGGATGCTGCTGGCGGGGCGCGCGGGGCGCACGCGGATGGTGTCGAAGAACGGCGTGCTCGGCACCTGCACGCCCAGCCCCTTGAGCGCGGCTGCGAGCGCGCCGGTCATGGCGCGGGTGCGCTCGGCAATGCGGCGTAGACCGTCGGGCCCATGATAGATGCCGTACATCGAGGCCATCACCGCGAGCAGCACCTGCGCCGTGCAGATGTTGCTGGTCGCCTTCTCGCGGCGAATGTGCTGCTCGCGGGTCTGCAGCGCGAGCCGCAGCGCCGGGCGCCCATCGACGTCCTTCGATACGCCGACGATGCGGCCGGCGAGCGACCGCTTGTAGTCCTCGCGCGTCGCCATGAACGCCGCGTGCGGACCGCCGTAGCCCATTGGCACGCCGAAGCGCTGCGCGCTGCCGACCACGACGTCCGCACCGAACTCGCCCGGCGCACGCAGCAGCGTGAGCGCGAGCAGATCGGCGGCCACCACCACGAGCGCGCCGAGATCGTGCACGCGCTTGCAGAACGCCGCGTAGTCGTCGATCGTGCCATCGGTGCGCGGGTACTGGAGCAAGGCGCCGAAGATCGGCTTGTCGAACGCGAACGTCTCGTGGCTCTCGACCACCACGCGGATGCCGAGCGGCTCGGCGCGCGTCTTCACCACCTCGACCGTCTGCGGATGACAATCGCGCGACACCAGGAACCAGGGCCGCTCGTTCGCCTGGTTGCCGAGCACGCGGCGACACAGGGTCATGCCTTCGGCGGCTGCGGTCGCCTCGTCCAGCAGCGACGCGTTCGCCACCTCCATGCCGGTCAGGTCGATGATCATCGTCTGGAAGTTGAGCAGCGCTTCCAGGCGACCTTGCGAGATCTCGGGCTGGTAGGGCGTGTACTGCGTGTACCAGCCCGGGTTCTCGAGGATGCCGCGCTGGATCACGGGCGGCGTGATGCAGTCGTGATAGCCCATGCCCAGGTAGGAGCGGAAGACCTTGTTGCGCTGCGCGAGGTCGGCGAGGTCGGCGAGCACCTGCACCTCGCCGCGCGCGGCCGGGAGCTTGAGGTCGCCGCGGAATCGAATCGACGCAGGCACGGCGCGGTCGGCGAGCGCGTCGAGCGAAGCGATGCCGAGCGCCTCGAGCATGCGCGCCGCGTCGGCATCACGCGGTCCAAGGTGGCGGTGGGGGAACTGATCGGTGCGGGACGGCAGGGTCGCTTTGCTGCTCGACATCGTCATTCTTGAAGTGGTTGAGGCCGGGAGACGGAAGACCATGCCAATCGGTCGTCCAGGAACCGGCGAGTATACCACGCCGGCGGCAGCGAACGACCGCCGCAGTTTCTTCGGCGTTGCCGCGCGCACGACATCGTAGCCTGGGATGGCTTCCGCTCCGCCACCCCTCGGAGACCACTCATGATCGTACCATTGGCCGTGCTCGCCCAAGTCCTGCTTGGCCAGCAAACCAGCGACTCATCCCGAACCAACGTGCTGCTCTACCTGATCGACACGCTGCGCGCCGATCACCTGCAGCCCTGGGGCTATCAGCGCAACACGTCGGCCACCATCCGCCAGGTGGCCGAGTCGGGCGTGTTGTTCAAGCGCTGCTTCTCCCAGGGCCCGTGGACCAAGCCATCGGTCAACTCGATCCACACGTCGCTCTACCCATCGGTGAGCAACGTGCGCCAGATCTTCGACCGCATGCCGACCGCTCGCACGACGCTGGCAGAGGCGCTGAAGGATGCCGGCTACCAGACCGCCGCGTTCTCCGCCAACCCGATCTTCGGCATGCTGTCCAATCTGCGCCAGGGCTTCGAGACGTTCTGCGAGGCGACCGAGGTGATCAAGAACGGCGACCCGATCCACTTCGCGTCGGGCAGCTCGCGCGAGCTGAACAAGAAGGTCTTGCCGTGGCTGCGCCAGCGCGATCGCACGCGGCCGTTCTTCGTGTGCATCCATTCGGTCGACCCGCACGAGGAATACGCGCCGGAGAGCCCGTTCGGGGAGTTGTGGGTGAAGCCGGCCGAGCGACAGCAATTCGAGACCAGCTGGACCAAGCTCAAGAACCTGCACCCGTACTTCCCCGCGTTGCGCACCACGCGGGAGGAGGCGCGCGCGCACGCGGTCGACCCCGAGTGGTTCAGCGCCGTCGCGCAGGGCCTGTACGATGGCGACATCGCCTTCAACGACGATCAGCTCGCGCGCGTGCTGGAGACGCTCGAGAGCGAGGGCGATCTCGAGCACACGTTGATCGTGATCACCGCCGACCACGGCGAGGAGTTCTTCGATCACGACGGCACGTCGCACGGGTTCTCGCTTTACAACGAACTGCTCAACGTGCCGCTCATCTTCTCGCTGCCGGATCGGATCCGCGAAGGCGAGACGGTGACCGAGCCGGTGGCGTCGATCGACATCGCGCCCACCATCCTCGCCCTGGTCGGCGCCGCGCCGCTGCCCGAGGCACAGGGCCAGAGCATGGCCGCGTTCCTGCTCGGCGAAAAGGACGAGCCGCCGCACGGGCCGATCTTCGCGGAGAACTACGACACGCCCGAGGGCTCGGGGCTCGGCAGCATGTCGATGGGCTGTACGTCGATGGTCATCTCCGGCCGCCACAAGCTGATCTTCACCGGCTCTGCCCCGTCGACCACGAATCCGCCGAAGTATCAGCTGTTCGATCTCGCCGACGACTTTCACGAGACCAAGAACCTGGCGGCGGCGCAGCCGGCGCGCGTGGCGGCGCTCGAGAAGATCCTGCTCGAGTGGTCGGCCGACAACCTGAAGCGTGCCAACGCGGGCGAGTCGGTCGCGCGGGAGAAGGTAGACCCGGCAATCCTCGAGCGGCTGCGGGAGCTCGGCTACATCAAATGATGCGAGCGAGAACGCCTCGCGTTCTCGCTCGCCTGGCTTGGCCCCTGGCGCTTGCAGGTTCGCTCAGGTCTTGGCGGCGGCGCCTACCTTCTTCTCCAGCTTCACGTGGCACTTGCCACACTCGCCCGGGTCCGCCTGCTGGCCGCTGCACTTCGGGCAAGCGTAGTGCACCTCCGGCGACAGACCGGTGAACGGGACCTCGAAGGTGACGTCCTTTTCCTTGTCGCCCGGCAGCCCCTTGATGGCGATCTTCACCGTGTGCGGGTCCTTGGCAATCGCCGCCAGATCGGTGTCCGCCGCCAGGAACCCGCGGGTCTGATCCTTGCCCGGGTTGGCCTTGAAGGTGACGTCATGCCCCTTCTCCCCGGCCTTCTTCGGCGTCAGCGTCGCGGTGCCGTTGAGGCCGTCCACGGACAGCGGCTCGCCCTTCATGTCGTAGGCGTACACGTGGATTCCGTTCTTCAGGAACACGACCTCGAACGCGTGCTGGCTGGCGACGTGCGTGGCGCCGCCGTGCACGGTCAGCTTGTCCATCGGCGGTTTCTAGGCCGCCGGCTGCGCCGGCTTGTCTTGCTTGGCGGATTTGGGCTTGGCCTGAGCGCCAGCGAGCACCGATCCGGAGGCGGCGACCAGCGAAGCAGTCACGAGCAACGCGAGAACGGGGACGAAGCGAAGCATGAAATTGACTCCTCGGATCTGAGGTGGGGAGTGCCGGCGAACGCTCCTGAACGATCGATCAGGGGAAACTCACTCGCCACACCAGGGGATGACCACCCAGGGATCGCCGGGCCAGATGTGTCGGGTGATGAAGTTGGGCTGAGCTACGTTGCCGGGCGGCCGGCTGTTTGCGGCACTCTGCGGCCCGGCATAAGGCCTTTCGCCCAAGGTGTTTATCAATGCCCAGGCGCCGCTTCTCAGCTCGCGGCGAGCCAGCCGCTCGTCAGTCCTTCACGCCCACCCACAAGCCGTCCCCGAGCGGCACGATCACCGCGTGCAGGCCGGCCGTCCTTGCCACGAGGTCGTTGAAGTCGCGGATCGCCTGCGTCTCGCGGTCGCGCGCCTCGCTCGCGAACAGCTCGCCGAAGGCGAACGCGTTGTCGACCATGATCAGACCACGCGGTCGAACGATGCGCAGGCACTCGGCGAGATAGATCGGGTAGCTCTGCTTGTCCGCGTCCAGGAAGGCCGCGTCGGCCGATTCCGAGGGCAGTGTCTGCAGCACGTCCTGGCCCGACCCGCGGTGCACCTGGATGCGGTCCTTCACGTCCGACTTCGCGATCCACCGTTCCGCGAAGTCTGCGTGCCGGCGCTCGATCTCGATCGTGTGCAAGCGCCCCTCTGCCGGCAGCGCGCGCGCCATCCAGATCGCGGAGTAGCCGGCGAGCGTGCCCACCTCGACCACCACCCTGGCGCGGATCGCCTTGAGCAAGATCTGCATGAAGCTCGCCTGCGCCGGCGCGATCTGGATCTTCGGGATGCCGCTGGCTGCCGCCTCGCGCAACAGCTCGCTGAGCAGCGCGTCGTCGGTGCGAGTCCGCTCTGCGAGGTAGCGGAAATGGTCGCGCGTGACCAGCGTCGGTTGCGCAGACATGGCGGTCTCCTTTCAGCGGCGTCTGAGGAAGCTGTCGCTCCGGTACTTCGCCCGAGCCAGCTGTGCTGCGAGCTCGCGCTCGCGGGCGGTTGGCTCGGCGGCGGCGAAGGTCCAGCGCAGCTTCTCGCTCAGACCCGCGAGCACCGCCGCTGCCACCTCGTCGAAGCTGAGCTCGCGATGCAGCACCCCTTCGAGATAGCTCGCCTCGGGCGTGATGGGGTTCTGCTTGATCGGCAGCGACCCGTGGTGCAGCACGCGGCCACCGAGGCGCCGCTGCGCGGAGCCGAGCAGCTTGCGCTCGCCCGCGATCAGGTCGACCGGCGCCGACTTGTAGAAGCAATAGAACTCGCCGGCGGCGCGGTCGGAGGCGAGCACGGCGTTGCCGCGCACCTGCGGAGCCGCGCCGAGGCGCGCGAGGCCGGCGGCGATCGCCGCATGCACTGCCACGTACGAGCCGTCGATCGGCCCGTCGTACGGCGGCTCACGCTGCTCGATGGTGATCGCGAAGGTGAGCTCGGTGCAGTGCGCGATGGCCCCGCCGCCAGTGGGCCGCCGCACCAGCTCGAGGCCGGCGCGGCGGATCTGCTCTTGATCCAGCTCGGCGTATCGCTGGAAGTAGCCGAGCGACAGCGCCGGCGGCGACCACTGGTACAGCCGCACGGTGGGCGGGCCCGGAATCAGGAGCAAGGCTTCGTCGAGCGCCATGTTGCCCGCGGGGTCGATGGCGCCCGAGCGAATCACGCGGGCGGTCCGCGCGTTCAACCCTTGGTCAGCTCGAGCTTGGCCGTTTGCAGGCACTGGTGCGCATGGTTCAGGAAGCTCGTGTCGATGTAATCTTGCTCGACCTGCTCGCGCTTGGCATCCATGCTCACGGCGGTGCCGCGCTCGAAGCGGTTCGCCTTCACCAGGAACACGCCGCTCACCTGCTCCGGCACGTCGCGAATCACGGGGCCGAGCACGTCATCGGTGCGAGCGCAGAAGAAGATCTCCTCGGCGAGCGAGTAGTCCGCCGCGTAGATGAAGTACTCGGACTCGCCCAGGTTGCGGCGCAGCTCGTAGCGCGTCTTCGAGCCGATCAGTCCCTTGCGCGTCTCGGCATTGTCGGTCATGTCCGAATACTTCTTCACCAGATCGTTGAAGCTCGCCCCCTTGCGGTACTCGTCGAGCACTTGCGTGGCGCGATCCATCGCCGCGTGCATGCCGTCCGGCTTGAGGCGATTGTTCTCGGCATCCCATGCGGACAGGAACAGCACCGAAGAATCGACCCGACCCTCTTCGAAGAACAGCTTGGTCGGGCCGTCGTAGTAGTAAGCCTTCAGCTGCTCGTCGAAAGCCTTGTCCGGATACTGCGCCTTGAGCCACTTGGTGAACGCACACTTGCGCGCATAGTACTCGCGGTACTTGTGCAGCGAGGAGAACCCCTTCAGGTTAGCGACGAACGCCAGCGGGAAGATGGTGTTCTCGTAGGTGCTCTCGTGCTGCTTGTAGAGCTTGAGCGACTCCTCGGGCGAGAGCATGGCCTTGTTGGCGCGCAGGCTCTGGTCGAACGCGAGCGAAACGATCGCCTCGCGCAGCGTGAGGTCCTTGTCCGCATGCTTGATGCGACCGGCCACGAGCGACCAGAGTTGATCGGTGAACAGCGGCTCGCCGTCCACCTTCATGAACACGCCGTCTTCCAGGCCGCCTTCCCAGAAGTACTTGAGGTCGGCCTTCTTCAACAGCTCGGCCTTGATCTCCTTGACGAAGTTGTCGCGGAAGATGAACGGCAGCTCCTGACCTTGCTTGTACTGCTGCTCGAGCATCTCGACATGCTCGGGCTTGAGCAGCTCCTTGGTGTGCTTGGGCAGCCCGGGCTCCTCGCTCGCCGCCGCGGCGGCATCCGGCGCTCCAGCGGCCGCGGGCTTCTTCTTGATGGGGGGCAGGAAGATCTTGCCGAACGACAGGTTCACGCGCAGCATGTCGAGGTAGCGATCGAGGCCGATGAAGTCCTTGACCTGCTTCTCCCACTCCTCGGCCTTCATGCCTTGCGCGAGGTTGGGGATCGACGCCTTCATGTCCTCGTAAGCCTTCTGCACCTCCTCGTTGGTGACCAGGAAGTCCTCCTTCTTGGCACCTTCCGCGACCGCCATCTCGATGCGGCGGTTGGTCAAGATGTAGGTGAGCTGCTGTTCCAGCTCGAGGAATCCCTGGCTCAGGATCAACCGGTTGCGGAACGTGTTCTGCGTGATCGGCTCGCCATTCACCTTGGCCAGGACCGGCGCGTCGTAGTTGATGCCGTCGAGGCTGAGGCGGACGCGATTCTCGGACGTCACCACCGGCGCCTTCTTGTCGCCTCGGTAGGCGGTGATGTCCGCGATCGGTGTGGCGGGCGTCGTCGGCCGCTGCGGCGCCGTGGTCACCTGCGGTCTTGGCTGCGCCGCCGGTGGCGTCTCCGGCTTCACCGCCGGTTGCTGGCTGGCGCCGGGTGTTTGCTGGGCGCCGCACTTGCGCGCCGAGAACACCACCCCCACGACCACCACCGCAATCAAGACAATGGGCATTCGACGCATGGCAACACCTTTCTGGGGACAGTGTAGACTGTCCCTCAATCAAATGAAACATCGCCGGTTTCGAGGTCGATCGTGCCGGACTGGTTGGAATGATCGGTCTCGAACGTGACGGTCTTGGTGCCGTCGAACACGAACGTCACGGTCTCGAGCACACGGTCGGAGCCGGACAGCGTGTATTCGAGCGTCACCAACCCGAACGGATAGAGCACATCGGGCGATCCGGCGTCCACCGGTTGGTCGAGGCACAAGGCGCCGTGCACCTCGTACACCTTGGTGCTCGAGGCGGTGAACGGCCGCACCCAGGTCGCGTGGCTCAGGACGTCCTTCTCGTACGCGGCGATGTCGCTCATCGCATCCTGGATCTCGAACAGCTTGTTGCCGCCGGAGTCCTTGACGGTGAACTCGCCATCGAGCGACACGAGGAACTTGAGATCGCCCGCGTCGGCAAGCAGCGCATCGAGGTCCGTGAACGAGGACTTGCACAGGTTCTTGAGCGCGGTGACGTCGCCGCTCGCCGGCTTGGCCGAGCCGGTGAAAGCAAACGAGCCGGTGATGGACACTGTCCCGAACTCGTCGGTGTCGCGCTCGCAGTTGGTCAAGGTCACGGTGCCGGAGAAATCGTCGCCCGAGCTCGACGTGTTGACGCTCGCGCACGTGTTCCCCGACCACGCCGATGGCGTGCCGTCGATCGAGTCGGGGATCTCGCTCAGCACGCTCTCGTTGATGTCGTCCGTGGTCGTGGTGGAGTCGCTCAGCCCGCTCACGTCGCTCGCGGACACGGTGACGCCCGAGCTCGAGCTCGAGCTGCTGCAACCGCCGATCAGCACGACCGCGGCGGCCACCGCCGCCGTCACCACGAGCACGCTGCGCAGCCAGCCACCGCCAAGGAGAATCCCGTTCATGTTCGCTCCTTCCCGCTGTTTGGACCGAGCAACGGCCCGATCACAACCAAGGCATCGCCCTGGTTCACCGCCGCGCCTGGTGCCACCCGCACCGTCTCGACGACGCCTTCGCCTTCGGCCGCGATCTCGTTCTCCATCTTCATCGCCTCGAGGATCACGAGCGGTTGGCCGCGCTGCACGCGCGCCCCCGGCGACACGCGCACCGCGCGCACCACGCCCGGCATGGGGCTCGTCACGGTCTGCCGGCCGCTCGAACTGCGCGCGCCGCTGATGCGCCGCGCCGCGCGCTCGCGCTCGTCCTCGACGACGATCCGGTGGCTGTGACCGTTCACGATCAACAGCATCTGCGAGCCGCGCATCTCGGCGATCACGTCGAGCGACCGTCCCGCCACGAGCAGCGAGTAGCGCGCCCCTTGGTCGATGGTGGCCGCGCTCACCATGAGCTGCTCGCCGCCATGCGCGACCATGAGCTGCTCACCGGCGCGCGTCACCTCGACCTCCTCGATCTGCGACTGGATCTGGACGTAATAGCGCATCCGGTCAGATCCTGAGCTGTTCGCGGCGCGCGGCGAATGTCCACGGATCCAGCGACGCGCCGCCCGCGCCGTTGCCGGCGGCGGCTGCCTGACCCTTGGCCAGGGTGCGCAGCACCGCGGCCGCGAGCGCCACGTCGCGCCGCTCGCGCAGGGACGGCGCGCGCGCGATCGAGCTGCGCTGCTCGTCGATGAACCCGGTGTGGTAGAGGCCGCGGGCAAACGCATCGGTTTCGCAAATGCCGAGCAGGAACGCGATGTTGGTGTGCACGCCGGTCAAGCGCAGCTCGGTCAACGCGCGCCGCATCCGCGCGACGGCTTGCTCGCGATCGTTGCCCCGAACGATCAGCTTCGCCAGCAGCGGATCGTAGTGTACCGATACCTCCATGCCCTCGTAGAGGCTGCCGTCGACGCGCACGCCGCGGCCGCCTGGCAGATCGAGATTCGAGACCGTGCCGATCGCGGGCGCGAAGTTGTTGTCCGGGTCCTCGGCACAGATGCGCGCCTCGATTGCGTGCCCCCGCATCGGCGTCTCGTCGGGCGTGGTCAGCGGCTGGCCAGCGGCGATCAACAGCTGCTCGCGCACCAGGTCGACCCCGGTCACTTCCTCGGTGATCGGGTGCTCGACCTGCAGGCGCGTGTTCATCTCGAGGAAGAAGAAGCGCCGCTCCGCGTCGACCAGGAACTCGATCGTGCCGGCATTGCGGTACTGGATCGCCGCGGCCGCCTGCACCGCGGCCTTGCCCATCGCCGCGCGCAGCTCCGGCGTCATGAACGGCGACGGACATTCCTCGATCACCTTCTGGTGCCGCCGCTGGATCGAGCATTCGCGCTCGCCCAGCTGCACGACCTTGCCGCGGCCGTCGCCCAGGATCTGGAACTCGATGTGGTGCGGCCGGTCGATCAGCTTCTCGAGGTAGACCGCCGGGTTCTTGAACGCGCTCGCCGCTTCGCTCTGCGCCCGCTCGAACGACGCCTGCAGCTCGTCCGGCGAGCCGACGATGCGGATGCCCTTGCCGCCGCCCCCGCCGGTCGCCTTGATCATCACCGGGTAGCCGAGGTCGGCGGCGGTGCGCCGCAGTGCGGCCAGATCGTCGATGGCGGCCTGGGTCCCGGGCGTGACCGGCACGCCGATCCGCTGCATCAGCCGGCGCGCCTCGATCTTGTCACCCATCGCCCGGATCTGCGCTCCGGTCGGACCGATGAACACGAGCCCGGCCTGCTCGACCGCACTCGCGAACGCGCCATTCTCGGACAAGAACCCGTAACCGGGGTGGATCGCTTGCGCTCCGCATGCCTTCGCCGCGGCGATGATCTTGTCGCCGTCGAGGTACGAGCGCGCCGCCGGCGGCGGACCGATCAGGTACGCCTCGTTCGCCTCACGCACGTGCAGCGCGCTGCGGTCAGCCTCCGAGTACACCGCCGCTGACTGGATGCCGAGCTCGTGGCACGCCCGGATCACCCGCAGCGCGATCTCACCGCGGTTGGCGATCAGGATCTTGTCGAACAGGGGGGTGCCGACCATGGGCCGCGCATTGTACGGCAAACCGCGGCCCGTGGAAGCGCGACCCGCTCAAGGCGTCGTCAGCGTCTGCAGGTTGCTGAGCTTGCCGGTGTTGCCGGTGCCCACGAATCCCTGGAAGTACAAAGGCATGCCGTGCGGGAACTCGTACGGGACGTTCGCCGAGAACACGTACATGCCGCGCGAGCCGATGGTGCCGCCGCGCAGCACCGTGAAGTTGGTCGGATCGAGCAGCCACACGCCGTAGGGCGTGGGCAGGTACGAGGTCCCTGGCGACGCGAAGAACACGTACGTGGCGAACGCCTTGCCCTTGAGCGCCAGCGTGATGCGGAAGCCCAGCTCCAGGATGCCCCGCACCCGCAGCTCGGCCGAGTCGGGAACCAAGTTGTTGAAGTCGACCAGGCCGAGCGAGGGATCGTCGACCTTGTGGTGGATCTTCTGCTCGACCTGGTTCTTGTCGGGCGTGCCGAAGTAGTTGTCCTCGCATGGCAGGTTGTCATCGCAGCCCTGCAGCTGCACGTCCTGGACGAAATCGCCGGTGATCCAGCTCATCGCCGTTGGCATCGACGTCGCCGCTCAGCACGTAGCCCTTGCTCGCCGCCGTCTCCTCCAGGAACAGGCCGTATTGCGACTCGGTGAACGTCGATCCGCGCATCACGAATCGGCAGTCGCCATCGCCGAGCGGCGACGACGTGGAGGCATAGAAGCCGCTCGACCCCTGGGAATTGGTGTCGATGTGGTTGTCGATGAAGTTGTGCAGCGCCCCGCCGATGCCGTACACCGAGAAGCCCGCGCCGCAGGTGAGGATCGTGTTCTCGAGGTAGTCGACCGCGGTCTGGTTGGCAACGGCCTGGAAACCGAGCGCGCTGTTGGTCACCTGGTTGCGATGGAAGACGGTCTTGCCGGTGCAGCCGAAGGCGAGGTAGCCGAGCGGCACGAAATCGGCGCGGTTGCCCTCGGCGAGACCCGACGAGCCAGCATTGAACGCATAGCCGACGGCGGTTCCATCGTGCAGGTAGTTGCTCGAGCCGAGCACGCCCACCACCGCGTTCGAGCCGGTGAGCACGATGCCGCCGCCCGCACCCTGGCTGTTGCCGAAATCATAGACCTCGTTCTTCGTGAACGAGCATGCCGAGCTGTCGATGATCGTGACGCCGAACGTGGCCGTGTGCACGGCGCAGCGGCTCACCGCGAGGTGGCTCACGGACACCGCGCAGATGCCGAACAGCGCCCGGCCGAAGGTCGGCTGCGTGCCATCGACGGTCAGCTTGTCGATGGCGACGTCGGAGCCGGTCACCGCCACCACCTTGAGCTCCGGTTGGTTCGAGGCGCCCATCAGGATCGTCCCGGTGCGCGGATCATTGGTCGCACCCGAGCCGAGGATGTTCAGGCTGCGATCGATGATCACGTCTTCCACGTAGCGGCCCGGCATCACCAGGACCGTGCCGCCCGGTTGCAGCGCCTGCACGGCAGGGTTGATCGTCTTGAAGTCGGCCGGTCCGTCGTCGTCCACGGTCGCGTAGAAGTTGACCGTGTTGCTGAAGTCCACCACGCCGAGCGCCGGGTCGTCCACCCGGTGCCAGATCGTCTGCTCGATCACCTCGGGGCTGATCACGCCCCAGTTGTTGAACGTCGCATTGATGTTGTCGTTGCAGCCTTGCAGATAGAGGTTGAACGAGGCGTTGTCCGCGAACTGGTTGTAGCGCGACGCTTCCCCCGAGAGGGTCACGTCCATCAACGACGTTGGCCCACCCGCGGGCTCGTTCAGGACGACGCCGAAGTCGTAGTTCGAGAACGTGTTGCCGCCGGCCAGGAGATGCACGTCGCCCAACCCGAACATCGAGACGTCCGTGGACACGAACATGCCGACGCTGCTCGGATCGCGCACGCCCACCACCTGGTTCCCCAGTGCTTCGTACGAGCCGGTCCCCTGGCCAAAGAACAACAACCCGAAGAAGCAGCTGCCGAGCGTGTTGTCCGCCACGGTGATGATGCTGTTCCCGGCGACGCACTGCACGCCCTGATCGCAGCTGCTGATGGCGTTGCTGGCCAGGCGTGCGCGCGCGCCCGAGCCGTAGCACAGCAGCCCGAGGTCGCACGCCGAGACCGCATTGTGCTCGCAGTTGCCGCCGCTCAGCGAGCCTTGCAGGCCGATGCCGATGGAGCAATCACCGACCGTGTTGCCGTCGATGACGCCGTGCGCATCGAACAGCAGGATGCCGGTCGAGTCGAGCGGCTGCTCGCGCACGTTGCTCACCTGGTTCTGCACCACGGACTGGAACGAGCCGCCGTTCAGGTACAGCCCGCGATAGGCGAAGTTCTTCACCACCAGCGCTTCGCACACGATGCCGTTGAACACGCCCGCGGTGGAGTCGGTGATCACCGCGCCGCGCGCGTCGATGGGTGCCGCCAGCGCTGGATTGTCGCCATCCAGCGTCATGTTGGAGATCTGCACGCCATCGGCGCGGATCTTGAACAGCCACGCGGTCGTGTCGATCTGCGAGCCGGTGCCGCTGCCCGGGCGCGAAGTGGCGGGCAGTACGATCACGCTGGCGGCGCCGATGCCCCTGATCGCAATCGAGATCGGCACCACCACTTCCTCGGCGTAGGTGCCGGGATACACGAGCACCGTGTCGCCGGCGCTGGCGGCATTCACTCCCGACTGGATGGTCGGGTACATGCCGCCCGGCTCGACGACGATGGTCGCGGCGTGTGCGGCGGACACGAGGCAGAGGCATGCAACCCCTGCCGAGCAGAGACGACCAGACATGCAGTGACTCCTGAGTATGACACAGAGCGGCTGGGGACAACGGTCATCGAGTCGGACTCACCTGCCAGGTCGCGCCACCCGCGGCAGCCGCGGCATCGACGCCGCGCGGCCGGTCGGCAGCTCGCGCGCCGAGGCGCGCAGCCGCAGGTCGTCGGCCGATGGGGTGGGGACCGAAGGAGTGAAGAACGGCGGGCGCCCGGGTGGGGTGTTGCCCGCGTTGCCACCAGTGGCAATCGCAACTCCGGTCGCGGATGCGGCAAGCCCAAGGAGGAGCAGGGCGGAAGCCTTCTTGAGGCGCATGAACACGAACCTCCAATTGATGCTCGGCGGTGCTTGGCGTCGAGGATGAACGGAAGAAACCGCAGGAGGGCGATTCGATCGCCCGTGCGAGTCTACGATCGATACGGTTTTCGTCAAGACACCAGCGATCTCCTGAGCCGGACTCAGCGGTAGTACTTGGCTTCCGGGTTGTAGGCGGGAAAGTCCGCGTGCACGAAGCTCGCGCCATAACGAGCCAGGGCGCTCAGGAACGACCAGTGCCCCGGCTCGTCGATGTTGATCGCGAAGTACGAGTTCTCGTAGCTCGTGTCCTGCGAGCACGGATCGCCATAGTGCTTGCGGAATCGCTGGGCTGCCAGCACCTCGTGGAACTTCGTGCAGGCGGCCTCGAGCGAGACGGTGGCGCCGGTCAGCGCATACTGCACGATCACGGCGCGCGCACATTCACCCACGTACGGGTAGCCGAGATGGCCGTCGCCGATGCGCGGCTGAAACGGTCCATCCTCGTCGTAGCCCGGCGAGCTGCACGGCGGCGGCAGCCAGATGTGCGTGCTGTCCGCTTCCTTGGCATATGCCGGGAGGTAGGGCAGCGTGGCGCATGGACGCGGCTGGCCGGCCCAGTGCAGGATCGACATGGTCGAGAAGCCGATCTGCGACAGACGCAGGAACGTTTCGACGTTGAGCGGATCGCCTTGCGGCAAGACCGAGCTGGCGATGGTCAGCGAACCGGCGGCCATCCATTCGTGGAACGCACGCCGCCCGTACGGCTGCGACTGGGTGCTGCGGCAGCCGGGATCGAGACAGTCGTAGCAGCCATCGTGACGCACGCCACGATCCATGTACGTGCACCATCCCCATTGCGGAAAGCCGCCCGGGTCTTGCCATGGATTCACGAGGTCGTTCGGGATCAGGCTGCCCTCGGGGAGCACCCACCCCTCGGACTGATAGGCGTTGCCGATGTCGTAGCGGCGCGCGAACCAGTCCGTCAATCGCCCCGCCAGCTTGCTGTACAGCACGTCGCTGGCCGCCAGCCCGTTGCACGGGTCTTTCGGCAGCGGCGGGTACGCGTAGCGCGCCATCGAATACGCGAGCGCGGTTTCCTCCAGGCTCTTCACGTGGAAGCGATAGTACATGACCTGGCCGTTGCCGCTCGGGAAGATGCGGGCGTGATCGAGGAACTCGCGCCGCAAGAGCTGATCACCCGTCAGCCGCGCATACAGCCGCACCGATCGCCACCAGTCGTGCTCGACATCGCTGTCATTGCGTGACGTGACCCAGTAGTAGCCCGTACTGACCGGTGGCGCGAGGTAGTCGCACCCGAGCTGCCATTGATGGCGAAAGTGGTTGCATCGCACGTAGTTCACGTCGGATGCGGCGCGCAGCCAGGCGCCGGCGCGGCCGAAGCGCAGATAGTCGAGCAGCTGGCGCTCGGCGAAATCCTGGTTGTAGGTGCCGCCGGTGCGGTTCTGCTCGAGGAACACGACTTCCTTGTATTCCTGCGGGCTCGTCTTCCAGTTCACGTTCGGTATCAGATTCGCCGACGAGTCCGCGTCGGCCAGCAATCCCATCCAGCGGTAGAGGCCGTCCTGGAACTGCAGCGATGGCGCCGGAATGCCTTGCTCCCGGTACAGCGCAATGCCGTAGTGGGCGAAGTTGGTGTAGCGGCCCAGCACCGGGAACGTGCCCTGGGCGCCGAATGCCTGCATGTCGGGCGGCGTGCCATTGTGCAAGCCGAAGCTGAACTCGCGCGACTCGGCGCACCGGTACGGGATGGCGAAGAACAATCGGCTGCCGCCGTAGCTGGTTGGCTTGTCGTCGGGCCACAGCTTGAGCACGCACGTGCCGTCGCCGTCGAATTGCACCGCCATCGGGAACTGCGTGGGCGACCACTTCGCGAGCGCGGTGACGCCGAGGCCCGACCCATGTGCGGTCATCTGCCCGACGAGATACATCGGATACTTGGACGCGTCCGAGTTGTAGTGCAGCACCACGTCCTGACCGGTGCCGCCGTCGTGGCGCACGATGCGATTGCCGGTGAGGATGCGCGTCCCCGATGTGTTGGTGGTTTGCGCATCGCTCTTCGGCAGCCCTGGATAGTAGGAGCGGCGCGTATCCGCGTCGAGCGGGCGCGCGGTCTGGTACTGGATCGTGCGCGCCGAATCGGCGGTGGCAATCGAGGTCGCGAGCGTGCCGCCTTCGTACGTGAACGCGCAGTCGTAGCCATTGCTCGAGCCGATCACGCCGCATTCGAGGTGCGCGCTGTCGAACAGCAGATCGGTCTCGCGCAGCTGATGGCCGGCGATCACGGTCACGCGGCCGGACAGCGTGGTGCTGGCCGCATATGCGGTCAGGCTGCACACGTAGCTGCACAGGATGCTGCTGTGGCTTGCATTCCAGGCCTCGCCGTAGATGTCGACCTGCGCGCACGCGGGACCGTTGCGATTGACGACGGCCTGGCTCGCGCCGTAGCGGGACGAGTACACCTCCGGCCCGACGCGGAAATTGAGGCCGCTCGTCGCGCTCGGCTTCACCACCTGAACGCCGCCGACGAACGCTTCGTCGAGGAACGCAAAACCGTTGCGGCGAAACCGGAACAGCGCCGCGCCCGTGTCGATCGTGACGTTGTTGGCGTCCTGGCTGAGCAGCGGCTTGCCTGGAGAGACGCCGCTGCCGATGGCGAGCTCGAGATCGGTGCGCGGCCTGCCCGTCTCCACGCGATCGAGCACCGCGTCCACCACCGCCACCACACTCGCGAGGTCGGGTTGCTCAGGTCATCGAGCTCGAACGGCGTCGCCTGCCAGCGCAGCACGCCGCTGCCCTTCACATCGATCGGCACCCAGCCGTTCAAGAGATGGATGTCGTCGAAGGCGCTGAACGGCACGCCGAACGTCACCCCCGCGCTGGCGCGCGTGACGCCGGGAACGTCCGGGAAGATGGCCTCTTCGAACGTGAGCGGCACCGGAAAAGGGGTGGTCTGGGCTTGCAGGGGGACGAGGCTCGAGAGCGCGCCAACGAATGCCACGATGAATGCCACGATCGGGGCGGAGCGGGTGGGGGCCATGCTCTTCCTTCCCAGTTGCAGGAGCCGAACCAAGTTGTCGCGAGGCGGAGGGGTGATGCGACCGGTCGCGGGGTTGGCGTGGGCAGGATCGAGGCGCAGGCGCAACGCGGCATGGGAGCTGCCACATCGTCCGAATGGACCTCGGCCCCAACCGCGGACGGGTCGGGGCCGAACGCTCGCAAATCACGTGTCGCCGGCCGGCTCCCGGGCATGTGTCACGTTCGGAACGAGCATGGGTATCTGACGCGTGGCAAACGGTTTTCGGCGGCTGCCGGCGGCGAAGAACGGGTGCGCGCTCGGTGCTTCACCGGCGTGCTTCAAGTCACGCGGGGCCAACATCTCGCGGGCGCTTGCGGGGGGCGCGCCACAAATACTTGTACAAAATCTTCCGCAGGCGCCGGGTCGCATCTCGATGCCGCGCGGGCGATGCTGTTGCGCACGGTAGCTGTTCGATTTCGCTCTTCGGCGAGAACCTGGCGATGGCCAAACGACCACCGGAAGGCAAGGGACTGTTCGACTCCGCCGCGGCCGCGCCGCGGCCCGAGGCGCCGCTCGCTGCGCGCATGCGGCCCCAGAGCCTCGATGAGTACGTCGGCCAGCAGGAGATCCTCGGACCCGGGAAGCTCTTGCGGCGCGCGATCGAGGCGGACCGGTTGTTCTCGTCGATCTTGCTCTGGGGGCCGCCGGGCACCGGCAAGACCACGCTTGCATCGATCATCGCGCAGCGCACCCGATCGCGCTTCGTCTCGATCAGCGCCGTGCTCTCCGGAGTGGCCGATCTGCGGGCGGTGATCGCCGACGCGAAGTCCGAGCTGGCGCGCACCGGCCGGCGCACCATCCTGCTGGTCGATGAGATCCACCGCTGGAACAAGGCGCAGCAGGACGCGCTCTTGCCGCACGTCGAGGACGGCACGATCGTGCTGATCGGCGCCACCACCGAGAACCCGTACTTCGAGGTGATCCGCGCGCTGGTGAGCCGCTCGCGCATCTTCGCGCTGCGCCCGCTGTCGAGCGCCGAGATCGTCTCGCTGCTGCGGCGCGCGATCAGCGACGCGGAGCGCGGCTACGGCAAGCGCGCGATCGAGGTGGAGGGACGCGGCGCTGGCGCACTGGGCCGACCTGTCGGGCGGCGATGCGCGCGTAGCCTACAACGCGCTCGAGCTCGCAGTGGAGTCGACGCCAGCGGCTGCGGCGGGCGTGGTGCGCATCGATCTCGCCACGGCGCAGGGAATCGATCCAGCGCCGCGCGCTGCGCTACGACAAGCAGGCCGACGAGCACTACGACACGATCTCGGCGTTCATCAAGAGCGTGCGCGGCTCCGATCCGGACGCCGCACTGTACTGGCTGGCGAAGATGGTGTACGCCGGCGAGGATCCCGAGTTCATCATGCGGCGCCTGCTGATCCTCGCGGGTGAGGACATCGGCCTGGCCGATCCACAGGGCATCGTCGTCGCCGTGAGCTGCGCGCGCGCGCTCGAGTACGTGGGTCTGCCGGAGGCGCAGTACCACCTCGCCATGGCGACCGTGTATCTCGCCACCGCGCCCAAGAGCAACTCGATGCAAGCCTACTTCGCCGCCCTGGCCGACGTCGAGCGCACCGGCTCGGTCGAGGTGCCCGATGCGCTCAAGGACGCGAGCCGCGACGGCGAGGCCCTCGGCCACGGCCAGGACTACCGCTACCCGCACGACCATCCCGGGCACTTCGTGCCGCAGCAGTACTTGCCGCACGCGCTCGCAGGGCGACGCTGGTACCAACCAGGCAGCGAGGGCTACGAGCGCGAGATCGCGCTGCGCTTGCAGCAGTGGCACGCGCGCGGGCGGCCGCCATGAAGCAGCGCGACGCCCGCATCACAGCGGGATGTTGCCGTGCTTCTTGGGTGGGTTCTTGTCGCGCTTGGTCCTGAGCAGGCGCAAGCCGCTCACGAGATACCTGCGGGTGAGGCGCGGTTCGATCACCTCGTCGATGTAGCCATGCGCCGCGGCCTCGTACGGGTTTGCGAACTTCTCGGTGTACTCCTGCACCAGGCGCGCCTCCTCTGACTCGCGCTCCTTGGCCTCGGCGATCTCCTTGCGGAAGATGATCTCGACCGCGCCTTTCGGCCCCATCACCGCGATCTCGGCCGTGGGCCATGCGAGGTTGAGGTCGCCCCGGATGTGCTTGGACGACATCACGTCGTACGCGCCGCCGTAGGCCTTGCGACAGATCACGGTGAGCTTCGGCACGGTGGCCTCGCAATACGCGTACAGCAGCTTGGCGCCGTGCTTGATGATGCCGCCGTACTCCTGGCCGGTACCGGGCAAGAACCCGGGCACGTCCTCGAACGTGAGGATCGGGATGTTGAAGCAATCGCAGAAGCGCACGAACCTCGCGCCCTTGAGCGACGCATCGATGTCGAGCGTGCCGGCCAGGTGCGCCGGCTGGTTGGCAACGATCCCCACGGTCATGCCGTCGAGGCGCGCGAAGCCGATGACGATGTTGCGCGCATGGTCCGGCTGCACCTCGAGGAAGTCGCCGCGATCCACCACCCGCGTGATCACGCCCTTGATGTCGTATGGCTTGTTCGGATTCTCGGGCACCAGGGAGTCGAGCTGCGGGTCGGCACGAAACGGCTCGTCGTCGCTCGCCACCACCGGCGGGTCGTGCAGGTTGTTGAGCGGCAAGAAGCTCATCAGCCGGCGCACCTGCGCCAGACAGTCGGCATCGTTGGGCGCAGTGAAGTGCGCCACACCGGAGCGCGTCGCGTGAGTGTGCGCGCCGCCCAGATCCTCGGCGCTCACCTCCTCGTGGGTGACCGTCTTCACCACGTTCGGGCCGGTCACGAACATGTAGGACGTGTTCTCCACCATGAAGATGAAGTCGGTGATGGCGGGCGAGTACACGGCGCCGCCCGCGCACGGCCCCATGATCGCCGAGATCTGCGGGATCACGCCGGATGCGAGCGTGTTGCGCAGGAAGATGTCCGCGTAGCCGCCCAGGCTCACGACACCCTCCTGGATGCGCGCCCCGCCGGAGTCGTTCAGGCCGATCACCGGCACACCGACCTTCAAGGCCATGTCCATGATCTTGCAGATCTTGCGTGCGAACGCTTCGCCGAGCGAGCCGCCGAACACCGTGAAGTCCTGCGCGAACAGATACACCTGACGGCCGCCGATGAGCGCGTGGCCGGTGACGACGCCATCGCCCAGGATCTTCTTCTTGCCCATGCCGAACGCATCGTTGCGGTGCACGACGAACCGATCGAGCTCGACGAACGTGCCCTCGTCCACGAGCAGATCGATGCGTTCGCGCGCGGTGAGCTTGCCCTTCTTGTGCTGGTCGGCGATGCGCTCGGGGCCGCCGCCGTTCAGCGACGCGGCACGCAGCTCGTGCAGGCGGGCGTGCTTTGGCGGCAAGGCTGCAGCTTGCGGATCCGGGTCGCGGTCGGCGGGCATGGTGGTTGGCTTTCAGGCGAGCGAGCGAGTCGGGTTGGACGCTGCGGCGAACGAGGCCGGCGCACGGCGCTCGCCGGCCGCGGCGCCATCATCCTTCGGAGGGCTCGCGCGCGAACTCTTGCAAGGCTTCGGTCCAGCTCATGACGAACGCATCGTCCGGCAGCGCGAGCGCGTCACAGAGCGAGGTGACGCGACGCCGCGTGGTACCGCGAATGCACACGGTCACGAGCTCGAGCCCGGCGATCTCGATGTCCGAGTGCTCGATGCACAGGCGATCGCGATGCAGGAACGAGCGCTTCTCGGTCACCGGCACGAGCTGGAACGGGAGCTTCCACTCGTCGAGCAGGCCCTCGAGGTCGCCCACCGACTCGACCGGCCAGACCAGCGACGCATCGCCGTTCAGGACACCGGCGATCTCGGCCACGGTGTCTTGCGGGAACGGGAAACGGTCGCGCAGCTCGCGGCGCCACAGCTGCACGTCGTGCTCGATCCACTCGCGCAATCGCAGCTCCGCGATGTTGTTCTCGACGGCAAACGAAACGGCGGGATCGTCGAGGAGTGCGAAAGTCACGGACCGTTCGCGCGGCGCAACTTTCTCCAGGCCCATCCTCAAGCTGTGCGGACGCAGATCCTTTCCCTCGACGAAGATCCTGTACTCCCACATGACTCGAGTTCAAACCGCCCGTCGGCAACGGGCTCTCTGACCGAAACCTCCCGCCGGGTTTCCGAGGCTGCGCTAATTCCCTACCAGCGATCGCTCGCTTCGCCAAGAGGTTACTGCGTGGCAGGAGCAATCGGGCATGGCAAAAAACGCCGGCCGCCCGGGATTGCGACCCCGCCGACGTTCCGCAGCGCCGGCTCACCGGGCGCGCAGGAGATCGATGTACAGCCGCCGCTCGAACTGCTCGCGCCCGAATCCCAGGCTGGCGAAGGCAGCGGCGACGCGCTCGGCCGCCGCCTCGGCAAGAGCCTGGTCGGCAGCGCACAGCAGCTCGATCTCGAGGAACCAGCCGAGGCCGATGACGTGGTTCAGCTCGAGCGCGAGGTCGCCCTGGACGTAGATCCGGCTCTCCTTGCGCTTGGTCACGAATGGCGTGAAGCCGATCGCGGCGGCAAAACGCGTGAATGCGGCGACGTCCGGGAGCGGGCAGTCGATCTCCTCGTTGACCTCGACGCCCGCGACCTGCCGACGGCGCTTGGTGGTCAGCTGGTGCTGGCCATCGAGCGTGCGGATGCGGAACACGACGTGCCGCGCCGGATCCACGTCGGCCGGGGCCAGGTGCGCCGGCGCGAAGTAGACGTCCTCGGTGACGCGCGTGCGCTCGAAGCGGGCCATCCGGCGCAAGCGCTCCTCCACGTCGTGCGGCCGCTCGAGCTTGACCTTCGCTTCGATCTCGGTCACGAGCCACCTCCGTCCAGCGAGTCCTTGTCCGATGACGCCGAAGTTGATAGCTGATAACGAAAAGTGGACGAGGATCTCAATGTCCGATCTCGATCGCCTGCAACGTCACCTGGACGTGCTGTCGGAAGTGGGCAAGATCACCTCGGCCTCCCTGTCGCTGGACGACGTGCTCGCCCAGGTCATGGCCGCGGTGGGGCGCTTGTTCCACCCCGAGGACTGGTCGGTGCTGCTCGTCGACGAGCAGACCGGCGGCCTGTCGTTCGCGCTGGCGCTGGGACGCGCCGCGAGCTCGCTCAAGCATCTGGCCGTGAAGCCGGGCGAGGGTGTGGCCGGCTGGGTCGCACGCCACGGCCAGCCGGTGATCGTGGCCGACGCGCGCACCGATCCCCGCTTCGAGCGCCGCTTCGACGTCCTGAGCGGCTTCGAGACGCGCTCGCTGGTCGCGGTGCCGCTGCGCAGCCGCAACCGGGTGGTGGGCGTGATGGAGCTGTGCAACGTCGTCGAGACCGGGCGCTTCCAGCAGCCCGACCTCGACTTCCTGTCGCTCCTGTGCGACTACGCCGGCGTCGCCGTGGACAACGCCCGCACTCACGCCCAGGTGCTCGAGCTGAGCAAGCGTGATCCGCTGTCGAAGCTGCTCAACTCGACCACCTTCCTCAAGCTCCTGAACGAGCTGGTCGAGCGCTCTGGGTCCGGTCGCACGCCGCTGTCGCTCGTGTTCCTCGACATCGACGGCTTCAAGGTGGTGGTGGATACGCATGGGCACTTGACCGGCAGCCGCGTGCTCGCGGAGATCGGCCAGCGCGTGCGCGAAGCGCTCGAGCCGCCGCAGCAGGCGACGCGCTTCGGCGGCGACGAGTTCGCGATCGTGTTGCCCGCACTCGATCGCGATGCGGCGCTCGCGTGGGCGGAGCGCCTGCGTGCTGCCCTGCGCGAGCGGCCGTACCAGCGCGACGCCGGCAAGGAGATCTGGATCACGGCATCGATCGGCGTGGCCACGTTTCCGGACGACGGCACCACCGGCGAGGACCTGCTCAGGGCGGCGGATGCGGCCATGTATCGGGTGAAGGGCTCCGGCAAGGACGCTTGCCAGCGCGCCCGCTAGCCATGCATCTCAGCCCACGACCTGCGACTTGCCGAAGGTCTGGAAGCCCATCGACTCGAGCATCTGGCCGACCTGGTTGGTGCCGCGCTCGAGCTTGGTCATGCCGTACGAGGACGGTGCGAAGATCACCACCAGCGCCTTGCGCGTGCCTTCCGAGATCGCGGTGCGCAACGAGTCGGACGTCGGGTTGCCGAACGGGCCTTTCTCGTCGGCGAGCACCGGTCGCGCCTCGATGTGGATCTGTTCCTTGCGGATCCCTTCGTAGGCCTCGCCCTGACGTCCGAGCCGGAACACGATCGGCGGGGCGAGCCGGTCGACGTCGTAGAGCCCGAACGGCAACAACAGCCGCAGCGAGCACAGGTTCACGGCATCCACCAGCGAGTTGACGCGGGCCAGCCCCTTGCCCAGCATCACCCGCCGCAGCAGCGCCTCGGACGAGGGCCGCGTCTTGGTCGGATCGATCGACAGCGAGCGGTACAGCTCGCGCGCGGCCTCGAGCTCGGTGATGTCGCCTGGCTTGAGCCCCTTGTAGGATTCCTCGAGCTGCTTCAGCGCTTCATCGAGCCGCGCCTGGACCTGTCCGTCGGCGCGAGCGACCTTGAGATCTCGCAGTCGAAGCATCCCCAGCAGGCAACGGTCTTTCAGCTCGGGCGCGAGCTTCATCTGGATGTTCAGATCAACCATGCTCTTCGACCAACTCCACGAGCACACCACCCGTGCCTTTCGGATGGAGGAAGGATACCAGCGTGCCGTGCGCTCCAGGGCGTCCCGCCGCGCCGACCAATGGGCAGCCGCGGGCCTCGAGCAGGCGCGATTGACCCTTCACGTCGGCGACCCTGAGCGCGAGATGGTGCAGTCCGCCGCCACGCTTCTTGAGGAACGCAGCGATCGGCGATTCCGCGGAGGTGGGCTCGAGCAGCTCGATGCGGGCTGCGCCAGCATCCAGCAGCGCGACCCGCACCTGCTCCGTGGGCACGTCCTCGATGCCGACGAGCGTGAGCCCGAGCATGCCCTGCCACAAAGGCAGGGCGTCGCTGAGCGAGCGGACTGCAATCGCCAGGTGATGCAATTCACTGTTCGGCATGGTTTTCTGCCCGTGTTCTACCATGCCGGGCGCCACTTCGACGCGTTTTCTTCGCAGCTTTTCCCGGGCGCAACGCCCCGCATCACATGACCGGCGCTGCCCGGTACTTGCCGAACGCCGCCTCGAACGCAGTACAAATCTCGCCCAGCGAGGCACCAGCCATTACCGCGTCGATCAGAGGCGGCATCACGTTCTGATCCGTGGCCGCGATCGCGGCGAGCTGTGCGATCGCGGCGCTGGCGCGCGCGCCGTTGCGGCGCGCGCGCAACGCTTCCAGCGCGCGCACGCGTTGATCGCGCACGCTCGGGTCGACGCGAAACGCGGGCAGCGCCAGCGTCTCGCGCTCGGCGAATCGGTTCACGCCCACGATCACGAGCTCGCCGGACTCGACCTGATCCTGGTAGGCACGAGCGCTCGCGAGGATCTCGCGCTCGACGAAGCCGCGCTCGATGGCAGCGATCGCGCCACCGAGCGCGTCGATGCGCGCGATCAAGGCCTCGGCCTCGGCCTCGATCTGATCGGTCAGCGCTTCGACGTAGGGACAGCCACCGAGCGGATCGACGGTGCGCGTCACGCCGCTCTCGAGGGCGATCACTTGCTGCGTGCGCAGCGCCAGCCGCGCGGCATCGGCCGATGGCAATGCCAGCGCCTCGTCGCGCGAGTTGGTGTGCAGCGACTGCGTGCCGCCGAGCACCGCCGCGAGCGCTTGCAGCGTCACGCGCACGACGTTGACGTCGGGCTGCAGCGCGGCGAGCGCGGACCCCGCGGTCTGCGTGTGGAAGCGCAGCTTCTGCGAATCCGGGTTCTGGGCGCGGAACCGCTCCTTCATGATGCGCGCCCACAGCCGGCGCGCGGCGCGAAACTTCGCCACCTCCTCGAACAGATCGTTCTGCGCCGCGAAGAAGAACGACAGGCGTGGCGCGAACGCGTCGACATCGAGCCCGCACTTCAGCGTCGCCTCGACGTAGGCGATGCCGTGCGCAAGCGTGAATGCCACCTCCTGCACCGCAGTGCAGCCCGCTTCGCGCATGTGGTAGCCGGAGATGCTGATCGGGTTCCAGTTCGGCAGATGGCGTGCGGTGTAGACGATCACGTCGGTCACCAGCCGCAACGAGGGGCGGATCGGAAACCGGTAGGTGCCGCGCGCGACGTACTCCTTCAGGATGTCGTTCTGCGTGGTGCCGCGCAGGTCCCGCTCGGGCACGCCGCGCTGCCGCGCGACGCCGATCGTGAGTGCGAGCAGGATCGCCGCCGTGGCATTGATGGTCATCGACAGCGAGGCTCGCTCGAGCGGGATCTCGTGCAACAGGAGCTGCATGTCGTGGAGCGTCGCGATCGACACGCCGACCTTGCCCACCTCGCCCTCGGCGAGCGCATGGTCCGGGTCATACCCCATCTGCGTGGGCAGATCGAACGCGGTCGACAGACCGGTCTGCCCGTGCGCGAGCAAGTAGCGAAAGCGTTCGTTGGTGGCTTGCGCGTCGCCGAAGCCCGCGTACTGCCGCATCGTCCACAGGCGCTCGCGGTACATGTCCGCGTGCACGCCGCGCGTGAAGGGGTAGCAGCCGGGCTTGCCGAGCCGCTCGGCATCGATCGGGCGCGGCTCGTAGCACGATTGCACCGGCAAACCGGAGGGCGTTTTCGTCGGGTCCAAAGGTGCCTCGGATGACGGGCCTCGGAAGTCCGACCCCATGCTACCGCAGCGAGCGCAGGATGGTGAGCAGCTCCTGCATGTCGGCCGGCAGCTCGGCCTCGAACACGAGGCGACCGCCACGGGTTGGATGCTCGAACTCGAGGCGGAACGCGTGCAGCGCGTGGCGCGTGATGGATGGCGCGAGCTTCCCGGCCAGCCCGAGCCGGTCGCGCAGCTGATAGAAGTACTGGCCGGCGCGCTTGCCGTAGGTCGAGTCGACCGCCACCGGAAAGCCGAGGTGCGAGAGGTGCACGCGGATCTGATGCGTGCGTCCGGTGAATGGTGTCACGCGCACGAACGTGAAGCCGGGCAAGCGCTCGATCACCTCGTAGAACGTGGAGGACGGCTTGCCTTCCTCGAGGTCGACGCGCATGCGATCGCCATGGCGCGGATCCTGCGCGAGCGGCAGATCGATGTAGTCGGAATCGAACGGCAGCTTGCCGATCACGATCGCGCGGTACTCCTTCTTGACGGTGCGATCCTTGAACTGCTGGACCAGGCGCTCGCGCGCCTCGTTGGTGCGCGCCACCACGACGATGCCGCTCGTGTCGCGATCGAGCCGATGCACGATGCCGGGGCGAAACACCACGCCCACGTGCGCGATGTCCGGATAGCGGTGCACGAGGCCGTTCACCAGCGTGCCCGAGCGCGTGCCCGGTCCGGGATGCATGAGCAGGCCCGGACGCTTGTTCACGACCAGCAACGCCTCGTCCTCGTGGATCACGTCGAAGGCGATCGACTCGGGCGCGGGCGCGCCATCGCCGGGCACCGCAACCGCGCCGGTGACACGGTCGCCGGCGGCGATCACGTAGCTCGGCTTCACCGCGCCGCCGTTCACCTGCACCTTGCCGTCCTGAATCAGGCTGGCCAGGTAGCTGCGCGAGAACACCGGCTGCAGGCGCCGCGCCAGGAACTTGTCCAGGCGCTCGCCGGCATCACGATCGTGGATGGTGAGGTCGATTCGCTCGGCGGCGATCGAGTTGCTGTGCTCGTCCAAGAACGTTCCTGCTCATCGGGCGATGGGATCGAAGCAATGCCTCGAACTTGAAAACCCACAGCCCTCACTTTAGGCGAATTTAATTTCCGGGCCAGTTCCCGAGATCGCCTCCGATCCTTTTCGGGTACCGCGCGTTGTCAACCCAAGCGGGCACTCGGGGAACCAATCGATGCACGGCAGCAAGGGCCTGGCGGTGCTGGTGGTGGACGATGACACGAGGGTCTGCGAGGTCACGCGCGCCGCGCTCGAGGTGCACGGATTCCGGGTCTGCACCAAGACGCGCCCGCACGAAGCGCTGGCAATCCTCGAGGATACGCGGTTCGACGCGATCCTGCTCGACCTGGTGATGGCGGACATGCCCGGCGAGGAGGTGCTCGAGCGCGTGCTCGACCAGGACCCCCAGGCGGTCGTGATCCTGATGTCGGGCGACCCGGAGCTGGGCGGGGCAGCCCTGCACCTGCGCACCGGCGCCTTCGACTACCTCGCCAAGCCGCTCAACTTCCCGTTGATGTTCCGCGCGATCGAGCGCGCCGTCGGCAAGGCCCAGCTGCGTGGCGAGAACTCGCAGCTGCACCAGTTCATCCGCGGGCTGGCGAACGCGATCGAGGCCAAGGATCCGTTCACGCGCGGCCACAGCGATCGGGTGGTGTCGGTCACCGGCCGCCTCGCCGAGAGGCTCGGCCTGGGCGAGGAGGACCGGCGCATCTTGCGGCTCGCGTCGATCCTGCACGACATCGGCAAGATCGGCGTCCCCGACTCGATCCTGCTCAAGCGGGGCCCGCTCACCCGGGAGGAATGGGTGATCGTCCGCCAGCATCCCGAGATCGGCAGCTCGATCCTGAAGCCGGTCCCCAACCTGGACGAGGTGCGCCAGTGCGTGCTCGAGCATCACGAGAAGTGGGATGGCTCGGGCTATCCCCGCGGGCTCAAGGGCGGCGAGGTGTCGCTGCGCGGCCGCATCCTGATCCTGGCGGAGGTGTTCGATGCGCTCGCGCACGAGCGCGCCTACAAGCCGGCCTGGCCGCGCCAGCAGGTCGCGGAGTTCTTTCGCGGCGAATGCGGCCGGCACTTCGACCCGGAGATCACCCCGGTGTTCGTGGACCTGATCGAGAACGAGTGGGAATCCTTGCGCGGGCGTTGAGCCGCTCCGCGCCATCCGCCGCGCGGCCAGAGCAACGCGAACCACGAGATCCAACACGTTGCTGGCCATTGACTTCCAGCAAGCTCTGGTTACCATCCGCCAATTCCGCGTCTAGAATCACCCTCGTAAGCTGGCCAGCTTTCTTGTCCACGTTTTGCAGGCGACTCCCCACTCGAGTCAGCGGAGCAGCAATGAAGTTCTTCAGCGCTTTGTTCTTCCTTGGCACCTGCGCCTGGGCCGCCGAACCGGTCGCGACACCGGGCGCTCAAATCCACATCCGATCCTCGATCGGCGAGAATCACATCAAGGGCAACGAGAACGCGATCCCGGGGATGGCCGCCGTCCAGAAGGCGCGCGCCATCGTCGGCATCACCAAGGAAGAGATGCGCGACCTGTTCGAGAAGTACCCCAGCGATGAGCTGCGCAAGCTGATCGCCGGTGCCTCGCCGGAGTACACTCCCGACGTCGACGCCTACTACCTCGACACCTACGAGGTCACCAACCTCCAGTACCTCACCTATCTGAAGGCGACCGGACGCAAGCCGAGCGCGAAGCTGATCGAGTACCGCTGGCCCAACGGCGAGATCCCCAAGGGCCAGGAGAACTACCCGATCGCCGCCATCAGCAAGCTCGAGGCCGAGGCATGCGCGCGCTGGATGGGCAAGCGCCTGCCCACCGAGTTCGAATGGGAGATGGCGGCGCGCGGACCCGAGCCGGAGTCGAAGGCGAACCGCTACGCGTGGGGCAAGGCATGGGACCACACCAAGTGCGCCAACGCCCGCAGCGCCCGCGGCAACACCGTGGCAGTCGACCAGTACAAGGATGACGTGAGCCCGTTTGGGATCATCGGCCTGATGGGCAACGTCAGCGAGTGGACCGACAGCACCTACGGTGCGTATCCGGGCTTCAAGCCGCCGGAGACCGTCGATCCGGTCTCCAAGAAGCAGGTGACCGTGCGGCCCGGCTTCAACCCGCAGTTCTACGTGGTGCGCGGCGGCAACGCCGAGGGCGACGCCATCATCTGCAGCGCGTGGTGGCGCAACGGCTTCACCGCGGCGGATCGCTGGAGCCTGGTCGGGTTCCGCTGCGCGCGCAGCAACGTCCCGGGCGACGACGCGCTCGATTTCGCCGCTCAGGACCTGGCCTCGCTCGTGTCCGAGGTGAACAAGAACCCGCTCAACATGAAGGACGTCTGCGCTCAAGAGATCCTGCAGCTCGACGCGGCGCAGAACAACCTGATCACCGCCAGCAAGACGCTCGCCTTCGGCCATGTGGATACGTTCCGCGGTGCATGGGTCAAGCTGCAAGCCGAAGCGATCGACAGCCCGCTCCTGATCGGCGTGCTGAGCACCACCGAGCGGATGGAGTACCCGAAGCTGCCGCCGGGGTCGTACGCGATCCTGTACAAGCCAGCCGGCACGCCGAAGAAGAAGGACGTTGCCAAGACCGCCGAGGACAAGAAGGAGAACGGCAAGGACAAGGCCAAGGACGAGCCGAAGAAGGACAACGAGAAGGACAAGCCGAAGGCCGGCGCGCCGAGGACCACGCCGAAGGACGCGCCGCGCGACAAGGAAGCTGCCGCCAAGGCGAAGGAAGCCGAAGCGAAGGCTGCGGCCGAAGAAGCCGCCGAAGAGGCCGCGGCGCAGAGCGCGCTCAGCAAGATCGGTGCGATCGCCACGCTCGAGGACGTCGCCTATCCGCTCGACAAGGACGTGTATCTGTTCAAGGCTCCCAACGGCAAGGTGGTCGCGTTCCTGGAGGCCGAGCGCATCGGCGAGGTGAAGCGCGTGAAGGCGAGCTTCACCTACGATCGCGCATCGACGAGCGAGGTGCCGAAGGCGATCATGATGACCGGCATGGCGCCGGCGAATGCCACGATTCACCCTTCGGCCGACGAGATCGACGCCGCATCGTTCGAGTTCAACGTCGCGCTCCAGAACCCGCAAGGCAACTGCCCGCGCTTCAAGCTCAAGGTGTATTTCAAGGCGAACACGTTCGAGCGAGAAGACGGCAAGTGATGCTCAGCGCGGCGTGAGCGCCGCGACCGGCGACCGCGGCAGCCATCCAAGCAACGCGCGCGCACGCGCGCTGTCGAGCGAGACGTCCCGCGGCCGGCGTGGGCCTGCGTGATCGGCCGATCGCGCCGCGCGAATGATCTCTGCAGCGAAGCCAAAATGCCGAGCCACCAGGAGCCCGAGCGCGAACCGGCTCAAGCGTTCGGGTCCGCCCAGGTGCAGGAGGCCGGTGCGGCGCTGCGCCACCAGCACGGCGATCCCGCGCGCCGCATCGCGCACGTCCACCGGACTGCGGAATTCATCGGTGAACAGCGCCGGCGCGGCGCCGCGCTGCACCAGCGCGTGCAGCGCATCGCTGGCACCGCGATCGCCCGTTGCCGAAGGTCCGAACATGAGCGGCAAGCGCACGATCAACGCGCGACGATGCGCACGCTGCACGCGTTCCTCGCCCTCGAGCTTGGTGCGGCCGTACGCGTTCACCGGCCCCGGCCGATCCGATTCGCGATACTGGCCGCGCTCGCCGTCGAACACCTGGTCGGTGCTGATGAGCACGAACGCGCTGCCGAGCGCGTGTGCGCGCGCGGCGAGCGTTTCCGCCGCGAGCGCGTTCACCTGCAGTGCGGCCGCGGGGTCGCGCTCGCATTGCGCGAGCGTCGCCACGGCTGCCGCGTGCACGATCAGGGAGGGGTGTTCGGCGGTTGCCGCCGCCAGCGATGCCGGGTCGCGCAGGTCGAGGTGCACCACGGTCCACGGGCGCGCGTGGGGAAAGGGCGACCGTACCGCAGCCAGGATCTGCCGGCCTCGCCCAGCCAGCGCCCGCGCCAGGTGGTCGCCGAGGAAGCCGGTCGCCCCCGTGATCAGGATCTTCTCGGGCATGGCTCGCGTTCTCGACCCTGGATTTCGTCCCATAGATCAGCCGTTGGGCGAGGTACGGGAAGCAACCCCTCTGGATGACCGTCTCAAGCACGCGTGCTGGTCACGCGCCGGACGCGATACAATGAACGGCCGTCACAAGGCGTGAATTACCAACGTCTAACGGCCCGTTCAACGGTCTGAGATGGAGGGCAGCCGATATGAGTGCGCGCCTGGCCGAGGTTCGCGGCATCGAGGTGGGTGCAGAACGGCCGCTCGTGATCATCGCCGGGCCGTGCGTGATCGAGAGCGAAGCCATCGTCCGCAACATCGCGCGGCAGCTCCGTGATCTGACTGCCTCGCTTCGGCTGCCGCTCATCTTCAAGGCCTCGTTCGACAAGGCGAACCGCAACTCGCTCAAGTCCTACCGCGGGCCCGGGCTCAAGGAAGGCCTGCCGGTCCTGAAGGGCGTGGGTGAGGAATTCGGTCTGGCGCTGGTCACCGACATCCACGAACCGTGGCAGGCGGCGGAAGCGAGCGCGGTCGTGGATCTCGTGCAGATCCCGGCGTTCCTGTGCCGGCAAACCGATCTCGTGGTGGAAGCGGCGCGCCATGCGCGCGCGCTCAACATCAAGAAGGGTCAGTTCCTGTCACCCGAGCAGATGGGTCCGATCGCCGACAAGGCACGCGCAGCGGGCGCGCGCAACATCTTGCTCACCGATCGCGGTGTGACGTTTGGATACGGCGACCTGATCGCCGACATGCGGGCGATCCCGCGGCTGCAGAAGCTCGGCTATCCAGTGGTGTTCGACGCCACGCACTCGGTGCAGAAGCCTGGTGGTCTGGGCGAGCAGAGCGGCGGCGAGGGACATCTCGCGCCGACGCTCGCGCGCGCGGCCGTCGCCGCCGGCGCCGATGCGGTGTTCATGGAGGTGCACGAGACGCCGGAGCAGGCGCTCTCCGACGGACCCAACATGATCCGCCTCTCGGCACTGCCCGAGTTGCTCACGACCTTGAAGACGTTGCGCGAGCTGTGCGGGAGATTTGCACCTTGAGCGGCTGAGCTCGCGGTGCGAAGAGACGAGCGATGGATCGGAGCAAGCCACCGGGAACAGATCCGGCCGTGAGCGGCGACGGCCCGTCGTCGGGCTCGCTCGCCGATCCAATCCGCGCATTCGTCGGCCAATCGCTCGGCGGCTACCGCATTCGCCGCATCATCGGCCACGGCTCGATGGGGGTGGTGTTCGAGGCGGAGCAGCAGTCGCTCAAGCGCCGCGTGGCGCTCAAGGTGCTGCCGCCCAGCCTCACGCTCACCGACAAGGTGATCCAGCGCTTCCTGCGCGAGGCCGAGTCGGTGGCGCGCATCAGCCACGAGAACATCGTGGCGATCTACGAGATCGGCCAAGATCAGGGCGTCTACTACTATGCGATGCAGTACATCGAGGGCGAGGCGCTCGACCGTTTCATCGCCCGCCAGCGGCTCTCGGTCAAGGAAGGCGCTCGCCTGATCGCCCAGGCCGCGCGCGCGATCCACGTCGCCCATCAGCAGGGCATCATTCATCGCGACGTGAAGCCGAGCAACATCCTGGTCGAGAAGGGCGGCCGCATCGTCATCACCGATTTCGGCCTCGCGCGCCAGGAGCGCTCGGCCACCATCACCGAATCGGGAGCGCTGGTTGGCACGCCGATCTACATGAGCCCGGAGCAGGTGCGCGCCTCGCGCGACGAGATCGATCGCCGCACCGACATCTACTCGCTCGGCGCCACGCTGTACGAGATCCTGTGCGGCCAGCCAGCCTTCGCGGGCAACACCACGCAGGAGATCCTGCAGCGCATCCTCGACCGCGAGCCGAAGAGCCCGAGCAAGGTGCGTCCGGGCATCGCCTGGGAAATCGAGGTGGTCACGCTCAAGGCGATGGAGAAGGACGTCAATCGCCGCTACCAGACCGCGCTGGCAATGGCCGAAGACATCGAGCGCTTTCTGAACGGCGAGCCGATCCTGGCGCGACCGTCGGGCATCTTCTACCGCTCGTGGAAGCGCATCCGCAAGCACAAAGAGATCACCTGGCTCGCGACCGCGGTGGTGGTGCTCACGCTGATCGGGCTCGCGCTCGGGGTCAGCAGCGCCAGACGCCGGAACGAGCAGTTTCGCATCGCCGTTGCCGCGGGCTGGGTGAGCCTCGCTCGGCGCGACCTGCCGCACGCCGTCCAGTCGTTCGAGGACGCGCGCCGCATCCGCAAGAACGATCTCGAGGTGGATGAAGGCCTGGCGATCGCGCAGTACCGAATGGCGCAAGAGAAGCAGAACATCAACAGCCCCGAGGTATCGCAGCTCTTCAATCAAGCGCTCGATCGCCTCGAGGCCGTGGTCGGGCGCGGCTCGATCCGCGGCGAGGTCCACCTCGCCATCGCCAATCTCCTGATCGGCAAGGCGGAGCGAATCTCCGACAGCCTCAAGCACGTCGAGAAAGCGCTGCAGCTGTCGCCGGAGAGCGAGGAGGTGCGGCTCGGGGCGGCGCGCTACTACAAGCAATTCGCGGTCGACTTCAAGCCGCCGATCGAGCAGAAGATCCAGCTCCTCGAGCGCGCCTCCGAGCACGTGAACCGGGCGCTCGCGATCAACAAGTCGGCCGACGGCTTGCTGCTGCGGGCGGAGATCTACATCGAGCGGCACGACCCAGGTGCCGACGCGAGCGAGGAACCCAGCCAGTACTACGACCTAGCCCGGCAAGACGTGGAGATGGCGCTGCGGCTCGATCCGAACAATCGCTATGCCGACAAGCTGCTCGAGCAGCTCAAGAAGATCACGCCGTCATCGCTGCCGAGCGAGACCTCGAAGACCCGCACCACGATCGAATCCGACTGGCGCGTGAAGCTCGCGGAGCTGGGCTTGCCGATCATCTCGAGTTTGCACGCAGCCAGTGGCAGAACACCGGCGCAATCCGCGAGGCGGCATCAGACACGCTGTCCGCCTTCCTCGGCGAGGAGACCTCGGAGCAGCGGACCAAGCGCCTCGAGGAGGCCGAGCGCACTGCCGATCGCGCCGGCAAGCTGCGCAGGCGGGCAATCTCACCGAGGCGTTCAAGGGCTACATCGACGCCTTCAAGCTGAACCCGCAGATGGCAGACTACGCGTGGCGCGCGGCGCAGCTCGCGCTCGCCTTGAACGACCTCGAGCGCGCCAGCGAGCTGATCGCCAAGGCGCGGCAGGTGGCACCTGGGAACGCGCTGTACGCGAACACCGAGCTCGAGATCGCCAAGGCGCGCGGCGATGACGCGAAGGTGCAGGAGATCCTGAGCTTCTTCTCGCGCAACCTGTTCGACTACCAGCGGCTGTTCGGCCGCGACGAGCCAGCCCCGACCGCGGCCGACAAGCACTGATGCGGCCACGCCGCACTCCTCGAGGATCGCATGACGGCACTCTCCGGCAAGGTGGCGGTGGTGACGGGCGGCAACCGCGGCATCGGCCGCGCCATCGCGACGGCGCTTGTGCGTGCGGGCGCCACGGTCACGCTCACGTCGCGCAACCTGTCGCGCGCGGAGCAGGCGGCGCGCGAGATCGGCGGCCAGACGCTCGGCCTCGGCTGCGACGTGCGGCACGAGTCGCAAGTGGCCGCAGTGTTCGCCGAGGTTGTGCGCCGCTTCGGCGGCACCGACATCCTCATCAACAACGCCGGCATCGGCCTGTTCAAGCACGTCGCCGACATGAGCGGCGAAGAATGGCGCTCGGTGATCGAGACCAACCTGAACGGCGTGTTCTACTGCTGCCACGCAGCGATCCCGCAGATGAAGCAGCGCGGCGGCGGGTTCATCATCAACATCTCGTCGCTGGCGGGCAAGAATCCGTTCGCCACCGCGGCCGCGTACAACGCGAGCAAGTTCGGCCTGAACGGCTTCAGCGAGGCGCTGATGATGGAGGTGCGTTATGACGGCATCCGCGTGTCGTACGTGATGCCCGGCAGCGTCGAGACGGACTTCGGCCGCGGCGCAACCGACAAGGGCGGCTGGGCGTTGACGCCCGAGCACGTCGCCGAAGTGGTGCTCGACCTGCTCACCACGCCGGCGCGCGCGCTGCTCAGCCGCGTGGAGCTGCGTCCGAGCCAGCCACCGCGCAAGTAGCTCGCGTTACATCAGGCCGAGCTTCTTCAATCGATTGTAGAACGTGCGCCGCGGGATGCCGAGCGCACGCGCGGCCTGCACCTTGCGCCCATCCGCGCGCTTGAGCGCCTGCAGGATCGCCTCGCGCTCGATCTCGTCCATGGTGCGACCGGCCAGATCGATGTCGGCGCTCGGCACCGCGGCAATGCTGCGCTGCGCAAGGCTCTTCACGTCCGCGGCCGTGATGCGTGATCCGCACAGCGCCGCCAGCCGCAGGATCTCGTTCTCCAGCTCGCGCACGTTGCCCGGCCAGTTATGGGCCATCAGGATGCGCATGGCGTCCTCGGTGACCTCGCGCTTGCCGGTGCTGGTCGAGGCCGCGACCTTCGTCAGGAAGCGATCCACCAGCTCGGGAATGTCCTCGCGGCGCTCGCGCAGCGGCGGCAGGCGAATCGTCATCACCTTGAGCCGATAGTACAGATCGCTGCGGAAGTTGCCCTCGCTGATCATCTTGCCGAGGTCGGCATTGGTGGCCGAGATGATGCGCACGCTGACGTGAATGCTCTCGCGGCCGCCAACCTTGCGGAACTCGCCGTCCTGCAGCACACGCAGCAGCTTCTTCTGCAGCTTGGGATCCATCTCGCCGATCTCGTCCAGGAACAGCGTGCCGCCCTCGGCCTGCTCGAACAGTCCCTTCTTGTCGGCATTGGCCCCGGTGAACGCGCCCTTCGCGTAACCGAACAACTCGCTCTCGAGCAGCGACTCGGAGATCGCGGCGCAGTTCTCCGACACGAACGCGCGGTTGCCGCGGCGGCCGTGGTAGTGGATGGCACGCGCGACCAGCTCCTTGCCAGTGCCGCTCTCGCCCTGGATCAACACCGGGTAGTCGGTGTCGGTGACGATGTCCATCAGCCGGAACACCTCGCGCATCGCCTGGGAGTGCCGACGATGTTCGAGTAGTCGTACTTGAGCCGCATCGCCTGGCGCTGCTGGTTCAGCTCCTCGCTGATGGTGGCGATCTCCATCTCCTTGATCTCGACGCGCTGCTCGAGCCGCTGGTTGAGCTCGGCGAGCGTCGCCGCCGCCTTGCGATTCTCCTCGTGCATGCGCGCGTTCCAGACGGCGATCGCAGCCTGGTCGGCGAACAGCTCGAGCAGCCGCTGCGCACTGGCGCCGAACGTGCCCTGCTGGAATCGGTTGTCGAGGTAGAGGCAGCCGAGCACCTCGTCCTTGAACTTGAGCGGCACGCACAGGATCGAGCGTAACCGGAGATCCGAGATCGAGCGCTGGCCCGCGAACGCCGAGTCCTCGGCGGCGTTGTCGGTCAGCACGGCGCGCGCTTGTGCCATCGCCTGGCGCGCCACCGTGAGCGAGATCTTGGACCTGGCGTCGCGCACCTCCTCGCGGTCGACGTTGCGCGACGCCTCGACCGCGGGCTCCGCCCCTTCGTTCAGCAGGGCAAATCCGCGCTCGGCTCCGGTCAGCTCGATCGCCACCTCCAGGATCAGCTCGAGCAAGCGCTTGCGGCGGGTCTCGGTGACCAGCGCCTTGTTGATCTCGAGCAGCTTGAGCAGGTGCTCGCGCTCGGGCTCGTCCGCACCCTTGAGGAAGGTGTCGCGGATGAGCTTCTTCAGCCCGCTTTTCTTGCCCTCGGCAGTCATCTCACGGTCGCGATCCACACGGGCGGCGCACCACCGCACCGTTCCAGCACACGCGGAGCGGGCCGCCCTGTGCTATTCTGGGCGCAGTCTCGGCGCTGCGGCAATGCGGGGCTTGAAGCCTCGGAATCATGTGCTAACCTACGCAGCCCGGCAAGCTTAGGATGCCCGACTGCCCCAGGAACCCGTTCATGCCGCACTATATCATGGAAGACTGCGTCGGGTGCACGCTCTGCGCCAAGAACTGCCCCACGCAGGCCATCTCGGGCGAGACGAAGTCGCTGTTCATCATCGACCCTCACCTGTGCATCGACTGTCACATCTGCGGCAACGTGTGCCCGGTGTCCTGCATCCTGGACGAGTTCGGCAACGTGGTGCCGAAGCAGAAGGTGCCGGACAAGCCCAAGGCGATCATCATCGAGGATGGCTGCACTGGTTGCGATGCCTGCCTCGAAGCCTGCCCGGTCGATGCCATCGTCCGCACCGATCCGTCCGAGCCCAATGGTGTCTTCCAGGTGTGCACCGTCATTCCCGACAAGTGCATCGGCTGCGAGCTGTGCGCGAAGGTGTGTCCGTGGGACACCATCGTGATGGAAGAGAACAAGCTGCTGCAGCCGGTCGCCACGGCCGAGTCGTGATCGCCGCGCGCGATGCTCAGCGCTCGGGGCCCAGCAGATCATCGAGCGTCTCGCGCCGCCGAACGACCTTGAGCTGATCGCCGTCGACCAGCACCTCGGGCGGACGCGGCCGCGTGTTGTAGTTGGACGCCATCACGAACCCGTACGCGCCGGCGCTCATGATCGCCAGCAGGTCGCCGCGCGCGACCACCGGCAGCTCGCGGTCCTGCGCGAAGAAATCACCGGTTTCGCAGATCGGGCCAACGACATCGACCAGCTCGCAGCGCGAATCGACCGCCTGACGCAGCGGCACGATCTCGTGGAACGCGCCGTAGAGCGTGGGCCGGATCAGATCGTTCATGCCGCCGTCGGTGATGACGAAGGTCTTGCCCGCGGTGCGCTTCACGAACGTGACGCGCACCACCAGCACACCCGCGTTGCCGACGAGGTAGCGGCCGGGCTCGAGCACCACGCGGCAGCCGAACGACCGCAGCATGGGCAGGAGCGCCCGCGCCAGATCGTCGGCGTGCATCTCCTCATCGCGGTAGCGGATGCCAAAGCCACCACCGATGTCGAGCCAGCGCGGCTCGATCCCGTGCCGCCTGATCTGCGCGAGCAGCAGCGCGATCCGCTCGAGCGATTGCGCATACGGCTGCGGGCTCACGATCTGCGAGCCGATGTGCAGGTGCAAGCCAGCCAGATGTACGTGACGGAAGTGATCGGCGGCGCCGAACACCTCGCTCGCCAGGCGCATGCTGACGCCGAACTTGTTCTCTTTCTTGCCAGTGGTGATGTAGGCGTGCGTGTGCGCATCGACATCCGGGTTGACCCGCAGCGCCACCTGCGGCCGCACGCCGACGTCGGCGGCGAGCGCGTCGATGCGTTCCAGCTCCTCGACGCCTTCGGCGTTGATCAATAGCACGCCGGCCTGCAACGCATCGCGGATCTCGTCGTCGGTCTTGCCCACACCCGCAAACACGCAGCGCGCGGCTTGACCGCCCGCGGCGAGCACCCGCTGCAGCTCGCCGATCGAGACCACGTCGAAGCCCGCTTGCAGCTCCACGAGCGCGCGCAGGATGGCGAGGTTGGAGTTCGCCTTCACCGCATAGCAGACGAGCGCATCCACCGGCGCAAAAGCCCGGCACACCTCGTGGTAGCGCTCGAGGATGGCGCCGCGGCTATAGACGTATGCCGGCGTGCCCACCGCGTCGATGACCTGGCGCAGCGGCAAGCCCTCGGCGCACAGCTCTCCGGCCTCGTAGTGGAAGCCGTTCATGGGCAACTCAATCGATGCCGAGCTTCCGCTTCAGACGCTCGATGAGACCGCCGTGGATCTGGCAGATGCGCGACTCGGAGAGATTGAGCAGGCGCGCAATCTCGCGGAGCCGCCGCCCTTCCTGATAGTGCCAGGCAACGATCCGCCGCTCGATCGGCTTCAGGTGCTTGTCGAGCGCAGCGCACAGCTCGCGCCGTTCGGCCACCTCGCCAGGCTCCGCCGCCGCATCCTCGACCAGGTCCAGCACCGCGTGCTCGGCGGCGGCGCCGCCAAGCGAGACCCGGCGCCCGCGCATCGCCTCGGCCTGGCGCCCGCGCAGCTCGCGCAGCGAGATGTGCAGGTAGCGTGCCACCTCCCAATCGCCGGGCTCGCGCCCGAGCGAATCGAGCAGCTTGCGCCGGGCGCGCGTCAGGTCGGTGACGCGATCGCGCGCTTCCCGCGAGATCCAGTCCTGGCGGCGCAGCTCGTCGAGCACCGCACCACGCACCAGCAGGCCGAGGTAGCCCTCGAACGGGATCGCCCGACCCGGATCGAACGTCTCGATCGCGCGCAGCAATCCCACCACGGCCGCGCTCTTCAGGTCCTCGACGTCGGCACGGCCCTGCGCACGAAAGCTCAAGCACTCCGCCATGCGATGGACGGTGGGCAGGTACAGCTCGACGATGCGTTCTTGCAGTGCGCGCCGCTCGGACAGGCTGCGATGACGCATCCGGCGATAGCGGCGCCACAGCTCGGCCTTGCGATCCAGCACACCGTGCACGACCACGCCGTCGCGGCGCACGCGCAGGCCGCGCATGCGCAGCGCCGATGCTGCAGTGGTCACGCGGCCGTGCTGCGCATCGAGGTGGGCGGCGGCACGCGGCTCGGCGTCGATCGGCATCACGCCCTGCGTCAGATTCGTGCGGATGGACTTGATGCGGCGCGGATGTCGTTTGCGCGGCGGCGAGGTGAGCGCTGAAGCTGCATTACCCATGTGGCGCAGCCTCCGCACCAACATCGGTCGAGAGATCACGTGGTGTGAACGTCTCTTGCATGCATCGCTCTTATAACCAATCACCAACGAGAGTCAACATGGTGCAGCAGCTCGCCATCGTCATTGATCGGCAAGAACGACACGTGAACATCGCGCGTGCGATGCTTGCAGGATGCTGCACGCGCGACGTGTCGCAACCCTCAGTAGCCGGCGGCCCAACCGGCGATGCGCGCATCCGCAGCAGCATGACACTGACCGTCGTCATCGATCACGATCGTGTGCGCGTCGCCAAGGCGCTCGATGATCTCCACCGCGTGGCCACGCTGGCGCAAGGCGTCGATCACCGCAGCCGGCATGGTGGCTTCGACCTGGATGCGATCGGGGAACCACTGCTGGTGCAGCCGCGGCGCGTCCACCGCGGCGCGCGGCTCCAGGCCGAACTCGAGCACGCCAAGCACGACCGCAGCCACCGTGTTGATGATCGTGCGGCCGCCGGGGCTGCCGGTCACGAGCCGCGGCTTGCCGGCGCGCAACGCGATCACCGGCGTCATCGACGAGAGCGGCCGCTTGAACGGGGCGATCTGGTTCGCCGCCGTGCCGATCGCGCCGTCCCGGTCGGTCACGCCGGGCCGCATGTTGAAGTCGTGCAGCTCGTTGTTGAGCAGGATGCCAGTGCCCGGAACCACCGCCTTGCAGCCAAACCACTCCTCGAGCGTGTAGGTGTTCGACACGACGTTGCGCTGCGCATCGACCACCGAGAAGTGGGTCGTGTGCGTGGGCTCGGCGGCGCCGCTGAGCGGGGGTCCCAAGGCCTTGCTGTCGCTGGCATGTTCCGGCGCGATGCTGGCGCGCAGCTCCTGGATGTGCTCGGGCGACAGCAGCCAGCGCGCCGGCACCGGCACGAAATCCGGGTCGCCGACGTAGCTGGCGCGGTCCGCGAACGCGCGGCGCATCGCTTCCGCCAGAAGGTGCAGTACGGCGGGGTCGGTGCGGCCCCCCCACTCGCGCAGCTGAAATGGCTCGAGCATCGCCAGGATCTGACCGAGCGCGATCCCGCCCGAGGACGGCGGCGGCATCAGCAGCAGCTCGTGCTCGCGGTACCTCACCACCAGCGGCTCGCGCCGCAACGCCTGATAACGCGCCAGGTCGTCCCGCGACCAGAGCCCGCCCTCGCTGCTCATCGCCGCCACCAGCTGCTCGGCAACCGTGCCCTCGTAGAACGGCCGCGCACCGTCGCGCGCGAACGCTTCCAGCGAGGCGGCGAGATCCGGCTGGCGCAGGACCTCGCCAGCTCGGTACGGTGCGCCGTCCTGGTGCAGGAAGATCGCTGCGGACGCCGGAAAGCGCGCGAGCTCCTTCGCGTTGGCCGCCAGCGACCTCGCGAGCTCGTCGCTGACCACGAACCCGTCGCGCGCCAGCCGGATGGCGGGCTCGGCCACCACCTCGCGTGGCAGCCCGCCGAACATGCGATGGGCAAGGTCGAGCCCGGCGGGCGTGCCGGGAATTCCGGCCGCGCGGTAGCCCAGCCGCGAGACCTCGGCGTCGACCAGCCCTTGGTCGTTCAAGAACATGTTCGGCTGCGCGCGCGCCGGTGCCATCTCGCGATAGTCGATCGCCACCCGCCGGCCGTCCGCCATGCTGATCAGCATGAAGCCGCCGCCGCCCAGGTTGCCCGCCTGCGGGTAGGTCACCGCCAGAACCAGAGCGGTCGCAAACCGCGGCGTCGACGGCATTGCCGCGGCGCTTCAAGATGCTGGCGCCGGCCTCGGAGGCATACCGATCGACCGAGACCACGGCGCCGTGCGAGACCGCGAGGTCGCGGCCGCCGATCACCGGCGCCGTGCAGCCCGCGAGCCACAGGATCGCGGCGCTGCACGTTCCGGCTCGACCTGGAGCTCGAGTCTTCACGCTCATCGCTGTTCGACCCACAAGTCACGCACGATGCCGATGCGCGCGAGCGCGCGGCGCTCGGCAGCGCGCATGCGCTTCACGTCCGCAGCTTGCTGGTCCATGAACCCGGCCAGGTGCAAGGTGCCATGAACGACGTAGAGGAGCAATTCCTCGCGCGGCGAATGCCCGCGCGCGCGCGCCTGCCCTGCGGCAAACGCCGCACACACGACCAGCTCGCCGACTGGATCCTGGTCGCCGAACGGAAACGACAGCACGTCGGTGACGTAGTCGTGGCCGAGGAACTGGCGGTTGAGCCGGCGCATCTCGGCAGCACCAACGATCACCACGGACAGCGAGCGCGCCCGCAGGCGTCCGACGCGGCTGGCCGCATGCACCGCCGCCATGATCAGCGCGCGGGGCGCGCGAAAAGTGGGGTCGCGGTTGGCGATGTCCACCCGCATCACGAACGCGACGGCTCGTCACCATCGCGATCGCCGCGGTGGCGCCGCGGCGGCCGCTGCTCTTCCTCTCGCTCGCGGTTCTCGACGCGATCGTAGGCGTTGACGATGTCCTGAACCAGGTGATGGCGCACGATGTCCTGCTTGGTCAACGTGACGAACGCGATGCCGCTCACGCCGTGCAGCACGTGGACCGCGTCCACCAGGCCCGAGTGCTGATGCGACGGCAGATCGATCTGCGTGATGTCGCCGTTGATCACGACCTTGGAGTGCTCGCCCATGCGCGTGAGGAACATCTTCATCTGCTTTGCGGTCGTGTTCTGCGCTTCGTCGAGGATGATGAATGCGCGGTCCAGCGTACGCCCGCGCATGTACGCGAGCGGCACGATCTCGACCACGTCGTTCTCGAGGTAGCGGCGGAACTGCTGCACGTCGAGCAGGCTGTAGAGCGCGTCGTACAGCGGCCGGAGGTACGGGTTCACCTTGGCCTGGTAGTCGCCCGGCAGGAAGCCGAGCTTCTCGCCGGCCTCGACCGCCGGCCGCGCCAGCACGAGCTTGCGAAAGCGCCCGCGCTTGAGCTCCGACACTGCCACTGCGGCGGCGAGGAAGGTCTTGCCCGAGCCGGCAGGTCCGACCGCGATCGTGATGTCGTGCGTCGTGATCGACTCGACGTAGCGCTGCTGGCCGGGGGATTTCGGCACCACCGAGCGGGGCAACGCCCGCTGCAGCTCGTCCTCCTCCTCGTCGGTGCCGCGCGCGGACTCCTTGCCGTGCAGGAAGCGCTCGACCATCTCCGACGTCACGGCATCGCCGCGCCGTACGCGCTCGATCACGCCTTCGACGACCTCTTGCGCCCGGCGCACGCCATCCGGATCGCCGAAGATCTTGATCTGCCCGTCGCGACTCACGAGCTGCACGCCAAAGCGGCGGCGAATCGCTCGTGCATGCATGTCGCGATTCCCGAACACGGCTCGAATCTCCTCGAGGCTCGCGACCGGGATGTGTCCTTCCATTCAGACCTCCGCACCAGCGCCGACGGCGCGCCGCGGCAGGTGACGAGCGAGCGGTTCGCGCGATCTCATCACGCCGGTTTGCCGCGGCCCCGTTTTACGCCATCGTCCGCGGTTTGGAAACCTCGGGCAAGTTTTTCGGCGTCGTCGTGCGACGGCGACGCGTCGCGCGCATCCTCGGGCAAGGCACCAAACTTGCGCACCCGCCGCGCGAACACGTGCAGCGCCTCGTGCAGATCTTTCTTGCGGAAGTCCGGCCAGCATCGCTGCGTCACGAACAGCTCGCAATAGGAGATCTGCCACAGCAGGAAATCGCTGACGCGCATCTCGCCCGCAGTGCGAATCAAGAGATCGGGATCCCGACCTGGTTGATAGAGATGGCTGGCGATGGTGTGCTCGTCGATCTGGTCGGGCTCGAGCCGGCCGTCGCGCACTTGCCGCGCGAGCGCGCGAACCGCGTCGGTGATCTCGGCACGACCGCCGTAGGAGAGCGCGAGGCACAGGTTCGTGCCGCGATTGCCGGCGCTCAGCTCGCAGGTCTTCTGCAGCTGCCGCTGCACGCTGGTTGGCAGCTCGTGCAAGCGGCCAATGGCGGTGAGCCGGATGCCGTTGTCCATGATCTCGGCGCGCTCCTTGATCACGAAGCGCTTCAGCAGCCGCATCAGGAACGCGACTTCGGTCTTGGGCCGTTTCCAGTTGTCCTGGCTGAACGCATACAGCGTCAGCCGCTGGATGCCGAGCCGGGCACACTCGGTGGTCACCTCGCGGATCGCGGTGACGCCATTCTCGTGGCCGAAGATCCGGGGAAAGCCGCGCTCCGACGCCCAGCGGCCGTTGCCGTCCATGATGATGGCAATGTGCTCGGGCAGAACCGCGGGCGGAACGAGGGGCTCGCTCATCGGAAGATCGTCTGATCGCGCGCCGGCCCCACGGACAGGATGGATACCTTGATGCGCAGGAAGTCCTCGAGGAAGTGCACGTAGTCGCGCACGGCCGCTGGCAGGTCGCGGTCCTTGCGCAGCTGCGAGAGGTCCTCGCGCCAGCCCTTGAGCCGCTCGTAAACCGGAACGCAGCGGTGCAATGCCAGCGCGTCCGACGGGAACACGTCGGTCTCTTGCCCGTCCACGCGGTAGCGGGTGGCCACCAGGATCTCATCGAGCCCCGACAGGATGTCGAGCTTGGTGAGCGCAAACGTGTCCACGCCGTTCAATTCGATCGCGTAGCGGGCGGCGACGCCGTCGAACCAGCCGCAGCGCCGCGGCCGGCCGGTGGTCGCGCCGTACTCGCCGCCGACCCGCTGCAGGTGCTGGCCCGCGGGGCTCTGGTCCTCGGTGGGAAACGGCCCCTCGCCAACCCGCGTGCAGTACGCCTTCGAGACGCCCATGATCTCGCCCACACGCTTCGGCGGGATGCCGGTGCCGGCGGCGATCCCGAGCGCCGACGAGTTCGACGACGTCACGAATGGATAGGTGCCGAAGTCGATGTCGAGCAACGTGCCCTGCGCACCCTCGATGAACACGTACTGGCCGGCATCGATCGCCTCGAGCAGCAGCTCGCGCGTATCGGCGACGAACGGCCGCAAGCGCTCGCCGTACTTCGTGTACTCCTCGAGCACGGCGTCGAACGAGATCGGCTCGGCCTGGAAGCGGAAGCGCAGGATCTCGTTCTTCTCCTCGAGGTTGGCGCTCAGGTGCTTGGCGAATCGCTCGGCATCGAGCAGCTCGCGCATGCGGATGCCGGTGCGCGCGTACTTGTCGGCGTAGGCCGGGCCGATGCCGCGCCCAGTCGTGCCGATGTGCAGGCCGCCGCGCACGCCCTCCGAGAGCCGGTCGAGCGCCTTGTGGTACGGCATCACCACGTGCGCGCTCTCGCTCACGAACAGACGCTTCTCGACGTCGATCTTGCGCTTGCGGAACTCGTCGATCTCGTTCAAGAGCTGCTCGGGATCGACCACCACGCCGTTGGCGATGACGTTTTGCTTGCCCGGATGGAGCGCACCCGAGGGCATCACGTGAAAGACGAACTTCTCGCCGTCCACCACCACCGTGTGACCGGCGTTCGCACCACCCTGGTAGCGAACCACGACGTCGGCGCGCCGTGCGATCAGGTCGATGATCTTGCCTTTGCCTTCGTCGCCCCACTGGGTTCCGATGACAGACAGAACCGGCATCTTGGATGGGACCTTCCTGGTTCAGAAGCCGACGGCCAAGCGGATGATGCTAGGGTGGCCCGCACGGCTCGTCAAGCAAAGTCACTTCCTGCTCGCTCCGTCTTTGGCCGAGCCCTCGCTCCTGGGCGGAAGCCCGGTGGCGGTGCCGCCACCGGGACCGACATAGCCGAGCTTGTTCAGATTCTCGGCTTGCTGCGGCGACAGCGCGGCCGGCCCCACCATGGAGTGCGCGGCGCAGTACCGGAACCAGGTGCGCAGCTTCTCCTCGAGATCGCGATCGGCGCCGGTGAGGAGCGGAGTGCCCGCTTGCTCGCCGGGCAGCTCGAACCTGGTCCAGCCAATCGGCTTCAGATCCTCGTCGGTCTCGAGGATCAGCTTCGCGCGCTCGGATTGCACCGCGTACAGCTGTTTGCCGACGAAGCGTGGCTGGATCGCCCGGATGCCCTTCCAGGTCGAGGAGTACGCGTAGCGACGCGTCTCGCCCCAAGGCGGCAGCGGGCCGCGAAACTCCCATTCGGCGCGCCGATCGCCGAGCAGCCTGAGCGCGGTCTGGTAAACGCGCAGGTTCTCGACCTGCTCGCTCACGCGAGCGGGCGTGATGCCAGGTCCGAGGATCAAGAGCGGCACATGGATCGACTCGTCGAAGAGGAACGATCCGTGCCCCCACCAGCCATGCTCGAGCAGCTCCTCGCCATGATCCGACGTGAAGATGATGTAGGTCTTCGCCGCTAGCCCCGCCCGTTCGATGTGGCGCACCAGCTCGCCGACGTGACGATCGAGATACTCGATCTCGCCGCAGTAGAGCCCCTTCACGAACTCGACCTCGTCGTTCACCACGTGCAGCGCAGCCGGCGGCAAGGGCGGCGACGCCACCCGCTGCAGCTCGGCCTTGATCGACTGCTCGATCGCCTGGGCATCCAGGCCGCGCAGATCCGGGCGCACGTGCTTGCGCTCGAGCTCGCCGGGCGCGTTGCATGGGTCGTGCGGATCCCAGTAGTGCAGGTAGGCGAGGAACTGGACGTCGCGATGATCGTCGAGCCAGTCGAAGAACAGCTGATTGAGCTGGCGCGCGTTCGCGAACAGCCGGTACGCGAACGTCTCGAAGCCCTGGTCGAAGTTGCGCTCGCGCTGGACGAAATCATTGGTCGTGAACGCGGCCGTGGTCGCGCCGAGCTTCTGTGCCGCCTCGCCGAGCGTCTCGTTGGCATCGCTCAGGAAGCCGCGATCCTCCTTCACCGCGCCGTGCAAGATCGGATCGCGGCCGGTCAAGATCGACGCCGTGGATGCGAGCGTCCACGATGCGGCCGCATACGCCCGCTCGTACAGCAGGCCGCGCTTGGCGAGCGCGTCGATCTCGGGTGTGATGCCGAGCGTGGCACCGTAGCAGCCGAGGAAATCGGCGCGCAGCGTCTCGGACACCAGCACGATCACGTTGGGCTGCGCATCGCCCGAGAGCCGCCGCGGCGTCTGCGCCTGCGTCACGATGCGCGGCCGGGCGACGGCGGCGCGCCGCACCAGCAGCTCGCGCGGCTCGCTCGCTCTCTGGTAGGTGGCCGTATCCAGCACGCCGACCTCGATCGGCTGCGGCGCGATCGGCTCGAGGCTGATCGCGAACGTGAGGACTGCCGCCTTGCGGCCGCGGGGGAAGAGCCCGAGCGACACGTCGGTCCAGCCACTCTGGCCCGAGAGGCTCCGCTCCCAGACGGTCGCGCCGTCCAGGAGCACCCGCAGCACGGCCGCGCCGGATGGCTCGCGCAGCTTGGTGGCAAAGCCCTCGAGGCCGAACGAGAACCGCAGCTCGCCATCGCCGGGCACCGCCGCGAGCGAGAAGTCGGCCTGCCCGCTCGCCGCGAACACCACCGACGGCCACTCGCCACCGCCATCCATGCTCACGTCCGGCAGCGTGTCGAAGTTGGGCACGAAGTCGATCGCCCTTGCTTGGATGTCGGTGGGCTCGTCGTGCTGCGGCCGGAGGCGCCGCTGGATCAACACGTCGTTCCCGCTCGCGCGGAAGCCATCGAGCAGATCGCGCACGAGCGTGGTGACGGCGAGCTTGTGCTGTTCCAGGCGGTCGCGTCTGCCATCGGAGCGGATCACCGGGCTGCGCCAGGTGGGCAAGAACGCGAGCGCCGCCGCTGGCGGCTCGTCGGGCGGCGTGGTGCCGGTGGTGCGCAGCACGACGTCGACGTGGTCGCCGAGGTCGGTCGGTAGCGCACAGGTGCGCACGGCCGACAGCGTGCCGCGCGCGTCGTTCAGCTCGACGGTCGCTTGATCGAGCACGACCTCCGCGCGCTGGGCGGGGCGCAGCACGATCTCGAAGCGGCAGCGGCGGCCGCTCGCCGGCAGGGGCGCCAGGTCCTGGAACGGTTCGATGCCCGCCTGCCAGGTCAAGCGGGCGTGCGGATGCAGCGGCACCTGCGGGAACAGCAGCTCGCCCGCGAACGGGACGTACAGGGCGAGCGCGCTCGTGTCGCGATTGATGAACAGATGCTGGCTCGCGCCGCGCTGCATCAGGCGGCGGCTGGGAAAGCCGGCCAGCGGCACGGCCTGGTCGAGGTGGAGGTGTAAGTCGTAGCAGCTCTCGTCCAGGATCCGGACGAGCTGGCTCAGGTCCCGGGGCGTGAAGAGTGCCACGTAGGCGGTGGCGCCGGCGGCCAGCAGGAGCACCACGAGGAGTCCGCCGCGGAGCGGAGTCGATTGCATTAAACCACGTTTCAACAAATAGTTATGTTTACTTCTGCCAGCGGTCTCGAAGTCGATGAAGGTTCCGTTTGCGGATTATAGACCCTCCCTGGTTAGGTCGATAAACTTCGTCGCTGGGATCGTGGGTGAGAGATCATGCGCTTGAAGGCCCAGACTCCCTCGAGAGGGTGTCGAAACGAACACGCCAACCCCTTCAGGCCTGTGACCTCCACCGCGATCCCCCCTTTCTTCCCCATCCTATCCACAGCCACGAAGCAGCGCGGGCCGGCGATTCGCTGGCACGCCGGCCCGACATCGAGAAGGTCGCGTAGCGTCCTGCTCACGCGCTGAACGAATGGCCGCACCCACAGGTGCTGCTCGCGTTCGGGTTCTTGATGGCGAAGCCTTGCTGGTTGAGGCCGTCGATCCAGTCGATGACGCTGCCCTTCAGGTACGGTGCGCTCATCGGATCCACCACCACGTCGAAGCCGTCGCACGCGAGCACGTTGTCGTCGGCGCGTTTCTCGCCGAACGTGAAACCATACGAGAAGCCCGAGCAGCCACCGCCCTGCACGAAGATGCGGAGCGCCTTGCCGCCCAGGGACGCGTCTTCGGCGACGATGTTCTTGATCTTCTTCTGCGCGTTGTCCGTGAGCGTCAGCATGAAAGCAATACCCCCATGATCAGGACCTGGGCCGCACTTCGCGCGATCTCGCCGCGACCGTCAGCCACGTCTGCAAGTACCAACTACGAAAGAATATAGGCCACAACGTGTGCACCGCAAGGCGCAAAACTGCGCCGCCTCCCAGGTGTCCTCGATCAAGGCAGCGCACGCCGACCGAGGCCGGCGCCGCTCGCCGGGGAGCCGTGCTAAGACGGTCGCATGAACTCTCGCGATCGAACGCTCACGGCGGGGGCGCGCGCTTGGCTGCGTTTCGGTGTGGGCCGCAGGCTGCCCGATCCCGAGCTCGTGCCGCTTCCGGTCCCGCTCTCCCAGGCGCGCATCGCGCTCGTGTCGAGCGGCGGCATCTCGCAGACGGGACAGCCGCCGTTCCGCACTGGGCCGCTCGGCGATGCGAGCATCCGCGTGATCGCGCGCGATGCCGACCCCGACCAGCTCGTGTTCTCACATCCCCATTACGACACCTCGCTCGGCCGCGAGGACAAGGAGGTGATCTTCCCGATCGCCACGCTGAAGCGGTTGGCGAGCGCCGGCGTGATCGGCGCGGTCGCACCAGAGCTGCCCTCGATGATGGGCTACATCCCGCGCTCGAGCCAGCTCGCCGAGATCACTGCGCCATCGGTGCTCGAAGTGCTGCAGCGCGGGCACGTGCACGCGGCGCTGTTCGCCCCCGCCTGACCGAGCTGCAACCGGTCCGTGGGACTGGTCGCCCGCCACGTCGAGGCGCACGGCATCGCGACGGTGTGCCTGTCGCTGCTGCGCGAGGTCGCGGAGATCGTGCGGCCGCCGCGCACGCTGTACGTGGAGTTCGGCTGGGGCCAGCCGTTCGGAACGCCCGGCGATCACGCCACCCACGAGGCGGTCGCGCGCGCCGCGCTGGCGCTGCTCACCGACGTGACGCGTCCAGGCACGATCGTTGCCTTCGGCGCGCCGTCCCGCTGAGCGCGAGCGGCGCACTCAAGACGCGGCAGGCGCAGGAGCCGCGCCGGCCTTGCCCAGTTCGGCCAGGCAACGTCGCACCTGATCGAGCTTGAATGGCTTGCCGATCAATGCGACGTGCGTGTCGCGCACGAACTCGGTCAGCTCTTGCGACAGCACGTCGCCGGTCAAGAACGCCACGCGCCCCTGGTACTGCGGCCGCTGCCCACGGATCCACGCATACAGCTCGGGTCCGCTCATCTCCGGCATGCGCACATCGCACAGCACGACGTCGAACGAGCCTTTGAGCAGCAGCTCGCACGCTTGCCGGCCGTTGGCGGCAGTGGTGACGCGATGCCCGTCGCCTTCGAGCAGCGCGGTCAGGATCTCGACGATCACCGGCTCGTCATCGATCACCAGCACGTGCAGGGCGCGATCGACGCTGACCCGCGCTTCGCTGGCAATGATGGTGGGTGGACCCTTCAGGATCGGCAGCTCGAGGATGAACGTGGCGCCCTTGCTCAGCTCGCTCTCGCATTTCAGCTGGCCGCCATGATCGCGCATGATGCCGTAGCTCACCGACAGCCCGAGGCCAGTGCCCTTGCCCGGCCCCTTGGTGGTGAAGAATGGATCGAAGATGCGCCGGCGCACGTCGTCCGACATACCCGGCCCCGAGTCGGTGATGCGCGCGCACAACCGATCGCCGCGCGTGCGCTCGGTGGCGATCGTGATCCGCCGCACGCCGGTTTGATGCTTCATCGCTTGCTGCGCGTTGCTCAGGATGTTGATCAGCACCTGCTGGATCTGGAACGCATCGAGCATCGTGTCCGGCAAGCTCGGGTCGTAGTGGCGCACCACCTCGATGCCTTCGAGATGGAACTGGTGCGCGACCAGCTCGAGCGCGGTGTCGATCACGACGTTCAGGTTGCTCGGCACCTTCTCCGGCGCATGGCGGCGCGAGAAGCGCAGCAGGTTCAAGACGATGCGCCGGCACCGCTCGGCATGGCGCTGCACGGCACCCAGACGCCGGCGCAAGCGATCGTCCGAGACCTCTTCCAGCATCAGCTCGGTGAAGCCGCACACTGCCGCGAGCGGGTTGTTCAGCTCGTGCGCAACGCCCGAGGTCAGCTCGCCCACGGCCGACAGCTTCTCCGCCTGCAGCAGCTGCTGCTGCAGGTTCTTGAGCCGCGTCAGATCCTTGATCAGCAGTGCTGGCCCGAGCAGCTTGTCCTCGTCCGAGTACACCGGCGCGAGCGAGACCAGGCAGGCGAGGTCGCTGCCGGACGGCGAGCGCAGCACGAGCTCGCCCTCCCAGTTGGCGTCTTGCTTGATCGCTTCCTCGAACAGCGCGCGCCCTTCCGGGTCGGCGAATCGCAGCACGTCGATCACCGGCCTGCCGATCACGTCTTCGGCCTCGAGCCCGAACATGGTGAGGGCGGCGCGGTTCACGCTGCGCACGCGCCGATCGATCTTGAGCGAGATCATCGCGTCGCGCACGCTGTTCACGACATCCGAGATCGGGTCGACCACCGGCTCGCGCGGCAGGCTGCGGCTCGCGTCGTGGATGCGCTGCACGAGCGTGCCGGAGAAGCCGCCGCGCGACATGATCGGGAAGGTGTTGACCTCGGCGCGCTGGCGGCCGGCCCCGTCGCGCAAGATCTCGAAGCGCGGCTTGTGCTTCTGCCACACCTCCTGCACCGGACACGCCTCGCAGCCGCGCGGCTGCAGATAGCTGTCGCACGGGCGCGCGTCGAGCAACGCCGCGCCGAACGTCTCGCTCGCGCAGCGGTTGAGCGCCAGGATCTGACAGCCCTCGCCAAGAACGAACAGGGGCTCGGCAATCGAATCGAGAATGGATTCGAGGAACTTCTCCGAACCACGCACGTCTTCGAGCGCTCGCGCCCGCTCCATGCGATCGATCGCGAACACCACCAGCACCACGCCTGCGGTCTTGATCACGCACTCCAGCGCCGCGAGCTCGACGCCGACGACGAACCCGAGGGTCGCGCCGAGCGCGAGCAAGAAGATCCCCAGCAGCAGCTGCGGCCGTACCTCGCTGCGCTTGCGCAAGAGCGACGTGCCGACCCACAGCGCGATCAAGCCCAGGATCGCGATGTTGAGCAGCACCCGCACCGGCTGGTTCTGGCGGAAGATGAAGAACGCGCCGAACGCAAGGCCGCACAGGAACACCAGCGGGATCGAGACGGTCGCGCGCAGGGTCGCCCGCTGGATCAGCGGCCGCGGCGCAAGCGCCGGCGTGGTGTCGGGTGCGAGGCTCGCTCGCGAAGCAAAGCTGCCCATGCAGTCCTCGCGCCAGTTGGATGTCCCGTTGGCTGTCCTGGAATCGCTCATCGTCCCGCACCCGGCGGGTGCTTGAGGGTTTGCTGGCGCGAAGGGCAGCATGAAACATTGCTCGCGCCGGCGATGCTTGCGACCCGACCGTCGATCACCTAGAACTCGGCTGGAGCAACCGTCCGGCACCAGCGGTGCGTGGGTTGTTCGTGTCCTTGCTGGAGCGACCGCAGCCGATATGCCCCGTTGCGCGAATCGTCGGCGACGCGTTCTTGAGCTCGCGCTGCTCGGGTGCGCGACCGCGTGCGCGCCGTCGCCCGCTCCGCGCGCGCATCCCTCGGTGCTGCTGGTCACGCTCGACACGACGCGCGCCGACCATCTCGGGTGCTACGGCGATCGTGGCGCGGCCACCCCGAACATCGATGCCGTGGCGCGCGCCGGAATGCTGTTCGAGAACGCGGTCGCGCAGGTGCCCGCCACGCTGCCGAGCCATGCGTCGATCCTCACGTCGTTGTGGCCGTTCGCGCACGGCGTGCGCGACAACGGCATCTTCCGGCTCGAGGAACGCGCGACCACGGTCGCCGACGTGCTGCGCGCTGCCGGCTATCGCACCGGCGCGGTGATTGCGAGCGTGGCGCTCGCGGCGCGCTACGGTCTCGACCAGGGCTTCGACTGCTACGATGCCGTGCGCGCCGAACGGCGCGCCGATCAGGTCACCGACCGCGCCATCGCGTGGTTGCAGGACGCCGATCCGCGGCCGTGGTTCCTGTGGGCACACTACTACGACCCGCATGCGCCATACGATCCACCCGCGCCGTTCCGCGAGCAGTTCGCGGCCCGGCCCTACGATGGCGAGATCGCATTCCTCGATCACGAGCTGGGTCGCCTGCTCGATCATCTGCGCGCGCGCGGCGAGCTCGAGCACACGGTGGTGGTGATCACCGCCGACCACGGCGAGAGCCTGGGCGAGCACGGCGAGAACACCCATGGCCATCTGGTCTACGAGGCGACGCTGCACGTGCCCCTCATCTTCCGCGGCCCTGGCATGCCCGCGCAGCAGCGCGAGCCGCGCATCGTGCGGCTGATCGACGTGATGCCGACCGTGCTCGCCGCGGTCAACGTCGAGCGCCCCCGACCTCGAGGGCGAGGACCTCGCCGCCGCGAGCACCGCACCCGCGCCGGCTGCGGATCTGCCGGTCTATTTCGAGACCTACGTGCCGTTCTTCAACTTCGGCTGGTCGCCGCTCACCGGCGTGCGCGTCGGCCACGACAAGTTCATCCACGCGCCTCGCGACGAGCTGTACGACCTCGCCGCAGATCCGCAGGAAGCGCGCAATCTGATCGCCGAGCGCCCCGAGCAGGCCTTGCTGCTGCGCACCAAGCTCGCGCACCTCGATCGCGGTGGATCGGCGCCTGGCCTCGCTGCCGCCATCGACGTCTCGCAAGAAGAACGCGCGAAGCTCGCGCAGCTCGGATACGGCGCGAGCGCGGCCACGCCGGCCTTCAGCGGACCCGACCCCAAGGACGTGATCGACGTGCTGGCGGTGCGCAACCGCGGCGTGGATCGCTTGAGCGCGGGCAACGTCGCGGGCGCGATTGCCGACCTGCGCGCGGTGCTCGAACGCTGCCCCGGCGACGCGCAGGCGCGCGCCCTCCTTGGCCAGGCGCTGATGCAGGAGAAAGCCTGGCCAGAGGCGCGCGCCGAGCTCGAGCACGCGCTGCGCGATCGCAACTCGCTGTTCGCGGCGCACGCTCAGCTGGCGACCTGCTGCCTTGCCCTCGGCGATCCAGGCGCCGCGCTGCACCACCTCGAGGTCGCACTGGCGCATGATCCGGACAACCTCGCGATCGCGCGCGAGATCACGCTCGTCCACGCCCGGCGCGGCGACCGTGCCAGCGCCAGCGTGTGGCTCGAGCGATGCGCCAGGCTCACGGCCGACCGCCGGCAGCTCGACGAGCTCGCCGCCGCGGTCGAGCGCGCGCTCGCCCGCTAGCCATTGGCTGCCGGAGACGGGCGGACGCGCGCTTGACACGCAAGCCTCGCCACAACAAGGTGGCGGCCGTGAGCGCCCCCCTGTCAACGGTGGTTCAGCACCTGCACGACATCGCCCCGCTCGAGCTGGCCGCCGAGTGGGACAACGTCGGCTTGCTGCTGCAGCCTTCGCACCGCCAGAGAGTCGCGCGCATCCTGCTCGCGATCGATCTCACCGACGCCGTTGCCGACGAGGCGATCCGTGCCGGTGCCCAGCTCGTGGTCGCGTACCATCCGCCGATCTTCACGCTGCTCAGACGCTTGCCCGGCGATCGGCTGGTCCGGTTGATCGAGAAGCGGGTCGCGGTGTACTCGCCGCACACGGCGCTGGACGCAGCGGCGGGCGGGGTGAACGACTGGCTGGCGAGCGGGCTCGGCGCGAGCGACTGGAGCGCGATCGAGCCGGCGGCGTCCAGCACGCAGGGCGCGACGCCGCGCGTCGGGCAGGGGCGCCTGGTGACCTTGTCGAGAAGCAGCTCGCTCGCGGCGATCACGCGCCGCGTGAAGCAGCGTCTCGGGCTGCGCTGGGTGCGCGTGGCGGCGGCGGCAGCGCACCGCGACGGCGGACGCATCCGTCGCATCGCGCTGTGCGCGGGCGCAGGCGGCGCAGTGGTGACGCGCGCGGCCGCCGCCGACCTGTATCTCACGGGGGAGATGCGCCATCACGACATCCTCGCCGCCAACGCGCGCGGCACGAGCGTGATCTTGACCGACCACAGCCACAGCGAGCGTGGCTACCTCGCCGAGCTGCGGCGCGAGCTGCGCGCACGACTCGGGCCCACGGTCGACGTCGTGATCTCGCGCACGGATCGCGAGCCGCTGGCCACGCGCTGACCGCGCGGCCGCAACCCATCGGCCGAGGGTATTGCGCACTGCGTTGGCAAAAACGCGCGGCGATCGCGCCGCGCGCGCTCGGGCATCGCCCCCGCCACTGCGCCGCATGCCCGTCGGCGCAGACCGCCTGCGCGCGCCAGCGTTCGGCCAAATCCGCCCCGGACGACACATTCCTCGCGGCGTGTGATCTGCATTTGCTAACGCCGGGACGCGGGTGCGTTCGATTCGAGTGTTCATCGAGGACCAGCATGTACCAGATCGTTCGCCGTGAAGTGTTTTCCGACACGACCTTCCTGTGGGAGGTGCTCGCTCCCGATGTGGCGCGCGCCGCCAGCGCCGGGCACTTCGTCATGGTGCGCTTGCACGAGGGTTCGGAGCGCATCCCGCTCACCGTCGCCGACTACGATCGCGAGCGCGGCACCGTCACCATGGTGATCCAGGCGCTCGGCAAGACCACGCGCGAGATGCTGCACGACTACCAGGCCGGCGACGAGTTCGCGGATTTCGTCGGCCCGCTCGGTCTGCCGGCGCACACGGACGCGCGCGTCGGTCACGTCGTGGTGGTGGGCGGCGGTCTCGGCGTGGCGCCGGTGTTCCCGCAGCTGCGCGCGTTCAAGGAGGCTGGCAACCGCACCACCAGCATCATCGGCTTCCGCAGCCGGCCGCTCCTGTTCTGGGAGGATCGCTTCCAGCGCTACAGCGACGACCTGGTCGTGTGCACCGACGACGGCAGCTACGGCCGCCGCGGCTTCGTCACGGCGGCGCTGCAGGAGCTGATCGAGCACGAGCGCCCCGATCTCGTGGTCGCGATCGGTCCGCTGCCGATGATGAGCGCCTGCGCGGAGGTGACGCGGCCACGCCATCAAGACCATGGTGAGCCTGAACGCGATCATGGTCGATGGCACCGGCATGTGCGGCTCGTGCCGGGTCAGCGTCGGCGGCGTGGTCAAGTTCGCGTGCGTCGAAGGTCCCGACTTCGATGGCCACGCGGTCGATTTCACGGAGCTGCTGGCGCGCCAGCGCCGGTTCAAGCAGCAAGAGTCGATCGCCAACGACGACTACGCGCACGTCTGCAACCTCGAGCAGCAGCTGTTCCGGGAACAGAAGCGCAACTACAAGAAGATCAAGGAACTGGCGCCGCAGCAGACCAAGATGCCCGAGCGCGATGCGCGGGAGCGCGCGCGCAACTTCAAGGAAGTGAACCTCGGCTACTCGCTTGCCGAGGCGCTGGTCGAAGCCGAGCGATGCATCCAGTGCCTGAAGCCGACGTGCATCTCCGGCTGCCCGGTGGCGATCGACATCCCACGCTTCATCCGCCACCTCCTGGTGCGCGATCTCGACGGCGCGCTCGGCGTCATTCACGAGAGCAACATCTTCCCGTCGATCTGTGGCCGCGTGTGCCCGCAGGAATCACAGTGTGAAGCACAGTGCATCCTCACCAAGAAGATGGATGCGGTCGCGGTCGGTCGCCTGGAGCGGTTCGTCGGCGACAACACCCTGCCGGCGAGGACCCCGGCGGCGAAGCGCGACGGCGCCCGCGCGCCGCTCGGCAAGGTGGCCATCGTCGGATCGGGTCCGGCCGGCCTGGCCTGCGCCGCGGATCTGGTCCGCTTCGGTGTCGACGTGACCATCTACGAGGCGCTGCACGTGGTGGGCGGCGTGCTGCGCTATGGCATCCCGTCGTTCCGTCTGCCGCGCGAGATCATCGACCGCGAAGTGCAGCACCTGATGCATCTCGGCGTCAAGATCGAGACCAACAAGGTCATCGGCAAGACCTTCACCATCGCGGCGCTGCTCGAGGAGAAGCGCTTCGACGCGGTGTTCATCGGCGTGGGCGCTGGCGCACCGACGTTCCTCGGCATCAAGGGCGAGTTCGCCGGCCAGGTCTACAGCGCGAACGAGTTCCTGACCCGCGTCAACCTGATGGGCGGCGACCAGTTCCCGTACCGCGACACGCCGATCAACGTCGGCACCAGCGTCGTGGTCATCGGCGCCGGCAATACCGCCATGGACTGCTTGCGCGTTGCCAAGCGGCTCGGCGCGGCGCGCGTGTGCTGTGTCTATCGCCGCAGCGAAGCGGAAGCGCCAGCGCGCGTCGAGGAGCTGCGGCACGCAAAGGAGGAAGGCATCGAGTTCTTCTTCCTGCACGCGCCGACCGAGATCCACGTCGATCGAGAAGGCAACGTCGAGGCGATCACGGTGCAGAAGATGGCGCTCGGCGAGCCCGACGCGTCCGGTCGCCGCAAGCCGGTGCCGCTCGATGAGCTCGTCAAGCTCGAGTGCACGACGGTGATCTATGCGCTCGGAACCAAGGCCAACCCGATCATCACGCAGTCGACCAAGGGCCTCGTGCTCAACCAGCGCGGCTACATCGCCACCGACGAGCACACGCAGGCCACGAGCCTGCAAGGCATGTTCGCGGGCGGCGACATCGTCACCGGCGGTGCGACCGTGATCCTGGCGAGGGGCGCCGGCCGGCGCGCCGCCAAGGCCATCGCCACCTACCTCGCCAAGGCCAAGAAGTGGCCGCTCACTGCCGACGACGTCGCGCATGACGATGGCGCCGGGCCGCCGGCGAGCACACCGGCGGCGCCGCCGGCCGCGCGCACCTGCGCGAAGTGCCGCCGCCCGCTCGACGGCGCGGCGGACTTCATCTGCTGCGGTGACGCACGGCTCGAGTGGCAGTGTGCAGCGTGCGGCAAGGTGAGCGAGGGCTTCGCCTTCCCCTATGGACGATGCCCGCTGTGCGGCGGCGTGCTGCACGCGCGTCGCGCCGCCGGGACCGAGAGCGCGAATGCGGCACAGGATGCGATCCGCATGGCATTCGAGATCGAGCTCGGCGGCATGGCGTTCTACGACCAGGCCGCGGCCGAGACCGCGGAGCCGTGGCTGCGCGAGGTGTTCCAGAAGCTCGCGGCGATGGAGCACGAGCACGTCGCCACGCTCGCGCGCCGCTACCATGTGGAGGTGCCGCCCAGAGCGCCGGAGTTCCGCACCGAGGTGGCAGCGATCTACGCTGGCGTCGCGAGCCGCCCCGAGGACCCGGCCAACCTGCTGCGCATCGCCATCGCGTTCGAGCAGCGCGCGGAGCGGTTCTTCGCCGAGCGGATGGGCGAGTGTGCCGATGCGCCGGTGGCCAGGCGGCTGTACCAGGAGCTCGCGGCCGAGGAGCGCGAGCACGCGGCGTTGCTGCGCACCGAGCTGGTGCGATTCCAGCAAGGCCGGCCCGGGCTCGTGGTGTGAGGGCGGGCGGCGCGCTCAGCTCCGACGCAGGCCGAAGATGGCGGTGATCGCCTCGAGGAACTTGCTTTGCTTGCTGGCCAGCCGCCGGCGCTCGGCCTCTTCGAGTGCCGCCGCGCGCGCTTCGTCGAGACCTTCCTTGCGCAGCGCCACGGTGCGCGCCATCGCGTCGATCAGCTCGGGGCTCGCCTTCAAGATCGGGCCGAGCGCGTCGCGGCCGACCTCGACCACCTCGACGTCGGTCTTGGCCACCACGCTCGCGGTGCGCGGCTCGCCGGTGAGCAGCGCCATCTCACCGACGAACTGCCCGGCGGCCAGGCTGGCGACCGCACGCTGCGTCCCCTGCGCCTCGATGCGCACCTCGACGTGGCCGCGCAGCAGCGCGAGCAGCGAGTCACCCTGATCGCCCTGCCGGATCAGCACCTCGCCGGCACCGTAGTCGCGCACGCGCACGCCCGACTGCAGCGCATCGAGCTGCTCGGGCGAGAGGCCCTTGAAGATCGGGATGCGCGCCAGCACCTCGAGCACGTCCGGCGCCTTCTCCAGCTTGGGCCGGTGCAGCGTGATGTCCTGGATCGGGAACGGCACGCTGATCCCCTGGCGCTTCAGCACGTACCAGATGTTGGACTGCACGTCGCTGTGGATGCGCACCCGATCGCCGTAGTTGCGGATCCAGTACTTGAGCGTGTAGTTGATTGCGAAGTCGCCGAACGAGAGCAGCGACGCAGTGGACTTCGGATTGGACACCACGCCGCTCACGCCATGCACCGCCTCGAGCAGCGCCGCCTTCGCGCGCGACGGCGCGAGCTCATAGGGGAGGCCGATGTAGACGTACAGCGCGTGATCGGGCGTGGGCTTGCTGAAGTTGGTGAACGAGTCGTTGTGCACGGTCGCGTGCGGCACCACCACCACGTCGCCCGCCATGGTGCGCAGCCGCACCGTGCGCCAGGTGATCTCGATCACCTCGCCTTCGATGTCGTGCACCTTGACCCAGTCGCCGAGCTTGACGATCCCCTCGGAGATCAGGCCGATGCCGGAGAACAGGCTCGCGAGCGGGTCCTTGAGCGCCACCAGGGACAAGAGCGAGCCCGCGCCCAGGCCGGCGGCGGCGCCGGCGAATGCCTTCAGCCCGAACAGCTTGTCGGCGACGATCACCATCACCACCAGCACGAGCAAATACATCATCAGGTTCAGGAAGATCGCCGGGATGCGGATGCGCAGTCGATCGACGACGAACGATGACTCCGCCAAGCGCTCGCACAGGACGAAGATGGCGGTGCTGAGGAAGATCACGACGAAGCTGAGCGCCACCCTGCCGGACGTGTCGTCCTTGGTGATGCCGAGCTTCAGCCAGTGGTACACGAACGGCGGCACGGCGAAGAACAGCACCAGGGTGGAGACGCTGATCAGCACCGCGCCCGAGCGCTTGCGGTCGCGGAACAGCCGCAGCATCGGCACGAACACCATCAGCACCAGGATCGCGCTCGCCAGGCTGATCAGCAGCGGCCACGGATCTTCGAGATGGCCGAGCCGGGCGATCTCGAACGGCGGTGGCGGGGCCGCGCCGGTCTCGCCGGCGGCGGTCTGAGTCTGCGGTTCGCTCCCGTCGAGAAACAAGCTATACTCCCCGACCATGGACCTGCACATCGTCGGCTGTTCCGGCGGGATGGCTCCTGGCCGCCTGCCATCGACCTACGTGATCGGTGGCAGCCTGGCCGTGGACGCCGGCGCGCTCGCGTGCGGCATGCCGCGCGCCGACCAGGATGGCGTCGCCGCCGTGCTGGTCACGCACTGTCATCTCGACCACGTGCTCGGGCTGCCGTTCGCGATCACCGAGCGGCTCGATGCGAAGGGCGTCCGGCCGCTGCGCATCGTCGGCCCCGCGGACGTGCTCGATGCCCTGGTCGACAACCTGTTCAGCGGTCCCCTGTGGCCCGACCCGCGCGACTGGTCCATCAACAGCGAGCCGATCGTGCGGTTCGAGGCGGTCACGCCCGAGCTGCCGTTCGAGCTGCTCGGCTACACCGTGCGCGCGATCCCGCTGCGTCACACCATCCCCTGCTATGGCTACCTGATCGAGCGCGGCCCGCGCTCGCTGTTCATCGCCGGCGACACCGACGACGCCGACGGCTCGCTGACGGTAGCGCAGGGCGCCAGGGCGATCACGCTCGAGGTCTCGTTCCCCAACGCGCTGCAGAACGTGGCGGATGCCTCGGGCCACCTCACCAGCGCCACCTTGGGACGCGCGCTCGATCGCTTGCGCGGCGACACGCAGCTCATCATCACGCACCTGAAACCGGGCCATGAAGAGCAGATCGCGTTCGAGCTGAACAAGCTCCGCCACCACCACCTCACGATCGCGTCGGATGGCGAACGACACCGGTTCTGACCTCGCTGATCATGCACCCTTGGCGGTCTTGAATCGAGTCGTGCGGCCCTCGAGCGTCGGGTCGGTGCGGAACTCCGTCGGCAGCGCGAGGTACTCGATGCGGGTCGCGGGCGCCGGGTGCGTGGAGAGCAAGCCGCCCTTGTCGTTCACCTTGCCCAGCCGCGCCAGGTAGACGGACAGCGCTTCCTCGTGGTAGCCCGCACCCTTCAAGAGCTCGATGGCGAGCTTGTCGGCATCCTCCTCCTTGCCCTGCCCGTAACCCACGTTCTCGACCGCATCGCCGATGTCGCCGACCGCGCCGGTGAATGCCTGCATGGTCTTCGGGCCGCTGTCCTTGGAGATGTCGACGGCAACTCCGGAAGCAAGCTCCTTCCAGCGGTTGGCGTTGATCGCGCCGAGCGGATGCTTCAGGTGCACGTGCGCGATCTCGTGCGCCAGCACCGCCGCGATCTCGTCCTCGGTCTGGGCCAGATCGAGCGCCCCGCGCGACACGAACACGAATCCACCCGGCGCCGACACCGCCTGCACCATCTCCGCGTTCAAGATGCTGAAGTGATAGCCCTTGAAGGTTGGCTCGATCTGCGGGTTCAAGTCCACCAGCACCTGACCGACGCGCTCGATGAACTTCGCGAGCCCGCTCGACTCATCGACCCCGTAGCGGGCGATGACGTTCGCGGCCACGCTGCGGCCGACGTAGTGCTGCTCGGACGGCGTCAGGTCCTCGCCCGACTGGATGACGCGGCCGAGCGCCTCGAGCGACTTGAGCCCGGTCGCCTGCCCCACGCCCTCGACCGCCTTGCCCACGGTGCGGCAAGCGACGATCACCAGCGCGGCACACAGGACCGACGCAACCACGGTGACGTGCGCGCGCCTCATGGGTTTGCTCCCTTGAGCTTGCCGTCCTGCACGAACGCCTGCAGGTCCTCGACCTTGACCGTGCGATCCTGGATGCGGTCCACGACCTTGAACGCCTGCTGGATCGCCGCGCCGCTCGCCTCCTTGTACTTCTTCTCCACCTCGGGGTTGAACGCCTTGGTCGCCGCGCTCTGCTCGGTCTTGGACACGGTGCTGGTGTCGGCCTCCGACGAGAGCTTGAGCGAACCGCGCGGCACCACGACCGAACGCAGCACGAATCCGCTCTTGTCCTGCACCTTGACGCCGAGCCAGTACGGATCGACCGATTCGACGGTGAGCTCGCTGCCTTCCTTCAGCGTCATCAGATCCTTGGTGAGTCGCGACTTGGATGGCTTCAGCCCGGTCTCGAACACCTTCACTTGCAGCACGTCGCCAACCTTGGGCTCGTCTTCGACGACGGTCAAGGCGGCGAGCAACAGCCACGCGGCCAGTTGTCGGGTCATGCACACCTCCGGGCGCAGCATTGTCGGTCGTAATCTGGCCAATGCAAGAACGTCACTTGCCCTCCATCACCAGGACACCACCAGCATCGGGCTCGTGCTCGCCCGCCTCGATGTCCTTGATGCGCTCGAGATAGAAGCGCGTCGCGCCATCGCCCGCGAGCGAGCCCTGCGCGAACTCGCGCTTGGCCTCGGCGAGCTTGCCCTGGCGATAGAGCCGCAGGCCCTCGACGTAGTGCGGATCGGCGCTGGCGCCGGCTGGCAGCAGCTCGAACACGCGCGCCGGCTCCTGCTTGCCCTTCACCGCGATCAGGCCGATCTCGCGGAACTGGAACTCGGACGAGGTCACGCGCTTGCGGGTTTGCTCGGTGAGCAGCACGTGCGTGCCGAAGTACTTGTTCAAACCCTCGAGGCGCGAGGCGAGGTTCACGTTGTCGCCCATCGCCGTGTAGGCGAAGCGCTTGCTCGAGCCGAAGTTGCCGAGCACCGCATCACCGGTGTGGATGCCGATGCGCACGTCGAAGCGCTCGATGCCGAGCCGGCGCAGCTCGGGCGCGAGCGCCTGCAGCAGCCCCTTGTGGGCGGCGGCCACCCGCAGCGCGCGGTCGGCGTGATCGGGTTGATCGATGGGATCGCCGAAGAACGCCATCACCGCATCGCCGATGTACTTGTCGAGCGTGGCACCGGTCTCGAGCAGGCAGTCGGTCACCGAGCTCAGGTACTGATTCAGGAGCGACGCCAGGTCCTCGGGCTTGAGCTTCTCCGAGATCGATGTGAAGCCGGCGATGTCGGAGAACATCACGGTCACCTCGCGGCGCGCGCCGCCCAGGTGCAAGCGACCCGGATCCTTCTTCAAGCGATCGATGACCGCGGGCGACAGGTACAGCCTGAACGTCGACTCGAGCCACTTGTTGCGGCGGCCCTCGGTCGCGGCGCGCACGCCGCCGCCGGTGGCGGTGCCGAGCACGAGCGCGAGCGACGGCGCAAACACGTCGAGCACCAGCTCGTGCTCGAGCGCCAGGAACACGCCGCCGATCACCGCCATCAGCACCACGCCGATGAGCGCATAGCCAAGCGACGGCTTGAGCTTCGACAGCACGAGCAACACCGCGACCGCACCGGCCGCGATCGCGATCGCCGCGCGCCACGGCTCCGCCACCGGCACGAGCGCGCCGCCGTTCTTCAGGTGATCGAGCACGAGCGCGTGCAGCTCGGGACCGAGGAACGCATCCTCGACCGATGTGCCCACCACGTCCTCCAGGCCGGCAAGGCTCACGCCCACGACGATCACCCGGTCGCGGATGCGCTCGACGGGCACGCGCACGCTCGCCTTCTCGTCGCTGATGCGGTCGATCGCGTCGCGCACGATCGAGCCGAGCGGCAGGACGTCGTAGGTGAACGACTTGCCGTACGGCCGCACGCGCAAGCGGTCTTGCGAGTCGAGCGGAATCTGCCGATCGCCGAGGAACAGCCGGTGGTGCTCGATGCGGTACTGGCCGCCGCCCCACAGGTTCGCCGCCGCGGCGAGCGTGAACGACGGTATCTCGACCGCCTCGAACGAGAAGGACAACGGCACGCCGCGGATGATGCCGTCCGGATCGGGCGGCACGTTGACGAAGCCGAATCCGGCAGCGCCGTCGATCAACGGCTCGATCGGGATCAGCAAGTCGGCATACGGCGCCGGCCGTCCCCGGGCGCTCTTCATGCGCGCGAAGAACTTCTGCCGCAAGGCGAGCGCCTTCGCTTGCTGCTCGGGATTCTCGTTCACGGGCCGGCGGCTGGGCAGCAGGTTGACGGCAACGTAGCATGCACCGGCTTCCTTGAGCGCAGCGCCGAACTCGTCGTCCTCGTTGCGCACCTCGCGCCGCGACGGATCGGAGATCACGAGATCGAACAGCACCGCCTTGGCGCCCAATGCGCGCAGGTGCTTGGCAATCACGCCCCAGGCATTGCGCGGCCATGGCCACGGCTCGGGCGTGCCGTCCTCGGCGAAGCTCAACTTGTTCGCGCCGTCGTCGTCGAGCAGCGCCACCGCGATCGACCGGTCACACTTCTCTGGAGCTTCCGTGGCGCGCAGGAATGCATCCTGCAAGCGCGCCTCGATCGATTGCGCCCACGGCAGCAAGCTGAGCGCGACCGCGAGCGCGCCCGGCAGCAGCAGCGCAAGCGCCAGCAGCGGGCGCGACAGGCGGGCGGATGGGACATTGGTCGGCATGGTGGTGCTACCGCGGCCTCATCCCTGAGCGCCATGGGGCTGAGATGTGACGACCGGCGCCACCGGCGGCCCCTCGGGCTCGGGCTCGGCGGGCAGCGGCGCGGCCACGATACGCTGCAGGATGCGATCGAGCAACGCCTTCTCCACCTTCCAGTCGGAACCGAGCAGCTCCCACTTCAGCTCCGCCGGTGAGCTCATGTCCATCTGCTCGATCGGCGCGAGCACTTCGAGGCGCACCGACTCGTCGCCCACCGGCTCGATCTTGATGTACACCTTCTCGCGGTAGGTGGGATTGCCGGGCTTGGTGAGGTAGTCGGTCTCGATCTGGCCGGTGGCGGCGTCGGGATAGATCGGGATCTGATAGTAGCAATCGCGCAGCACCTCGAGCGACGCCTTGTATGCTTGCTCGCGCGTGGCGCGTTCGATCGTGGTCGACTTGAACGACAGATCGTACTGGCACCCCGCACTGCCAGCGATCAAGACCACCAGCCACCATCGCCGCCTGCCGCGCCGTGCATTCATCGCTCGCGCCTCTTCTGCCGTCCATGGCCACCACCGCCGGGGCTGGCGATGCGCACCGCATCGCCGGGCTCGAGGGTCGCCTCGTACTTACCTGGAATGCGACGCACGCGGCCGGCGCGGATCATGACGTCGCGGCCGCACGCGCCGGGTCTGCCGCCCTGCAGGCCAGGCGGCGGCTGCGTGCGCCGCTCGCCGAGCAGCGCGACCTCCGCGCGGGTCAGCACGACGATCTCGCGCACGATGCCATCGCCGCCGCGGCGCGCGCCCGCGCCGCCCGAGCCGCGCCGCAGATGCAGGCGGTTCACGCGCAGCGGGTACGCGGCCTCGAGCGCCTCGATCGGCGTGTTGAGCGTGTTGGTCATGTGCACCTGCAACCCGGATGCGCCGTCGTGCGTCGCCGACGCGCCGGCGCCGCCGCCCAGCGTCTCGGAGTATGTGTACGGGCGGCCCAGCTGATCGACGCCGCCCAGCGGGAGGGTGTTCATGGTGCCCTGCGACGCCGCCGGCACCCGCTCCGGGCACGCCTTCGCCAGCGCGCCGAACAGCACGTCGACGATGCGCTGCGAGGTCTCGACGTTGCCGGCGGCCACCGCCGCGGGCGCGCGCGCGTTCACCACCGAACCTTCCTCGGCGACGATGGCGATCGGCCGAAAGATGCCGGCGTTCGATGGCGCCGCCTGCTCGAGCAGGCAGCGGAACGCGTAGAACACCGCCGAGCGCGTGATCGCCAGGTTGGCATTCATCGGCCCCGGCACCTGCGCCGCAGACCCGGTGAAGTCGACGCGCGCCCGCTCTTTTTCAATCGTGATCGCGACCGCGAGCGACACCGGCCCACCACCGGCGCCGTCGTCATCGAGCCGATCGCGGAAGCGGAACGTGCCCTTGCGGATCGTGCCGAGCATGGCGCGCACCAGCCGCTCGCCCCAGTCGCACAGGTCGCGCGCCGCGCGTTGCAAGCGCGCGACGCCGTAGCGCGCCGCCAGCTCCGCGAGCCGCGCGGCGCCGCGCAGGTTGGCCGCGATCTGCGCTTGCAGGTCGGCGCGCCGCTCCTCGGGGGTTCGCACGTTGGTCAGCACGATATCGAGCACGTCCTCGGCCACGCGGCCGCCGCGCACCAGCCGCACCGGCGGCAGCCGCAGACCTTCCTGGTAGATCTCACGAGCGAGGGCCATCGAGCCGGGCTTGATACCACCGACATCGGCATGGTGGGCGCGGTTGGCGACGAAAAAGCTCGGTTTGCCGCGCACATGGACGGGTGCCACGAGCGTGATGTCCGGAAGGTGTGTGCCCCCATGGAACAGGTCGTTCAGGATCACCATGTCGCCCGGCCCCATCGGCCGCAGCTTGCGGGCGAACTCGACCGACAGCGGCGTCGACCCGAGGTGCACTGGAATGTGGGCCGCGTGCGCGACCATCGCCCCCGCCGCGTCGAACACCGCGCACGAGAAGTCGCGGCGCTCCTTGATGTTGGGCGAGAACGCCGCTTGCATCAAGCAGATCCCCATCTCCTCGGCCACCGCCGCGAACAGCGCTTCGAACACCTCGAGATCGAGTGCGGACGCCATGATCGCGCCATGTTAGCCGCAGCGCCGCACCACACCAGAGCGGTTCCTGGGCCGGCATCGAGGCGGCGCGGGTCGTTGCGCAGACGAGGTCCCGTCGATTGATCGGCGCCTGCTCTCGGCTATCGTTCGCACCGGCGAGCGGCCGGATCATTCCGTCCCGGTGCCGAAGGTTCTCATTCCCGGGTTCATCCTGTTCATGGGAGTCGCCGCCTTTTCCAACGTCGTCAGCAAGCCCGCTTCGAGACCTATCACGTCGTGCCGTTGATGGCCGCTGGAATGTGCTTCGGCGCCGGCGTTGCTGCGCTGGTCCTGCTCGCTCGCGGCCGTTGCGCGGGACAGCGGCTGCAGCGCAAAACAGCGCGTTCGCGAGCCATGTCGCGGCGAGCGCAAGCGGCTCGGCGTTGGCACACGCATTGCACGCTGGTCCCTTGGTCCGAGTCGTCGCCTTTCTTGGCATCGGGGAGCCCATGTCACTGCGTCCACTGGCCATCGGTGCCTTGCGCCGCTGCAGCGATCCGGCGCAGCTCAAGTTCGATACGACGGCCGAGCTGAACGACCTCGACCTCGTGGTTGGTCAGGCGCGCGCCGAAGCGGCGCTGCGCTTCGGCATCGGCATCCGGCGCGAGGGCTATCACCTGTACGCGCTCGGGCCCACGGGCATGGGCAAGCATGCGCTGGTGCGGCGCCTGCTCGAGCAGCACGCTCGCACCGAGAGCACGCCGAGCGATTGGTGCTACGTCCAGAACTTCGCCGACCCGCAGAAGCCGCGCGCGCTCAAGCTGCCTGCAGGTCGCGGCCTGCCGCTGCGGCGCGACATGGAGCAGCTGGTGGACGAGCTGCGCAGCGCGATCCCGGCGGCATTCGAGAGCGAGGACTACCGCACCCGCAAGCACGTGATCGAGGAACAGTTCAAGGAACAGCACGAGCAAGGCCTGGCGGCGATCCAGAAGAAGGCGAAGGAGCGCGGGCTCGCCCTGCTGCGCACGCCGCTCGGCCTCGCCATCGGTCCGCTCGGTGAGGACGAGCAGGTCCTGAGCCCCGATGCCTTTCGCCGCCTGCCCGACGAGCAGCGCCAGCGCTTGCAGAAGAGCATGGCGGAGCTGGAAGCGGAGCTGCGCGAGACGCTGCGGAAGGTGCCGATCCTGGAGCGCTCGGAGCGCGAGCAGCTGCGCGACGTCAATCGCGAGGTGACCGGCTTCGCCGTCTCGCACTTGATCGACGAGCTGCGGCGCAAGTACGCGGATCTGAGCGACGTCGTCGACTACCTGGCCGAGGTGAAGCGCGACGTGATCGAGCATGCCGACGAGTTCCTGCGGCCGTCGCAGCCCAACGACGACGAGGTGGCGGAGATCCTCACCCAGCGTTCCACCAAGAGCTTGCCGCAGTTTCGCCGCTACCGCGTCAACGTGATCGTCGATCACGAGGCGACCCGCGGTGCGCCGGTGGTCTACGAGGACGAGCCCAGCTACGCGAACGTGAACGGCCGCGTCGAGTATCGCTCGCAGTTCGGCGCTCTGGTCACGGACTTCGACCTGATCCGGGCCGGCGCCCTGCACCGCGCCAACGGCGGCTACCTGATGCTCGACGTACGCAAGCTGCTCTACCATGCGTACGCCTGGGAACAGCTGAAGCGCACGCTGCAGGCGCGCAAGGTCACGATCGAATCGTTGAGCGACCTGCTTGGCTTCAGCAGCACCGTATCGCTCGCGCCAGAGCCCATCCCGCTCGACGTGAAGGTCGTGCTGCTCGGCGAACGCTGGCTGTTCTACTTGCTCGCGACCTACGATCCGGAGTTCAACCAGCTGTTCAAGGTTGCGGTGGACTTCGAGGACGACATCGATCGCACGCCCGACAACGTCCTCGACTACGCGCGCGAGATCGCCACGCTCGCACGCAAGGACGGTTTGCGTGCGCTCGATCGCCGGGCCGTGGCGCGCGTGATCGACCAGGGCGCACGGCTCGCCGACGACGCCGAGAAGCTCGCGGTGCACATCGAGAGCCTCACCGACCTGCTGCGCGAGGCGGACTACTGGGCGGGCCACGCCGGCCATGAAGTGATCACGGCGAGCGACGTCCAGCAGGCGATCGACGCGGCGCTGGCGCGCATCGATCGCATCCGCCAGCGCAGCTACGAGCAGATCCGCCGCGGCACCGTGCTGCTCGACCTGGCCGGCGCGCGGACCGGCCAGGTGAACGGTCTGTCGGTGCTGCAGCTCGGGCAATACGCGTTCGGGCAGCCGAGCCGCATCACCGCGCGGGTGCGCATGGGCAAGGGCGAGGTGCTCGACATCGAGCGCGAGGTGGAGCTCGGCGGGCCGATCCACAGCAAGGGTGTGTTGATCCTCGCCGGCTTCCTGGGTCAGCGCTACGCGGCCGAGCAACCGCTGTCGCTGTCGGCCACGCTCGTGTTCGAGCAATCCTACGGCGCCGTCGAGGGCGACAGCGCCTGCTCGCGGAGCTGTGCGCGTTGCTGTCGGCGCTCGCCGACCTGCCGCTCAAGCAAAGCCTGGCCGTGACCGGCTCGGTGAACCAGCTCGGCCAGGTGCAGCCGGTCGGCGGCATCAACGAGAAGATCGAGGGGTTCTTCGACGTGTGCGCGCAGCGAGGACTGAGCGGTGACCAGGGCGTGGTGATCCCGGCGTCGGACGTGAAGTTCCTGATGCTGCGACCCGACCTGGTGGACGCGGCGGCGGCCGGGCGCTTCCACGTGTATGCCGTCGAGTCCGTGAACCAAGCGCTCGAGCTGCTCACCGGCCAGACCGCGGGCGAGCGGGATGCGGGCGGCAAGTTCCCGGCCGGTTCGGTGAACCAGCGCATCGAGGCGCGCATCGCGCAGTTCGCCGAGAAGGCGCGGGCCTTTGCCGCGGACAAGAAGGTCCCATGAGCGTCGAGGACGAGCTCAGCATTCGCCGGATCCTGGTCGCGCTCGATGCCGCGACCGAGATGGCCGACGCGCTCGAGACCTGCGCCCTGCTGGCGGCACGGCTCGACGCGGAGCTGCACGGGCTGTTCATCGAGGACGTGAACCTGCTGCGCCTCGCGCAGTTCCCCTCCGCACAGCAGTTCAGCTCGTTCTCGACCAGCGGCCGCCCGCTCGATGTGAGCAGCATCGAGGCCGAGCTGCGGGCGCTGGCGACGCGGGCGCGCCGCGCGCTCGCAGCCACAGCGGAGCGCAACAGCCTGCTCTGGTCGTTCAGCGTGGTGCGCGGGCCAATCGCGGGCGCGCTCACCACGGCGGCCGCCGACGTCGATCTGCTGGTGGTGCCGTCGGCAACCCGAGCGGTCACGCGGCACGCGCAGCTGCTGCCGCGCGCGTTGACGCTGACCAAGCAGGTGCCGCGCACCGTGCTCGTGCTGCGCCGCGGCCTGGCGCTCGCGAAAACTGCCGTCGTGGTCTACGATGGCAGCCGGAGCGCGCAGCATGCCTTGCTGATGTCGCGCCGGTTGTTCGGCGGCCAGGCCCAGCTCCTGGTGCTGCTGGCGACGGCGGCTGCCGAGCACACCGCCGACCTGCGGCGACACGCCGAACGCACGCTCGGCACGGCGAGCGGCACCGGCGCTTGCCGGTTCCAGTGGCTGCACGAGCCGGGCGAGCTCGGCGCGCTGATGGCGCCGATCGACGCCGCCGTGCTGGTGCTGCCCGCCGCGAGCGAGTGGTTGCAGCGCCCGGGCGCGCTCGAGATGCTCGAAGCGGGCAGCTATCCGATCTTGCTCGTGAGGGACTGACGCGAGTCGCGAGGAGTGCGGTCATGGCGCTACCGGCAACGATCGAACGGGTGTCGGATTGCGTTTGGCAGTTGCCGATGAGCTATCGGCCAGGCATGCGCGTGCCGGTGCGGGTGTTCGCCACGCTCGATCTGTTGAACGCGATGGATGAGCAAGTGTTCACCCAGGCGGCCAACGTCGCCACGCTGCCCGGCATCGTCGGTCACAGCATGGTGATGCCGGACGCGCACTGGGGGTATGGCTTCCCGATCGGCGGCGTGGCGGCGATGGATCCCGAGGTCGGCGTGATCTCCCCGGGCGGCATCGGCTTCGACATCAACTGCGGCATGCGCCTGGTGCTCACCAGCTTGACGCTCGACGAGGTCGAGCCGCAGCTGAAGAAGCTGGTCGATTCGCTCTACAAGCGGGTGCCCGCCGGCGTGGGCAGCAAGGGGTTCGTGACCTTGTCGCGCAGCGAGTTCGCCGAAGTGCTGGAGCAGGGCGCGTCCTGGTGCGTGCGGCGCGGCTTCGGCACCGAGGACGATCTCGAGCACACCGAGGAGCGCGGCTGCTTCGCCGGCGCGCGCGCCGCGGCGGTCACGCCCAAGGCGATGGAGCGCGGCCATCAGCAGGTCGGCACGCTCGGCTCCGGCAATCATTATCTCGAGATCCAGGTGGTGCGCCCCGAACACGTGGTCGACGCCGAGCTCGCCGGCGCGTTCGGCATCGTCAAGCCGAATCAGATCGCGGTGATGTTCCACTGCGGCAGCCGCGGCCTCGGTCATCAGATCGCCACCGATTACCTGCATCGTCTTCTGCACGCGATGACGCACAAGTACCACCTCGAGATCATCGACCGCGAGCTGGCGTGCGCGCCGTTCCGCTCGCCAGAAGGCGAGAACTACTTCGCGGCGATGAAGTGCGCCGCCAACATGTCGTTCGCCAATCGTCAGGTCATCCTGCATCGCATCCGCGAAGTGTTCACCGAGGTGTTCGGCCGCTCGGCGGACGAGCTCGGCCTGCGCATGGTGTACGACGTCGCGCACAACACCGCCAAGCTGGAGACGCACGTGGTCGACGGCAAGCGGCGCCAGCTGCTCGTGCACCGCAAGGGCGCGACCCGCGCGTTCGGTCCGGGCATGCCCGGACTGCCATCCGAGTACGCGCGCATCGGTCAACCGGTGATCATCGGCGGCAGCATGGAGACCGGCTCGTACTTGATGGTGGGCTCGAGCCGCGGCGGCGCGACCCTGTTCAGCACCGCGCATGGCAGCGGCCGCACCATGAGCCGCAACAAGGCGAAGAAGGAGTTCCGCGGTCGCGACCTGCAGCGCACCATGCAGGAGCGCGGCATCTACGTGCGGTCGGTGTCGTTCGCCGGCCTGGCCGAGGAAGCGGGCGCCGCCTACAAGGACATCGACCGGGTGGTGGCCGCGACCGAGCAGGCCGGGCTCAGCCGGCCGGTCGTGCGCTTCACACCGATCGGCAACGTGAAGGGGTGAGCGGTGATGCCCTACGAGTACCTGGACGACGGCGTCACCAGCGATGTCACGCTGTGCGCCCGCGGTGCCACGCTCGACGAGCTGTTCACGGCGGCGAGCGACGCGGTCACCAACCTCATGGTGGAGCAACTCGACTCGGTGCGGCCGCTCACCGTCGCGCCGGTCGAGCTGTTCGACGAAGCGCTCGACCTCTTGCTGGTCAAGCTGCTCGACGAGATCTTGTTCCACAAGGATGCGAGCGCGCTGCTGCTGCGGGCCACCAGCGTGCACGTCGCCAGCAGCAAGCGCGGCCACCACCTGTCCGCCGAGCTGCGCGGCGAACGCATCGATCCGACCCGCCATCAGCTGCTCGCCGATCCCAAGGCGGTCACGCTGCACGGGCTGCGCGTCGCGCACGACGCCCTGGGCTGGAGCGCACACGTCACGATCGACGTTTGAGGCGCTGGCGCCGCACCGCGTTCCGGGTAAGCTGCGCCGCGTGAACCCTCGCACCGGCCGCCTCATCCTCGCCTGCTGCCTGCCGCCCCTGTTCGGCATGGCGGCGCTGGCGGCTCAACGCGCGAGCGCGCCACCGCCCGGCCTGTCGGGCGCGGTCGCAGCGGCGCTGCTCACCCTCGCCACGCAAGTCGCGGTGGCGCGGCTCCTCGATCGCGATCAGGCGCCGCGCGCAGGCGCGGTGCGCGCGGTCGCCACGATCGTGCTGCTCGCGCTCGCGAGCGGCGCCGTGGCGCTCGGCATCGCCTGGCGGCGCGGCGACCCCGCGAGCGGCCTCGCCGCAGCGGCGGCGACGTGGCTCGGTGCCGGTCCCGGGGCCTTGCTGATCGCGCCATCGCTCGCCGCGCGCACTGCGCTCGCACAGGCCCGGCGCAGCGGCGTGGGCATCACCGACGCCGCGGCGTTCGCGCGCATCGAGCAAGCGAGCGTGCTGGTGCTCGACAAGGCTGGCGTGGTCACCGAGGACCAGCCGCGACTCGCGCAGCGCCTCTGCCTCGACGAGAACGAGGGCAACCGCTGGTTGGCGATGGGCGCGGCGCTCGAGCAGCACAGTGATCACCCGCTCGCGCGCGCCATCGTCCGTGCCGTGCCGACGCCGCCTCCGGTCGAGCGCGTCCAGGTGCATCCGCATGCCGGCGTGACCGGCGTGGTCGATGGCCATGAGCTGGTGATCGGCAGCCCGGCGCTGCTGGTGGCCGAGGGGATCGACATCCAGCCGCTGACGGAAGCCTACCATTTCGCCGTGCTGAGCGGGCAGACCGCGATCGGCATCGCCGCCGATGGCGCGGCGCGCGCCGTGCTGACGTTCATCGATGACCTGCGTCCGGGCCTGCGCGCAGGGCTCACCGAGCTCGCCAGGATGCGCTTCACGATCATCGTCGTCACCGGCGAACGCGATCGCACCATCCGCGTGCGCCTGCAGGGCCTGTGGGTGCACGACGTGCACGGACATCTCGACGCACAGGGCAAGCTCGCGCTGCTCGAGTCGCTCACGCGCGCGGGACGTCTGCCGGTATTCGTCACGGCGAGCAACGATCCCGCGCTGCTGCAGCATCCGGCGACGATCTCGCTCGGCGGCGGCGATGCGGCGATCCACCTGCCCACGCGCGACCTCGACGCGCTGGTGCGCTGCCTCCGCCTGGTGCGCAAGCCCATCACCGCGAGCCGCCGGCTGCTGCGGTGGCTGGCGATCTACCAGGTCTTGGTGATGGCGGGCGCTGCGCTGCGCATCGTCGCGCCGGCGACCGGTGCGGCCGCGGCGGCCGCGGTGGTGATGCTGGTCTGCTGGTCGGCTGCGCGCACGCCGCCGTTGCGCAAGGTCGGGGCGGAACGAACTTCCGAGACTGGGTTGCCGGCCTCATCTCCGCGAAGCTGACCCGCCCCGTGTGCATACTCTAGGGTCGCGCCGCCGGATTTGCCTCGTGCGATCTGGAATGGCCTCCATAAGATTTCCTTATGCCGAGCCTGCCGCCCTACGATCTGCGCGATCTGGTGTGCTTCCTGGCCGTGGTGGACCGGGGCTCGATCTCCGGTGCGGCGGCCGAGCTGCACTTGACCCAGCCAGCGGTGAGCCAGCGCGTGAACGCGCTCGAGGCGGGCCTGGGCGCGCGGCTCCTGGTGCGCACCAGCAAGGGCGTGCGACCCACGGCCGCCGGCGAGCGCGTCGCCGAGGGCGTGCCGGCGGTGCTCGCGGCGCTGCGCGGCGTCGAGCAAGAGGTGCGGCAGGCGAGCGTCGCCGATCACGTGGTGCTCGGCAGCAGCGACACCGCGGCGCTGTACCTGCTGCCGGACCCGATCCTGCGATTCCGCCGCGAGTTCCCGGCGTGCCGGCTGACGCTCATCAACCGTGAGTCGCGCGAGCTGATCAAGCTGTGCGCGGATGGGTCGCTCGATCTCGCGCTGGTGTCGTTGCCCCACCACCCACCACGGACGCTCGTCACGCGCATCGTCAAGCGCTCGGCATTCGTGGCGGTCGGCCCGCGCCGGCACCCGCTGTTCGAGGGCGACATCGTGACCCGCGCCGCGCTCGCGCACCAGCCGCTCGTGCTGCTCGGCAAGGGCACATCGACGCGCACGCTGATCGATCGCTGGCTCGAGGGATGCGCCGAGCCGCCGCGGGTCGTGCTCGAGAGCAGCAACCTGGAGGTGATCAAGCGCTACGTCGCACGCGGGTGGGGCGTCACGGTGCTGCCGGCATGGGCGATCACGACGCCGGACGCGCTCGCCGTCGCCAGCTTGCGCCCCGAGCCGCCGCGCATGGCCATCGCGCTGGTGCGCAGCGCGACCAAGCAGCTCTCGGCTGCGGCGCGACAGCTGGTCGAGATGCTCGCCGCGCTGTGAGCAGGTGCGCTTGCTTGGCCACGCCGGCACGATGTCCCGCTTCGGCCGAGCGCCAGTCACGACTCGCCCAGGATCCAGCGCATGGCCTCGATGAAGCCATCGCCCATGGCGGTCGCCGTGACGTGATCGGCAACCGCCTTCACCTCCTGGTTGGCATTGTGCACCGCAACGCCGAAGCCCGAGTGCTCGATCATCTCGATGTCGTTCACGTCATCGCCGAACGCGATCACCTGGTCGATCGACGCGCCGAGGCTCGCGGCAATGAGCTCGACGCCGCTCAGCTTCGACGCCGAGCGATGCATCAGCTCGAGCCGCTTCACGTCGTAGTGCGGATCGTGGGTGATGAACGACCGCAGCCGGTCGCCGAGCTGCTCGGTGATCACCGCCTGCGCATCGCGCAGGCGGTCGGGATCGTCGACGGTGATGACGCGCGTGACCGCCTTGAGGCGCGCCTGATTCAAGTCCTGCACCACCGAGAACTGCCCCCGGCTGGCTCGCGTGTACACCTGCAGATAGCCCGTGGGATCGCGCGCGCCCGCTTCGAGGAAGAACTCGGCCGGTCCGCCGGGCGCGTCGAGATAGGCGATCGGCGCGAGGCCGAAATGCTTCAGCATGGCGATCGCGGCGCGATGCACCTCGTTGTCGAGATACCACGACTGCAAGCGCGCGCCGTCGCGCGTCACGACCACGGCCCCGTTCTGCACCACCGCCGGCGTGTCGAGCGCGAGCAGCTCCATCACCGGCCGCGTGGTTGCGAACCGCCGGCCGGTCGCGATCACCGGCGCGAGCCCGCGCGCGCGAGCGCGACCGACCCACGCGACGCAGTCGCGCGATAGCTCGCTGCCGTGCGCGAGCAGGGTGCCGTCGAGATCGAGGGCGATGACCTTGAATCGAGCTAGCGGTGGCGGGGAGTTCGACATCGGCGGGGCATCGCTCGGCGATCAACCCGGATCGCCTTCGGGATCCACCTCGGGCTCGTAGGGTCGCGGCGGCAAACCCGGGCCGGGCCCGTGCGGCTCGTTCGGCGGCTCGAATGGATCGCCTGGCTCGTCCGCCGGGGTGAACGGGTAGTGCCAGTCGTCGTCGCCGTCGGCATCGTCGTCGTCCCAGTCGTCGTCATCGATCTCTTGCCGCCACTGATCCGGTTCCAGCTCATCCATCGCGTGCATCGGCGCGCCCCCCTGAACGACTTGCAGCTGACGGTATCCGATGCGCATCGCGACCAGGATACCGCATCGCGCTCAAACCGCCAGCGCGGTTGCGCGCGTCACTTGCATGCGACGGTTCGAGCAACGACTGATCGGCTGCCGGCAGAGCGCGACTGATGCCAAACTCGCGCGCGCCGGAGCTGTCCAGTTATCAGTCGAGCGCAGCGCTCGGAGCGGCCTGCATTCGATCGGCGCGATGAGGCGCTGCATGCGCGCGGCGCGGCGGGCTGGGTTCCCATTTGAGATTGGTCGGTGGTTTCGCTATCACGTTAACCACACCAGGACGAGATCATCATGCCGACCTTGAGGCACGCCACCGTCGAACGACAACGCCTGCTTGCACCGCACGTGCACGAGATGACGCTCGTGGTGCAGGGCGAGCCGCTGCGTTTCCGTCCCGGCCAGTGGTTGAGCTTGAGCCTGCCGGTTGGCGAGCACCCGCCGCTGTCGCGTGCCTACTCCCTGGCCGAGCCGGACCACGGCGATGGCCGCCTGCAGCTTTGCTTCGAGCGTGCGCCCAGCGGTCTTGCTTCACGGTACCTCGCGGAGCTGAAGCCCGGTGAGGAGATTGCGTTCGCCGGACCACACGGCGAATTCGTGTTGCCCGAGCCGCTGGATCACGATCTGCTGTTCGTGGCGCGGTTCACCGGCATCGTGCCGATCCGCTGCATGATCCGCGCGTGGCAGGCGCACCCCTCCGACTGCAATGTCACCTTGGTATTCGGCGCCACGCGGCCCGACCTCTTGCTCTATCACGCCGAGTTCGAGAAGCTGGCGCGGGACACCACGCAGTTCCGCTACCTCCCGACGCTGCTCACCGAGCATCCAGGCTGGCCTGGTTCGACCGGCAACGAGATGACGCTCGTGCACCGGTTGCTGCGCGAGAACACCGCGCTCGTGCCTTACGTGTGCGGGCTGCGCGACATGGTGAACGAGGTGCGCGCGGTGCTGACCGAGTTCGGCTTCCCGCGGCGCGAGGTGAAGAGCGAAGTGTACGGTTGACGTGGTCCCGGCGGCGCGCAGCTGCACGGCGGCCCGTCAACGGAGTCTGCCATGGGCGGTGAGAATCCTTACCTCAAGCAAGCCGCGGTGCACCTGCCGACCAAGAAGTACCGCATCACCTACATGCCGATGAACGTGACCGTGGAGGTGGATCCCGCCAAGCTGCCGTATTCGCGCGACGGGCGGCCGGGGAGCTTGCTCGAGATCGGTCTCGCGCACGGCGTGGCCATCGACCACGCCTGCGGCGGTGTGTGCGCGTGCTCGACCTGCCACGTGGTGGTGAAGGACGGCTTCGCATCCCTGTCGCCCCCGACCGAGGACGAGGAGGACATGCTCGACAACGCGCCGTCCCTCACGCCCACCAGCCGCCTGGCATGCCAGGCGGTCGCCGACGGCACGCAGGACGTCGTGGTCGAGGTGCCGGCGTGGAATCGCAACCTGGTGCGCGAGTGATGCCGGCGCCGGGCGCGCGCAGTCGAGGCGGACTCAGTCCAGGCAGCCATCGTTGAGCGAGGTGGTCGTGTCATTGCAGCCCTACGATCCCTGGGAGCGCCTGCTCACCATCCGGCGCCAGATGCTCGATCTGTTCGGCGAGCTGATCGCCGCGCCCAGCAGTCGCTTGCCCGCGAGCCTGCTGCACGCGATGCGCGAGCTGGAGGAGCTGGCGGCGCTGCCGAGCATCCGGCCGGCGTTCGTGCCGCCGGTGGACATCGCCGTGATGCGCGGCCGCTTGCTGGTGCGCGTCCCTCTGCCGGGCGTGGTCGAGAGCTCGCTCGAGATCGTCGTCGAGGGAGCGAGCCTGCTGGTGCGCGGCACCACCGAGGAGCTGCTGCCGCCGCACGCGCGCGTGCTCCTGCGCGAGTGCCCGTACGGCTCGTTCGAGCGCCGCATCGAGCTGCCGCGCGCGGCCGTCCGCGCGCGTTGTCGGCACAGCTCGACGACGGTGTGCTCGAGATCTCGGTCCCGATCGCGGACGTCTGAGGGGGTGGAGCGTGGCCGAGCGCGACTACTACGAGGTGCTGGGCGTGGCGAAGGACGCGACGCCAGACGAGATCAAGCGCGCGTATCGCAAGCTCGCGTTCAAGCACCATCCCGACAAGAACCCCGGCGACAAGTCCGCCGAGCAGAAGTTCAAGGAGGTCGCCAACGCCTACGAGGTGCTGTCCGATCCGAAGAAGCGCGAAGCTTACGATCGGCGCGGCATGCGTGGCGCCGAGGAGGCTGGATTCCAGGAGTTCCGTGACACGAGCGAGGTGTTCAGCCACTTCGGCGACCTGTTCGGCGACTGGTTCGGCACGGCGCACGGCCAGGGATCACGGCGCGCGGCACCCGCGCGCGGCAACGACCTCAGCGTCGAGGTGGAGGTGCCGTTTCGCGAGGCGGCGCTCGGCGGCAGGCAAACGCTGACGCTCGAGAAGCCCTTGGTGTGCGCGACCTGCAGCGGCACCGGCGTGCGCGCCGGCGTGAAGGATGGCGCTTGCTCGCAGTGCGGCGGCGGCGGCCGTGTCAGCCGCGCCGCGCGCGAGATGCGCGGGCTGTTCACGGTGACCAACGACTGCCCGCGCTGCGGTGGCTCGGGGCGCGAGCCGGGCAGCGAGTGTGGCACCGGCCATGGCCATGGGCAGGTGCTCGGCGCGCGCACGCTCGAGATCAACATCCCCGCCGGCGTCGACGACGGTGCGAGCTTGCGCCTGGCGGGCGAAGGCGGTCCGGGTGCGCACGGCGGCGGCGCGGGCGATCTCTACGTCAAGGTGCGCGTGCTGCCGGACGAGCGCTTCCGGCGCGAGGGTCGCAACGTCATCGGCGGCGCCGACGTGCCGGTGAGCACCGCCGCGCTCGGCGGCAGCATCGAAGCCGAGACCGTGCACGGCAAGGTCAGCGTGAGGGTGCCGCCCGGGTCGCGCACTGGACACCGCTTGCGTTTGCGCGGGCAGGGGATCGCGCCGGCCCGCGGCGAGCGGGGCGACCACTTCGTCGAGCTGCGCATCCAGCCGCCGGCGGAGCTGAGCAGCCGGCAGCGCGAGCTGTTCGAGCAGCTCAAGCTCGCCGGGGCGTGAGCAGCGACTCCGCCTACCCCCCTGGACCACGGCCCGGTTCCCTGTCACAATGGTGGGCCGTTCCGCCGGCTCCAGTCACCCGCCGCCGATGTTGGCGTCTCAACTCAGGAGAATCTCCATGTATGCCCCTGCACCAAGGTGGCGACTGCCGCTCGCCATCCTCGGCATCGTCTTGGCCACCGGCGCGGCGAGCGCCGGAGTGGTCGTTCCGCGCGACTTGCTAGGCCAGCTGAAGATGATCGGCGAGACCGGCCGCGCCGCGCACGTGACCATCCTGTCGCGCGAGACCGTGAGCACGTTCGCCGACTTCGAGTTCGCTTTGCAGCGCGTGAAGGTGCGGGTCGTCGACGGCTTCTTCAACGCCAAGCGCGGCGACGAATTCGAGTTCCTGGTGCCGGCCGGCACCACGATCTCACCCAGGGATCAGCTCACGCAGCCAGGTCGCAACGTGGTGGTGTTCGTGGCGCGGGACGCGCGCGTGACCAAGCAGTATGGTGATCACGCGTTCTACCTGTTCAGCTTCGCCGAGATCTACGACGTGCAGCGCGGCCTTGGTCGCGAGGCCACGGTCGTCGGTCAGGGCAAGGGCGCGGCGATCGAGGACAACATCAAGATCGGCGCGCTCGGCGAAGCCATGGGCAACGCGGTGCGGCTGTTCGAGAAGCGAGGAGGCTGAGCATGAAGACCCGCAAAGTGACCTCCGCGGCGGCCGGCCTCGCGATCCTGGCGCTGGTGGTGATCCCGGGACCTTTGTTCGCGTACAAGCTGCTCGGCTTCAGCTTGAGCATCGGCACCGGCGGCACGGGCTATCAGCGCGACTTCCGGTTGTGGAACAACTTCGCCGATCCGTCGGCGAACAACAACGGCACGCCCGACTCGAACTACCCCGGGACGCTCGGCGCCTCGATGTCGTTCTGGAAAGCTGGCGACGTCTGGAACTCCAACAAGGGCGGTGGCAAGAACTTCGACTTCGACTGGGAAACCGATCTGCCGACCAGCACCGGATCATCCACCGACAACATTTGCTCGGCGCTCGATTCGGGCGGCGGCTGCAGCGGCGGGGTGCTGGCCTATACCATCCCCGGCGAACACGGCTGGACGATGCGCTTCTGCGACTCGTGGACGTGGGATGACGGTCCGGGCGTGCCGCCCGGCACGCGCTTCGACATCCAGGGTGTGGCGGCGCACGAGCTCGGTCACTCGCTCGGGCTGCAGCACCCCGACTTCGGCAACGAGGGCGGGCCGCCTTGCAATGGATCGTGCAGCACCAATCCGACGATGTGCGCGTTCGTCTGCGACACAGGCTACGACGCGCGCACCCTGCAGCAGGACGACAAGGACGGCCTCGGCGCGATCTATGGCACCAAGCCCGGCAACAAGCCAGCGATCTCGTCCCTCGATGGCTCGTTCACGGTGGGTCAGGTGCTGAACATCCATGGCTCGAACTTCGCGGCCACCGGCAACAGCGTGAAGTTCACCGCCAACACCACGCAGAACACCGGCAGCATCCCGGGTGTGGTGTCGAATCTCAACTCGCAGAACGGCGGCACGCTGATCCAGGTGACGATTCCCAACGCGGCGCTCACCGGCAACGTGCTGGTGTGGATCACGTCGGTGCCGGTGCTGTCGAATCCGTTCCCGATCGAGGTCACCGGCGGCGGCAGCCCGCCCGTGATCAACAGCGTCAGTCCATCGAACGTGCAAGCGTTCCTGGGCGGCACGGTGACCATCAGCGGCTCGTTCTTCACCGGCGCCACCAAGATCACCGTGCAGGGCGTCGATCACACCGACTTCACGCTCGTGGACGACTCGACCATCACCTTCAGCGACTACACGGCGCTCGCGCTGGGCGCCACGACCGCCACCGTGACCACGTCGTTCGGCACGAGCAACAACGGCAACTTCACGTACGTGGAGGACGATCCGCCGAAGCTGGCTGCGGCCGCCTCGGTGAACACCGGCTCGCCGTTCACATGGGAATTCGCCACCGGCGCGTTCAACTCGGTCCTGCTGGTGGCCAACGCGACCGGCGCTGGCGTCCCTTACGGCGGTGGCACCCTGCTGTTCCCGTTCTTCACGATCGCGAGCGGCACGACCAATGCCATCGGCTACAAGGCGATCGTGGCATTCATCCCAGGCGGCTTCAGCGGGCTCACGTTCTACTCGCAGGTCATCGACATCTCCGATCTGCAGATCAGCAACATCGTCTCGACGACGATCTTCTGATCGCGAGCCTCCTCAGCAAAGGCGCCTTGCTCCAGCTCGGAGCGAGGCGCCTGCCTGCTGCGCCCGCTGGAACTCATCACCATGCCCGTGATCGCCGTTGTGGTGCGGTGTGGCGCGCTCGCGCTGTGCGCGGAGATGATCCTCGGGCTCTCCGGTCTGCTGTTCGGACACTCGTGGGGCGCGCAGGTCGCCATCGCGGCGGGCCTGCTCGGCGCGCTTGGCATCGCCCATCGCTGGCGGCCGCGCGGCCGGATGGCCGGCGGCTTGTTGCTGGTGACCTTGGCGGGCTTGCTGGCGGCCTCGCACCACGCCGCCCGCTTGCTCGCGGTCATCCCCCCGGGCGCCTGGCTCGACGTGCCAGCGGCGGCGGTGCTGGCGCTGGTGGTTGGCGTGGGGCCGGCCTGCGTCGCGCGGCGCGTCGAGCCCGCCGCGGCGCCGGTCGTGATCGGCGTCGCGCTCGGCATCGCGCTCTGTGCACTGCTGCCGCTGTGGCTTGCCGCCGGCCTGCTCGCAGTCCTGTCGCTGCTGGGGACCAGGCCCGACGGCGAGGCGCCCGCGCGGTGGCGCGACTGGTTGCCGGCGAGCGCACTTGCCGGGTTCGCCTGCGTGCTGCTGCCGTGCGCCTACCAGCACGTATCGGCGGCACCGCGCGCGGCGCTGATCAGCACGCTCACGATCGCGGCATGTGTGCTGCTCGGTGCGCTCGCCGCCCAGCTCCTGCCGGTGGCGCGCGCGCGTCTCGCCGCACCGCTGGTGATCGCGGCGGGAGCGGCCGCATCCTGCTATGCGTTGCACGGCGCCGCGCGCGGTGCTCTGGCGAGCCTCGAGCTCGAACTGTCGTCGCGTGCACCACCCGCACTCGTGGGCGCGTTCGCGACGGTGTTTTGCCTCGGCGCGCTGACCAGCTCGATCGGCCTCGCGTTCGGCTGGCTCGCGCAGCGTTCGCCGGCACCGCTGATCGGTCCCGCCGTCGGCCTGATCGCCGGCGCCGAGCTCGCCGCGCTGCTCACACCGGCGCTCGCCCCGCGCTTGCTCTTGCAGCCGCGGCTCGATCACGTGAGCCTCTCGGCGGCTTCACCCCGCGGCTTGCTCGCCGAGGTGGAGCGGCCGCGCGAGCCCGCCGGGTTCATGCGCTGGCGCGGCTCGCGCGTCACGCGCGGCGCGGCCGCCTTCGAGGCGGAGCCCTGGAAGTGGCGCTTGCTGCATTTGCTCGACGCCGACTTGCCGCCGCCCAGTGTCGTCGGCACCATGCGCCCGCAGCGGCTACCGTCGCTCGAGCAGCAGCCGATGTTCGTCGACCTGCTCGACCTCGAGCGCAGCGACCCGCCGCATCCTGCGGCGAGCTGGCTGGCGCACGTGGTGCGCGACGCCGGCCAGTTCGTCGTGCTCGCCGACAGTCCCACCGTTTTCGCACCGCTGGCAGAGCTGCTCACCAGCGAGGTCTTCGCCGCCGCCGGCGCGAGCGCCGAGGGCGTGTTCGCATGGCTCGACGTGAGCGCCTTCGCTGGCGGTGAAGTGCCGCGCGTGCTGCGGGCGTTCCTGGACAGCTTCCCGCACGCCGAGCTGTGGTGCCTGCAGAGCGGCTACATCGGACCCTACCTTGGCCTGCGAGGATCGCGCCGTGCCTTCCCGGAAGACCCCGTGCGCGATCTCGATTCTTGGTGCCTGGTCGGTGCGCGGCCCGAGCTGTCGGCGGCGTTCGCCGACTGTGGTGCCACGTCGCTGATCGGTACCCGCGTGCTGGGCCGCATCGCCGCGGTCGCCGAAGACCAGCCGCTGCCGGAGCCGCCCGTGCTGCGCGATCTCGCGGCGCGGCTCGCGCCCATCCTGCCGGCCATGGCAGGTTTTCTCGAGGGACTCGCGGTGCATGCTGCGGCCCAGGTGACTGCGGTTCGCGGCATGGAGATCGGACTCGATCGCGTCGAGATTCCTGCGGCCGAGCTGGCCGCGTATCTGCGAGCCGGTGCGTGTGAGCCCGATTCACGCATGCTCGTGAGCCACTGCCTGTATGTCTGCGACCTGCTGCTCAGCAAGAAGGAGTACGACCTGTTGCGCGACTTCGCGCAGCCGTGGTCCGAGCTCAATCCCACCGAGCCGCGCTTCCTCTACTACGTCGGTCGCGTCGGCGCCGACCTGCGCGACTTCGCGCTGGCGGTGGTGCCGCTCGAGCACGCCATCGCGCTCGATCCTGCGTACACGCCCGCGCTCGACACGCTCGCCACGGTGCGCGGCGAGCTCGGCGAGTGGGATCGCGCCGTGCAGCTGCTCGAGCGAGTGCGCGAGCTCGATCCGGCGCGCAAGGGACTCATGAAGCGGCTCGGCATCGCCAACTTGCGACGCGGCGATCACGCCGCAGCGCGACATTACCTCGAGCAGGCGCGCCAGCTGAACGCCGACGATCCCGAGGTGCTGAAGGCGCTGCATGATGCCGGCGGTTGAGCGCCGGTGACGCGGTGCACACGGAGCAGCGCACCACCTCATCACCGCCGCCATGGTGCGACGCAGAGCACCGCGCCTCGCGCCGCCACTTTGGCGGCTAGTCCTTTCGCCGCATCGAGCTATGATCGGCTCGATCCCGATCATGCGAGGCCTGGCCGATGGAAAGCTGCTTCGTTTGTCATTCGTACGTGGCGCCCCGCTCCGGCACGTGCCCGTCGTGCGGAACTCAGCTGATCATCCGCCGGCGCGCCATCTTGCAGCGACGCAATACGCTGCCGGTGTCGACCACGCCGCTGCTCCGCAACGACTACGAGGTGCTCGAGAGCATCGGCGCCAACGCATTCGCCGCTCAGTACCGCGTGCGCGATCGAAGCCGCGGCGCGCTGTCGTTGCTCGAGGTCGTGCACCCGTGGCTGGCGGAAGGCTGGATTCATCGCCGGTTGCTGGTGCGCCAGCTGAAGACGCTCACCGCCGCCGCGGGCGCGAACCTGGTGCGGGTCATCGAGGCTGGCCAGACCCAGGACGGCGTGCCGTACTGGCTGCGCGCAGTCGACGAAGGCGAGACGCTGCGCGAGCTGGTCGCGCACGAGGGCCCGCTGAGCGAGACCTTGTTGACCGAGATCGGCGATCAGATCCTGGCCGCGCTCGAACAAGCCCACGCGCACCGGGTCCTGCATCGCAGCTTGACGCCCGACGACGTGCTCGTGATCGGCCGCTCGTTGCCACAGATCCGAGTCAAGGGATTCGGTCTCGCGAGCGTGTTCAAGAGCGCACGCCTGCCGGGTCCGTCCGCCACCGCGGACGATCTGCTGCACCGTGCGCCGTTCCTGTCGCCCGAGGAGTTCCTCGACGAGCCGATCGATGCGCGCAGCGATGTCTACAGCGCGGGCGCGCTGTTGTATTTCATGGCGACCGGTCAGGCGCCGTTGTCGATCGATAGCCCCGAGGAGATCGTGGCCACGGTGATCAAGCGCGAGCCCGCACCGCCGCGTGCGAGCCAGGCCGCACGCATCTCGTCAGCGGTCGAAGGCGTGATCATGCAGGCGCTTGCCAAGTACCCGGAGGATCGGTTCGCCGGGGCGGGGGCGATGCGGGACGCGCTGCGTTCGCGCCCCGCGGTGATGACCCCCGCGCTGCGGCCCCGCGAGCGCGCGCGGCGCAGCCCGCGGCCGCCGATCGGCCTGCGCACGGTGCTCGCCACGGCGAGCGTCGCCGGCGTGCTGCTGGTGATCTCGCTCCTGATCCCGGAGATGACCGCGTCGGCCAAGCCGCTGGTGATGGCGCGCAACCTGCCGACCGCGCCGGTCGCCGAGACGAGCTACACGATCGTGGGCGAGGCGCACATGCGCTCGGGGCACACGCTGCTGCTGGACGAGATGCCGGTCTCGGTGGCGGCCGACGGCAGCTTCGCCGTCGACGTACCGGTGCCGCCCGGCACGGTCGAGCACGAGCTGCACTTCCGTGGCAGCGACGGGGTCTTGTTCCGCAACCCGGTGAGGTTCGCAATCACCGGCGTGAGCCCGCCCTCGATCGAGGTGCTGCAACCGCCGGAGAACCACGCGACGCGCCGCGACCAGATCACGTTCGAGGTGCGGGCGGATCGCGAGCTGTCGAGCGCGGCGGTCGATGATCAGAGCCTGACCGTTGCCGGCACTTCGGCGCGTGGATCGATCAAGCTGCGCGCTGGCGCCAACGCGCTGCGGCTGGGCGTGGTCGATCGCTTCGGTCGCGTGGCCGAGCGGCTGGTCACGGTGGAGCGCAAGAGTGCACCACACATCGAGATCACGTCGCCGGCCCCCGGCAGCCACGTGTCACGCGTGATCGTTGCCGGTCGCCTCACCGATGCCGATGGCCTGCGCGTCGTCATCGGTGAGCGCGAGGTGCCGGTGCGTGATGGCGCGTTCGAGGTCGAGGTCCCGGCGCCGGACGGACCGCTGGCCGCGACGCTGCAGGTGGTTTCGCCGGACGGCGTCGAGGCCGAGGCCGCGCTCGCCGTCAACGTCGATCACACGCCGCCGCAGATCGTGGTGAGCGCACCTCCGATCAGCGCGGCGGTGGCGTTGATCAAGGGCGTCGTCACCGATGCGGCACCGGGCGAGCTCGAATCCCTGTCGGTGAACGACCGGTCCGTGGCGCCGGCGGCCGATGGCTCGTTCGAGATGTTCGTGCCGAACCTGACCGAAGGCACGCATGCGGTGATGATCAAGGCGGTGGATCGCGCTCACAACGTCCGCGAGCAGACGGTCGCGGTCACCATCGATACCACGCCGCCGACACTGAGCATCGCGCCTGCCGATGCCAGCGTGCGGGTCGTGCACGACCCGACCTTCGAGGTGCGGCTCGTGGTCACCGATGCGCATCCAGCGCGCGTCCTCTGGCAGAGCGATCATGGCGAGCGAGGCGAGGCCATCGTCGGTGAGGACGGCGGCGTCGCGGCGCGGCTGCCGCTCAGCCCCGGTGGCAATCGCTTCGAGATCGTGGCGGTGGACCAGGCCGGCCTGCAGTCCGGCGCCGAGCAGGTGGCCCGTTACTTCAGCCCGGCCGCGACCATCGCCGAGCTGCGCACCGACCTCGTGAGCAGCGAGGGGGAGCGCAAGCTCTCCGTCCAGGGGACTGCCACCGCCCCGCTCTGGCGTGCGGAGGTGAATGCGGTGAGGGCCGCAGTTCGCGGCAGCCACTTCGAGGCGTTGCTTGGGGTTGGCGCGACCGACGTGTTGATCGTGCTGTGGGATCGTGCCGGTGCGCGCGCCGAGTATCGCGAGCCCATTCGTCCCGAGGCCGCGCTCGAGCAGCCACGCTGATCGTCGCAGGAGTCGTCCATGATGCTGCCCTGGGTCACGCCCTTGGTCGTTGCGTTGCTGGTGATGGGCGCGTGTGAATCGGCGCCGTTCCCCACGACCGCGCCGCCGGCGAACGCCGCCGCTCGTGCCGCGGCCCCGCCTGCAACCCCAGCCGTCGAGCCGCCTGCGGGCGAGCGCGCGCCGCCGCTCGTGCCGGCCGGGCCGGAGGTCGCGGCGCCGCCAGCGCCGCTCGCCGCCGAGGTCGTCGGCCCGCCGCCACCGCCGCCGCGGCCGAGCGTGCGCGCATCGCTGAGCGAGTTCGAGGCCGCCGTGCAAGGCAGCGACATCGTGCTGCGCGCCACGATGCACGGCGTCGTGAGCGGCGAAGGCGAGCTCCCGGCGCGCACGCTGAACGTCGGCGTCGCGCTCACCGGCCCGTCCCAGCGACCGTTGCTGTCGAAGGCCGGCGAGCCATTGCTCGTCACGCTGTGCGCGAGCTCCCCCACACCGGTGTGCGCCGGCGTCCTCGACCTGCCCATGGAGGGACGTGTGCCGCTCGCCGAGCTGGCCTTGCTGGGCGTGGGTCTGCATCAAGTGGTGCCCGAGCTCGTGCTCGCGTGCGCTGATGGCATTGCCTTGAGCGCGCTCGAGCAGTTCCCCTACGTCTGGGTCACGCACAGCGACGCTGGCAGCGACGGGATCAACGATGCGCGCGTGGCGGCGCCGAAGTGACCCGCGCGCCCGCGCTCAGGAGCGCACCACCCAGCCCTGGAAGGTGATGCGCTTCTCGAGCAGGTCGGGGTAGTCCGACTTGAGCACCAGCGTGCCCTTGAAGTAGCGCGCATCGAGCGAGGTCTTGGAAGTGAGCCGCACGGTGTATTCTTCGCCCGGCTTGGTGGTGATCACCTCGCAGGTGAAGTGCTCCTTGTGCCGCGACTCGATCTCGACCGACAAGATCTTGTAGGGCGCTTCGGGGTGACGGTTGATGACGTGCACCTCGCGCGTCACGCTGGCATCGCCCTTCAGCACGCCGAACGCGAGTCCCTCAGATCCATCGGTGCTGCCGGTGTCGAAGGTGACCGGCGGCACGATGTTCGCCAGCATCGGCACCTGGAACTCGGGAACGCGATCGCTCGTGGTCTGCACCACCAGCGGCTCCTCGATCAAGCCCACCGGTGCATCGGCGGCAACCGTGACCTCGATGCGGTACTTGACCTCATCGGCCTTGCTGGCGTCGATCTTGGCCCAGGTGGCCTGCACGCAAGGCAACGGAGGTGTCACGCTCTTGATCGCAAAGCTCGGCAGCTTGCGCGAGACCACGGTCACCGACCTGGTATCGCTCGTGTATCGCAGCATGGCGCCGAACGCGAGTCGTTCGGGTTCGAGCTCGACCGGCTTGATTGCGGTGGCTTGCACGAGGATGGTGGCCGGATTGTTGGCACGGTCATTCGACTCGATTCGCACTTCCTTGTGCAGCACGCCGCCCAGCTTGCGCGAGTCGAGCGACACCTCCAGGCCGGCTTCCTCGCCCGGCTTGAGCACGACCTCCTTGCCCTCGTTCTCGAGATCCTTGCCGTTCAACTCCTGGCCGCCGGGCATCTTGATCTTGGTCACCGTGCACCCGCACGTGGCCGCAACGCGCTTGATCTTGAGATCGCCCTCGCCCTCGTTCCTCACCTTCAACGCATGCTGCACCACCTCGCCGGTGAAGATCTCGCCGAAGTCCACCTTGGTCTCGCTCAGCGTGATGTGCGGCGGCACGCCGCCCAGATCTTCCGCAGTCAGCTTGCCGGACAGCGCTGCATTCCTGGGCGCCTTCATGTCGAGCGTCAGCGTCAGCGTCGGCTCGACGCTGTCGTCGGAGTGAACCGTCACGCGCCGCGGCCGCGACTCGGTCACGCCGCTGGGATCGACCAGTGAGCAGTTGCGGTCTCACCAGGCTTGAGCACGAGATGCGTGGCACCACCCCCATCCTTGGCCACGGGAAATTCCCCCTGGGTGGTCATCAGCTGCGCTGTTATGTTGCCCGAGTACGTGCCCACGCGCTCGATCGAGACCGGCTCTCGTCCCGTGCTCTTCAGCACGAATGACTGGGTCACGGGCCGGGTCCTCGAGCTGGCCCAGGTCGACGCTGTGACGATCGCTCTCCAGCCGCCGCGCGGCCGTGGCGGCTGTTTCTGGTCCGGTGCGTGAACAGGAGATGAGCGCGGCGCAGAGGGATGCTGCAATCAGAGCCCGCGAGCCTGGGTTCATCGCTCGAGTCCTCGTTTCGGAAGCCCAACGTCACGGTGATCATTCTGGAGCTTCTCGTTTTATCGGCAAGTTCTCTGCGAGCGTGGCGAAGAAGTCGTCGTTTCTCGCAATCGCTGCCGACGTGAGTCTCCGAGGTGGCGCGTGAGGGTGCATAACTCCCTGATCAACAACGAGCTGGTGCGCATCACGGGCCGCACCCCGGTCGCCCTCGCCATCCTGCTGTTCAGCACAGGGACGCTGCTTGCGGTGCTGCTGGTCGCCACCGGCGACAAGGGCATCGGCGACCTCAGCCGCGAGCCAACCGGCGTGGTGCGCGAGCTGCAGCGGCGGGCGCGGCCGTTCAACTTGCCGCACACGAGCGCCGAGGACATCGCACCCGATCGAACAAGTACGTGCACGCCTACTTCGTCGTTCCCGACGCCCATGCTCCATGTCCGCGGTCATCGCCACGCCTGCACCGCTCCAGCGAGACCCGCGATGTGGCTTTCGAGCTGGCGCGCGAGCTGGCGCCGCGCGGCGCGCCGTGTTCGCGGCCGACATGCCGGGGTTCCAGCGCGCGCGCCATCGAGGAGCGCACCATCGGACCCGGCCACCTGCGTCTTCCTGCGTCGGCATGCGAAGGCCGTGACGCGATCGCCTTCCTGCGCCAGTCGCCGCGGATCGACCATCGGCGCATCCTGGCGGTGATGGGCGCCAGCCTCGGCGCCCGCGTTGCGGCGCTGCTGGCGAATCGCGAGGCGGTCTTGCGCCTGGTGCTGCTGGTGCTGATCTGGCACGTGAAGAACGCAGCGAGGATCAGGACGAGCTGTCGTTGCGGAGCGTTTCGCGGATTGCAGTGCCCGACGCTCGTGGCCGACTGCCGAACACGGCCACACCGTGCCCGCAGACGTCTCGCGGTTCATCCTCAGCCTGATTCGAGCACCGCTGCAGCACGTCGTGACCGGCGGTGATCGCCGCTCCCGAACTACCGCGGGTGGCAACCGTCGTGAGCGAGTTCTTGCGCAACGGCCCAGTACTGGTGCGCCCGTACTCCTGGTCAGCGCGCGAGGCCTTCTGCCGGCGGTGCGCCGTCGCCGAGCTCGCCGACGATGAAGGCTGCCGGCGCTGATTGCTCGACCGCCCAGAGCACGGCGCCGAAGCGCGTCATCTGCCATAGCCCTCGCGCGCTCTCGAGCGCATCGCTCGCGGCGATCAGCCTGTACCGTCCTTGGTGATCCGGCGGACCGGCACGCCGGCAATCAACATGTACGCTGGTCCTGTTGCGCCGGACTACGGGTGAAGCGCAGCGCCTGGTTCTCCTCGCGCGCTCGCAGGATCGATTGCCAGCGGTGCTGATGTGTGCGCGACCGGCACCTGGTCTCGAGCAGCAGGGTCGTGACGGAACAGATCCCGGCGAATTGTCCTCGAGCAGGTTGGCGAGCAGCGGTTCGGGGCTGATCGACAGGGTGCCGCGCGGCTGTGGTTCTGGATCAGGTCGAACGCGTCGGGCAGCAAACCGCGGTGCGGCTCGGTACTGCTGCAGCTGCGCGCGCATGATGAGCCGCGAGCTTGTGCCATGGAAGATCCGATCAGTCCGCGAGATCGCGCAGCGCTGCGCCAGCACCAGGCCGTTCCACTGCACGGCGGTACCGACCACGCGAACTTGTAACGGGTCGCACCGAATACCGGGATGCTGGCGCCGAGCATCTCCGGTCGATCCGAGTCGTGCCAGGAGTAGAGAAACGCCAGCGCTGCCCAGCCGAACCAGGCGCGTGCAAGTACCGCTCGTCGCCGGCGAGCTGGTAGCCCTCGAGGTAGGCGTTGATCGCTTGCGCGGCGGCGAGCACGTCCGGCGCGTGCAACGGGACCTCCAGGTTGCGCCCGCGTGGGATGGTGAAGCGGTTCATGGCCTCGAGGCCGGCAGCATGGCCGCCCTTGCCTCACGATCCGCGGTCATTCGCGCGAACTTGAGCAGCCAGGCAACTTGCACCGCGCACGTCCCCAGCTCGACGCTGCCCGGCTCGCCGAGCGACGCTGCGCCCGCGAACGGAAAGCTGCCGTCGTCGCGCTGCCGGCGGCGCATCAAGTCGACGTAGCGCTTCATCTGCTCGAGGGCTTCCGGCAGATGACCGAGCAAAAACGGCGCGTTCCAGTCGGGCAGGGCGGCGTTGCGCAGCTTGCCGAACGTGCGGTTGCCATCGGTCTCGATCGCTTCTTGCTTGGCCTGATCGAGGATCGTCCGGATGTCGCTGCGGCGGCGGGCGCTGTTCTCGCCGTCGGCCGACACCTTGAGCAGCGCCATCACCGCCGCGTTCGGCTCGGCGGCTTCGCCATAGGTCGGGGACCAGCCGCGTGCCTCGGGATCCCAGAGCGTCTGCAGCAGCGCATCGACCGACAGATTGAGCGACATCGTGTGCGTTGGCATCACCGCGGGCGAGTCGGCCAGGCCGAATCGGCGGTACCAGGCAGCGATCGGCGTGAGCACCGTCTGGCCGGCGGCGGCATACAGGTACGCGTCGATGCGCAGCGGCGCATCTTGTTCGACCGAGTACGGCGCGCGCGCGCGTGCCTCGTTCTCACCGACGAAGTCGGGCACGCTCGGAACGAACAGGCCGATGAGATGATCGTCCTCGCGCTCGAGCCAGTTGGGCGATGCGAAGCGCAGCGCGGGGTGAGCATGATGGCCGTCCCACAGCTGACGCGGATCCCAGAGCACGCCCGCGGTCGTGCCGCCGGCTTGCACCGACACGCTGGGCACGGTGATCTTGAGCGGATGCGGCACGACGCGCAAATGCTCGCTGCCATGCACGAGCGCCGAGCTCGATGACTGCTCCTCACCCTCGAGCCACTCGAGCCCCGGCAGCAGAGCGGCGTCCTTGCGGCCGCCGGAGCAACCCTCCCCCACGCGGAGAGTGAGCCCATCGAACGCCCACAGCTTGCCGCGCGGCGATGCACGCAACCGGTGGATCACGTGCACCTCGCTCTCGCCGCGCTGCACCAGGCAGGTGACGTCCGCCCGCCACAGCGTGGCGCCGCGCTCGAACTCCCCGCTCAAGTGCACTGCCGCACTGTCCGTTTCGGTGCTGAGGCGCGAGCGCAGCGGCGCGATCGTGGCTTCGCTCGGTCCAGCGTCGCCTTGCACCACCGCACGCAGCAACGGGCGGATCGTGCCGGCGCGAATCGCTTCACCGCTCGCGCCGCGCACGAACACGAGCGCGGCCTGCCAGCCGGGGCTGGCGCCTTCCGCGAACAGCAGGCGGATGCGATCGTTCTGCAAGAGCAGGAAGCCATCGCTCAGGCCTTCTGCGCTCACCCGGTCCTGCCACGCGGGCAGCGTGGGCAGCGCCGGGCCGGTATCGACGAGGGCGCGCAGGGCACGCCTGGGATGCTCACCGGCGCAGCGGACGTCGATTGCATGCGTGCCGCGCGCATTCGCCACCAGGCTCAAGCGCCATTCGTGGCTTTCGCCCGCGCCGAGCTGGCAGGCGGCCGGTGCTTCGCCCTGCCAGGCGAGGGTGCCCGGCAGATCCACCTCGATCACCAGGTTGACGCTGGCCGCGGTCTTGTTGGTGGCGCGGCACAGCAAGGTGAACGGCTCGCGGGCGAGCACCAATGCCGGCGGCGAGGTGGCCCATTCCAGCGTGATCGCGTCCGGGTTGGCGGGTCGCTCACTGCCGTTCGCGGCGGGTTCCCGCACGATGATGCCGCAGATCACGATTGCCAGCGCGCACATGGCCACCCTCGGTGCGATGCAGGAGACACGCGAGGCCGGCGCGTATCCGCCGCAATCTGGTGCGAGGGCGGCGGCGCGTGCAACCGGAAGCGCGCGCGGCACCAAGCGGGGCAACTCAGCGCGACCGCATCGGTCGCGGCACGTCCAAGTGCGTCTGGAAGAACTCGAGGCTGCGCGGCACCACCACGGTTTCCCAGTGCTCGTTCAGGAAGTGGTCGTTGGCGTCGAGCACCAGCAGGCGCTTCGCATCACCGCTCTGGCCGAGACGATCGTGGAGGATGCGCGTGTTTTGCGGGTCGATGATCTCGTCGCGCTCGCCACAGAACAGGATCGTCGGCACGCCGATCGCCGGGGCGAACTGCACGGCGTTGGGCGACGCCGCCACCTCCATCAGGAAGTCCTCGTAGTTCTCCACGCGCAGCAGACCGTAACGGCACTTGAACCGCAGCGGATGCGACTCGGTGAGCAGGGCGTGGCGCAACCCTTCGCGCCAATCGCGCGCCAGGTAATGGCGGGCATTGTCGAGATCGGCTGGTGCGGCGCGGTGCAGCGACCAGAAGCACTCCTCGGCGCGCCCGCAGCGGAAGACGTAGTCGAGCGCATCCGACAAGGACGTGATGGTGGAGATCACCGAGAGGGCACCGATGCGCTCGTCGCGTCGCGCTGCATCCAGAGCAACCAGGGCACCGGTGCTGTGGCCGACGACCGCGAACTTGCGCCCGCCTTGCAGCAAGCGTCCTTCGAGCGCATCGAGGACCCGGCTCAGGTCCTCCGCACAGCCGCGAATCGAGAACGTGCCATGGCCGCCGGCATGGCCACGCAGCGCATAAAAGGCGACGTGATAACCGCGCTCGACCAGCGACGCTTCCCGGAACGCATAGTCACGTCGCGTGTAGCCGAGTCCATGGAGGAAGACGACCGTTCCATGCGTCGGCTCGCTCGCGCGGAACAGCCGAACGGTGATCGATGGCGCGTCGATCACTCCTTCGCGCGCGGGCAACGCCAAGCGGCGTTCACTGACTGCGGTGTGTGTCACGTAGCATGCACTCCTCTCGCCGCAGCTGCCGCCGGCGGCGAGGCAAAACGTTGGAGCGCGCTAGACCCTCTTCCGGGAATGCTTCCAAAAACGGGATCGCGGATTCCAGTTCCGCTGTCCAGCGCTTCATACCCCCTTGAGCTCGCTGGCAGGCGGCGTGCGCCGCATTCCAGCGCGCGGCGTTAAGCAATTAGTAGGCCACCTGCTGGCCGGTTTTCTCCGGCGGTGCCAGGCTGCTGATCAGGTCGCGGATCTGCTGGGCGCGCTTGACCCGGGCATTCAACGTGGCGCGTGGGATGCGCAGCCGCTCCGAGACCTCGATCTGCGAGCCGTACTTGTCGCACAGAGCGAGCAGGGTGCCGTTCATCAGCTTCTTTTCGAAGTGAATCCAGTTCTCGCGCGGGTACGCGGCGAGGTGCTTCTCGGCGAGATCCATCATCGCCTGGATCATCACTTCCACCGAGTCGACCGGCGGCAGAGGAGCGCTGGAGCCGGCGGCCACGCCCGCGGCGGGCGTGGCTGGCACCGAACCCTGCAGACCATCGAGCTCGTGCTGGCGGCGCGCTGCCGCCAAGAGCCGTTCCGAGAACACCTCGGGCCGCACGCCGTTGTAGCCGGAGGTGGCCTCGATCACGGCGTTCTCGAGCATGCGGATGTTGCCCGGCCATGGCAGCCGCTCGAGTTCCGCGATCACCTCGCGCGGCGGCTCGGGCCGGGCGCCGTCCCAGTGATTGCCGGGAAGGTGCTTGTCGATGAAGAACCGCAACAGATCCGGGATGTCCTGGATGCGATCGCACAGCGCCGGGATCTCGATGATCAAGAAGCGATCGCGCAGGTCCTCGTTCAGCTGTCCGGAGCGCACCAGCTGATTCAGCGGCACGTTGGTGGCGGCAACGATCAGGCAATCCGCGGTGCACTTCGTGGCCGAATCGCCATAGGGGCTGTAGTCCCCGTACTCGATCAGGCGGTTCAGCTTGCGCTGCGTGCGTTCATCCAGCGCGTGGAACTCGTCCAGGAACAGCGTACCGTGCTCGGCCGCGCCGACGCCGCCGCGCATCGCCGGCACCTTCGGGAAGGTGTTGGCGCGCACGCCGAACAGCTGCATCTCCGCGTTGTGGTCGAAGCTCGCGCAGTTCTCCTTGTGGAACTCGCCCGGGCGCGCGAAGTGATGGTGGATCAGCTCCGCGATCACTTCCTTGCCGCTGCCTCGTTCACCGACGAGCAAGTAGCCCTTGCCAGGGCTGGGCCGGCGCAGGCGCGTCACCTGCCGAACGCAATCGCGGAAGGCCTGCGATTGACCGATCAGGCGGCGCAGGTAAGCGTTGCGGTGGCCGTAGCGCTCCTCGTAGCGCTGCAGGCCGAGGTCGACCTTGCTGTCGAGATCGCCTTCCTTCTCGGCGATCGCATCGAGCCAGCCTTCATTGGTGCCGCGCTTGAACAGCTCGCGCGTGCCATAAGCAGTGTTCAGTATGTTGAAGATGTCGGCGCTGGTACGGCGCACGGCCTTCAAGAACTTGTCGCCGGTGTCCTTGCCCTCGCCCAGGTTCAGGTCGACCACGGTCACGGCGAGCGAGTCCGCATGCTTCTCCAGTTGGTCCACGGCCTCGGCCATGGTCCGCGCCGTGAGGACCTCGGCGCGGCCCTTGAACAGGCGGCGCAGCAGATCCGCGGTCGACTCGAGCACCAGCTCTTCATCATCGAGAATCAGAATGTGGGGGAGCATCACGATTCTCCTTGAGTCGCAGTGGGCAAGCGCACGGTGAATCGGGTGCGCTTGCCGTCGCCTAGATTGCCGGATTCCGCGTGGATCCTGCCGTTCAGATGCTGGGTCACGTTGCGATGCACCCACGCCAGCCCGAGACCGGTGCCACGCGGCTTGGTGGTGAAGCGCGCTTGAAAGACCTTGTCGAGGTCGTGCGCCGGTATGCCGCGCCCGTTGTCCTCGACCGTGAGCACGATGTCGCGCCCGTCGGGCCGCAATGCGATCCAGATGTCGCCGCCGCGTTCCTTGGGGATCGCTTCGATGGCGTTGGTGATCAGGTTCATGAACAGCGAGCGCAGACTGTCGGGATGGCTGCGGATGGGCGGCACTTCTTGCAAGCTGCGATGGAAGGCGATGCCCGAGCGCATCGCTTGCGGAATGTCGGCCAAGCTCTCGTTCAGCGCAGTCAACACATCGCACAGCTGCTCGTTGGATTCGGGCTCGGTTTCGGTGGCGCGCAGCTCGATGTCGCGCAATCGCTCCTGCACCTTGAGCAGGACGTCCGCCACCTTGTCGATGTACTTCTCGGCGGTGGCACGGAACTCGTCGATCAGGCGCTGGTCGTCCTCGCCCCCGGCGCTGGCGTCCTTCACGAATCCCGCCAGCTCCATGCGCAGCACCTGCAGGTACTGGCGGCCGGCGATCAGCGGGTTCTTCAGGTCGTGTGCGAGGCCGGCGGTCAAGTCGAGATGGAACTCGTTGCGCTCGTAGCGGAACAGGCGATAGTAGCTCTCGCGCAGCTCCTGGCGTTGCTTCTGCAGCTCGCGATCCTGCTCGGCGATCTGCTTCTGCAGGTGATCGTGCAGGCTCGCATTCTCGAGCGTGAGCCCGATCTGGCGGGCAATCGCGCGCATCACGTTGAGATCGCTCTTGCGAATACGGTCGCTGTGCAGCGATGCGACCGACAGCAGACCCAGCAGCTTGGGCACACCGCCGGTTTGCTGGCGCGAAAGGAGCGGGACGGCCAGGAACGAGTTACCCTTGAACAGCTGCACCAGCTCGCTGCTGATGTACACCCGCTCGCCGCTGTGCTCGTCCTCGACGAAGTCGGCATGCGCATCGGCAACGTACAGCTCGCGCTGGTTGCGCGCGACCCACGCCCACACGCCGCGGCGGTTCGCCATCCAGTCGACGCGCACCCCTTGCACCCTGGCCGCTTCCTCGGGGCTCTCGTATTCGTAGTTGACGACCGGGCTGTGCAGCGTCGTGGTCTCGGCATCGGCGAGCAGCGCGATGACGCGCTCGTAACCCATGCGGTCGCGCAGCAGCCGGACGACCTTGCGCAGGTACGCCGACACGTCCTCGCCGACATCGAGCCCGGCGCTGCCGACCTGGTAGAGTGCATCGACGAAGCCGACCAGCTGCGAGAAGCTCTTCACCAGCAGGTCGATGCCGGACTTCAGCTCCTCGGCGAGCTGGGCCAGGCCCTTGACCGGATCGTCCACCTGGTCGAGGGCCGACGCGCGATCGAGCCATTGCGGCTCGATGTGGAAAACGCCTTCGCGAACCTGCTTGGCAGCCTGGTTCACCGACGCGACGCGGCGATTGTCGAGCAGCAAGCTCTGGTGCACTCGCGAGTAGAACAGGATCCGGCCGAGCGCGGCGAAGAACGTCTCGGCCTCGGCGTTGGCCTTCAACTTGGCTTCCGGGCGCATGCACCCACTCGATGCCAAACAAGCCGATCGCGGTCTCGTCGTTTCGCACCGGCACGACCAGGAACGGCGCATCGTTGAACAACCGCGCCTCGTGCGACGTGATGGTGATGGCGCGGCCGCCAACCTCGGCCTCGTTGACAGAGCGCACACGGACCATCTGCGGCTGGGGCGCAGCAAGCACCTCGCCGAGCGCGCTCCCCTGGCACGGCACGGCGTATCCCGCGAGCGTGCCGTCGGCGTCCCAGCTGGCTGCCAGGAGGCGCAGCGATTTCTCTTCCGTCTCATGATGGAAGACGAACATGCGCCCGCCGCCCAGGATCTTGCGCGCTCTCACGAACAGCTCATCGGCCAGCTGGTCGAAGCGGAAATCCGGCGACACTCGCAGCTGCCGCTCGAGCTGGGCCTCGTAACGGCGAAACCGCGAGAAGGCGCGATGCGCAGTGACCGCCGACAGCACCAGCGGCTTCAAGGCGCGCAGCGTGTCCATGTCCCAGTGCGTGGACTCGCTGCGCGACCGCAACAGCAGCAGTGCGCGCGGCGTCTCGCGCACCGACAGCGGAATGACCACGTCGATGGATTCGCCGAGGGCTCGCAGCGTGTCGGGAATGTCGCCGGTGATCGGATCACCCGCGCTGAGCGGCGAGTCGCGTGGGATCGACAGGAGCGGCTCGCTTGGTCCCTGACGTGGGTTGTCGTATGAATGGCGCAGGGAATAGGTGGCGAGCGGTCGCAGCCGATACAGGCCAGGTTTGCCCGCCGGCTCCAGGTTGAGGAGGCTTGCCGTGGCCAGGTCCAGCTCCTTGGCGAGCTCGTGCAGCAGAGCCGCGACGATGCGCTCGGGATTCTCGGCCCGTTCGAAAACGTCGCCGAGCGAGTCGATCAGGCTCTGGGTCTTGGACGAGGACATGCGGGGCTCCAGAGGAACCCCTTTTCCAGGGCAAAGACTGGGCCCTGCTCGCAGAATCGCTAAGTTCCAGATTCGGAAAGAGATACTAGCGCTTCCATGCGCTTCGTGGCAATCCTAGATTCCGAACTCCGAATTGTTTCATGATCTCCAGAACTGGATTTGGAACAAATCGCGCAAGACGTGTCTCATGCGGAGGCAGCGGTGAAGGTGTTCGCCATCAGTGACCTGCACCTGCCTGGCGGCCAGGACAAGCCCATGCACGTCTTCGGCGAGCAATGGCGTGACCATCCCATGAAGATCGGGCGCGCTTGGCGCGAGCGCATCGATCCGGATGATCTCGTGCTCGTCGGCGGGGATCTCACCTGGGCGATGCGGCTCCCCGAAGCCCTACCCGACATCGATTACCTCGAGCGGCTCCCGGGTCGCAAGGTCTTGATCAAGGGCAACCATGATTACTGGTGGACCACCGACGCCAAGGTGCGCGCGGTGTTGCCGGGGTCGCTCACGATCTTGAATGGTCACGCGATCCGCATCGGCGACCTCGCGATCGCCGGAACGCGCGGATGGTCGCTGCCATCGACGCCCGAGTTCAGCGAGCAGGATGCGCGCATCTATCAGCGTGAACTCGGCCGGCTCGAACGCGCGCTGGTCGAGATGACCGCGCTGGCGGCACCGCATCGGCTGGCACTCATCCACTACCCGCCTGCGAGTCAGGATGATCCCGCGAGCGAGCTCGCGCTGTTGCTGGAGAAGTTCCAGGTTCCCACCTGCGTGTACGGGCATCTGCATGGCGTGGCCGAGCACGAGCGCGCGATCAAGGGCGACCATCGCGGTGTGTTCTATCATCTCACCGCATGCGATTACCTCGACTTCGCACCGGTCGAGATACCGTTGCGCTGAGCTCGCGCGCTGTCCGTCCTGCTTCCGGACGGCGCTCTTCCACCGTCGATAATTTGCAGAAGATCGAGACAGCGCGACGTCGATGATTTCGCTGCTTGACGCGCCTGCGGCGCCGGTACACGTGGAGGATGGATGCTCTCGTGGCTTGCGGTAATGATGACCTGCGCACTGGCGCAGGCAGGTGATCCGCAGCTGCTGTTCGACGAGCTGCACTCGCCGGAACCAGCACGTCGCGAGGTGGCGGCCAAGCGGCTGATCGGCCTCGGCGATGCGGCGGCCGAGTTCGCGCGCCGATACTTGCAACACCCTGATCCGATCCTCGCCCTCTATGCGCGGCGCATCTTCGTCGCCGTGAAGGGTGTGTCTCCGGAGCTCGACCAGCAAGTTTGCGCCGCGGTCGGCTCGGTATCCGAGGTCGGCGCGCTCGCAAGCGTGGAGCGGATCCTGCTCCTCGGCAAGGATGCGGTCGCCTACGCGATCCGCAAGCTCGCCACGGCAGCGAGTCCGAGCGAGCACGAGACGCTGGTCGCGCTGCAGGCCTTTGGTCGCTTGCACGCGATCTTCGAATCCGGCAATGATGGTGATTCTCAGTTCGACGCGCTGATGCAGTCTGCACCGCAAGCACGCGCGGCGCTGCATGCGGTCCTCCAGAATCACGAGCAGGTGCGCGACCACCGTCTGGTGGCGCTGTGGGCGCTCGCCACCCTGCCGCCCGCCGAGCGGGTGCCGGAGCTCGGCCCGTTCCTGCACGAGGAAGATCCGCTGATGCGTCGTGAAGCTGCCGCGGCGCTCGTGCCTTGCGTCGATCAGGACACGTTCACGACCATCGCCGTCGGCATCGACGCGCGCGATACCGAGGCGGCGTCGCTGCTGGCGACGGCAGCAGCCCGTCGCCTGCTGCCGGAGCAACTGTTCGATCTCCTGCAATCGCGCGAGGCGAGCATCGCGTTCATGGCAGCGCTCGCGCTGGGCGAGACGCATCTCGAGCCGGCAGCACACGTGCTGGCGCGACGTCTCGCAGACGTGAGCTCGCTCGCGGTCAAGCATGCCTGCGTCAAGGCGCTCACCGACATCCCTGGCTCGGTCGCACGATTCGCGTTGCTCACGACCTTCGCCGAAGACGCGAACCCGTCGCTGCGCGCGGATGCGCTGGCGGCGCTCGGCGCGCGCGCCGACGCGTCGCAATCGGTGCTCGCTCTTGCCTGTGGCACGCACGACCGGAACGATCAGGTGCGCATGACGGCGCGCGATTGTCTCGGCAGCTTGCGCAGTCCCAACACCGTCGCGAGCGCTGCCGGCAACGCCCCGTTGGCCTTTGCGCAGGTTGCAGGGGAGGCGGCGCGCATCGTCGTCGAGGCGCGCGATGTGATCCTGAACAACGCGATTCCCACCGGCAATCCGGACGTGCTCACCGCCGCGGCGCTCAATCGGGTGGCGCTCGGCGCCATGGCTGCCGCGTTCGACTCCGAAGCACACCTGCGGTCGCAAGGCATCGAGCGCTCGCTGCTCAAGCGGCTGGTCGCCGACTCGCTGCTGGATACGCCCGAGGCGGTGTTCCACGTCGCCGGCGAGCTGCCGTTCGAGTCGCCGCCGGGCGATCTCATCCAGCTCACCACCGATGTGGTGCACGCGATGGTGGACAGCCTGAACGATCGCTACGCCCACGTGATCGTCTCGCACGACCCGAGCGGCCGCGCGCTCCCGGAATGGGCTCCCGAGCTGTTCGGCCCCGAAGCCAAGACCAACGGTCTGTCCCTGCGCTGGGACGATCAATCGGCGTTCGTGGAGTTCGTGCTGCAGCGATCGCCTTCCGATCGCGCCGGACTCACTGCCGGTGATCAGCTGATCACGGTCGAGGGCCAGTTCTTGAAGCATCTCTCGAAGAACGACGTCGAGCAGCTGCTCGGCAAGGAGGTGCGGGTCTCGGTGCTGCGCGATGGCTGGTCGCGCCCGTACGAGTTCGTGATGACCCCGGAGGAGGTCCGGCCGCAGGACATCGCCACCGCCGACCTGCTGCCGGCGCGGATCGGCTACCTCGCGCTGCGCAGCTTCGATCCCGGGTGTGCGAATCGGGTCGAGCAGGCGCTGCGCGATCTGGAATCACGCGGTTTGCGCGGCCTGATCATCGACCTGCGCAACAACCCGGGTGGCTCGCTCACCGAGTGCGCGGACCTGGCGGACAAGTTCCTGCCCGCGGGGCAGACGATTGCCACCCTCAAGGGCTCGGGGGCGAGCCAGCAGACCATCGTCGCCACGCACAGCGACCACGAACGCACCTACCCGGTGGCGATCCTGATCAATCGTTGCAGCGCGAGCGCGTCCGAGATGTTCGCCGGCTGCTTGCAGGAGCTGGGGCGCGCAACGCTGGTGGGTGAAGCATCGTTCGGCAAGGGCGTCGGCCAATCGGCTCATTTCGTGGCTGGCTTTCCGTCCACCACGGCGATCGGTGAGACGCGTTCGCAATACCTCGTCTACTTCACCGTGATCCGGTACGAGCTGGCAAGCGGGAAGGTGGTTCAGGGACTCGGCCTGCAGCCGGACGTCGCCGTGGTCGCGCGCCGGATGAGCGGACCGTTGTTCGAGGAGCGCCTGCGCCTGCAGGACGATCCGCGCGTGATCGCGTACGCCGCGCGCTTGCTACGCGACCAGCAGGAAGCGGCGCTGCACGTCGCGCTGGAGGGGTTGGGCCTCGACGCCCTGCCGGATCTCGGCGAGCTGCAGCAATCGGTGGCCACCTTTCTGCCGCACGCCGAGGTTGCCTCGGTCGTGCGCCAGGCAGTGCGAACACAGCTCGGCAAGACGATGGCGTTGCCGCCTGACTACTTCGAGGACCGCGGTCTGCGTGAGGCCGTCGTGGTGATCGCGCGCTCGCTGCAGATGAGCGCGACCGACCTCAAGGACTATGGGCTCGGCGATGACCTGCGCCAGGGGCTGAAGCGATGATGCTGCCAGCGCTCGTGATGGGGATGTGCCTGATCGGCACCGATGGCGAGCGCGAAGCGGCTGCCGAGCGCTTTGCGCCGCCGAGCTACGACTGGATGATCGCGTTCGAGCCGGGTCACTTGACCGGCGACGCGGCAGTGGGGCGTCTCATCGACGGTCGCGCGACGCGCTTGGTTGTTGCCGCCGTGATGCACGAGCTCGCACAGCGGGCGGATGTCTTGCGCGCGCTGCTGGCGGACCGCCGCAATGGCGCATCCAGCCCACCGGAGCGCGGGCTGCTGCTCGTGGCGGAGACGCTCCTGGCGCTGCCGATTCCGCAGCTGGAGGCGCTGTTCGTCTACGGGGTTCCCACGCCGCATGCGCGCGATCACTCGCCGATGGTCGCGCACCTGCAGGTGGGCGTGGATCAGCAGCAGGAGATCTTGAGCGCCGTGCGCGGCTCGATGGCCGGCCTGCTCGCACAGTTCACGTACTACGGCCACCGCGCGCCGTGCGCTATTCGATCCCGCCGACAGCCTGGAGTTCACGCTGGTGCGCCCTCGGCGAGCGCCACCTGCTGTTGCTGTCGACGCCGGCACGCGCCGCCGATGACCTGATCGCCTGGCTCGATACGCCGGCGGATCACCCGAGCCTCGCGCGCGACGGGGACTCACCGCTTCACGGCGGTGGTGCGGCCTTGCTTCGAACGCCCCTCCCGCCCTTGGTCCGATCACCGGCAGGAATTATCGAGCCGTGCTCGCGTGCAGCGGCGGTGAGCTGGTCGAGCAGCATGAGCTGCGCGGGGTCGAGCCAGCGCTGTTCGCGGCCGGCACGCGGCCACCCGCCACCGTTCCGGCCCGTGGTGCCCTGCTGCAAGGCTCGGCGCTGCTCTCCCAGCAAGTGCTGATCGAAGCAGCGTTGCGAGCGGCATTGCCGGGCGAGATCGTGGATCGGCTCGAGCCCCTGCGCGACACCTGGGCTGGCGACCTTCGGCGACGGCGTTCGCGCCGGTGCGTGGCGCCGTCATCCCGCGCTTCCTGCTCCGGCTGGGATTGACTGATGCCAGGCGGGCGGTGGGCGTGCTCGAACGACTGAGCAAGGAGCGGGCACTGGTGCTGGTGCAAGGCATCGACGTGCAGGGTCACAAGGGCTTCCTCGTTCGAGATCGCGAACAGTCCGGTCGCGCTCGCGCCCACAGTGCTCACTGCCGGCGATCAGCTGTGGGTCGCCGACAGCGCCGGGACCATCGAAGCCGAGCTGATCCAGACCACCAGCCTGGCGACGGTCGCCGGATCCGCACCCCGAGCGCCTGCCAGTTGCGACTTCGAATTCCTCGAGCGATCACCGCGTTGCTGGCGGAGACCTACCCGCCCAGCCTTGCTCGTGGACGCGCAACGTCGCCAGCACTGGTGCTCGACCTCGCGCTGCTGCCAAGACCCGATCAGCTCGCCGGCGATCTCGGCCGAGGCCTGGCAACCGCCTGGATGGAGGGCGACACGCTGCATTCCTGCTCAGCGCTCGAAGCTGGGCGGCCTACAGAACGCGGTGCCGTTGCCGGCTGGCCTGCATGACGTTGCTCGAGACCACTGGCGGCACCTTCGAGTCGCTGCGCGTCGAGCTCGAGCGTGACATCTGTGCCCAGCGCCTCGTGCTGGTGAAGGGTGCGCTCGAGACCTACCGCTCCTGCTTCGGCGGCGGCACGCGCTATCCCCGCTCGCTCACGGAGCTGTTCACGCGCGGGCTCATCCAGGATCCCAGGGCGCTGCTGGTGCCTTCGGATCAAGCGCCCGAAGTCCTGCGCTACGAGAACGAGCACGGACAGCTGAGCGAGCTGAACGTATCGTATCGCTTGGTGCCGACGCCCCGCTTCACGGTCGACAACCGCGCCGTGTTGCTCTACGAGTCGCGGCCGAACAACCATGGCGGTCGCTTCGTCGTGTTCCACGACGGCGAGATGTACCACTACAGCGAGGATCTGTTCCGGGTGATGTTCGGTCACGCGCGTTGATCGCGCATGGCCACGGCCCTCGGCGCGAAGCCGCGGGCCGCGCGGAATCACCGCCGCGGTCGATGGCTGACCATCTCGAGCGCGACCGAGAGGCCAAGAGCGAGCGCCAGCAGGGCGATGTTCAAGGCGATCGCGAGCCACATGACATCGAAGCTCCGGGGGGCCAGCGTCATTGTGCGTTGGTCGCGCGATTCGGTCCAGCAGGGATATGGCGACCGATGCGCCGGGTGACCGTTGCGCGCAGTTTCTAGCGGCGGGCACGCGCGCGCGCTCGCACTGGCGATGATTCGTCACCGCCGGCATCGAGCGGTTTCGGCAGCGGTTCGTCCGGGATCACCGGACGACCACCCGGCCCGCGGTTGGAGAGGCTGAAGAAGCGCAGGAACATCTGCCGCGCCGAGAGCGCCTCGACGATGCGCACATCCTTCATGCGGCCGAGGAGCGCCACCGACATCAGGCGCAGGACCGCCGAGGCAGCAAAGCAGCCCTGGTAGGTCATGCCCGCGACCAGGGTCGAATCGGCGAGCCAAAGGCCGATCAGCGTGCCGAGGATCATGCCGAAGCCGCTGAGGATGTTGCTGTAGGCGGCGATGGCCAGGCGCTCGCCGCGGGTCGTCAGCTCGAACAGGAACGTGAACGTCGTGATCTCGAAGCCGGCGGCAAACAGTCCTGCGCAAAGCTCGATCGCGATCAGCTGCGGCAGGCTCGTGGCGAACACCCACAGCAGCGGCCACACCGGCAGCAGCAGGCCCGCGAGCTTCATCATGCGGTGGGTGCCGTGACGATCTGCGAGCCGGCCCCAGAGCGGCAGGCTCAGGAACTTCGCCGCGACCGCAGCGCCGGTGACCGCCGCAAACTCGAGGAACGAGAGCCGCATGTCGCGCAGCATGTAGGGCGCGTAGTACGGCGCCGCCGCGTACAGCGCGAGGTTCACGCACGCCATGTACAGCACCAGCGAGCCATGCTTCTGGTGCAGGAGCTGTCGCAGGAAGCTCGTGAAGCTCAACGTCGAGGGCGCCGCGGGAGGCGGCACGGGCTCGTTGATCCGGTACAGGAACGCGACCGATACGAACCGCATGGCGGCCGCGATCATGAAGATCAGAGCAAACCCAGAGTCCGGATGGCGGCGGTCCTCGAAGAACTGCAGCAAGAGACCGCCGCCCACGAGACCCAGGAACGCCATCGCCTGGCACACGCGGCTGCGATGACCGAAGTACACGGCGCGGTCCTCGGCCCGAACCAGGTCGCCCATCCAGCTGTTCCAGGCCGGATTCCCGGCCAGGCCGCCGACCCAGTACAGCAACACCCCTGCGAACAACAGCGCGAACGGCCACGGCGCCGGCGCCGCGAGCGCAGCGATCACCGCGAACCAGCTCAGGCCCTGCAGCAATGCGCAGCGCCAGGTGACGCGGTGCCGCGAGCGAAAGCGCCGTACCAGCGCCGCGGTGAACAGCTGCGACAGGGCCCCGAGCGCGAGCGGCACGGACGCGAGCAAGGCGAGGAAGAAGTTCGACCCGCCGAGGTGCACCGCGAACGCGCGGGTGAACGACTCGCCGAAGCCCACCATGGTCGCGTGCGATGCACCATCCAGCACCGACAGGCGCAGGTCACGCGGTGTCCCGTGGGCCGTCGTCGGGACCGGCGGGTCCGCGGTCGAAGGCAGCCGTTTCGCTGGCAGTGGGGGGGCGGTCATCGTACGTTCGCGACGGGAAACCGGGATTGTATCATCGCCAGCGGCTTGGTTCGGCCGGCCGCGCCGACGGCTTGCGCGAAAACGCGGAAACGCTCGTCACCATCGCCGCGACCTGACGTATTGTCTTGCCGACCACATTCGGAAAGACTGGCCCCGCCTGTGCGGTTCGGAATCACCCCCCGGAGGACGATGTTTGGACCCAGCCGACTGGCGTCATGTCGTGGAAGCCATCCCTGCCGGACTGGCCGACCTGCGCCCGGGCGCGAGCGAGCGGCACATCCAGGCAGCCGAGCGATACTTGGGACGCCCGCTGCCGTACAGCTACCGGAGCTTCCTCCTGGTACGTGACGGCGGGCGCATCGGTGATCTCCTGATCCTCGGCACGCCCGAGCTCAGCACTTACAACAAGGCCGCCTTGCCCAACCATCTCATTCCATTCCATCCGGTCTCCACGAGCGGCGACTTCGAGTGCTTCGATGCCTCGCACGAGAAGGACGGCGAGCTGGCCGTGGTCTGGTACCTGGCCGAGCGCGACGACTCGGAGCAGACCTACGAGGACTTCACCGACTGGCTGCTCGATCAGCTGATCGATCTGCGGCTCTCGTGAGTCGCGATCACCTGCTGCACGCCTGCAAACTTTTTTTGCACCTGTGAGGATGCCGCAGACCGATCGTATATGCAGGTGAGCGACGCGAGGCGATGCACGCCTCGAATGGTCGGCTCGCCATGGGGCACGCCCCTTGCATCAGTTGACAGCAGAACATGAGTCGAGGAGTCCGCGCATCATGCTGTCAGTCGTGCTCTTTGCATGCGTTTGCTATGTCGCCCTGACCATTCAGTCCTGGCTGGACCGCAAGCAGCGCAACGTCGAACATTGACCGCTGTCTCATGCCGGTTCGATCGGTCGCGAAGATCGCCGCTGCGCTCGCCCACCTCGTGCCTAGAATGACTCGTCTTCTGTCTCTCTGGTGACGAGTCGATGCAATCGAAACGCGATCGATGGCGCGCCCTGGCGAGAGCCGTGGCGCGGTGCAAGCAGCAGCTGGTTCGCAAGGTGCTGCGCATCCAGCAGCGGATCTCCTGTACGGGATGCGGACTGTGCTGCACCGAGCGATTCAACTCGGTACGCATCCTGCCGGTCGAGGCAGCGGTCATCGCCGGCCATTTGCAAGATCTGCCGGCAAAGCGGCGGCGCGATCTCATCGATCGCATGCAGCGCTGTGTCGCGCGCTTCGGCCTCTCCCGCGGCAATGCATCCGTGCATTACACTTGCCCGTTCCTGGAGCCGGATTTCTCCTGTGCGCTGCCGTTCGCGGTCAAGCCAGTTGCCTGCCTATCGTTCAATCCCGTGACCGAGGACCACTGCGACCAGAACGAGCGCGACTACTTCGCCGTACACGACGCCATCGTTCAGCTGAACGACGACCAGGTGGAAACGCGGCGTCGTGGCGCGATCCCGGTCGTGGTGCTCGCTCGTCTGGGCGTCGGCGGCCGCACGCAGGTCGGCCGCGACGCCAGCACGTAAATGAAGCAACAGTGAAACGCACGCACGACCGATATTCTCCCTCGCCGTCAGTCCTGACTCGGGAGAGTGCATTGCATCTAGCCATCATCTCGGACGTGCATGCCAACTGGGAAGCTCTGCGCGCCGTGCTCGACGACATCGCCAGCCGCCAGATTCCGATTGTGGTGTGCGGCGGCGACATCGTCGGCTACGGTTCACGACCCGCCGAGGTGATCGATCTCATCCAGAGCCGCACGGCGATCTGCATTCGCGGCAACCACGACCATGCGGTGGTGACCGGCGACTTCGCGAGCTTCTCGCCGGTCGCCCTGCGCGCCGGTCAGTGGACGCGCCAGCAGCTGCGCCCGCGTCGCGACGCGGACTCTCATCAGCTGCGCCGCTGGGAGTTCCTCGGCAGCCGGCCGCTCGCGGCGCGCATCGACGACGTCGAGCTGTCTCACGGCTCGCCGCGCGAACCTCTGTTCGAGTACATCTTCCCGCCCTCGAAGCGGCTGGCGCGCGTGATCGCGCGCGGCCTCCTGGATCTCACCGACGCGCGGGTCGTGGCACTCGGCCACACGCACGTGCCGATGATGCTCGACGAGAACGGTCACGCGTTCGACGTGAAGGCCTTCGCCGACGGCGGCGATCTGCCCGAGGGCCGGCTGGTGATCAATCCTGGCTCGGTGGGGCAGCCCCGCGACGGCGATCCGCGCGCTGCCTACGTCGAGGTTCACGGCGACCTCATCGCCTTCCGACGTGTTGCCTACGCGGTTGTCAAGCAAGCCGCCGAGGTCGCCGAGATCGCCGGGCTGGGACGGGACCTCGCCGAGCGGCTGCTCGTCGGACGCTGACTTGCGTGCCGCGCACGAGAAGGCTAGGTTTGCGCCAGCTTGCTCGAGGCCAACCCCCACCCGCGCGGAGGACAACGTGAAGGAAGTCAACGCCGCCGAAGCTCACGAGCTCATGAACAAGGAGGCGTACGTGTACATCGACGTGCGCAGCGAGGCCGAGTTCATGGGCGGGCACCCTGCCGGCGCGCTCAACATCCCTGCGTTCTTGCCCGGCCCGAGCGGCATGGCACCCAACCCCGACTTCGTGGCGACCGTGCAAGGGCTCTTCCCGACCGACGCCAAGCTCGCGCTCGGGTGCCAGATGGGCGGCCGCTCGGCACGCGCCTGTCAGCTGCTGGAGAAGGCTGGTTTCAAGGCCGTGCTCAACGTGCGCGGCGGCTACGGCGGAACCCGCGATGCCTTTGGCCGCGTGGTGGAGAAGGGTTGGGCCGATCTCGGCCTACCGGTCAGCAGGGACAACTCGGACGCGGTCAGCCATCAGGGCCTGAAGCGCAAGGCCCACCGCGCGTGACTCCGGCGGCCAGGTGCCGGCTGCGCCTCGCTGCCCGATTCCAGCACACTCCCCGCACGGCGCACGCCTGCCGCGAAAACCACCAGTTCGCACGCCCTCGCCCTTCAGTTTCGGCATGAGCTGGGACGATCCGTAGTCCGGTGTTCCAGCGCAGGACGCCGAAGTGCGAGCCCGTTCGAGGTTCGCGTCGACACCTGAGGAGGCTGTTGTGACTGGCAATTCCGTACATCACCGGGTTCTCGCCTTGGCGCTGTTCGCGCTCGCCGCACACGGCTGCGGCAGCGGCGGCGGTTCTAGCTCGGACGACGGCACCGTCGAAACCCACAACAGCCAGACGCCGATCGTGGCACTGCAGCCCGAAGTGATGGACGGCGGCGTGATCGTGCTCCCGTTCTTGCTGTGTGCGCCGGACGAGATGATCAGCGTCTCGGTGGAGAGCTCGCACGACGGCGGCAAGAACTTCACCGCGTGCAGCTCGTCGTCGGCAGAGGTGAACCCGGGCGACTACGAGTCGCTCGAAACCGGTGCGGTGAACGTCTTCCACTGGAATGCCCTGCGTGATCTCGGCGCTGGGACGCATGCGACCGTGGTGACGCGCTACACGATCCGCAACGGCTCGAAGGCGGGCAGCGACGCCGCTACCCCGGTGTTCGCCGTCGACCTGAACGCATCGAGCGACACCATGAATGGCACGGTGGTCGACGAGGACGGCGAGGTGGTCGAGGGCGCCGAGGTGTCGTTCGTGGGCACCGATGCGAAGGTCGGCACCGACGCGCGCGGCGCGTTCAAGTTCACCGGCGTCGGCCAGGGCCCGCATCTGCTCACGCTCAAGAGCGGCACCGCGGCGATCATCGCCACCGCGCAGGCGTTCGTGATGGGGGGCGGCGGCGATCAGAACGGCCGGCCGTTCTTCGTCACGCGCGAGGATCAGCGCGCCCCGCTCAGCGTCGACCCGCAGCACGCGGTCGACCTCTCCTGCCCCGGGTCGGCGGACTTCCAGCTGACCGCGGCTGCGGGTGCGACCAAGTTCGCGGACGGATCCGGGAGTGGGACCCTCACCGCCACGGCGCTTCCCGTGCATCGGCTGCCGGCGCCGCCGCCCAATGGCGAGTTCCCGATCTCCGCGGTGGCGGTCGCGCCGGCTGGCGTATCGTTCACACCAGGCGCGAGCGTGCGGCTCGCCAACGACGCGGAGCTGCCGGCTTGGCACCTCGTCAATCTGTGGGTCGTCGATCCCGCCACCGGCGAGTACAAGAACCTCGGCCAGGGCACGGTCGACGAGGACGGCAAGTACTACCAGTGCAACCCCGACAGCCTGCTGAAGAGCTCCGGCATCGTCGTCGGCACGATCACCGGGTTCCCGACCACGCTGAACGGCCGCGTGATCGACGAGTCGTCGGACGGGGTTGCGGGCGCGTGGGTGTTCGCCAGCGGCGCGATCGGCAAGACCCGTGCGGATGGCCGCTTCGAAGTGTCCGGCATCCCGATCGGCTACGACATCGTCGAGGGCGGCGAGCCCACCACGACCTACGTGACCAAGCTCGATACCATCGCCGTGCAGGCATGGGGCGGCCAGCCTGCCACGCTCAAGCGCCGGCGCTCGATCAACCCGGTGGTGGGCGCATGGACTGGCACGATCCGGCAAGGCTCGGTGACCGATGCGGGCGATTACTATCTCGATCGCAGCGGTCCCAAGGCGTTCATCGATCGCATCGCGCCCGCCGGCGTGGACGGCAAGGTGACGTCGACCGACGTCGAGGTGTGGGGCCGAGTGCTCGACCTCGATCAGACCGAGAATCTCGCAGTACGGGTGATCCTCGCTGGCAACGGTTGGTCGGTGCAGGCCGAGCGCCATGAAGCGCCAGCGGCCGCGTTCGTCGAGGTGCTGTCGATTCCGCAGGAGGCCTTCAGCCGCACGGTGGTGCGCGCCGGCGAGGACATCGCCTTCGATGCGGTGATCGAGGTGACCGATCAGAGCGGCTTGTTGATCCGCACAACCAAGTCGAGCTCGTTCCCGGTGAAGATCGCGCTCGAGCAGTACCTGCCCACGGCAGCGCCGCGCAACAGCGAGGTGCCGCTCGATCTCGTGGCCACCGACGACCGATGGGGCTTGAAGCACATCGTCGTGAAGGAATACCGCGGCACGCCGGGCAACTTGCGCCGCGAGTTCGTGCAGAAGCTCACGTTCTCCTCGCCCGCCAAGGGCGAGTTCCCGACCGAGCTGCGCACGACGCTCTCGGGCGGAACGCCTGCTTTGCAAGTGCCCGACAGCGGCTTGATCACGCTCGATGTCGTGGTCACCAATGGACTCGGCATCCAGCTCGGCAAGACGTTCCTGATCGCCGCGCTGCCGGAGCGGCTGATTCCAGAGAAGACCGTCACCGGTCACATTGCCAACTTCCAGGGCAGCGTGTTGCTCAGCATGCCGGCGGTGTACAAGGGCGGCGTGAGTGCCCAGGGCGACCTCAAGCTCTCGGTGTGGCCGCCAACCGATCACACGACGCTGCCGATCACGATCGCGCCGCCCGACAATTCGGGCTATCTGCCCACCACGGTGATCGCGGACTTCTCCGCTGGCGCCGAGGCGGCGCTCGGCGCGATCGAGCTCGAGGCCGGCCGCATCATCACCGGCCGCGTCGTCAATACCCGCAACGAGCCGCAAGGCAGCGTGCGCATCTGGCTGCAGGCAATCGGCGGCGGTCAGGTCGGGTCCGACACGACGAGCGACGTGAGCGGCAAGTTCAAGGTGAGCGGCAAGGTGCCGGAGGTGCTGCTCAACGTGCGGCCGCCGGTCGGCTCGGGCGTGGTCGCCACCACCGTGCTGGTGCGCGGGCGCGGCGCCGGCACCACGATCGACATCGGCGACATCATGCTGATGCCGGCGCTGAATCCGCCGATCCTGTTCGGCATCTCGCCCAATCCATTCGGCGAGGGCGAGCCGATCGCGATCCGCGGCCGCGGTTTCAGCAGCGAGCCGGGCTCGAACACCCTGTACTTCAACAAGATCGCGACCTCGCCCGAGTCGGCTGCGGAGACGTCGTTGCTGGTGACGGTTCCCAACGGCGCGCGCTCGGGTCACCTGCGTCTCGATGTGAACGGCATGCGCAGCAATCCGGTTGCCTACAACATGCGCCCGTACCTCGATCACATCAGCCCCGACCCCGAAGCGGCGCCGAAACCGGTGACGCTCGAGGGCTCCGGCTTCGCCACCGACCCGGCCCAGAGCCAGGTGACGTTCGGTGGCGGCGTTGCCAGCAACGGCCAGAGCGGCGACACCCACGCAGTGACCTTGCCGCTCCCGAACGCGGCGATCACCGGTGCGGTGCGCGTGAGCGCGAACGGACAGAAGTCGAACTCGCAGTACTTCCGCGTGAAGCCGGGGATCACGTCGATCTCGCCGCAGCATCCATCGCCGCTGCAGGTGATGCTGATCCGCGGCACCGGCTTCCACACCGCCGAGGGCGCGATGCGCGTGAAGCTGTCAGGGCAGAGCCTCGATGCCGACTCGCCGTCGCCGAACACGCTGGAGACGCGTGTGCCGCTCACCGCCAAGTCCGGTCCGCTCGTGGTGCGCTCGCACAACCTCGCCAGCGATCCGTTCGACGTGGTGCTGTCCACCACGACTGCGATCGGTCGCGTGCTCGACCACCTCGGCCGACCCGTGGCCGGGGCCAGCGTCGAGGTGTACGGCACAGCACCGGAAGGCGATCCGACCTACTTCCGCCTGCCGACGGCCACCGGCGCCGACGGCCGCTTCTCGCTCGAGGGCGTGCCCACGCTCGAGGACCTGTACGTGTACGTGCGGGACGTGTCCAAGGGCTACCCGCGCGAGAAGACCGCCGGCCCGAAGCCGCCGGTCGCATTCGGCTTGACCGACTTCGGCGATCTGATCTTCGAGTCGCACATGTGGCCGATCCTGCCCTGCCCCACGTCGCCGATGGGTCGCGAGCCAATCGCCGTGGTGGTCGCCGACTTGAACGGCGATGGCCTGGATGACATCGCGTCGGCGAACAGCTGGTCCAACGACGTGACGGTGCGCGTCGCGCAGCACAACGGCGCGCCCAACCCGATGGTCACCTACGCCGTGGGCCAGACACCGAGCGACCTCATTGCCGTCGACCTCGACAAGGACGGCGACCAGGATCTCGTGGTCACCAATCGCAACTCCAACACCGTGTCGATCCTGCTCAACAACGGCACTGCCACGTTCGCGAGCGCCACGCACATTGCCGTGCATCGCGAGCCGTTGTCGGTGGCCAGCGCCGACCTGAATGGCGACACGATCGCCGACCTGGTGGTGGCCAACGAGATCGAGGACGGGCTCTCGGTGCTGATCGGCAAGGGCGACGGGACGTTCCAGCCGCCGACGTTCTTGCCGTCGGGCAACGCGCCGCATGATCTCGCGCTCGGCGATCTCAATCGCGACCACAAGGCCGACCTGGTGGCCGTGAACTTCTCCGCCGACAACGTGGCGGTGTTCCTCGGCAACGGCGACGGCACGTTCGGCGCGCCGACGCTGCACCGCGTCGGGCAAGGGCCGTCGGCAGTGATGCTGGCCGACGTCGACCAGGACGGGCATCTCGACGTGCTGACCGCCAACACCAACGATTCCACCGCCTCGGTGCTGCTCGGCCGCGGCACCGGCGACTTCTACCCGGCGGTGAACTACACCACCGGCCGCAACCCCAACGCGCTGTGCGTGTGCGAGGTGACGCGCGACGGTCTGCTCGACATCACCACTGCCAACATCGGCGATGACACGCTCACCACGCTGCCGGGACATGGCGACGGCACGTTCGGCGGGCCGATCTCGTTCGAGGTCAGCGCGGAAGCCGTGGCGATCGCGATGGGCAACATCGACAGCGATGGCCTCGAGGACCTGGTGGTGGCGAACCGCTTCGGCGACGATCTGCGCATCCTGCTCGCCGAGTCGCCGGATGAGTTCCGCGCACCGGTGCGGCTTGGCGCGACGCCAGCCGGCGGCGGCACGATCGCCGACTTGAACAACGACGGCCATCAGGACGTGGCCTTGCTCGACACCGGCGGCGGCAACGTGCTGATCCACTATGGGCTCGGCAACGGCCGCTTCGGCAGTGCCGTGTCGTACCCGACGACCATCCTGCGGCCCGATCAGGTGACCGCGGCCGACGTCGACCGTGACGGCGACCTCGACCTCATCATCACCAGCAGCATGATGTCGAAGTGCGTGGTGCTGAAATGGCAGCCGAGCGGCTACACCGCCACGCCGTCGTTCGACACCAACGATGGACCGATGGACCACGTGGTTGCCGACTTCAACGGCGACCAGCGGGTCGATCTTGCCTTCGCCAACACGTCTGCCAACACCATCACGCTCTTCCAGGGCCGCGGCGACGGGACGTTCTCCGGACCGACGACGCTCGCGACCGGACGCAATCCGCGCGCGCTCGAGGCGCTCGACATGGACGCCTCGGGCACCGTGGACCTGGTGGTGGCGCTGAACGGCGTCGAGAACCTGGTGTCGATCTATCGGGGCAAGGGCGACGGCACGTTCCTGCCCAAGCTCGATTTCACCATCCCGTTCAGCGCCGACTCGCTCGCCACGGGCGATCTCAACCGCGACGGCTTGCCCGACCTGGTGCTCGGACACAGCTTGCGCGACCAGATCAGCATCTTGCTGAACCGCGGCGGCGGCGCCATGAGCGCGCCGGTGGTGCTGGACTGCGGCATCGAGCCAACGGATGTGTTCGTCGGCGACTTGAACATCGACGAGTTCAACGACATCGCCGTCACCAACCACAGCCGCAAGGACTTGACCATCTTCCCCGGCAACGGCGACGGCACGTTCCAGCCGTTGCAGATCTACGCGTCCGGCCAGCAGTCGCTCAAGCTGCTCGGCAAGGATCTGAACGACGACGGCGCGATCGACCTGATCTCGCTCGATCCCGCGTCCGGCGCGATGATCCACTTGAACCAGACGCTGCGCTGAGCTGCGGCCACCCGGCGCGTTCCGAGCGAGCGCGCCGGATGGCACGGCAAGGCGAAAATTCCTGGGCCACCGCGCCCGCCGGCGCTACCATCCGGGCCGCATGCGTCGGTCTCTCCTCGCCATCGCCACTTGTGCTGCGGTCGCCGCTTGCGGGCGTGACCGCACGTCATCCGCGCGCTCGCTGCCGCGCGCGGTCATCCTGCTCGTGATCGATGCCCTCCGTGCAGATCACGTGAGCTGCTACGGCTACGCGCGCGCCACCACGCCCGGCCTGGACCAGCTCGCGCGCGATGGGGTCTTGTTCGCGAACGCCTACAGCGCGGCCAACTGGACCAAGCCGTCCACGGCATCCGTGTTCACTGGCCTGCTCGCGCATCATCACGGCGTGATGGTGGGACATCTCAAGCGCGAGGCCACCGGCCAGGTGGTCGCCGACGTGATGAGCGACGACCTCGTCACGCTCGCCGAGATCATGACGCGTGCCGGTTATCGCAGCGCCGGCTGCACCGAGAACCGGCACATCGCCGAGCGCTACGGATTCGCGCAGGGCTTCGAATCGTATGGCGTCGCCAAGATCGATCACCTCGCGAACTGGATCCGCAAGGCGCGCGGCACACGCTTGTTCGCGTTCGCACACGTGATGGGACCGCACGAGCCCTATGACCCCAGAGCCGACGTCTCCTTCGCGCCCTATCGCGAGAAGTTCGGCAAGTACCCGAGCCGGATCGACTTCGGCAAGTACGACTACAAGCGCATGACCTCGTTCACGGCGGATGACACGGAACAAGCCGCGGCGCTGTACGACGCCAAGATCAACCAGTGTGACGAGCAGGTCGTGGGCCCATTCGTCGAGCAGCTGCGGCAGCTCGACGTCTACGACCATGCCTGGATCATCGTCACCAGCGATCATGGGGAAGAGCTGGGCGAGCATGGCAAGATCGGGCATGGGGAGTCGCTCTACGAGGAGTCGCTGCGCGTGCCGCTCATCGTCAAGCCGCCGCGCGGCTTCGCCGGGATCGCGCGCGGAAGTTCGATCTCGGCGCGGGTCAGCACGCTGTCTCTGTACGCCACGCTGGCCGAGATCGCGCAAGTGCCGGTGCCGCCCGGCGATGGGATGAGTCTCTTGCCGGCGCTGCGCGGCGAGACGCTCGAAACGCGGCCGATCGTCGCCGAGTTCGGCCGCTTCAAGAAGGGTCAGTTGCACGCCGCGTGCGTGATCCAGGGCAGCAAGAAGCTGATCCGCTACTATGATCCTGGTGCACCACCGGCGCTGTTCGACTTGCAGCGTGATGCAGAGGAGCGCCAGAGCCAGGACCCGGCTCTATCGCCGGCAGGCCGCGCGCTCGAGTCACTCCTGGTGGGCATCGTCAACCCGACCGGTGCAGCGGCCACCAGCGGCAGCGCATCGAGCGTTTCGCCCGACGAGCAGCGCGAGCTCGAAGCGCTCGGCTACGGCCACTGACGACAGCGGCGGTGCCTCGCCCGGCGCCCACGGCGGGTGCCGGTAGCAGTTGCCGGCGATCGCCAGCGCCGCGAGCGCAAAGCCGGCCACGCGCCACGGCCGCCGCAGGCCGCCGACGATCTCCGCTCGCTGCGTCCACGCGCCGGCCGCAAACGTGGCCAGCGCCGGCAGCCAAGGCAGCCGGTAGCGCGTGTGCGCACCGAGGAAGATGCACGGCAGCGCATACAGCACGAGGAAGCCACAGAGCGCGCGCTTGATGGGTGGGTCGCGCAAGAAGAACAGGCCGATCAACGCGAGCGGATACAGCGCGAGGAAGCCGATCTGCAGGATGACCACCAGCAATCGGTTCCCGAGCGCGCCCAGGCGCGGAAAGAACCGCCGCCCGCCGGAACCGAACTTGGAGATGAACGACTCCCAGCCGAACATCAGCGCGGCGCGCCCGCCCACCGGCGCGAAGAAGCGGCTCGGGTACTGGCTGAAGATCTCGTGCAGCGCGCGCGAGCCGGCGGCCTGCCGAGCGCGATGGTCGGGCAGCCGGAGCCATGCTTCGCGCACTTCCTTCAGGCGACCGTTGGGCTGGATCCAGAAGAACGTGAACGCGAGCTCGTTGCCGAGCATCGGCGCGCCGTGCACGATGGCGTTGCGCGCCACCCACGGAGCGAGCGTGAGCGAGTACGCTACCAACGCGATCCACGTCCGGCGCCGCAGCAGGCTGCGCCATCCAGTCGCCACGAGCAACGCCGGCACCAGGACCACGCCCACCGTCTTGAACAGGGTGGCGATGCCGGCGAGCGCGCCGAACCACGCTGCGGTGCGCCACGATGGGCGCGCCAGGTGACGCGCCAGCACGACGAGTGCTCCCGCCGTGAACAGGCTGAACAGCGTATCGGGCCAGAGTCGCACCGAGTAGACGATCGCGTCAGGAAAGAACAAGCCGGCGACCAGGGCGATCGACCCGGCCCGCGCACCGTAGAGCCGGGACGCCAGCCGGCGCATCAGCAGCGCGGTGGCGATCGATGCCGCGATCTGGACCACGCCGGCGAGCACCACCACCGCTTCGCGCTCGTGCGTCGAGACGGTGCGCGCAACCATGGTCACGACCCCCACGAACAGCGGGTAGAGTGGCGGCCGCCGAACAGCGACTCGCCGAACCGGTGCTGGCTCGCTAGAATCCGCGCGTCCCGGACGTACTCGCCTTCGTCACCGATGAGATCGGGCGGCACATTGATCACGAGCAACGCGACGCGCAGCGCCACCGCCACCAGCACCGCCAAGGTGAGGCCGCGTCCGGTGCGCGGCTTGCTCGTGATCGTCACCGCACTGTGGATCGTCTCACTCATGATCGGCTGCCGCGAATCGACGACCGCGGCAATGCAGCGACACAACGTGCTGCTGATCGTCATCGACACCCTGCGCGCGGACCATCTCTCCTCCTACGCCTATGCGCGTCCGACCTCGCGCGCCATCGATGCGCTCGCGGCGCGCGGGGTGCGCTTCGCGAACGCGTTCGCCACGATCTCCTACACCATCCCCTCGCACGCGTCGCTGTTCACTTCGGCGTACCCGTCGTTCCACGGTGTCGGCACGCGCAATGGCGGCTCGAAGCTGCACGTCGACCAGCCCACCCTCGCCTGGGTCTTCCAGCAGGCTGGTTACGAAACCGCGGCCTTCATGTCAAACCCGATCTTGCGTGCCGACTGCGGACTGGACAAGGGCTTCGACCGTTACGCCGCGGACGCGCTCGTCGACGCCGCGGGCCAGCCGCGCGAGCGGCGTGCGAGCGAAACTGCGGCGGCCGCGTGCCAGTGGCTGCGCGGCAAGCATGCCGCGCCGTTCTTCCTCTGGGTGCACCTCCAGGATCCGCACGGTGCCTACGTGCCGCCGGCGCCGATCAAGGGCACGTTCCACTCGCCGCCAACCGGCAAGAGCTTGCCGATCGCCGCCGACGCCGACGGCTACCAGCAGATCCCGCGCTACCAGCGCCTGGGCAACGAGTCGGATCCAGCCTATTACCTCGACCGCTACGACGAGGAGATCGTGTATGCGGATCAGGCCGTGGGCACGATCTTGCAAGAGCTCGCCGCGCAGCATCTGGATGAGCGCACGATCGTCGTGCTGACCGCCGATCACGGCGAGGCGCTGGGCGAGGACGATTACTACTTCTGCCACGGCTTCACGCTCGGCCTCGAGCAGATCCACGTGCCGCTCGTGTTCGCGGTGCCTGGCACCGCGCCGCGCGTGATGCAAGACGTGGTCAGCCTGGTCGACGTGATGCCCACGCTGCTCGAGCTGACCGGCCTCACCATTGGCGAGCCGCTCGCAGGCGAGTCGCTCGCGCCTGCGCTTGCCGGCCGCCCGCTGCGGCCCTCGCGCACGGTGTTCGCAGAGAGCCTGAACCAGGAAGCCGTCGTTCGCTACCCGTTCATCGTGTACCGCGATCGCAAGGACGCGGCCGACTTGACCTTTCACCGTGCCGCAAAGGGCAAGGTGCGAGCGATGGGCGTGCGGTGGAAGGCCTTGCCGGGTGCCAGAGTCGGTGGCGAGCCGCCGCTCGCCGAGCTGCAGCAGACGCTCGACGACTTCGCCCGGATGCGCGCGCGTTCGAAGCGTGCGCGCAACGACATCGCCGAGAGCAAGGAACTGCTCGAGACCTTGAAGGCGCTCGGCTACGCCAGGTAGCGCGCCGCGTCACGGGCGAACCGCGGCCTTCAACGCGGCGCGCTTGCGTTGCCATGCGAGGTGGGCCGCGCTCAGACAAGCGGCCGCCGCCACGAGCACTGCGGTCCATACCCATGCACCGTTCAGTCCTGGCCAGATGCGTTCACTGATCATCGCCGCGAGCACGAGCGCGAGCACGGCCGTGATCGAGCGAGCGAGCAGCACCCCGCGCTCGAGCTTGCTCAGACGCTTGCCCCACCGCTCGCGCAGCTGGGTGATCTCGCGTTCCTGCTCCTGATCCGGATTGGCCGGACCACGTCGCGCCTCCTCGAGCTGCTCCAGCTTGGCGGCGAACTTCTCGCGATCGCGGGCGATGTTCTTGAGATCGGCGTCGCGCTTCTTCTCGAGCTGCTGGATCTGCAGCGACAGCTCGGCGATGTAACGTGCGTACAGACGGCGCTCGTGAAGCAGGTCGCGCGGCAGCTCCCAGTTCTTCGCGTCGATGGTCAGGTATGGCTGGTCGGGTGCATCGCTCATGGCGGCCCTCGTCTGCAGCAGGACATCATGCGTGTGCTGGCGCCCGCGCGCCAGCCAGGTCTCGAGGAACAGCTGTCGGTTGCTCGACCACAGCTCGTCGCGCCGCTCGCTCAGCTTCGCGCGCGTGCTGCCGCCGTGCGCATGGTAGATGACGTTGCGCTCATCGACGAGAACGCGCAAGCCCTGCCACCACACCTTGAAGCACAGGTCCACGTCCTCGCCGCTGCCCAGTGGATAGATCTCGCTGAAGCCTTGCAAGTGGCGCAGCACGGCGGTGCGTGCCACATAGCACACTGCCGGTGGCGGCTCGCTGAACGGCAGCAGCTCGCGCACCAGGGCGGTGGGCCGTGCGCGCACCGCCACCCCGCCGCCGGCGGCCGTCACCGCGGGCGCGACGATGCCGACGTCGTCCTGCAGGGCGAGCTCGCCCACGCCATCGAGCCAGCCGGTGTTCACTTCCGTGTCGTTGTTCAGGATCACGACCAGGTCGCCGCGCGCGCGCGCAAGCCCCTGGTTGTTGGCGCGCGCAAACCCTTCGTTGCGCTCGTTGGCAATGAACACATCGGCCAGCGCGCGCACCCGCTCGACGGTCTCGCGTGCCGAGCCGTTGTCGACCAGGATGATCTCGTGCGGAGTCGGCGTGTACCGACGCACGCTGGCGATGCACCGTTCGGTGAAGTGCGGTTGGTCCCACGACAGCATCACCACCGACACCAGGTGATCGCGACCGATCGCGCCGCGGCTCAACCCGCGCGCGACGGACCGCGTCACCAGCTGCAGGCGGCGCGTGACGTCGGTGCCCTGCACCTCGACCCTGGCTGCGTCGCACTCCGCAAGCGCGGTCCCGGGCGCGATGCCGTTCAACAGCGCCGTCCAGCCGGCGCTCGACGCCGTCATGCTGTGAACCGGTCCACCCCGCAACGCATGGATGCCCCACGCTTGCGCTTCCGTTTCGCTGACGACGGCAGCGAACGGAGCGAGACAGCTCGGCAAGCCCAGGCTGCGCTCGACCTCGGGGTCACTGGGCACGGCCAGCACGCACGCCATTTCCGCGAACGTCGCGGCGGGGGGTGTCATGCCGATCGCGATCAGCGCCGTGGCGCTGACCGCGGACGTCGCCAGATCCGCGAGCGACACCGCGATCACTTCGAGCCCGCGGCCTTCCAGGTTCGTGCGCAGCGCACGCACGAAACCACTCGGGCCGCCGCCCTCGAGCAACGCGATGCGCCGGCCAGGCGCCGCGACCGTCACGCGCGCCACCATCAGCCGGCGCCTTCCAGGCCGCGGCCCGCGGTTCCAAGGAGCGACCACGCCGCCTGCCACGCGACCTGCAGCAGCGTCGCCACGGCCGCCGCCGAGAGGACCTGCGTCGCCAGCGGCGTGCCGATCCTTGGCCAGCCGGCGCGCGTCGCGAGCCACAGCCCCAGGCTCGACCCGACGATCAGGACCGCGACGTTCCAGGTGTCGCGTGCGGTCGCCCGCAGCCGTTCGGCTTGCTCGGCGAGCGTTGCCCGCACCAGCTCGCGCTCGGCGAGCAGCTGATTCCACTGCGCCTGGCCGGCGCTGTAGCTTTCCTCGAGTTGCCTCAAGGCTTCGGCGTTGCGTTGCTTCTCCGCGCGCACGTCGCGCATCAGCTCGTCACGCGCGACGCGGCGCTCGCGTTCCGAGCGCACCAGGCTTGCCACCGACGGATCGAGTTCGCGCCAGAGCGACTTGAGGTCGAACGGCAGGGCACGCCGCTGCTCGAGCTGCGTGAGCAGCTCTTGCAACGGGCGCTCCGGGAGGAGCGCGAGGGCCTCCTCGTAGCTCAGCTCGGGCACCGAGCACGGGCCACGCGCCCAGCTCGCCTCCACGCCATACGGTCGCAGCGACGCCGTCTTGGTCCTCGGGATGCCGTAGAGAAACCGGGCGTGCGCCGCGCCCAGCGCCGCGAACGTGCGCAGGAGATGCTGATTGCGAGGTGGCTCGCGGACCGTTCGCGCCACCGGGCCCAGCACGGTGAAGCCGTGCCACCACAGGTTCCAGAGCAAGAAGTCCTCAGTGCCATCGTAACCCTGCACGCCCCTCGCCGAAACCGCCCGAGCGCAACGCCGGCGTGCGGCGCGCCACGTAGCCGCGGCACGCCAGCGCCGTGCGAGAACAGCAGCAGCTCGCCCAGCGCCCCGGTGGCGACGCACGCAGGCGCTGCGCGATCGCCATGCGCGCCAGAGCGCCGCGTACGCAGCAGCACGGCCGGCGGGTCGTCATCGCCGACCACCACGAGCTCGCTCGTCGCCGCGCGCAGGGCGCGTTCAGCACCCGTCCGGCACCCGGGCTGCGCGGTGCGGCACGCGGCGGCGATGTGCGTCGGTGCGGCGACCGCTGCCGCTGGCCCAGCGCGGCGGCTCTGCCGCGGTCGCATCGCCGAGCTCGAGCGCGTGCGCCAGCACCGCTCGCGCTCCCGCGCCGTGGCCGGCCCCTGAAACTGGCGCGCGACCAGGTCGAGCCCCTGATGCACGAGCCTGGCCGCGAGATCGGGATCGCCGCGCAAGCGGCGGATGGCATCCGCCATCGCGCGCGGGTCGCGCGGCGGAACGATCAACGCCGTCTGTTCGTGGAAAGCGTAGTCGCGCGGCCCGCCGCTATCGGTGGTGACGAGCGGCACGCCGCACGCGAGCGCCTCGAGCCCGGGCAGACCGAAGCCCTCGTACCAGCTGCCGTGCACGAACACCTTGGCGCGTCCGTACTCCTCGGCCATGCGTTCTTGAGGAATGCCCTTGCCGTCGTACTTCTCGAGCGGCAGATCGAGCAGGCGGCAGGCGGCCTCGATGTCGCCGGTCCCTTTCCAGTCGCGCTCGCGGTCGCCGTAGCACAGGACCTCGTAGGTCTTCGCCATGGCGAGCGGTCGGAAATGGCGCGGGTTCACGCCGGAGTTGATGACCACCGCACGCACGCCGATCTCGCGTTGCAGGCATTGCGCGATCCACCGGCTCTCGGCGAGATGCACGTCGACCGGACAGCGGTACGAGAGCCAGCTGAACGCCTTGTCGTACAACCAGGCGAAGTGCAGCAGCCAGTACACCTTGAGCCGCGCCGATGCGAACCGGTCGAGCCAGGCGAAATCGGGCTCGTTGTTGAAGACGATGGCGTCCAGAGCATCGGCCTCGGGCGCGCCGAGATAGCGCACCTCTGGCAGGCATTCCATCCAGTGGCAGCGGTTCTCCTGTCCGCGCGGGATGTACAGGCGCACGTCGTGGCCCAGGCGCACGAGCTCGTTGCCGATCTCGAGCACATGGCGAATGCCGCCGAACAACTTGAGGTGCGGTTCGATGAACCCGATCTTCATGCGTGCGCGTCACGATACCGAAATGGCAAGCTGCCGGCGATAGGCCGGCGCTTGCCAAACCGGGGCAACGCCTCCTCGACCTCGGCGCGCGTGGCAACGAATGGCGCCGGGCCGGAGACCATTGCCGATCTCCGGCCCGATGTGCACGCGACCGCCAGCGTCCACTTGCTGCGGACGGCACCGCGAGCTCACGCGGTCAGCACTGTGAGAAGCCGCAGCTGTGACACTTCACGCAGCCTTCCTCGAACGCCAGCACACCTTCGCAAGCCGGGCACTTGATCTTGTACATCACCGCCGACTTCGGCGAGCTCGCACGCGTGGCGCTCGCCTCGGGGGGCGCCAAGCTGAAGTCGACCTCGCCCAGGAGCAGCGCCTTGAGGCCGTACGTGTCCTTGTAGTGCAGGTACTTCTTCAGTGCCTCTGCGAGCCCATCGGCGAGCGACATGATGCGTCCTTCCTTGCTCGGCACCGACAGGCTCGAGCCGATGCCGTCCAGCTGGCTGACCGCCGCCTTGAGCGATCCATTGCAACGCAGGAAGAGCGACAGGATGCGGCAGATGGCTTCGAGGTCGGAGTTCGCGAGATCACCGCCCTTGCCGAGCTGCGCGAACACCTCGCGCTCGGCGCCGGTGGTGGGCTCGACGCTGATCTTCACGTGCATGTTGCCGAACGGCGTGAGCTGGCGCACGCGCACGCACGGCATGATCTCCGGCAGGCGCAGCGGCTCGAGCTTGGCCATCGCCGCGGGCGCCGCGGCCTCGGCCTTCTTCTCGGTCTCGCTCTTCAGCGCCATCGGCTGCATCGCCCGGCTGCCATCGCGGTAGACCGTGATGCCCTTGCACTTGAGCTCGTAGGCGAGCAGGTACGCTGCCTCGACGTCCTTGGGCTCCGCGTCGGACGGCAGATTGATGGTCTTCGACACGGCGGCATCGGTGTTCTCCTGCCACACCGCTTGCATGCGCACGTGCCACTCCGGGGAGATGTCGCGGGCCGTGCGGAACACTTCCTTCAGGTTTGCCGGCAGATCGAGATCCTGGATGGTGCCGTTCGCCGAAGCGTGCTCGATCACCTCGTCGATGCGCGACTGGTCTGCCTCGAAGTACTCGTGCAGCTTGCGCTCGAAGATCGCGTTCACCTCGTGCAGCGTCTCGCCGTTCAGCACCTGCCGCACGAACGCAAGCGAGAAGATCGGCTCGATGCCACCCGAGCAACCGGCGATGATCGAGATCGTGCCGGTCGGCGCGATCGTGATGCAGTGGGCATTGCGCATCTTGCGATGATGCACGGTGTCCCACGCCGAACCCGTCCAGTTGGGGAACACGCCCCGGACTTCGGCCAGGTCGGCATCGGCATCCCACGCGGTGTCGCGGATGAACTTGCCCATGCGACGCGCGATCGCCAATGCTTCCTCGGAATCGTAGCGCACGCCCAGCTTGAACAGCAGGTCGGCCCACCCCATCACGCCAAGGCCGATCTTGCGATTGCTGTGACAGGCCTCGTGGATCTCGGGGGTCGGGTAGCGGTTGGCCTCCACCACGCCGTCGAGGAACCGCACACACGCCGCAACTGCATCGCGCAAGGCATTCCAGTCGATGCGTTCATCGAGGCCGCCGCGTGCACCCTCCTGATAGAACTTGGCCAGGTTGATCGAACCCAGGTTGCAGTTGTGGACGACCATCCCCTCGGCGATCAGCGAGTTGGTGACCGGCTCGGTGACGTCGTACACCATCGCCTTCTGCCCTTCCTTCACCGCCACCACGCGCTCGGCGAGGCGATCGGCCTTCACCCGGCGCACGCGATGCTCCTCGCAGCGCTTGGCCTTCGCCGGCGTGAGCGGGAAGCCGATGATGTTGAGGAATCGGCCGTAGCTCTCGCCGTTGATCTTGAGCTGTCCTTGCGCCCGGCCGCGCTCGCGCTTCGCCGAGAACTTGATGCTCGAGCGGATGCCCAGGTTGAGCAGGATGATCTGCACGTCGCGCAGCAGCTCCTTCGACGCCGACGACAGCGTGACCTGCGGCTTGTTGTGGGTCTTGGCACCATCGGCGCCGAACAGGCCTTGCAGGTACGCGACCTGCAGCGTCTTCGCGGCCGTGAACACCGACGTGGGCACGCGCCGCTCGGAGCTGCGCGCGCGGCGGAAGCCGACGCGCTCGAGCTGCGCGGTGCCGGCCTTGCTCTCGGTGGCGACGCAGCGCACGAACTCGTGCGGCCCCTCGTTGGCTGGCGCGCCGGTGACGCGGCGCCACACCGGGATCAAGGTCTCGAACGCGAGGCGATCCTCGGGCCCGAACGTGATGCCCGCGTTGCGCGTGAACCAACCGTCGCCGGTGAACCAGCCGTAGGTTTGCTCTTCGCGCTTCACGTACTCGGGCTCGTCATCGACCAGCGTGCCTGCCATGCGGCCCTGGATGACGATGTCGTCCTTGCCAATGTCGAGTTGATCGGCGCGCTTCCAGCCCTTGGTCGTGTACAGGCGGTGATCCGGCGTGCAGCGCAGCTTCTGGCCGTTGGCGAGCTCGACGTACACCGTCTCGCGCTCGCCGATCTCGGAGATCAGGGCTGGGCGGAAGACGATGTCGTCCTGCGGCTGCAGCGCGGTCGCCACGAGCACGCGATGACCCGCCTTCTGGCGCGCGAACAGGTCGGCGATGGTCTCGAGCCCGCGGTCGGTCGTGACACGCGTATCCGGCGCGAAGCAGGCCTCGTACGGACCGAGCGGCTGCTCGCCGCACGGATTGGTGGCCCGCATCTCGAAGACGTTGGGCGTCTGGTTGTGACGGTTGACCTCGTCGATGAAAATCAGGCCTGGTTCGCCCGACTTCCACGCTTTCTCGACGATGAGGTCCCAGACCTCGCGCACCGTCCAGTAGTCTTGCAGCGCCTCGCGCCGCGCCGCGTAGTCAGCCGTGCCGTCGCTCTTCTTCAGCAATCCGATCTCGCCGTTCTGCGGGTTGACGACACGATGCGGCTCGTTCGGCGCCTCTTGCAGTCGACGCATGAACTCGTCGGTCATCGAGACCGACAGGTTGTAGTTGGTGACCTGGGTGAGATCCTCCTTCAAGCGGATGAAGGCAATGACGTCTGGGTGGTCGACGCGCATCATTCCCATGTTCGCGCCGCGGCGGAACGCACCCTGCTGGATGGCGTCCGTCACCGACGACAGCATCTTCAGGAACGAGAGCGGGCCCTCGGTGGTGCCGCCCGAGCTGCGCACGATCGAGCCGCGCGGCCGCAGGCGCGAGAGATCGACACCGGTGCCGCCGCCGGCACGCTGCACCAGGGCGATCTGGCGCGCGGTCTCCATGATGTCGGGAATCGAGTCTTCGAGCGGCAGCACGAAGCAAGCCGACAGCATGCCGAGCCGGCGGCCGGCATTCATCAGCGTGGGCGAGTTGGGCAGGAACTGCCCCGTGGTCATGAGGTCGAAGTACCGGTCCTCGGCCGCCTTCATCTCGGCCGCGGTGGATCCCCACTTCTCCTCGACCGTGGCGATGGTGCGCGCCACCCGCCGGAACAGCTCTTCCGGCGATTCCACGACCTTGCCACCGTCATCCCGGTTCAGGTACCGGTTCTCCAGCACCGTGAGCGCGTTCTTGGTGAGCTGGAGCTTGCCATCCGCCATGCTGCCCTTCCGGGTCTGATCCCCAGACGCCTTCAGCACCATGAGATCCCCCTCCCGTCCATTGGAGACAAGATAGGTAACCGTCGCTACGAGAGCCCGCCGCTTGTTCCCGAGATGTGTGCTCCAGGGCCCCTTCGAGGCCGCCGAACCGCCCGTGGTAAGTCATTCCCCACCGTGGTTTTATTCCCGTCCGGAGCCCTGGAGCTGGCCTCGAACGCCCACAAGGAATCGTGGGATGCGCGATCTTGTAACCCCATATGTCGTGGTCGTCACGCAAAAAATCAGCTGCTCGCCGGCCTGTCGTTTCGCTTCGTTTCTGCGACATGAGGGTTCCCCGCCGTGCACAGTGCCCAGTGTCGCGGGGCCAATCGTTCGCCTCGCTTGTGGTGGGTGACGGTGCCTCCTATCCTGCTTCGCTCTTCGTTCGAGCGCCAATCCGCCATCCACGGATCGGAGATCGGGCCATGGAGGCCGTTCCCGAGCTGCCGAAGCACTACGATGCGCGTGCCACCGAGAAGAAGTGGCAACGATACTGGGAGGAGCGGCGCATCTACGCATGGGACAAAGCCCGGCCGGGTCCGGTGTTCGCCGTCGATACGCCACCGCCGACCGTCTCGGGCTTGATCCACATCGGTCATGTGTTCAGCTACACGCAGGCCGAGATCGTGGTGCGCTACAAGCGGCTGCGCGGCTGTAACGTGTTCTATCCGTTCGGCTTCGACGACAACGGCCTACCCACCGAGCGTTTCGTCGAGAAGGCCCGCGGCATCAAGGCCGCGGCGATGTCGCGCCAGGAGTTCATCCGCGTCTGCCTCGAGGTGTGCGCGGAAGCCGAGAAGGCCTACGAGGCGCTGTGGCGATCGCTCGGTCTGTCGGCGGACTGGTCGCTCGTCTACCGAACGATCGACGAACGCTCGCGGCGCATCAGCCAACGCTCGTTCCTGGATCTCGTGCACAAGGGGCTCGCGAGCCGCCGCGATGCGCCCAATCTGTGGTGCCCGCAGTGCGAGACCGGTCTGGCTCAGGCCGACGTCGAGGATCAGGAGTTCGCCAGCCAGTTCCACGAGGTTCTGTTCCGCGGCGAGGACGGCCGCGAGCTCTTGATTGCCACGACCCGCCCGGAGCTGATCCCGGCGTGCGTGGCGCTGATCCATCATCCCGACGATGCCCGCTACGCGCAGCTCGCCGGCAAGCAGGCGGTGGTGCCGGTCAGCGGACATCGGGTTCCGATCCTGGGCGATGCAAAGGTCGATCGAGAGAAGGGCACCGGGCTGGTGATGTGCTGCACGTTCGGTGATCAGACCGATGTCGAGTGGTGGCGGCAGTTCGGTTTGCCCTACCGCCAGACGCTGACCAGCAATGGCCTGCTCACGGCGTCCGGACCGGAGCTGGATGGCCGTTCGATTCCGCAGGCGCGCAAGCGGATCGTCGAGCTGCTTGGCGCCGCGGGTCAGCTCAAGGCGAGCCGGCCGATCACGCATGCCGTGAAGGTGCACGAGCGCTGCAAGACGCCGGTCGAGATCATGTGCCGCAAGCAGTGGTACGTTCACATTCTCGACCACAAGCAGGCTCTGTTGGCGATGGGCGACAAGGTCCGCTGGTTCCCGGACTTCATGAAGTCGCGCTACCAGGACTGGGTCGAGAACCTGTCGCTCGACTGGTGCATCAGCCGCCAGCGGCTGTTCGGCGTGCCGTTTCCGGTGTGGTACTGCCGCGCCTGCGGCGCCGCCGTCACCGCTCACGAGGACGACCTGCCGGTCGATCCGCTGCGCGATCTGCCGAGGGCGGCGTGCCGCTGCGGCGCGCGCGATTTCGAACCGGAGGCCGACGTGCTCGACACTTGGGCCACTTCCAGCGTCTCGCCGCAGATCAACGCACATTGGAAGGAACCGGACGATCGCAGCGACAAGATCTATCCGATGCAGATGCGGCCGCAAGCGCACGACATCATCCGCACCTGGGCCTTCTACACGATCGTCAAGTCGCTGCACAACGCGAACTCGATTCCGTGGACCGACGTCGTGGTCTCGGGACACGTCAAGATCCGCACCGAAGCGGCTCGCGGCCAGCAAGGCAAGGGCGCGCAGAAGAGCAAGCTCGAGAAGATCTCGAAGTCGCGGATGCAAGGCGGCGAGGTGCAGACGCCGGCGGATCTGATCGAGGAGTGGTCGGCTGACGCGGTGCGTTACTGGACCGCCGGTGCCTCGCTTGGCGTCGATCAGGCGTACGACTTGAAAGAAATGGAGCAGGGCAAGCGCCTGCTCACCAAGCTGTTCAATGCCAGCAAGTTCGCGCTGATGCATCTTGCCGACTACGACGGCACGCGGCCGAAAGAGCGGTTCCCGATCGACGCCTGGGCGCTCACCGCATTCGCGCGGCTGGTGCGGCGCAACATCGAGTTCATGGAGCAGTACGATTTCTTCCACGCGCGCTTGGAGCTCGAGCAGTTCTTCTGGGGCGTGTTCTGCGACAACTACCTCGAGCTGGCGAAGGCGCGCCTCTACCACAAGGAACCGGACGGACGCGAGGGGCGGCTCTCGGGGCAAGCGACGCTGTACGAGCTGTTGCTCGGACAGCTGCATCTGTTCGCGCCGTTCACGCCGCACATCACCGAGGAGATCTATCAGATCGCGAGCTTGGAACAGGACCGGCGCCAGAGCTTGCACGTCTCGACCTATCCGACACCCGAGCTGTTCCTCGAGGACGATGCGACGTTCCGGCGCGCCGAGCAGGCGGTGCAAGTGCTCGGGTTGGTGCGCAAGTTCCGCGCGAGCAAGAGCCTGAGCATGAAGGTCGAGATCCCCGAGGTCCAGGTGAGCGGCGTCGACTTCGCGCTCGAGGACGATGCCCGCCTCGCCGCCGACCTGCTCGCCACCGCGCGCATGGCGGCGCTCACCCAGGCGCGCGAGCTGACGCTGGCGGGTGAGGAGCTCGGCGAGGGGGCGATCAAGATCCGCGTCCGCGGGCCAGCCTGACCCGAGGCCCGCGCCGGGTGTCCAGCGGCCGCCCCGGCAGCCCCTTCCTTTTCCCGACAGGCGTTCGTATCCTGTTCGCCCGTCCGCATCCGCCGACCCCCACGTCGCGCTCCAGCGCGCGCGGAGGGATCGTCATGGTCGCTGCTTCCGATACGGTCGGCGCCCCTACCCCACCTCGTTTCCTGGGCGACTTCGAACTGCTGCGCGAGATTGGTCGCGGCGGCATGGCGGTCGTGTACCTGGCCCGCCAGCGGTCGCTCGACCGAGTCATCGCGCTCAAGCTGCTGCCGCTCGAGCGCACCGCGTCGTCGCGCGACATCGAACGCTTCTACCGCGAGGCGACCCTGGTCGCCAAGCTGCATCACCAGAACGTCGTACCGGTCCATGCGGTGGGCGAGGTGATGGGTTCGCACTTCATCGCTATGGACTTCATCGCCGGACCCAGCCTGGCCGAGATCCTGGAAGCCGTGCGCGGCCGGGTGGCGGCCGAGGTCGCGCATGGTCCGTTCCCGTGGCCGGCGGATGGCGACGTGCCGCGGCCGGGTAATCTCGGCTCCTACATCGAGGGCACGTGCCGCATTGCGGCGGGCATCGCGCGCGCCCTCGCGCATGCGCATGACCAAGGGGTGATCCACCGCGACGTGAAGCCTGGCAACATCTTGATCGATGCGTCGGGCGTGAGCTTGCTCACCGACTTCGGCTTGGCACACGTCGATGGCTCGGCCACGCTCACGCTGAGCGGCGACTTCGCGGGCACGCCCTACTATGTCTCGCCCGAGCAGATCGAGCCGAGGCGCGGCCCGATCGATGGCCGCAGCGATGTCTATGCACTCGGCGCGACGCTCTATCAGATGCTGACTCTGCGGCCGCCGTTCGAGGGCGTGACCCCGGTGCAGATCTTCCGGGCCAAGCTGATCGGCGAGCCGCTGCCGGCGCGGCGCCTGAATCCGAGCCTGCCACGCGATCTGGAGACCATCGTCCATCACTGTCTCGAGCGCGAGCCGGGCGATCGCTACGCCACGGCGAGCGAGCTGGCCGACGACCTCGAGCGGTTTCTCTCGTACTTGCCGATCCGCGCGCGGCGCACCGCCTCCTGGCTGCGAGCGGTGAAGCTGGCCCGCCGCCATCGCGGGACGGTGGCGACCGCGATCGGCGCTGCGGTGGTGATGGCGGTGATCCTGTTCGCCCTTCGCGTGCATGAGCGCGGCGCGGAAGCACGTTCGCAAGATGCACGCCGGATCGCCGCGATCGCGGCCATCGATGCGGCCATCGACCACGGCGACCTGGTCGCGGCCGAGGCGGCGCTCGGCGACGTGGTGCGCTTTGCATCGCCGACCGAGCTCACCCGCAACCGGCAGCGTGTCGATGCGCTGCGCGCGGCGTCCCTCCTCGATCAGGCGCGCCAAGCTCGCGAGCCTGGTCGCGTGCATCGAGAACCAGGAGCGGCTGCGACAGGAGCTGGAGGAAGCGGAGAGCAAGCTGCGCCTGGAGTACTTCGACGACGATCGGCGGGGGCGCCTGCATCAGCTGCGCCGCATCGTTCCAGAACAAGTTGCGGAACCCGATCGCCAGGCGACCGTGATCGAGGGACTGCTCACGCAGGCGAGCGAGTCGCTCGAGCGCGCGCAAGCGCCCGCCAATGCGGTGCAGGCGTTGTTTGCCGATCTGTACATCACCCTTTACCGCCGCGCTTGCTCGGCCGATCGAACGGGCGAGGCCGACTCCTATCGTGCGAGAGTGCTCAGGTGGGACGCAGCGCAGCGCTACGGTGGCGAGCTCAGCGAGCAGGGCTGGGTGGACCTGTGGGAGGATGCGTCCCCGCGTTACCTGTTCCGCTACGTTGAGGATGTCCTGCAACCCGGGCGCGTCGTGCCGCAACCCTATCGGCAGCCGGACTCACCTTACCTCGGCGAGGCGCTCGAGGTCGAATCGGTCACGAGCGGTGCCGCGGTACGACCGGGCGATCTGATCACGAGCCTCGACGACGAGTCGGCGACACGTGGTCTCCTGGTCGAGTGGGTCGGTCGAGAATCGCGCGCCGCCGCCGCTGGCGTGACCCCGTTCGCGCGCGTGGTCTCGATGAACGAGCGTCCGGTGCTCGACACCGGGGACTGGTCGCTGCCATTCGATCTGCACCAGGCCACGCTGCGCGCGGTCTTCGCCATGCCCACGCGCGAGGTCGCGCTCGCGGCACAGACGTTCGTGCCAGAGCACCCGAACCAACTGTTCGGGATGTTCGTCAACCGGCCGCATCGCGTGCTCGAGCGCGAGGCGCCGCCGTTTGACCTGACGCTCTCGCTCGTGCGCGACGGCGAGTGCCTGCAGGTGACTCTCGCGGCAGGCGGCGCGTCCCGCATCGTCTCGCGTCCCACGGCCAATCCGCTCGTTCGCAGCGGTTCTTCCAGGGTTTCACCCGGCGAGCGCCGGCTGGCGCTCAAGCCCGGGTCCTACCTGCTCTTGAGCGAGTCGCTTCGCCGATTGCCATTCGAGGTTGCGAGCGGCAGGGTCACGGCCCTCCCGCCACCACCGCCTCTCGACTGCCCGGAGGGGTATCGGTTGATCCCCGCGGGTCCGTTCCACTACGGCGGCGACGGGAGTGACTGGGGCGGTCATGCGCAGCGCATCGAGTCCACGGACGTGTTTTGCATCGGCGAACACGAGGTCACCGCCGGCGAGTGGTTCGAGTTCCTGAACGACCCGGAGGTGCAGCCGCGGGCGCTGGCGGAGTTCCAGCGCGGCGGCAGCGAGCTGTTGCCAGTGACCTCGCGACACAGCCTCGTGCGCTACGACCGCGAGCTCTTGCGCCTGCTGCCGAACACCAACGAGCGCGCGCCGATCACCGAGCTGTCGCGGGTCGACGTGCGTGCGTATCTCGAGTGGCTCAATCACCCAGGCTCGCGACGAGCGGTTGGCTCGCCGACCTGCCTACCTCGCTCGAGTTCGAGAAGGCGGCGCGCGGCGCGGACCGCCGGCCGTATCCGTGGGGCCACTCATTCGATCCGCGCTACGCCAACAGCTTCTACTGCCGCCGGGAGCAGCGCACGCTCGACCCGGTCATGGGCCGCCTCGACGACGAGAGCCCGTACGGCGTGCACGATCTCGCCGGCAGCGTCCAGGAGTGGACCAGGGATGTGCCGCCGGGTGGGACCGGCTACGCCATCGTCAAGGGCGGCTCCTACATGCGCCGTGAGCCGGCCGACTTCCGCATCTCGTCGCGCAACATTCTGACGGAGGAGCTGAAATCCCCCGAGATCGGCTTCCGCGTCGTGCTGCGCCAGCGCCCTTGACTCACGCGAGCGGCGGCGGCATCGGCGGCGGTGCGGGCGGGGGTGCCGGCTCCGGACTCAGGATGCGCTGCACGCGCTCGAGCAGCTCGCGCGGCCGGAAGGGTTTGGTGATGTAGTCCGCAGCGCCCAGGCCGATGCCAATCACGACGTTCGGCTCCTGGTCGTTCGCCGATACGAAGATCACTGGAATGCGGCGCAGGCGCGGGCTCATCAGCATGCGCTTCAAGACCTGATGGCCGTCCATGCGCGGCATCATCAGATCGAGCACGACGAGATCGGGAGGATCGGCTTCGAGCAGGTGCAGCCCCTCGTGGCCGTCGACCGCGAGCTGGGTCTTGAACCCGGCTCGTCCGAGAACGATGGCCGCCAGGTTGCGGCTGCTTTCCTCGTCGTCAATGATGAGCACGCGCGGCATCTTGGTTCCTGCACCTCCATGACTCCTTCGGCCAGGAGCTCGAGTGGATTGAGCACGGCATCGAACCGCTGACCGGCGGTCACGCGTTGAGTCAGTCGAAGACCGGCTTCTGCACATCCGTCAGCTGCCGAAGCGGATGCCCTGTGCGAGCGGCAAGCTGCTGCTCCAGTTGATGGTGTTGGTCTGCCGGCGCATGTAGGCCTTCCAGCAATCCGAGCCGGCCTCGCGCCCGCCGCCAGTGTCCTTCTCGCCGCCGAACGCGCCGCCGATCTCCGCGCCGCTCGTGCCGATGTTGACGTTGGCGATGCCGCAGTCGCTGCCGCGGTGCGAGAGGAACTCCTCGGCGGCGCGCAGGTCGTTGGTGAAGATCGACGACGACAGCCCCTGCGGCACGGCGTTGTTGAGGCGGACCGCCTCGGCGATGTCGGCCACTTCCAGGATGTAGAGGATCGGCGCGAAGGTCTCGTCCTTCACGACCTCCATCGTCGGGCGAGCCTTGACCAGAGTCGGCATCACGTAGCAGCCCTTGGCGTACCGGCCCTCGGTCAACCGCTTGCCGCCGTGGAGGATCTCGCCGCCCTCGCGCTCGATGCGCTCGAGCGCGGCCATCATGTCGCCGACCGCATGCTCGTCGATCAGCGGTCCCATCAAGGTATCGGCGGCGAGCGGGTCACCAATGCGCACTTGCTCGTAGGCGGCCTTCAGGCGCAGCGTGAACTCGCGCGCGATTCCCTTCTGCAGCAACAGGCGCCGGGTGGTCGTGCAGCGCTGGCCCGCAGTGCCAACCGCACCGAACAGGACGGCACGCAGGGCAAGATCGAGGTTGGCGTCGTCCATCACGACGACGGCGTTGTTGCCGCCCAGCTCGAGCAGGCCGCGTGCGAAGCGCTCGGCGAGCGCCGCGCCGATGTGGCGGCCCATCCGGCAGCTGCCGGTGGCGGAGATCAACGGCACCCGCCGATCGCGCACCAGGCGCTCACCGATGTCGGTGTGGCCGATGAGCAAGCTCATCACGCCAGCGCAATCGTTCCGCTGCAGGACGCCGTGGACCAGATGCTGGATGGCGACCGCGGTCAGCGGCACCTTGTGGGACGGCTTCCAGATCATCGTGTCGCCGCACACCGCGGCGATCATCGCGTTCCACGACCACACCGCGCCGGGGAAGTTGAAGGCGGTGATGATGCCGACAACCCCCAGCGGGTGCCACTGCTCGTACATCCGATGCATGGGCCGCTCGCTGTGCATCGTGTTGCCGCAGAGCTGGCGCGACAGACCGACGGCAAAGTCGGCGATGTCGATCATCTCCTGGACCTCGCCCAGGGCTTCCGCGTAGATCTTGCCCATCTCGAGCGAGATCAGCGTCGCCAGGTCTTCCTTGTGTTCGCGGAAGGCCTGTGCGAGCTGGCGCACCACCTCGCCGCGCCGCGGCGCGGGCCACGAGCGCCAGGCGTCGAACGCCTGCGCCGTCTCGGCCATGACCCGCTCGTAGTCCGCCGCGACCGCGAGCTTGACTTGCCCCAGGATGCCGCCGGTCGCCGGGTTGCTCGAGTCGAGCACGTCGCCGCCGGTGGCGAGCCAGGACTTGCCGCAGGCGCCTGAGTTCATCGGCTCGAGCAGCAGGCGGGCAAGCACGTCTCTCATGGTGCACCTCGAAAAGGAACGGGCCCAGATCCTGATGCGGTTCCGGGCCCCACTCGCGGCTCTCGTGTCATCGGGGTCATCGCCCCGAAATCGGCCCCTCGTCGGACGATCAGCCGGACTACGACTGTTCCTCTGGCGTCTTCTCGACCTTGGTGAGCGAGTATTCGAGCTTGGCGTTCGTGTTGGCGTAGCGAAGATGACCGGCACGACACTCGGGACAAGGCCAATCCAGAAGCGCGCTCATGTTCGCGTTGTAGTGAATCAGGAGGTTGTTGTTTTGATTCACCGACACTCGAACATGCAGTCTTTGGCGTCGCACTTGAACTTCAGGAGAAGGCGTGCTCTTCGCGATCGGTATCCTCATTGGGCCACTCCTCGTGACCACGCCAGCCGTTGCCCCAGAAAACCGGAGCGGGGGGAGGTGCGCGCAGCCGCCACCTGATCTTCTTCCCCCTCGGAGGGCGAATCGTTAAGCCCCCACGAGGATGATGCAAAAGATCGTTATGGTAGGGGGGTTCCCCGGGTTGTCAATCGGCCCGGCATCACCACCATCCAAACATCAGCGTTGCACTAACTTACGGCAATTGGCTGGGGCGCTCCACACTGGCTCGTCGTGCGCTCCTGTTCGATGGCCCGCAGCACCTCTGGAGTGATGTCGCCGGTCGGGTACTCGCCGCAGAAACAGGCCGCGCAGAAGCTCTTGAGGTTCGGGTTGCCCTCCTGAACCGCTTCGATCAGGTTCTCAAGGGTCTGGTAGAGGACGTAATCCGCACCGATCTCCTCGGCCACTTCCTCGGCCAGGCGCCCGCGCGCGATGAACTCGTTCTTGGTCGACATGTCGATGCCATACAGGCACGGATAGCGGATGGGGGGCGAGTAGGACGCGAAGAACACCCGCCGGGCGCCGGCATCACGGGCGATCTTCACGATCTGTCGCGAGGTGTTGCCGCGGACGATCGAATCGTCCACAAGGAGGACGTCCTTACCCTCGAACTCGAGCGGGATTGGGTTCAGCTTCTGGCGCACGGAGCGCTGGCGCTTGGTCTGATTCGGCATGATGAAGGTGCGGCCGATATACCGGTTCTTGACCAGGCCCTCGCGGTACTTGATGCCAAGCTTGTTCGCCAGGGCCATGGCTGCGGTGGTGGAGGATTCCGGCACCGGGATCACCACGTCGGCGTGCAGACCAGTCTCCAGCCACAGGTCGGCCAGGCGCTCGCCAAGCCGCAAGCGGCTCTTGTAGACGCTCACGCCATCCAGGAAGGAGTCCGGTCGGGCGAAGTACACCCATTCGAAGAGGCAGGGGTTGTGCGGGCGATTGGCGATCTTGCGCCGGATGACCTCGCCCGACTCGAGGATCAACACCGCCTCGCCGGCCTGGATGTCGGTGGTGCGTTCGCAGCCGAGCAGATCGAGGACCACGCTCTCGGAGGCAACGCAGAACGTGCGTCCCGCGGCGGCGGTGCGCTCGCCGAACACGATTGGCTTGATGCCGTACGGATCGCGAAACGCGACCAAGCCGTAGCCGGCGATGATGGCCACCGCCGAGTAGGCGCCCTTGGCGCGCTGGTAGACCTCGTTCACCCCGTCGAACACCGTCTCGGGATCGAGCTTCCCGCGCCGCGACATGCCCTCGGCGAAGACGTTCAGGATCGCCTCGACGTCACAGCTCGAGTTGATGTGGCGCAGGCCATTGCTCGCGAGCTCGCCCTTGAGCTCGGCGAAATTCGTCAGATTGCCGTTGTGCGCCATCGCGATGCCGTACGGACAGGCGGCGGTGAACGGCTGCGCGTCCTCGACACCGCCGGCGCCGACGGTGGGATAGCGCACGTGCGCCACCCCCAGGTTGCCGCGCAGCCGTCGCGAGTGCTTCTCTGCGAATACGTCGCGCACCAGCCCTTCGCCCTTCTTCAGGTTGAAGCGATGGTCGTACGTGACGATGCCAGCGGCATCCTGACCCCGGTGTTGGATCGCGGTCAATCCGTCGTAGAGATCGGCGAACACGTCCGTGCCGCGCGGCGCGACCATCCCGATGAATCCGCACATATCCTTGCCCCTGAAGGATTTATAGCGAGCGTCGAGCTTGACCGTGCACTGCAACCGACTGCGACCAGCGAGGCGGCCATCTTACGGGAACACGAAGAGTGGGCAATCCGCAAAATCGGCGGCCGGCCCGATCGGGAGCGCCGGGTGCTGCGCTCTGGGCGCGCCGCGCCAGGGGCTATGGCGAGGCGCGCGCTTCGGGCGGCGCCCGGCCAGGAGAACCGCCGTCGAGGGCGGCCGCACGCACCACGTCACGCGGCCTCGCTCTCGACCTCCGCCAGCACGCGATCGAACACCGCGGCGAACTCGTCGATCTCCTTGGCGAGCACATCGGCGAGGAAGATCAGGCGCAGGCGCGAGATCTCTCCGGCGACACCGCAGCCGAGCAGCTTGATCCCACGATTCCAGCCAACCTGGATGATGCGTTCGCGCCAGCGTACCGAGACGCCCCACATCCCGCCGACGCCGCTGAAGTCGAGCAGGGTGCGCGGATGCTTGCGCCGCAGATCCTCGAGCTTGTCCTGGATGTAAGCGCCCTTGACCGCCAGGTTCTCGAGGTAGGTGAGTCCGCGGAACACCGGGTCCTGATGGTGCAGCATGGTGTCGAGCGTGGCGTGGCTCCACTGGACGTCGAGGATCTTGCCGCCGCCCCACGTATTCGAGTGCCAGCCAGGATGCAGGTCGGTGCCGAGATCGGCGCGTGCCAGCGTGACGCCGACCACGGCCGCCTTCGCCGTGGCGATCAGGTCCGGAACCACGCCGAACTGCTCGATGAAGAACACCGTGCCCGTGCGGCAGAACGACTGGACTTCGTCGGCGATGAACAGGATGCCGTGGCGCTCGCACAGGCGGCGAATGTCACGCAACCAGTTGCGGTCGGCCATGCGGTAGCCACCCTCGCCCTGGAACCCCTCCACCACGAACCCGGCGATCAGCTCGGCGGGGAGCTTGCCCTGCGCGAGACACGCCCGCACGCCGCCAGGGGCGTCGAGGAGCTGGCGCAGCGGGCGGGGATCGATCATGCCCTCGAGCTCGCTCGCATCACCGTTGAACCGCAGGTGACGCGTCCAGGGAAACTTGCTGTAGCCGAGCTGGTGTGCGGCCTTGGAGCGCGTGAGATGCAGTGCGCCCATGGTCCGCCCGTGGAAGGCGCCGTCGCAACCGATCAGGAAGAACGGGTAGTCGCGGTACACCGGTCCGTTCGGGTCGTGGTCGAAGAACGGCTCGCGCTCGATCTGCAGGTCGCGCATCAAGCGTTCGATCGACGGCATGCCGTGATTGCGAAGCAGGCGCTTGTAGGCGCACACCTGAGCGAGCTTGAGGGCGCACTCGATCGCTTCCGTGCCGCTGTTGCTGAAGAACACCTGGAAGTCTTGCTCTGCACCCAGCGAGCGGCGCGCGGTCTCGGCGAACAGCCGTGCCAGCTGCTGCGGCGTGACGATGTCGGCGACTCCCGCGCGCAACCCGAGATAGTCGTCGGTGTTGATCTCGCGCCGCAAGGTGAGGCCCCATTGCTGCAGCGAGGCCAGCATGCGCCGCAGCCTCGGGTGATTCTCGTCGAACAGCTTCTGGGCCACGCCAAGGTAGAGATCGAGATACACCCCGGCCGAGCTCATCACGTACATGCCGGCCACCGGGTAGCCGAGCTCGAGCACCGGCGAATCGGCGGCGAGCGTGGTCGTGAGCAGCGCGGCCCGATGTGCCGCTCGCGTGTGCTCGCTGCGCTCGGCGTCGGCGGCCGCCACTTGCACCCGCGCCGTGCCTCGATTGAGCGAGAGACCGCCCACCGTGACGTCGGCAAACGCGTATCGTTCCGGTTCGGCGGCGAGGTCGTAGCTCGCACGCGTCGCTGACATCGGTCCGCTCACCGGGGGGCCTCAGAACAGCTCGACCTCTTCTTCGTTGAAAGCGCGCTCGCAATAGTGGCAGCGCAGGCGAAGCGGTTGCGAGCGCAGCACCCGAAAGCGGGTGCGGATTCGATCGGCGTTGGTGATGCACGAGGGGTTGCTGCAGCGCACCAGGCCTTCGACCACGTCCGGCAGCTCCGGCCGGAACTTGTGCACCACCTCGAAGCTGCGGATGATGCTGAACGTCGCTTCGGGAGACAGCAGGGCGATCTTGCTCACCTCTTCCTGGGTGAGCTCACGGTTCTCGATCTTGATCAGCTCCTTGGTGCCGTACTTGTGCGACTCGAGGTTGAGCCCAATCGTCACCGCGCCATCGGATGAGATGCCGAGCAAGCGGATGACACGCAGCGCGGATCCGCGCCGAAGATGGTCGATGACCGTGCCCTGCTTGAGAGCGCTGACCTTGATGGACTTCTCCGGCGTGGTGTTGCGCTCGGCGATGGGTTCACTCTTCACGGTAGGCTCCTAGCACCAGCGCCAGCAGGGTCTTGCGCACCAGCACGCCGTTGTGAGCCTGACGAAAGTAGGCGGAGCCCTCGTAGCTGTCCAGCTCGGGATGGATCTCGCGCACACGCGGCAGCGGGTGCATCAAGGTCACGTCCTTGCGGAACGACGTGAGCACGCTGCGGTCCAGCTGGTAGGTGTGCTTGACGCGCTCGTACTCGAGCTGGTCGGGGAACCGCTCTTTCTGGATGCGCGTGGTGTAGATCACGTCGACGTCGGGATCGACATCGCTCAACAGCTCGCGCTCCATGAGGTCGACGCCGCGCTCGCGCAGGTCCTGCATGAGGTCGGTTGGCAGTCCCAGGCCGGGAGGCGCGACCAGCGTGAGATGACAGCCGAAGCACGATAGCGTCTCGATCAAGGAGTGCACGGTGCGTCCGTACTTGAGATCACCGAGGAAGGCGATGCGCAGGTCCTCGAGATGACCGCGCGTTTGCTGGATCGTGTAAAGGTCGAGCAGGGTTTGGGTCGGGTGCTGGTTGGTCCCATCGCCGCCGTTGATGACCGGCAGCTGCGCCGCTTCGGCCGCCAGACGGGCCGAGCCATCGGCCGGGTGACGGATCACGATCACGTCGCAATACCCCTCGACGACGCGAATCGTGTCGGAGAGGCTCTCGCCCTTGGTCGTGGACGACACGCGCATGTCGGCAAAGCCGATGGCGGCGCCGCCCAGACGATTCATCGCCGATTCGAACGACAGCCTGGTGCGCGTGGATGGCTCGAAGAACAACGTCGCCAGGATCTTGCCCTCGAGCAAGGGCCGATGCTCACCGGCGAACTGCTTCACGGCATCGAGCAGATACAGGATTTCATCGCGGCTGAAGTCCCGCATCGAGATGATGTCGCGCCCTGCGAACGTGCTCGATTCGATCGTGCGAGGCACGGGTTTGCTCCAGCAGCCGATTCCAGGTGACCCGGATCAACCTAGCAGAACCGAACGGGCCGGACAAGGTGGCCTTCCCGGCCGCATCGACCTAGCCGGCGCGGTCCCAGCGACTGCGCATCCAGGGTGGCGGCATCGCCACGCGATCCTCGTCGAGCAGATTGTGGAAGTTGACGAGGAAGTGCGTGAGCATGGGAGCGAGCACGCCACCGGTTCGGTCATAGAGCCAGCCAAGCAAGAATCCCATCGCCAGCGCAAAGCCGGTCCAGATCAGGAACCGCCGGTCCGGACCACTGTGGAGCAGGCCGAACACGACCGTGGCCGCGGTGATGCCGAGCGTTGGTTGCATCGCACCACGGAACAGCAGCTCCTCACCCGCACTGCTGAGCAGCGCGAGCCATAGCGCTCGCAGCACGGTCACGCGGCCCAGGAGCTCCCGGAACGAACGTTCGAGAAAGTCGACCCAGCCGCGGCGATGCAGCGCGAGCTCGGTGACCAGCAGCACCACACCCGCGGCTGCAGTGCCCAGGATCACGGCCGCGCCGGGCTCGCAGCCGGCGAACCAGAGGCGTGCATCGAGCGGCAGGTGCGCGAGCCGGCGCCAGGCCACTGCAGCGAGCGCCATCAGCGTGTAGAAGCACGGCACGAGGACGTAGAGCTGACGCCGGCTCATGAGCTCGCCAGTACCCGCGCGGTGGTCTTGAAGTGCAGCTTCGCGAAGCGACCCAGTGCGTCGCGGCCGAGACGCGCGACCAGCGCTCGCGCTGCCGCCTCGACGCTGGCGGAAGATCCCCGCGGCAGCGACATGCCCGCGAGCTGCTCGAGTGCGCACATCGCGCGCAGGAACGCGGCCCGGGCGAGGAACGACGCCGCGGCCACTGCCGGATGATCCTCCGCGTGCGTACGCTGCTCGAGCCGCACGTGCCGCCCCTTCGCGCCAAGGGCTTCGCGGATGTAGCGTTCGTCGCCGAACTTGTCGGCGAGCGCTCGGCGACAGTCGACCTGCTCCAGCACGCGCTCGATGCAATCCGCATGCGCGCGGCCGAGAACCACGTTGAGGTTGGGCGCGGCCGCGTAGGCGCGATTGTAGTGCTCGGGCGCGAGCACGTTCACCGCGTGTGGCAAACTCTGCGCAAGCACCTGTTCAGCACGCAGGATCAGCGCGTCGTTGGCGGCCTTGGAGTCGCGCACGCCGAGCTGCTCGATCAGCACGCGATGCTCTGGCGCCGCATAGCATGCCGCCACCACGAGCGGGCCGAAGTAGTCGCCCTTGCCCGATTCATCGCTGCCAATCAGGGCATCGGTGATCGGCACGAGCTCATGGTCGGAGAGGGTTCCGGCGAGATGGGTCTGCACGAACGCCGCCGTGCCCGCGCCTTGCACCACGAGCTTGCCCGACCGGTAGCAGGTGACGGTCACCGACTCGCCTTGGGCCGAGAACACGGCGTGCGGCACGGAGCGGAACGCATAGCGACCCGTGGCGAGCTCGGCCTCGAGATGGCGTGCGGCCGCCGGCGAGAGCGTCGTCACGTAGACCTGCTGATTCACGTGCGCTCCGGCGTGCGCGGGACGCGAACGGCGTGCACCGTGCCTGCATCAAGCAGCTGCCGGGCGCGGCGGTTGACCGCGACCATCGCCTGCTGGATCACCGCGCGGGCATGCTCGACCGCCTCGGGGGAGCGATCCTCGTCGACGGCGATGGGTTCACCGACGCAGATCACGATGCGCGCGAATGGCTTGGGCAGCTCGAAGCCGTCCCACGAACGAAACCGCCAGGAGCACCCGGCGGCGATTCCCACCGGCATCATCGGCAGCCCCGTGAGCAGGGCGCAGAAGACGACGCCACGCTTGACCACTTCGGCCGGCCCGCGCGGGCCATCAGGCGTGATGGCAACGTCGCCGCAACCCTGCGCCAGGTGGCTCTTGATCTCGCGCAGCGCGCGGCCACCTCCGCGCGTGCTGGAGCCGCGCGCGGTGACGAACCCGAAGCGCTGGGCGATCCGCGCGATGATCTCGCCATCGCGATGCTCGCTGATCACGACGCAGTGCTTCTGGCCTCGACAATGAACCGCGAGCGGCAGGATGCTGCGATGCCAGAACGTGTGCACGGCGCGCACGTCGGCACCGCGCTCGCGTTCGTCGTGCAGGTTGCGCCCGTGCCATTGCACCCGCCATGTGGCGCCGATGAGTCTGACCAGGCTGTGACCGAGGTGGACGACCAGCCACATGCTGATCCGCGTGCGCCATGTCGGCCGCCACTTCAGCGATCCATCAGATGTCGCTCGTAGTCCTTGAGAGCGAGCCATATGAGGATGCACCCGACAATGACCGCGACCAGCGGAACGATCGTCTGCACGATCACTTTGTACACACCGAGGAACATGAACGCGAGACCGAGCACGATCACGGTCTTCTGTCCAAGCGAACCGCCCGTGATCGTGGCGATGACGCGAGTGATCGTGGCCGAGCGGATGCCTTGCCGGATCTCGCTCATCGAGGAGAACAGCTTCATGCGTCGTCTCCCGCCCGTGCGTCACGTTGCTGCGACCACCCGCTGGCGACGCGTGCCGGAGGTGATCGACCAGCGGGGCTCATGATAACGCAGCGGGCGGCGGGTGGCCGAACACGATCCGTCGCGGTTGCGCCGAGACGATCGGCTGGGGCCTCAACGACCGGTGACGTCGTCGCCGGCACCGTTGTCGTCGACACCGTTCGCGCCCACCGAGCGCAGCTTGTACGAGCGGCCGGATGGCACGTAGACGAACGCGTGGCCCCAAGGATCCTTGGGCAGGTCTTGCCGGCCCCCGAGGTATCCGTTCGGGTAGTTGTCGGTCGGCTTGAGCAGCTCTTCGAGCGTGGCCGGGAGCTTGTCGTCGTGATCGAGCTTGTAGACCGTGATCGCGGCACGCAGCAGGCCGAGATCGGCTTCCACCTGCGCCGCCTGATTGCCGCCCTCGCCGCCTGGCGCGCTCGCGGTCGCGCTCGCTTGCGCCAGCTTCTTCTGCTCCATGCCATAAGCGGCAACGCCGATGCCAGCAGCGGCGACGACGCCGGCCAGCGCGGCTTCGCCGCCGAAGGGCGAGAAGCTCGCGGTGGAGATGCCGTCCTGATCGGCGTACGAGGCGCTCACCGAACCAAACAGATGGCGCGTGATGGCGTCCGCGGTCGGCAGGAGCGCAAGATCGATCGGCAGATCGTGCAAGCTGTCGGATATGCCCGGGAGCATCGTGATCGTGACGAGGCCGTTGTACATGGTCTCGAAGCCGCCCTTCACGTTGTTGTAGCTCAACGCCACGGGCTCCTTGCCGGCTGGCAGACGCGCGTATGCCTTGGCGAAGTCATCGGCTTCCGTGATGCTGTCGGGGGACTTGTCGAATCGGGCGAGTGCGCCCTTCACGCCACCGGTGCTCAGCCCGAATACCAGGTTGCCGTTCTTGAACGCGAAACAGGGCTGGATGGCGCCGGCGACCATGGCGATCGGTCCCAGCGCCTGCGAGAGATCGAGCATCGTGATCTTGGTGCCGTCGACGTCCATCTCCTTCGCCGCCGCTGACATCTCGAACAGACTCGGGACCTTCATGAGCAGCTCGAGGCCGCGGCGCACCTTGTCCTCGTTGGTGACCTTGGCAATCAGCACGACGTCACTGCTCGATCCGAATCCTTGCGACTGCGTTTGATACATCACGTAGTCGCCCGCGAACGAGCCAAGCAGGTCGCGCCGCAGGTCGTAGGCATCGCCGCCCTGAGCGCCCGCCTGCGCACCGCTGAGCTGCTGGATCATGCCCTGGGCCATCTGTTCCGCCTGGGTCTTCATGCCTGGCTGCACGATCTCGGCCATCGCCATGGCCATGTCGTAGAGCTTGCCGAGCTGAAACGAGCCGAAGCTGAAGGACTGCGCCGCCTTGGGGATCCAGGCGAGGCGACTCTTGTCGATCGTGTGGCTGTCGCTCATCAAGCTGGCGAGGCCCTGCAGCTCGGATGCGGTGTGCACGAACCCGCGGGCGACGGCGACGCCGTTCTCCGAGTACGAGAGACCGCCGATGGCCTTGATTCCGGACAGGCCCGTTTGCACGTACAGGCTGTCCACCTTTGGCAGCCAATCGGCCTTGCCTTGGTCCGAGATCCCCTTCTTCACCGGCACCAGGATCGCATCGAAAAACGCGGTGGGGTTGAAGTACGTGTACGCAGCGCCCTTGGGTCGCGCGCCGAGCTTGCCGAACACCAAGCTGAACTCCGGATCGGTGGCGAGCGACTCCTTGGCTGGCACTTGCATGCGGTCCAGGATGCCCTTCATCAGGCGCTCGCTGAACGCCACCAGGGACAGGCCGTCCTTGCGTGCGAACAGGACCGTCGGCGCATCCTTCTCGTTGCTCTTGAAGCGGCGCAGCGAGACGCCGGCGTAGGTTTCCTCGGACACCTTGCCGCGCTTGGCATCGTCGGCGGCTTTCTCCAGATGCTGCTTCAGCAGGTCCGACCCGATCGACAGGACGTCCATGGTGTCGGCGATCGGCTCGATGCCGATCACGAGGCCGATGTCGGTGTTGCCTTCCTCGATCACGACGTGCGTCAGCGCGACGAACAGCCGACGGTAGTTGGTGTTCAAGATCCGGTTGATGTCGAGGTCGATGCCTTGCTCGGACTTGAGCTTGCCCAGGCCCTCCTTGAACAGCTTCTCCACCATCTCGCGCGGTTGCTTCAGGAACGCCTTCACCTCCGGTTCTTCCAGGATCTTCGCGAGCGGCATGCTCTTGCTTTGCTCGGCGCCCGCTTGCACATCGTCGGTGGCAAACAGCATCAGCGAGCCCGGCGGCAGGAGCCGTTCGGCCGGCGTGCTCGCATCCGCGAGCGCCTGCGGTTCCGTGCCGCGAGCACCAAGAAGAAGGGTCCACGTGAGCAGGCTCGTGATCATCATTGTTCGTTTCCTAGGCGGACGGTTGAGAGGCCCCTTCGGTTCGAAGCGCGAGCATAGCGCAACCAACGTGCCCGGAGCGTAGCGGGATCGGCGCTTCGGTCAACGGGCGATCCAGATCCTCGGTGCGGTTCGAGGTGGGCAAAAACCAAGGGGGCGTGCAGGATCGGCACGCCCCCGGACAGCTGGATTCGCGCACAGCTTCGAGGATGTGCGCATCAATGCTTGTCGAGATACTCCTGGATCTTCTTCTCGTTTTGCTGGAGAGATTTCTCCAGGGCGCGGAACGCCTTCTCGAGGCCCTGGTTCTTCGCTGCCTTGAACGCCTGCAGCACGGCCTGATAGGCTTCCTTCACCTTGGCATCCGCCTCGGAGCTGCGCGTGTAGTTGATCAGCAGGCCGGCTTGCAGGATGCTCTGATTCGACATCGCCATCGGGTCGAAGTAGTTGTTCAAGCTGATCAGGCCGCCGGCGTTGCGCAACATGTCGAGCGACCACTTGACGAGGCGGTCGTGGAAGAAGCGCCCCTCGGCACAGGCGACGCCTTCGACGAACCACCGCGGCACGGGTTCCCCGAACTCACGGCCGCGCAGCGCCAGCTCCGCTGCCGCCTGCATGGCCATGAACTTCGTGTAGTCCTGGCTGAGTGCATACGTGACGATGCCGGTGTAGCCGCCCGTGCTCGGATCGACATGGCAGAAGTACGAGTAGTTCGACGACTTCTGCGCGTCCTGCTCGTCCTGCACGTTGCCGCCGACGCTGTTGTACTCCTCTTCGTTCGCGACCAGGATGATCGGGACGCGCGGCTTGGCTTCGGCTGGCACCTCGACGCCCAGACCCTGCAGCGTCTTCTTGTAGGTGTCGTTCGCCGCCTGGAGCACGAGCTTGCCCAGCGCGTGTTCGCAGTTCGTGCGTAGCGCGATGTACTCGGCTTCGAACTGCCAAGGCTTGGCGAGATCGCTATGGCGCTGGTTGGCGTCATCGAGCGAGAGCCACTCGTTCTCGAAGGCATATTTGCCTTCCTTGCGCTTCTCGACCTCCTCCTTCGACAGCCACTCGTGGTCCACCAGCGCGAGCCCCTTCTCTTGCCGATCCCGCTGCTCCGTGGTCATCCACTCGGCCTCGTAGGAAGCAACGTCCTCGGCCTTGAGCTCCTTGGTTTCCGTGCCGCTGGTCACCTTGACTGGTCCCGCCGGCTTCCAGTTCTCGATCGTTCCCTTGACGGCATCGCCGCTCTTCAGCTTGACCGACCCGTAGAAGATCAGCCCCTTCTCGAGATTGCCGGCAACGTCCTTCGCGATCCAATCACCCTGCCATTTGACGAGGCCCTTGGCCTTCATCTCGGCTTCTTCCTCTTCGCGCTTGGAGCGTTCGATCTCGGCGTCCGTGCGCCACTTGCCCTTGTACATCTTGTAACCGAGCTTCTCGCGCGCCTTCTCATGGTTGGGGTCGATCTTGATGACCTTCCGGAGGATGCGCTTCGAGTCCGTCTTGAGGTTGTTCTGCTCGGCCCATAGCGCAAGCTGGTAGTGGCCCTCGGCATCATCCGGCTTGAGCGCGTCCTGGCGCTTCTTCAGCTCCTCTTTGGGATCCTCGGCGATCGTGGACACCGCGGACGTCGAAACGAGGACGATGGGTTGCGCGCCGCTGGCGGGGAACGCACCCGCGGCAAACAAGAGAAGGGTCGCGATCATGTTTGTTACCTCGCCTTTGTGAACACCGGTATACCCGCCGTCGAGAGCTCCCGCGCACTGCCGACTTCGCGTTCTCACCTCGCGCTTCAGCTGGGGCCGGGTCGTTAGCATCCTCGCCTCTGCCTGGAGAACCGCAACCGAAGCGAAGACGTGCGAACCAACGAGTCAAAAGTGGAGCTGTGGTCCGGGAGCGCTGGATTCTATCAAACGGGTCGTGCACTTCAATGAAGGCTGCCGTGCCCGGTGTCATCCGAAACGAGCGTGCACCGCGAACCACGAGATCATACGACCGACGATTTCCTTGTGGCCCGAAGAAGGTGCCTTATAATTCGCGGCGCCTGATCCGATCGGCCTGCGGCCAGCACCCAGAATTGCATCGCCACCCCGCGCTGCTGCCTGCGACCCCGCGCCGGTCGTGCGGCGACGTCGCTCGGGCGGCTCACGTGTCGGACGGCGGTCAGAGCTGGCGACCATCGACCTGAACCTCGAGCCGAACGGGAGGTACCCCATGCACCCAGTTGTGTTGCTTGCCGTCGCGCTCGCGTGCTGCTCGTGCGTGTTCGACAACCCTGGCGCCGAGAACCCTTCACCGGTCGCTGCCGAATCCTTCCGTGACATCCCGTGGCCGAGCGACTTCCACCTCGTGACGGAAGGTCGCGAGAGCACGAAGTACGAGAACGGAGAGTTCAAGCAAGGGCTGCTCAAGTACGAGGGGGTGGGGAGGTCGGGCGATCTGGCGGCCTTCTACCAGAACCAGATGCCGGTGGCCGGATGGCAGCAGGAGGCAACGCCGGCCGACCGCAGCACCCTGGCCGACGCCGAATCCTTGCTACCGAGCGACCTCGGTGATCGGCGCGACCTTTTCTTCTCGAAAGGCCGCTACCTCGCCCAGGTTGTCGTGGGTGAGACCGGACCGGGTGCCTTGATTGTTGTTGCGGTTAAGACAAAGTAGAATAATAACTTATGAGCACAGAGAACAGCGCGCCCGAGGACTTTCTCGGGCTGGGCAAGGCCAAGGCTTTCGTCACGGAGAACCAGCGCGTCCTGCTGGCTGGAGGCCTGGTGCTGGCAGCCGTCATCGCCGCGGTTGCGATCTACCGCGAGTGGTCCGCCCACGCGGACCACAAGGGATGGTCGGCGTTCTTGCTTGCGGGCAAGGAGCTTACGGCGGAACAACAGAAGGACGTGGCGGGCACGTCCGCCGAGCCCTGGTTCCTGTATCGCTCCGCGGTCGTGGCGTTCAACGACAAGAAGTACGACGAGGCCGCAGGCTTCCTGAAGACGCTGCAGGACCGATACCCAGGACACTTCCTGACTTATGCTCACACGCTGTACGATCCGGAGCACTCGCTCGCCAGCCAGCTGAGCGCGGCGGTGCAGGTCGAGCAGGACTGGGCGAAGACCAACCCGCGGATGGAGGCCAATCCGGAGCCACCGAAGGACCAGACGTGCACGCTCAAGACCGCGAAGGGCGACATCGTCCTGGGTCTGTATCTCGACCGCGCGCCGGAGAACTGCAAGATGCTCATCCGCAACGCAGCGGCGATGAAGGGGCAGTACATCCGCTCGGTTTCCGCCGATCTGTTCGTGATCGCGGGCCAGGCGCTGAGCAAGGACGCGACCACCTCCACACCCAAGGAGGGTCGGGAGGCACCCGTCGAGGAAACTGGCCTCTACCACTTCAAGGGAGCCGTCTCCTTCGAGCCTGGCTACACCGCCAGCGTCGAGCAAGAGAACCTGCCGCTGTTCATCGCCGTGGCGCCCAATCTCAATCGCGATGATCAGCAGACCGTCTTTGCCACGGTCACCCAGGGGCTGGACAAGCTGGTCGAGTGGAGCAAGGAGAAACGCGGCGAAGGCGAGTCGGCGATGGACCTTGCAGAACCCATCCGCATCGACGACGTGCAGTTGCAGATCACCAAGGAAGGCTGGGACGTCAGCGAGATCCAGAAGGCTCACCCTTGAGCCGCTGCAACAGGCGATCGAATTCGTCCAAGCTCTCGAAGCGAATCTGAATCACGCCTCGTTGGCCCCGAGAGCGGATCCTGGTGCGAGCAGAAAGCGCTTCGGTGAGATCGCGCTCCAGGCGAGCCACATTGGGGTCGAGCTTCTTGCGCAGCGGTGGTCGCTGAACCCGTGCGGTTCCCTTGCGCTCGATCTCCCTCACGGTTCCGCCACCCTCGAGCAGGGCGAGGAATGCCTGCCGCCGCTCGTCGGCATCCTTGATTCCCAGCAGGGCGCGAGCATGACCGGCGCTGATCGTTCCACGTGAAACGGCATCCCGCATTGGCTCGTCGAGCTCGAGCAAGCGGATTCGGTTGGCCACGAACGGCCTCGACTTCGCGATGGCCTCGGCGATCTGCTCGACGCTCAGCCCCCGTTCCACCAGCTGCTGGTAGGCCCGCGCTTCCTCGATCGGGTTGAGGTTCTGCCGCTGGATGTTCTCGATCAGCGCGAGCTCGAGGCTCTGATTGCCGACCGGAGAGCGAACAATCGCCGGCACCGTCTTGAGGCCGAGCTCTCGGCAAGCACGCCAGCGGCGTTCTCCCGCGATCAAGAAAAACTGCTCGCCCTCCTGCCGCACGATGATAGGCTGCAGAAGGCCGTGCTTCTCGATCGACTTCTTGAGCTCGTCCAGCCCTTCGGACTCGAAAACCTGCCGCGGCTGATCCGGGTTTGGAAGGACTCGATCGACATCCACGTCCCGCGGGGCTCCGCTGGTGGGGAAGGCATTCGGCGCCGGTTCTGCCGCGCTGCCGCCGAGCAAGAATTCGAGACCACGTCCGAGTCTTTTCTGGATCATCGTCTTTTTCGACTCCCGGTTTCACGTGGAACCAAAGGCACCTGTCCTCCGACTAGTCTTCCGCGGCCGCGTTCAGGGCGTCGGTTTTCGCATGACGACCGCACGCCTCGCCGCCGATCTCAGGATCACCGGATATGTCCGGAATCTCGACGATGGGAGCGTCGAGGCCGTGTGCCAGTGCAGCCAATCCAAGGCGGAACTGCTCATCACCCACCTCAAAGGCGTCTACGGTGCCTACATCCAGGATACGGACATGCAGCCCGTATCAGCAAGCATTCGCTTCGCAGGATTCGCCGTGAGGTACTAGCATGACGGCCCTGTTCCTCGCGGCCGCTCTCCGGTCAGGCACATGCTGGACGATCGCCCTGCTCGTGTGGCTGTCCGCCTTTGCCTACGGTTCGCCGCAGAGCCTCGCCTCTCAGGTTGACAGAATATCGCAAGTCATTATCAGCAGCTATCTTCTGACTGTTCTTGTGATCGCCCAGTCAGCTCACCGTGTGCTGGGGAACCGCGGCGAGTCGCTCCGTCTCATCGCCAGTCTGGGAGGTCGCCCCGGCTCTGCTTGGCTGCTCTTGACCCCTGCCAGCCTCTCGGCTGCCATCGCCCTTGCCACATTCCTCGTGGCGCAGCTCAGCGGCTACCGGATCGGCGGGGCCTCCGCCTCCTCGCTTGGCATCGCCGCCGCAGCGGTTTTCGTGCTCGTGAGCTCGTCCCTGGGACTGTGGACCCTGGCCTTGCACTTGTGGCTCGAACCCGAGCTTGCCATGCCCGTGGTCCTTGGTTGCCTCATGGCCGCCATCGCGCTGGGTGGCGCCCTGCCCGGGATCGTGGACCCCTGGCTCCCGCTCGCGTTCGCGAGCGGAACTCCCTTGGGCGGGTCCCTGCTGGCGAGCGCGCTCGGGCTGGCCGCCCCCTTCGCCCTGGCGCAAGCGACGATCGCGCGTTGGCAGCCATCGGCTCCACGGCTGCCGAACGTCTAGGGCGTCTTCAGGTAGCCGAGCGCCGGCGGTAGCGTCTCCTCGCCGCCCTCGCCGAGACCGGACTCGAACAACGTCCGGAGGTCGCGCAACGGCCGCTTCGGCCCCCGGAAGCGAACGCGGTCCGCGCCCGGGTTGGAGCCCGCGAGCATGATCATCTTCATGATCGAAGCCGCGCTGCAGCACTGGCCGCCAATCTCGATCTCGACCGGCGTGCCGTAGTGATTCGCAACCTGGACGATTCGCGACAGTGGTCGAGCGTGCAACGTGGCGCCAGCCGGAATCAGTAGCTCGACCTCCTCGATCTCGACGAAGGTCGGGATGATCTCCTGGGCCAGCCGCTTGCCGATGTCGAACACCTTCGCGCAGGTCCCGAGGCAGAAGCTCACCACGCAATCGAGCACGGCAGCCTTGTCGATGACCTTCGCCATGCGCTCCTTCGCCAGCTCGGACCTGATGTCGTCCTCGTGGCGCTCGTAGAAATGCACCAGGTCGGTGGTCATCTCGAGCAGGTGGAGGATCAACGACGTGTGGCCACGCAGCGATCGCAGCTTCGGGTGCGCCGACTCGATCGCCGTGTTCTTGATGTACGTGTCGTACTTGGACTGGATGCTGTGCACCTGCGATTCGAGCTCGCGCGCGCGCGCCTCATCGAGCTGCTCCCGCACGAACGCGGCAAGCTGGCTCGGCCCGGCGAGGCGCCGCACCTTGAGCGTGGCGAAGCTGTCGAACGCCGCCAGGAACTTGCTCGCGACCTCGGCGATCTTCTGCGCCTCGTCGACGATGTCGGCCTCGTCGATGTTGTGCGGCAAGTGCTTGCGCGCGCCTTCGCCGCCGTGCGAGTTCTCCTGATGCACCTCGTCGGTCCACGCGATCCGCAGCACCGCGGCTTCGTCGCGCAGCGCGCGACACAACCGCGTCAAGCAATCGTTCAGGAACGCGCCGGTCGCCGCCGCGTCGCGCAGGAACTGTTCTTGATCCTTCTGTTCGAGCTGCACCTGGTACTTGAAGAACCGCGTGTGCACGTGGCGCAGCGTGTGAGCGATGCTCGCAAAGCCGCGGATCGAAGCCACGATCTCGGCGAAGTACACGTACGACTTGTTGATGCGTGCGTCGTGGTCGTCGAGGAAGCTTTCGGTCTCGTGCGCCTGCTCGCTCAGCAGTGAGAACTGTCGCTTGGTCCAGGTGCGGCTCTGGCGGCCCTCGAGGCCGTTGATGAGCCGGAACAACCCGCCCGCATGCGCCGAGACGAGCGGTGCGAAGTCTCGCTCGAGCAAGACCTCTTCCAGGGAACCATGATGCATGCCTGATGAGCGCGCCATCGGGATCACTCTTGCTGTGCGCGAATAGGACGTTGCCGTCTCACCCGGTAGCCAAACGAAGGCACGGCCGCCACGACCGCGGCCGGAGAAGATCCATAACTTAACGGATCGCATGCAAAAACCCCGGGGAACAAACTGGGGCCTTGGTGGAGAGCAGCGCTCAAGCGGTTTCGCGCCGGAGGTCGAAGAGGTAGCCGTCCTGTTCTGCAAGGAGGCTAGCCATCGCCGCCGAACGAGCCCTAGAGACGTATCTCAAGGAGATCAACCGCGTTCGCCTCCTCACCGCGGATGAAGAGAAGGCGCTCGCTGTGCGCGTCCGAGGCGGCGACCTCGAAGCCCGCGAGCGGATGATCCAGGCCAACCTGCGGTTGGTCGTGTCGATCGCCAAGATCTACGTCAACAAGGGCCTGCCGTTGATGGACCTGATCGAGGAAGGCAACCTCGGCCTGCTCAAGGCAGTGGAGCGCTTCGATCCGGCCGAGGAGTGCCGCTTCAGCACCTATGCCACTTGGTGGATCAAGCAGGCGATCCGGCGCTCGATCATCAACTCGGTGAAGCCGGTGCGCATCCCGTCGTACATGGTGGAGCTGATCTCGAAGTGCAAGCAGGCCACGCAGGAGCTGCAGAACCGGCTCGGCCGATCACCCACGGGCGACGAGGTGCGGCGCGAGCTCAAGGTCACGCGCGAGAACTACGAGCAGATCTATCGCGCGATGCGCACCTCGTCGCTCAGCACGCAGAGCTTCTCACTCGAGGAGTCGACCTCGCTCTCGGACATGATCGAGGACGACAATGCGCAGCTCCCCGAGGAGCAGCTGTTCAACGAGTACGAGGTGGGTCGAATCACCGAGTTGCTGCAGACGCTCTCCGAGCGTGATGCGCAGATCCTCAAGATGCGTTATGGTATCGGTTACGAGCATCCCATGACGTTGAAAGAGATCGGCGAGAAGCTCAACATCACGCGCGAGCGCGTACGGCAGATCCAGAATGAGGTGCAACGAAAGCTCCATCGCATCCTCAGCCGCGGCCGCGGCGAGCCGGAGTGATTCCCCCCGCGCCCTGTACGTCCACCTTCCGTTCTGTACCATCCGCTGCCCGTACTGCGACTTCGCCACCCTGCCGTACCGCGTCCAGGGAGAAACGTCCTACCTCGCCGCGCTCGAGCGAGAGCTCGAGCTGCTCGAACTGGAACGCGCGCCGCTCGATTCGCTGTTCCTCGGTGGCGGCACGCCGAATGCCCTGGGATCGGACGCGCTCGCCCGCCTCGTCGGGCTGCTCGAGAAGCACTTCCGGTTCGCGCCGCAGGCAGAGCGTTCGATCGAGGCCAATCCGTCGCTGGTGTCGCGCGCGCAGGCGCAGCACCTTCGCCAGCTCGGCTTCACGCGGATCAGCCTCGGTGCGCAGTCGTTTGCTGCTTCCACGCTGCGCTTCCTCGGCCGCGATCACACCGCCGCGGACATCGAGCGTGCCGTCGATCTGTTGCGCGCCGCGGGGCTCGTGAACGTCAGCCTCGACCTGATCTTCGGCGTTCCTGGCCAGACGCAGGCGGATTGGCGAGCCGATCTGGAGCACGCCATCCGGCTTCGTCCAACCCACCTTTCGGCCTACGAGCTCACCATCGAATCCGGTACGCCGCTGCACCAGCAGTGGCTGTGGGGGCGCGTGCGGCGCACCGGCGACGACGAGACCGCCCGGCATTACGCGCTTGCGCGGCGCGTGCTGGCAGACCGCGGCTACGCTCAGTACGAGGTCTCGAACTTCGCGCTCGCTGGCTACCGTTGCCGCCACAACGAACGCTACTGGCGCAACGAGAGCTACGTCGGCGTTGGCGTCAGCGCAGCGAGCTACGTGGCCGGGGTCCGGCGCACCAATCACCGCTCGATCCGGCTCTACGAGCGTGACCTCGCATCCGGTCTGCTGCCGGTGGCACAGGTGGAACAGCTTGCGCCGCGGGCTGCGGCTCGCGAGACGGTGGTGGTCGGTCTGCGCCTGATCGAAGGGGTGCCGGAGCGACGGCCTCATCGATCGATTTGATCTCACCTTCCATGCGCTGTACGGAGAAAACCTCACGCGCCTCATCGACCGCGGCCTGCTCATGCTCCAAGATGGCGCCGTGCGGCTTGCCGATTCGGCGTTGGCGGTCGCCGATTCGGTACTGGTCGAGCTCGTGTGATCCGCGATGAACTCTCCACCCTACGCCTGCCTGCCGCCGAGCGACTGGCACGGACGCGTGCTCGTGATCGACAACGAGGACTCGTTCGCGCACAACCTGGCACACGCGCTGGCGATGGCCGGCGCCCGCGTCGCGGTGGTGCGCCACGACCGCACGACGGTGAGCGAGGTGCACCGCTCGCGACCCTGCGCGGTCGTGCTGTCGCCGGGTCCGCGCACGCCCGAGTCCTTTCCCGTCACGCTCGAGCTTGCCCACATGCGCGCGTGCGACCTGCCCACGTTCGGCGTCTGCCTCGGGCTCCAGGCGATCGGGCTTGCCTTCGGCGCGCGCTTGGTCCGGGCGCCGCGGCCAATGCACGGCAGGCAGTCGCTGATTCGCCACGACGGCGCCGGCTTGTTCCGCGGGCTCGCCAGCCCGCTCGTGGTCGGCCGTTATCATTCGCTCGTCATCGATCCGCGGACGCTGCCGGAGACGTTCGAGGTCACGGCGTGGTCCACGGATGGTCAGATCATGGCGTGTCGGCACAAGCAGCTCTCGCTGCACGCGGTTCAGTTCCACCCCGAGTCCTACTTGACGCACGGCGGCATTCGTTTGCTCGCGAACTTCCTCGCGCTGTGCGCGCCATCGGCTTCGGAGCTCGCCCATGCCTGAACGATTCATGGACCGGCTGGCGTGCGCGGTCGCGGGCAAGCGCTCGAGCGTCTGCGTCGGGCTCGATCCGCTGCCGGCGAAGCTGCCCGCCGACGTCTGGCCCGATGGGCAACGCTCGGGCGATCCCGCTCAGCAGGCGCGTGCGGTGCTCGAGTTCAATCGGCGCGTCATCGACGCGGTGTGTGAATCGGCGGTGGCCGTCAAGCCGCAGATCGCCTTCTACGAGCGCCTGGGTGCAGCCGGATGGCTGGCGTACGTGCGCACCATCGAGGCGGCTCACCGCAAGGGGCTCATCGTCATCGGCGACATCAAGCGCGGCGACATCGGCAGCACGGCCGCTGCCTACGCCGAAGCGCACCTTGGAACCGGTGCCGAGTACGCCGATGCCATCACCCTCAACCCGCTGTTCGGCAGCGATGGCTTGCAACCGTTCATCGAGCGCGCGCAGCAGACCGGCGCGGGTCTGTATCTGCTGGTGCGCACATCCAACCCATCTGCAGCCGAGCTGCAAGATCTCGCGGCCGACGGCCAGCCGCTGTACCTGTGGATCGCGCGGCTGCTCAGCAAGCTCATGGGTTCCTGGACGCGCACCGGCCGCTACCACGATCTCGGCGCCGTCGTCGGCGCGACCAACCCGGAGCAGCTGCGCGTCCTGCGCGCGGCACTGCCACGCGCCCCGTTCTTGCTGCCCGGCTATGGCGCGCAGGGAGCCTCGGCGCGCGACTGCCTGCCGGCGTTCGATGCGGATGGCAACGGTGCGCTGGTGAACAGCTCGCGCGGTATCATCTACGCGTTCGAGTCTGCACCCCACATGCCCTGGCAAGCGGCCGTTGCGCAGGCCGCAGAGCGCATGCGGGACGACCTGCCACCTCGGCGCTGCTCGTCATGAAGTCGGTTCCACTTGCCGATCTGGTGCAGGATCCCATCACGCGTGCCGTCCTTGCGGGGCAAGACCTGGGCGCCGCGGCCGACCTGCAATCGGCCGCCGCTCTCTACCGGTCGAGGGACGTCGATCGCGCTCCGCTCGCCGCCTCGATCGAGGCCACCATGAACGCGAGTCGGAGCGCGGGCGACGATGCCTGGCGGCGCGCGCTCGACGACCTCGCGCGGCCTGGCACGCTCGCGGTGGTCACCGGACAGCAGATCGGCGCCCTGGGCGGACCGCTCTACTCGGTCTACAAGGCCCTCGCCGCCAGCGCGCTCGCGCGAGAGCTCTCGGGCGAGGGTTTCGGCCGCGTCGTCCCGGTGTTCTGGATGGCGACCCAGGATCATGACCTTGCGGAGATCGACCACGCCCACGTGATCGATGCGCACGGCGACCTGATGCGCCTGCGGTTTCGCTGCATGAGCGGCGGCGCACCGGTGGGGCTGTTGCGCGTCACCCGCGACATGGTCGCCGCGTTCGCGCAGTGGACGGGCGCGATGCACCCGACCGCGAGCTCCTCCCTGCTCGAGCTGCTCGCGCCCTGCGAAGGAGAATCGTGGCCGACGTGGTTCGCGCGGTGCATGCGCGCCTGCCTGCCGGGCACCGATGTCCTGTACTTCGATCCGCTCACCCATGCGCGGCCAACGACGCCGCTGCTCGCCAAGGCGCTGACCGAGTCGGTCCGCGTGCGCGCCGCGCTCGATGCCGGCATCGCCCGGCTCGCGGGCAAGTCCCTGCGCGCGAGCCTGGCGAGCGATGCCGCGAGCCTGGTGTTCGATCATCGCGATGGTCGGCGCGAGCGCCTGCGCGTCGACGACGCGGCAGTGGTCAAGCACGGACGGCGCACGTCGCTTGCCAGCACGCTGGCCGCCGTCGCGTCGGCGCCGGCGGCGTTCTCCGGCAACGTGGCACTGCGGCCAGTCCTGCAAGGTGCCCTGTTGCCGTGCATCGCGTACGTCGGCGGGCCTGCCGAGATCGCCTACTACCAGCAGCTGCCCGAGCTGTTCCGGTTCTTCGACGTGCCGTTCCCGGCGATCGTGCCGCGATTCTCGGCGACCGTGTTGACGCCCCGGGCACGCGAGCTGCTGCGGCGGCTCGCGGTCACCGACGTGCAGGCCATCGCCGAGCCGGCGCGGCTCACGCCGCACCTGGCGGCGGACGGATCGGCGGCGAGCGCACGCGAGCAGGTCACGCGGCTGCTCGATCGCTACGCGGCAAACCTGCCGGCCATGAACCGCTCGGTGGCGCGCGCCCGCCGCACCCTCGAGCGCGTGCTCGATCGCCTCGCGCGCCAAGCCCGGCTGCTCGCTCCTGGCGAACGGCGCCTGGCGCGCGGCGATGCGCTCACCAACCTGATCCGCCCGAACGGCAAACTTCAGGAACGAGTCCTGTCGGCCGCAACCTTCGTCGTAGAATACGGCGCAACGCCACTGGTCTCCGACCTCGCCAGGCAGGATCCGCGCCTGGCGCGGCATTACGTGATCGACTTGTAGAGGCCTCGCCATCGCCACGCTCGACGTTCTCGCCGTGGGTGCCCATCCGGACGACATCGAGCTCGCCTGCGGTGGCACGTTGGCGAAGCTCACCCAGCTCGGGTACCGCGTCGGTGTGCTCGATCTCACCCGCGGCGAAGCAGCCACACGCGGCACGCCGGAGATCCGCGCGCGTGAGGCCGAAGAGGCCGCGCGCGTGCTCGGGCTCAGCGTCCGCCGCAATCTCGGTTTGGCGGATGCGCACGTGGTGGATGATCTTCCCGCGCGCGCGGCGATGGTCCGCGTGTTGCGCGAGCTGCGTCCCACGCTGGTCATCGCGCCGCACCAGGCCGACTACCACCCGGACCATGCCCGGTGCGGCCAGCTGGTCAAGGACGCTCTCTACGTGGCCGGGTTGCGCCAGGTCGAACCCGCGCTTCCACCACACCGACCGCGAGCGCTCGTGCACTACCCGAGTCACGAGGAGGTCGTGCCGTCGTTCGTCGTCGACATCTCGGCGCAGCACGAGGCCAAGATGCGTGCGGTGCGATGCTACCGTTCGCAGTTCCACGATCCTGGCTCGACCGAGCCGGAGACGCTGATCTCGAGCCGGCAATTCCTCGATCGGATCGAGGTGCGCGCGCGCTACTGGGGTGAGCGCATCGGTGCCACTCATGGCGAGCCGTTCCGCTTCGAGGGCGTCGTGCCACTTGCCACTCCGCTCGGCGTGCTCAGCCCGAGAGAGCCTCCGTCATGACCAGTACCGCCAACCGCCCCTTGAAGATCGGCATCGCCTGCTACCCCACGTATGGTGGCAGCGGCGTGGTCGCAACGGAGCTCGGCCATGCGCTCGCGGACCATGGCCATGAAGTGCACTTCCTCGCCTACTCACGGCCACCGCGGCTGTCGATCTACCGCCCGCGCGTTTACTGCCACCTGGTCGAGGTCACCACCTACCCCTTGTTCAAGTACCCACCCTACGACCTCGCGCTCGCGTCCAAGATGATGGAGGTCATCGACGACGTCAGCCTCGACATCCTGCACGTGCACTACGCGATTCCGCACGCGATCAGCGCGTACCTCGCGCGGCAGATGCTGCCGGAGCATCAAGTTCGCATCGTGACCACCTTGCACGGCACCGACATCACGCTGGTCGGCAGCGGCCGCGCGTACCGCGAGGTGACCCGCTTCGGCATCCAGAACTCCGACCGCGTGGTCGCGGTCTCGGAGAGCTTGAAGAACGACACGCTACGCATCTTCGGCGTCGACAAGGCGATCACGGTCATCCCGAACTTTGTCGACACGCAACGATTCCGGCCGCAGCCCAACGGCGAACGCCCGTCGTTCCTGCCCAGCGGCACCAAGGTGATCGTGCACGTGTCGAACTTCCGCGCGGTGAAGCGCGTGCAGGATACCGTGCAGGCGTTCAGCCGCATCGCTGCCGAGATCCCGTCGGTGCTGGTGCTCGTGGGCGACTGTCCGGACATCGAGGAGGTGCGCGGCCTGGTGCACGAGCTCGCGCTCGACGAGAAGGTGATCTTCCTCGGCGCGCTCGACGACGTGCAAGACATCCTCGCTTTCTCGGATGTGTTCATGATGTCGAGCGAGATGGAGAGCTTCGGGCTGAGCGCGCTCGAGGCGATGGCATGCGGCGTGCCGGTTGTGGCATACAACGTCGGTGGTCTGAGCGAGGTGGTGACGAGCGGCGAGACCGGCTATCTGGTGCGCTTCGGCGGCGTGGCCTCGCTCGCGGCCCGCACCATGGAGCTACTGCATGACGAGCAGCTGCGCCGTTCCTTCGGCAGCCGCGCCCGGCAGGTCGCCGTCGAGCGGTTCGCGATCGAACGCGTGCTCAGCGCCTACGAGAACCTCTACCGCGATGCTCTCGAGGCTTGCCCTGATCCGCCGCGGGTCGCTGTCCATGACGCGGCGCATCTACCTCGACTACAACGCCACCGCCCCGCTGCGCAGCGAAGCGGCCGAGGCGATGCGCGCGTGTCAAGCGCGAGGCTTCGGCAACGCGTCCACTCCGTACCAGGAGGGGCGCGCCGCACGTCATGCGCTGCAGGAGGCGCGCCAGCAGCTCGCGATCGTGCTCGGCGCGGAGCGCGACGAGATCCTGTTCACGTCCGGCGGCACCGAGGCCAATCATCTGGGGCTCTTGGCCGCGCTGCTGGCGGCCCGCCGCCAGCGGAAGGCCCACGTCGTCACCTCCGCCATCGAACATGCCTCCCTGCTCAAGATGCTCACCGACTCGCCGCTGCGCGAGCTCTGGTCGCTCGACGTGGCACCGGTCGACCATCAGGCCGTGACACCCGTCGATGGCGTGCTCGACCGCGTGCGTTCCGACACCGCTCTGGTTGTGTTGCAACTCGTGAACAACGAGGTCGGGACGATCCAGCCGGTCGCGGCGCTCGCCTCGGCGCTCGCGGCGCGGGGCATTCCCCTGCTTTGCGATGCCGTGCAAGCCCTTGGCAAGCTCGATGTCGACGTGCGCGCGCTGGGTGTGAGCTTGCTCACCCTCTCGGCTCACAAGGTGGGTGGACCACCGGGCATCGGCGCGCTGTACGTCCGATCGGGGACGCCGATCGCGGCCCCGCTCGTGGGCGGCAGCCAGGAGCTGGGCCTGCGCCCCGGAACCGAGCCCGTGGCGCTCGCGGTGGGCTTTGCGCGCGCCGCACAGCTCGCGAGCGACGATCGCCAGGCCGAGCAAGCTCGCCTCGAGCAGCTGCGCGCGCTCCTGTGCGAGGAGCTCCGCGCCGTGGGGTGCGTGATCACCGCTGGGACGGCGGTGTGCGTGGCCAACACCCTCCACCTCGTGTTTCCCGGGCTGGATGCCATGGCGCTGGTGGCCGCGCTGGACCTGCAGGGCATCGCCATCTCCACCGGCGCCGCGTGCTCGACCGGCGCGAACCTGCCGTCGCCGGTGTTGAACGCGATCGGCTCAGGCGCGCATGCGCGCTCGGCGATCCGCATCTCGATGGGTCGCGGGACGTCCGCGGACGACGTGCTGAGCTGCGCGCGCACTCTCGCGAGAACGGTGCGCGAGTTGCGGCTGCATGCGCCGCGCGAATCACGCTCGTGAGTCGCGCGCGAGCAACTGGTTCGCCGCGCACGCAGTCGCTCGTGATTCTCAAAAAGCTCGCAAGTCTTCGACGCGAGAGACCTTAGTCTGGAGCGGGTGGTGCGCGACGAAAATTCCTTTTGACCATCTCTCGACGTCGTGATTATAAAGGCCCCCTCGCCCGCACGGGGGGCAAGAAGTACCAGACCTTCCACACGACTACCTTTTCGTCCAAGAAACACGACCGCGTCGAACGACTTCGGCCGAACAGCTTCGTCGGCGGAAGGACTTCGTTTGCAGCGAGGAGGGGGACGTCATGTCTGAGTCTGCGGAGACTCTGACCCAATGGAAGATTGTCCTCGACCACATTCGTGAGCTCGTGTCGGCGCAACAGTTCGAAACCTGGTTCAAGGAGATGCGTGTCGTCGAGCTGGGTCAATCGCGTCTGGTGCTGGCTCTGCCGAACGCCTTCCTCCGCGACTGGATCAAGCATCACTACCTCGACGTGATCAATCGCGCGGTCAGCCACGTCCTGCGAGCTTCGCCCACCATCTCGCTGCTCGTGGATCCGCGCCTCGCGCCGGCACCGGTCGACGCACCCGTGGCACCGCCGTTCCCTTCCACCGCCGCGTTGCCGATGCCGGCAGCGCCGGAGCTGTTCCCGAAGAGCGACCTCGTCCTCAACCCCGCCTACACCTTCGAGAACTTCGTCGTCGGCCCGGGCAATCAGCTGTCGCATGCCGCTGCCCTGGCCGTCTCCGCAAACCCTGGTACCACGTACAATCCGTTCTTCCTGCACGGTGCCGTCGGTCTCGGCAAGACGCACCTCCTGCAAGCGATCTGCCACGTGGCCGGTACCGGGCGGCGGCCAGCGCGCATCCTGTACCTGTCCTGCGAGACGTTCGTCAACCACTTCATCTCTGCGGTCGAGCACGGCGCGCTCGAGAGCTTCCGCACACGCTACCGGCATGCCGACGTGCTCGTCATCGACGACGTCCACTTCCTCGCCAACAAGGAGCGAACGCAGGAGGAGTTCTTCCACACCTTCACGGCCCTGTTCCAGGCCGGCAAGCAGATCATCCTGTCCAGCGATTGCCCACCGCGCGACATCCCCAACATGGAGGATCGTCTGGTCTCGCGGTTCAAATGGGGCCTGGTCACGGCCATGGAGCCTCCAGACTTCGAGACGCGCGTGGCGATCGTGAGTCGCAAGGCCAAGATCCGCGGCTACGAGCTGACCGACGAGGTGTGCCACTTCGTGGCCGATCGCGTGACCACCAACGTGCGCGAGCTCGAGGGCGCGGTCACCAAGCTGCTCGGCTGCGCTTCCCTGATGGGCCGCGACATCGACCTCGATCTCGCCCGCGAAGCCTTGCGCGACTTCTCCCGGTCGCAGACCACGAGCATCACGATTCACGACATCGTTCGCGCCGTCACCAAGCGCTTTGGCGTCAAGCTGTCGGATCTGCAGTCGAAGAAACGCACCCACTCGCTGGCGTTTCCACGCCAGATTGCGATGTACCTCGCGCGTGAGCACACGACGCTCTCGCTCGAGGAGATCGGCGGGCACTTCGGCGGGCGCGACCACACCACCGTCTTGTATGGGGCCGACAAGGTCCGCTGCGAGATGGAGAAGGACCCAAGCTTGCGCGAGCTGCTCTCGCGCCTCTCCAACGATCTGGGCAAGTAGCCTCGCCGCCGCTGGCTTCAAACGACGCACGACCCGCAGCAGGATCCTGCTGCGGGTCGTGTCGCTTTTCATCCCCACGAATTCGAACGGCTGCCCGTGCGCCGACGAGCCGAAGCCCAACCACTCGTGTGCTCTCTGATCGATCAACCGTGAACAAGCCGTCCGCATGCGCTTGATCACACCGGCTCGTTCTCCTCATCTTTCCAGATTGGCGGCGCCAGCCGCCGACACAACGGGGACAACACGCTCCTTCCGTCAGCTCTTGTGCAGCGCTTTCCACCGCCTCAGCGGCCGCGCCTCCCCTTGGATTGGCCCACCAAACACGTGCTTCGCGCCGCCCTGATCAGAATCTGATCGACCTTTCTGGGATGATGAGTTTGAACTATAATGTTGCTCTCAAAACCAGAGAGAGGTAGGAACGTCGATGAGGTTCTTGGTAGCTCGCAAACCGTTCCTGGAAGCCCTCACCCTCGCCGGATCAGTAGCACCCAGCCGCTCGTCGAAACCAATCCTGCAAGATCTCAAGATCACCGCCACGGAACAGGGAATCGACGTGGTTGGAACGGATCTGGATATCGGCGTGGCGGTGCGCATGGCAAGTGCCGGCAGCGAGGATGGCGAAGCGGTCGTGAAGGAGCCGGAACGGTAGTCGTGTCGGCGGCCAAGGTGCAAGCGATCGTGCGCGAGCTGGCCGCGGACCGGATCGAGGTGAAGGCGGACGGCCGCACGACCGTCATCGCCAGTCAGGATGGCGATTTCCGCTTGTTCGGCGATGAGCCCGAGGGGTTTCCGCAACTGCCCGCGTTCGAACCGCTCGACTTCCTCGAGGTCGGAGCGCCGGCGCTCGCGTGTCTGATCGAGCGAGTCGAGCTGGCGGCAGCACGCGAGCTTGGGCGCTACGCAGTCAACGGCGCGCTGCTGACCTGGGATGGGGAGACGATCACGGCCGTGGCGACCGACGGCCGCCGCCTCGCGCTCGCGAAGCACCAGATCAAGGCCGGAAGGATCCCGCCACGGCAGGCGATCGTGCCGCTCAAGGGACTGGCGATGTTCCGCAAGAGTCTGGCCGGCTTGGGCGAAAGCGTCGGGCTTCGCCTCGATGCGTCGCTGGTCGCGCTGCGGACACCGCATGCCGACGTCACCGCGCGCGTGCTGGAGGGAGAGTTCCCGGACTTCCAGGAGGTGCTCGCACAGCAGCATGCTCAGAAGGCGGGCGTCGTGCGCGAAGAGCTGCTGGCGGCGATCCGCCGCGCCGCCGTCGTGCTGGGCACCGACTCGCGTGCGGTGAAGCTGTCGTTCCACCGCGGCACGCTCGAGGTGTCCGCTCGCGAGGAGGGCAGCGGCGAGGCGAAGGCACGCATCGCGCTCGAGTATCAGGGACCCGACCAGGATGTGAGCGTCAATCCGGACTTCATGCTCGAGTTCCTGAAGCTGCCGCTCACCGAGAACATCCAGGTGAGCTTCGGTCGGGCGGAGACGCCGGTGTTCTGGCGACCCGACGAGGACTACCTGTACGTCGTGATGCCCATCGAGGGACCATGACCGAGCGCGGGCGGGGGGGGCCGCAGCGCCTCGGTGATGTGATTGCGCAGCTGTTCGCCAAGCGCGCCATCGTCGGTCCGCTCGAGACGGATCAGCTCCACCGGATCTGGGCGGAGGTGAGCGGCCCGGCATGGAGCAGCGCGACGCGAGTGATGATGTTGAAGGATGACGTGCTGATCGTGGAGGTGCAGTCGTCCTCGTTGCTGTTCGAGCTCAACAACTTCCACAAGACGCGCTTGATCGATGCCCTTCGCCAGCAACCACCCCTGCGGAAGCTTCGCACGCTGCGGTTCCAATCGGGCTCGACATAGACGACACGAGGCAACGGAGGATGGATTCATTGACAGCGAGGCACGAGCAGCGGAGCCGAGATGGATAGCAACGACAACACCCCGAAGCAGCCTGCGGCGGCCGCCTACGACGCATCGTCGATCCAGGTCCTGGAAGGGCTCGAGGCGGTACGCCGGCGGCCGGCGATGTACATCGGCGATACCAGCGAGCGGGGGCTGCATCACTGCGTGTTCGAGGTCTTCGACAACTCCGTGGACGAGGCGCTCGCCGGTCACTGCAAGAACATCAGCGTGACCATCCACCCGGACAACTCGGTGACCGTCGAGGACGACGGTCGAGGCATTCCGGTCGACATCCATGCGGAGGAGGGTGTGCCGGGTGTCGAGATCGTCATGTGCAAGCTGCATGCAGGCGGCAAGTTCGACAAGAAGTCGTATGCGGTATCCGGCGGTTTGCACGGCGTCGGCGTCTCGGTCGTCAACGCGCTTTCGGAGACGCTCGAGGTCGAGGTCAAGCGCAACGGCAAGATCTACCACCAGATCTTCCGTCGCGGCGAGAAGGCCACCGAGCTGCGCGAGATCGGCCGCACCGAGGGCCGCGGCACGAAGGTCACCTTCCACCCCGATCCACAGATCTTCCCGGTGACCGAGATCGCGTACGAGGTTCTCGCCAAGCGCTTCCGCGAAACGGCATTCTTGATGGGTTCCTACGGCCTCGCCGTCACGATCGAGGATGAGCGCAAGGACCGCAGCGAGACGTTCTCCTATCCGGGCGGCATCGTCGCCTTCGTCGAGCTGCTCAACAAGAACAAGGAACTCGTCCATCCCGACGTGATCCACTTCAAGCGGGAAGTGGACGGCTACGTGATCGAGGTCGCGTTCCAGTACAACGACGGCTACCGCGAGGACGTGTACAGCTTCGTCAACAACATCAACACGGTCGAGGGCGGCACACACCTTTCCGGCTTCCGTGCGGCGCTCACGCGCTCGCTCAACAACTACTCGAAGCGCACCGGGTTGATCAAGGACGATACGTTGCCGGGCGGCGAGGACTTTCGCGAGGGCTTGGCGGCGGTCATCAGCATGATGGTGCCTGAGCCGCAGTTCGAGAGCCAGACCAAGATCAAGCTCGGCAACCGCGAGGTACAGAGCGTCGTCGAGACGGTGGTTGGCGAGCAGCTCGCGACCTACCTCGAGGAGCACCCCACGGCCGCACGCGGCATCGTCAACAAGGCCTTGCTGGCGATGCGCGCACGCGAGGCAGCACGCAAGCAACGCGACCTCGTGCGTCGCAAGGGGGCGCTGGCCAGCGGCAATCTTCCCGGGAAGCTCGCCGACTGCCAGAGCCGCGACCGTGACGAGACCGAGATCTTCCTGGTCGAGGGAGACTCGGCCGGCGGCTCGGCCAAGCAAGCGCGCGACCGCCGGCACCAGGCGATCTTGCCGCTGCGCGGCAAGATCTTGAACGTCGAGAAGGCGCGCGTCGACAAGATGCTGTCGCACCAGGAAATCCAGACCATCGTCACGGCTCTCGGCACGGGCATCGGCACCGATGATTTCGACATCGGTCGGCTGCGCTACGGCAAGGTCATCATCATGACCGACGCCGACGTCGACGGCTCGCACATTCGCACGCTGCTGCTCACGTTCTTCTACCGGCAGATGACGCAGCTGATCGAGAACGGCCACGTGTACGTCGCGGCACCGCCGCTGTATCGCATCAAGAAGGGCAAGCAGGAGAGCTACATTCACTCGGACCGTGACAAGACGTCGGCGCTGCTGCGCTTCGGCGTCGAGGGAGCCGAGCTCGAGGATCTGAGCAAGCCGCAAACCTTTCGCGGACCCGAGCTCGTCGACCTGCTCAAGCACGTCATGACCCTCGGTCAAGAGGGCGCATCGGTGACGCAGGAACGCAAGGGCGTGAGCCTGCTCGGGTACTTGCACGCCGCTGATCCAACCACGGGCCGCCTGCCGCAATTCCGCGTCGAGCTGCCCGGGGCCGGCGAGCGCTACATCTTCGACGTGGAGAACCTCGATCGCTTGATCGACGAAGTGCGCACGCGGAAAGGCGAAGAACCGCTGGTCTCGCTGGAGCAGCGCAAGCCGGGACACGACATCGTCGTGTTCGAGTTCCACACCGGCTCGGAGATCCAGAATGCGTTGAGCGAGCTCGCGCGCATGGGCTTCGACGCCGCGAGCTGCGTGGGCGAGCCACCCGAGCCCAGGTTCGAGATCCGCTTCCCGGGCCAGAAGCTGCAGACGGGCAACCTGCGCCAGGCGGTGGAGCACGTGCAGACCGTCGGCCAGAAGGACATCGACATCCAGCGCTACAAGGGCCTCGGCGAGATGAACCCAGAGCAACTCTGGGTGTCGACGATGGACCCGGAGCGGCGCACGCTGTATCGCGTTCGGCTCGAGGATGGCGTCGAGGCGGATCGCATCTTCACGATCCTCATGGGCACCGGCGTCGAGCCAAGGCGGGATTTCATCGAGAAGCACGCTCTCGATGTCCGGAATCTCGACGTCTGATAGCTGCGCAGCGCAGTCCATCGTCAAGGTCACCCGGCAACGAGCCGATCAGATTCACGGAGCGCGCCAGCGAAACAGGCGCGCCGTCTTCTTCGATTGGCTAGACGAGACCATGCGCAACATCCACAAGATCCGCGAGCGCCCCATCGATCGCATCCTCCTCGAGGAGGGAATGATCTCCCAGGATCAACTCGACGAGATCCGCGCCGAGCGAGAAGCCCATGGCGAGCCGTTCAGCGAGATCGCGCTGCGGGTCGCAGACATCACCGAATGGGAGCTCATGAAGGTGCTCGTCAAGCACCTGCACATGCCGTTCTTGTACCCCACGCGCTACGCCGTGCCGAAGGAAGTGTCTGGTCTCCTGCCGCACCTGTTCCTGCACCAGCACCGGATCGTGGCGATGGATCTGTTCGAGAAGACGCTGGTGATCGCGTGCGCCGGCGACCTGGAGCCGTCGACGCTCGAGGAGATCGAGAAGACCACCGGCTACGAGGTGTCGCTCTACCTCGCACTGCCCTCCGAGATCGGCCGCTGCCTCGACGAGCACTTCCCCCTGGGGATGGTCGCGAAGGAGGCCGAGGCGCGACTCGATCAGCTGTTCGGCGGTTGAGCTGGAGCTTGCTCGACCGGCTCGGTGGCCGGAGGCGTGGCCGCCTTGGGCGCATCGGCAGGAACCGTCGGCTGCTCGGGTGGCTTGATGTTGTGGTTGATCTGGCGCGGCGGTGACGGGCGGTTGGGATCGAGCTCCGAGCGCAGGTCTTCGTTGATGTCGCGCAGCCCCTTCTTGAACTCGACGAAGCTCTTGCCGAGATTGCGCGCCACCTGCGGCAGCCTGCCGCCGAACACCAGCAGCGCCACGACCAGGATCATGAGCATCTCGGTGGGCCCGATGTTCTGGAAGAAGAGGAGCGAGGGACCGGGAATCATGGTTGCCATCCTTCGAGCCGGGTGGATGTCACGCACACCACGAGCCATGTGCCCGCGGGATCGGACAGCCGGTTGGTTCGCCATTCTAGGACGCTGAGCGGCGCACGACTAACAACCCTTCTCGCGCGACGCTGGCCAGGGCTACGGACCCAGATCCGGCGTGAACAGCGGCCGCTGATCGCTGAGGAAGGCGCCGCGGCTGCGATCCCGCCAGAGGAAGAGCGGGGTGAGCGACAGCGCCACCCCGCGGTCGCCCTTGCCCTGGTCCACGGAGTAGGTCACCTCGGTGACGAAGTCGTGGAAGAACCGGCGCAGCGTCACGTCGCGTTGCTGGATCAAGTTCAGGCCGAGGTCGTGCTGTTCCAGGAGCGCAAGCTCCCATTTGGGCGAGAACCGGTAGCTCACTTCGCCGGTCGCCACCCGTGAGATGCCGCGCAGCACCCGGTACGACAGCGCGAGGCTCAGGTTTTCGGCCGGCTCCGTTCCCATGCCGAGGCCGGCGGTGGCGAACGTGTGCTCGTTCCAGTCGTAGTCGGTCTCACCGAAGACGCGCAGGTTGCGGAACGGAAACTCCTGGATCAATGTGTTCACGCTCAGCTCGCTGTGCAGCGGCCCGAGCGTGTGTCCGGCGTTGTCCCGGCGCTCGTCAGGAAAGATCGGTTGCTCCATCAAGAAGCGCAGGAAGTCGCGCACCTCCACGGGCTTGGTGGTGGTGCGCGTTTGCAGGCGCTGATCCAGGCGCAGCTGGAACTCCTCCAGCCTGTTCACGTCCTCGAGGCCATCGATGGCGAACAGCTCGTTCGGGGTGACCGTGGTTGCCCAGGTATTCGTGTACGCGACCTCCGGGATCGCAATGTGCCGCACGCCATCGAGGCCGAGCGCCTCGCTTCGCCACTCGTACACGTGGTGGAACTGCGTCGACAGGCCGGAGCCCACCGTGCCGGCATAACGCCACGCGCCACCCTGATCGACGGTGCGGCTGAAGTAGCTCACACGGTTCTCGTAGAAAGGCATCAGGCCATACGGGCCGAAGTCGAACGGGAGCGTGAAGGCGTCGACCGTGTCGGCGCGCACGACCCGCTCATCGGTGAAGTCGAACTTGGTGCCGGCGAGCTGATCCGACGCACGCCGGCGCGCATTCGAGATCTCGGAGAAGTTCGTGTGATAGAGGAAGGCACCGTCCGGCAGCGCATCGCTGAGGAACGGGATCTCCACCACTGGTTCACCGATCGAGCGGAATGCAGCGCGCGGCAGGTACTCGGTCTGCGAGTCGAACTCGTTCAAGCGCCAGCGGCCGAGCAGCGTCGCACCTTGCCGGGTCCAGAGCTTCTTCAGGTAGAGGTAGGTCTCCTGTTCCTTCTCCTCCTTGGCAACCTTCTCGAAGTACTCGTTCAGGAGGTGCTTCTCGCTCAAGTAGGACAGCTCGGCATCGAGCTGGAAGCGCTCCGGCAGTAAGAACCGGTTCTGGGTCGACACCCAGCCGCGATCGTTGTTCTCCACCAGCGTGTTGTCGCGGTCGAACTGTTGTCGGTCCTTGATGTAGAAGGTGTAGAGCTTGCCCAGGTATTGCTCTGGCTTCTCGTACTCGAACCCCACGCCGCTGCCGAACCCGCGCGCCGAGTAGTAGTTGGTGTCGACCAGCCATTCGCCGTGAAACGGTGCGGCAGCGTGCGGGTCGCGCTTGCGCTGCTCGTCGTTCTCGGTCTCGAACCAGTGCGAGATGTCGCCGCCCCAGCGAATGAGCGCGAAGCCGCCGAAGCGCGACGAGCTGCCGAGCGATACCGAGCGAATCGGCAAGGGCGGCTCGCCGTTGACCTGCCAGCGCAAAGGCGGCAGCGGGGTCACGGTGGTGTCGCCCACCACCACGCGGTTGCCCGACGCGTCGATCACGCCGGACGAGCCCTCCAGGAGCGAGCCTTCGTAGTCGAGCTGATCGGAGTGCACATGGTAGTGCGGTCGGCCATAGGGGCAGCTCGTGAACTGCGCATCCGTGGCGCGCATCAGCTTCGGCTGGATCATGCGCATCTCGCGCGCCCGCAGCACGACTTCACCGGGAATCCCGCGGAAGGCGACGTTCGAACGTACCTCCGCTTCCTCCATCAGGCCATGGCCCTCGCGGAAGTTGAAGTAGAGCCGCTCGGCCATCACGATCTGCTCACCCTGGACGAAGCGCACGCCGCCTTCGGCGTAGAACTCGCGCAGGCTGCGCGAGCCGGTGAGGTACTCGAGCGGCGATCGCTGTTCGGCCGGGTCGCGCGGTGAATCGCGGCGCAAGTCGTCGCGCAGGTCGCTCTCGTCGATCCACACCACGGCCGTCTCGCCCTCGAGCTCCTGGAATGGCAGCGCGCTCAGCGGCGCCGCGGCTGGTGGCGTTTGATCGGCAGCGTGCGCCGCCGCCGTGGGTTGCGGCGCCGGATGCCCGGGTGGCGCTGCGGGCGCCGCGGCGCTCGTGAAGCGGATCTTGAAGCCGCCCCACAGGATCAGCATGTAGAGCGGGCCGTCTCGTTCACCCTTGTAGTGACGCGCGGTGATGACAGGTGGCGGCGCTTCCTCCGGCGGCTGCGCCGCTCGCGGCCTCGCCTCTTGCGCGCGGCCCACGCCGCCGGCGGCCGCGAGCGTCAGGGCGAGGAGCCAACCAACCTGAGGTCGTCCCCTTGCAGCGCTTGCGTGATGCGATTGAAGAGGACGCTCTTGGTGAACATCTCGCGTCCAAGGTGCTCGATCCAGCAGGGCCGTCCCCTCCCTTCGGCAAACAGGGTCTGCAGCTCGCTCTTGCCGTCCTGTCCAGATCGGAAGCTCAGCGTCAAGACGTCCGAACGTCCCTTGATCTCGGTGGACTGCAGCCTGACCGAACCCATCGCCACGATCTGCTCGATACCCGCCAGGTCGCGCCCCTCGGCATCGCGCCGACGGACCAGGTCGGCATCGGCCGCGTCACAGCGGATGTGGTACTCCTTGGCGCGCGCGGGACCCGCCTCCACCAGATGCACGTACACGTCGTCGCGCGCCGTGATCCGCTCCTCGCGTATCAGGAGCTCGTTGCGGGCGGACATCCGGCCATAACGGGCACCGCTCTCGCGCTCCAGCGCATCGGGATCCGGCGGGGGCAGGTCGGTGCGATCCGACGGGGCCTCGCTCGGCAGGTCCGACCACATCCACACCACGCCGTCATGCGGCGCCCGCAGAGCTTTGCCAGAATCTTCGAGCAGGATCAATGGCGCAAGCAGGGTTTGCAGTGGCCGCCCATCGATCGACTTCGCCAGCACCTGTGCCAGGCACAGCGCCGAACCGACGAGCATGCCGGTGCGCTGCTCGAGATCGAGATCGAGCGTGTCGCCGAGCGCCGTCAGATCCCGCGACGCGACCTCCGCGGCACCGCATGCCGTGAGCGTGCGGGCTTGGAACGAGCCACCCTCGTTGCGGCCGGTGATCGTGATCACCTCGGCGTGCAGCAGCGCCTCGCCGGCCGCGCCAGCGCCGTGCGCCATCGGGCTCGCCAGCAAGGTCTTCAGCGTTGCGGCCGGCAGCCGCAGGAGGGCGCCATCGTGGGCGACGAGCTTGCCAGCGAGCTGATCGATCTCCAGGCGCGGTGCGTCGATCTGTGCGGTGCCGCCCTGCATCGGCACCTCGAGGTGAACCGGCGCGCCGGTTGCCTCGGCTGGCTGCGTGCTCCCTTGCAGCGGCAGCAGCAAGCTCGCTGGTGAGGTGCACACCCTGCGTCGGGTCGTTCAAGATGACCGTGCCGCGTGCGGTCAAGCGCTGCGCGGCACCCTCACTGGTCGCCTCTGGCAGGATGAGTTGATCCGCGGTGAGGTCGCGGTCCGCCGCCGTCCACGGGCATGCGCACGATCGCGCGTCCGGTCACGGTCACCGTGCCGTCGGCGCGGGTCATGGCAACACCGGCCGCGAGCGGCGTCAGCCGGAAGATGCGCGCCGGCGCGCCGGCGGCGTCCGGCAACTCGAGGGTCGCCTCGGTGACGTCCAGCACGCTCAGGTCAAAGCCCTGGCCAGCGCCGCTCGCCGATCGCTCTCGCAGCAGCACCCGGGTGCCGGCGATGTGCGTCGCTGCATGGTCGAGCACGGCTCTGCCGTCCGCCACGATCGAGGTCGGATGCCACGCCTCGGCGCCGCTCGCGTCGGTATCGCGGCGCAGGTGGAAGACGATCTCTGCGCCTCGCAGGAGCGGGTTCGCGTCCGCGTCCTCGATGCGTGCGTCGCCGATCAGCGTGACCGTGGCGGTGGCGTCGTCGTTCGCATGCCAGACGGCGCGGTCCCTGGCGCGCAGGACGAGCGAGGTGACCTCGCCGGCCGCGGCGTTTTCGGCGAGCGCCGGGAACGAGCGGCCCGAAATGCGGCAGGGACCAGCGAGCACGACGTCGTGCTCGGCCGCGGTCCATTGCAACGACTGGCATTCGCCGGCGAACCCGTGCACATCGAACAGAACCGGTGCGGTGCTCGACTCCATCATGCACTTCGCCGGCTGCAGCGACTCGGTCTCGGCACCGGGCTTCTGCATCGATCGGAGGTTCACTCTCAGACGATCGCCGCGCCACCAGTCCTCACCCTGCCGCACCACCACGTCGTCGTGGAACACGAGCGAGCCGGCCCGGAACGGCAGGACGTCGGTCGATGCCGCGGAAGGCGCGGCGTCATCGTCGACACGATGGAAGAACGCCTTGCCCTTGCAGTCGATCATCACCGGCACGGCCGCGAGCTTGGTGGCGTGCGGCGCGCTCGAATCGATGGCCGGCAGCGTGAAGTCCACGCCCTCCGCGTGCACCGGCGGCTGCAACGCGAGCAGACCGAGCGCCACCTGGAACACGAATCCTTCCGCATCCACATGCAGGCCGCCGTGCTCCTTGGTGAGCACCACGTGCACGTCGGAGGTGACCTCGAACTTCGGCTCGTTTGGATTCGGGCTCACCTGCATCACGCGCAGCGACTCGGTCGCCACCAGGAAGTCGTTGCCGGTCAGGTCGAAGATCCTGGCCAGCACGTGGTCCTGGAACTGAATCTCGCGCAGGCGCGCCTCGCTGCTCGCATCGTTCTCCTTGCGCTCGTAGGGCACACCACGACCCCAGCGCGCCGTGACGTTCGCGAGGGCGCGTTCCTCGGGCGGCGGTTTCTGGTTGTAGAGCGTCAGCTCCGGATTCTCCGACAGTGCCCCGGTGGCGTCGCTCAGGTCGGAAAGGCTCGGACTGAGCTTGTGGATCTGCGCCTTGCCGAGGCGCACCTTGTAGTGGGTGACCTGGGTGCCGTCGGTGAGCGTCTTCGGCTCGATGAAGCTCACGCCCTTCATCGTTGCCGGCCCGCTGAGCGTCGCGCCCAGCGCCGATGCCGGCTGCGACTCGTCGGCGCGCGGGTCCGCAGATGGCCCGAGCTTGGGCAATGGCGAGATCAGGTCTTGCGTGCCGACGACGACGAACAGCACGCCCACGCCGGCGCTGAACGGCAGCAGGAACAGCAGGATGCGCTTGACCGGGAAGCTCATGCAGGCGACCTTTCCGCGCTCAGGTAGCGGGCGACGACACCGTCCCAGAGGCCGCGCGCCTTCAACACCAGCTCGGCCGCCTCGCGCACGGCGCCGCCGCCGCCGTGGTGCTCGGTGACGTAGTGCACGCGCGAACGCACCTCGGCTGGTGCATCGGGCACGGTGAACGAGTAGCCGGCGCGCATCAGCGCCGGCAGATCGGGCAGGTCGTCGCCCATGTAGGCGATGCGCGCGAGGTCGATGGTGAACTCACGAGCCAGCTGGGTGAGGGCGAGCAGCTTGTCGTCCTGACCCGCGAGCAGCCGCGACAGGTTGAGCTCGCGCGCGCGCTGGTCCACCACCCGAGATCGCCGCGCGGTCACCAGCGCGACGCGGATTCCCGAGCTCTCGAGCCACTTGAGTGCGATCCCGTCGTGCACGTGAAACGCCTTGAGCTCTTCGTGATCCGGCGTGAACGCAATCACGCCGTTGGTGAGCACGCCGTCCACGTCGAACGCAAACAGACCGATGTCGTTCAACGGCAAGCGAATGCTCCTGATCGGCTCGCATCGCTCACGCGATGCCGATGTCCAAGAGATCTTGAACGTCGAGCAGGCCAATGGCCCGGGCGTGTTCGTCGACCACCGGCACCTGATCGATCCGGTGCTCGCGCAGCAGCCGCATTGCCTCGGAGGCAAGGCGCTCGGGACCAATGGTCTTGGGCGTCCTGGTCATCACCTGCAAGATGGGCGCGCTCAGGATCGACAGGTCGCCGCTCGCGACCGCTTGATTCATGTTGCGGCGGAAATCGCCGTCCGTGTAGATGCCGGCCAGCGTGCCATCGCGGTTGATCACCGACACCGCGCCGGGCTTGCCCTTGGTCGTGGTCATGACCGCCAGCGCTTCGGGCACGGAAGCGTCGATCGCAATGGTCGGATTCTCCTCGCCGCGGCGCATCACCTGATCGACCCGCAGCAGCTTGCGGCCGAGATCACCGGCCGGGTGGAACATGGCGAACTCCTCGCGCGAGAACTGGCGGCGGTCCATGATCTCGATGGCGAGCGCGTCGCCGATCGCGAGCATCAACATCGTGCTGGTCGTCGGCACGAGTCCGATGGAGCAAGCCTCGTCGACGCGGCCGTACAAGAGCACCACGTCGGCATGCTGGGTGAGCGCGGAGTCACCGTTGCCGGTGATCACGATCAGCGGCGCGCCGATGCGCTTCAGCGGATCGAGCAGCTGCACGATCTCGTGCGACGTGCCGCTGTTGGAGAGCGCCACCACCACGTCCTCCCGCTGGACGCGGCCGAGGTCACCGTGCACGGCGTCGGCAGGGTGCAGATAGAACGAGCGTGTGCCGGTGCTCGCCAGCGTGGCCGAGATCTTCTGGCCAATGATGCCGGCCTTGCCCATGCCGGTCACCACCACCATGCCGCGGCACGCGCGCATCAGCTCGACGGCGCGCTCGAACGCCGATGTGTCGAGCCGGTCGAGCACGCTGAGCAAGGACCTGGCGTACAGCTCGAGCACCTCGCTCACGGCCAGGCGCCGCGACGGCGCGCGCTTCTCGGACGGTCTCATGCAGAGCAAAGCCTCACTCTCGGATCGGGAAGCCGCGAGGCGATTATAGGGGACTGCGCCGGCAGCGGAAAGTAGCGGGCCGCGACCGGCACGCCGGCGTCATTTTGACAGCGCTGCGGTTGCTCCCTACAGTGGGGGACGAACCATCTCGATCCAGGACGTCGAAGCCGGACCGATCCGGCGCGAGGGAGCGGCCGATGCTACTCACGATCTTCGAACGGCAGGACACTGTGCTGCTCACGGCACAGTTCATCGTGCTGCTGTTCAGCTTGAGCTTCCACGAAGCCGCTCACGCCTGGATGGCATTCAGGCGCGGCGACGACACCGCAGCGCTCATGGGCCGTCTCACGCTCAATCCGATCGCGCACATGGACCCCTTCCTGTCGGTGATCCTGCCGCTTGCGTGTTACCTCTCAGGCGCGCCCATCATCGGCGGCGGCAAGCCGGTGCCGGTGAACCCGTTTCGCATGAAGAACCCGGCGCGCGATTCGATGCTGGTGGCGCTCGCTGGACCAGTGTCGAACGTGCTGCTCGCCATCGGATTCACGGCGTTGATCCAGATCGGGTTCCGCGTCGGCCTGATGAGGGGCGACGCGCGGCTCTACCAGGTGCTCACGCACGCCGTGCTGATCAACTTCTTCCTTGCGTTCTTCAACATGCTGCCAGTGCCGCCGCTCGACGGCTCGCGCGTCCTGGGCTACTTCCTGCCGCGGCCGGCGCAGGCCTGGCTGTTCCAGCTCGACCGCTATGGCTTCCTGGTGCTGATCCTGGTGTTCTACTCGGGAATCCTCGGGCCCGTGTATCAGGTGTTCTTCCATTTCCTGGATGCCTACAGTTCGCTGCTCATCCCGGGCGGTGCTTGAGCGATGGCGTACAAGGTCGATCTGGAAGTTTTCGCCGGGCCGATGGATCTCCTGCTGCACTTGATCCACCAGGAGGAGGTGGAGATTCACGAGATCCCGATCGCGCGCATCTGCGATCAGTACCTGGGCTACCTGCGCTTGCTCGAGTCGCTCGACATCGAGGTGACGGGCGACTTCCTGGTGATGGCGGCGACGCTGATGGCGATCAAGGCGCGCTCGCTGCTGCCGCGCGAAGAAGTGAACCTCGACGAGGAACTCGATCCCGAGAAGAACGATCTCATCAAGCAGCTGCTCGAGTACAAGAAGTTCAAGACGCTGTCGCGCGAGCTGTCGGCGCGCGCGGTCGAGCGCAGCCTGCGGTTCCAGGTGCGCGGCAGCGAGGAACGCGCCGAGCTGCCGCTCGAGGAGATCGGCCTGTTCGACCTGGTGAACGCGTTCGCGCAGCTGATGCGCGAGACCGGCATGGACAAGTCCAATCGCGTCATCCAGGGCGATCGGCCGCTGCGGCTCTACATCGAGGAGCTGTTCGAGAAGCTGAAGGCTGCCGGGCGCCTCCGGTTTCGCGACCTGTTCGAGATCGTGACCTCTCGGGGCGACGTGATCGGGTTGTTCATTGCGCTGCTCGAGCTGATCAAGCAGCGCGTGGCCCGCGCGGTCCAGCGCGAGCCGTTCGGCGAGATCGAGATCGAGCTGCTGTCCACGACGCTCCTTGAACCGCTACCCACCGACGACTAGACTGGCAACGCTCGTGCGCCGCTGTCCATCGCGACAGCGTGGCAATGCGGCTCGAGCCCGCGACGGCTTCTCATGTGGAGGATCGACATGGCAGGTGCCAACATCGTCGAGCTCACGGATCAGAACTTCGAGGAAGTGTGCCTGAAGTCCGAGGTTCCCGTCATGGTGGACTTCTGGGCGCCATGGTGTGGTCCGTGCCGGGCGATGGCGCCGGCGATCGACGCGCTCGCCAAGGAAGTCGACGGCAAGCTGAAGGTGGCGAAGCACAACACCCAGGACTTCCCCGACACCGCCGTCAAGTACGGCGTGACCGCGATCCCCACTCTGGTGTTCTTCAAGAACGGCGCCGAGGTGCATCGCGAGATCGGCGGCGGCAAGACCGTGAACGACTTGAAGAAGATCATCCAGAAGCACCTCGGCAATCTGTGATCTCGCGCAAGGCCGCGCGATGAGAGGCGGCGGACGTTGAAGCTCGCGTTCTTCGGCACGTCCTCGTTCGCCGTGCCGCCGCTGCAGAGCTTGGTGCACGCGGGCCTGGCGCCGGTGCTGGTGATCACTCAGCCCGCGCGGCCGGCGGGTCGCGGCCAGAAGCTGGCGCCCAGTCCCGTTGCTACCTTTGCGCACGCCGCCTCACTGCAGGTTGCCGAACCGGAGCACGTGTCCAGCCCCGAGGTCCTGCGCACGATCCAGGCGCTCGCACCGGACCTGTTCATCGTCGTTGCGTACGGACAGAAGCTCGGCGACGAGCTGCTCGCGCAACCGCGCATTGGGGCCTACAACATCCACGGCTCGCTCTTGCCCCTGCTGCGGGGCGCGGCTCCCATTCAGCGGGCGGTGATGGCGGGCTTCGCGACCACCGGCGTGACGATCTTGCGGATCACCGCGCGCATGGACGCGGGCCCGATCGTGGCGCAGGCCGCCACGCCCATCGGCCGCGACGAGACCGCCGGCGAGCTGCACGATCGCCTGGCGATGCTGGGCGCGAGGCTGCTCGTCGAGACGATGCCGGCATTGATCGAGGGCCGCGCGGTTCACGTCGAGCAGGACGAGGCACGCGCCACGCGCGCGCGCAAGCTCGCCAAGGACGAGGGACACATCAGCTTCGCCGCCGCCGCCGAGCGGGTCGCATGTCTGGTGCGCGGTCTCACGCCCTGGCCGGGTGCATACTGCTTTCATCGCCCGGCCAGCAAGCAGCCGCGGCGCCTGGTGCTGCGGCGAGTCACCGCCACCGAGGGACGACCTTCGCCGCCAGGCACGATCATCGCGGTTGCGCCGAACCTCGAGGTCGCATGCGGATCGGGTGCCGTGGTGCTGCGCGAGCTCATGCGCGAGGGTCGTGGTGCGCTGGCGGCGGCGGAGTTCCTGCGCGGCTATCCGATGCAGGTGGGCGAAGTCCTCACGTGAGCAAGTACACGCCGCGCAAGCACCGACCGTTCGATGTGCGCCGCGAAGCGCAGCGCATCCTGCAGCAGCTCGAGGATCCCGAGGTGCTGGTGTTCGCGGCGGAGCTGATCGACGACGCCGATCAGCGCCACCATCTGTCCACCCGGGACCGCCGCTTCTTGACCGAGGTCACCTATGGTGTGCTCCGGCAGCGCGGCACGCTCGACGCGGTCCTGGCCAAGTATGCCGAGACGCGGCTCGACCAGCTCGAGCGGCCAGTGCTCGCGGCGCTGCGCATCGGTCTCTACCAGCTCTTGTTCCTCGACGGAATCCCGCCGTTCGCGGCGGTCTCGACCGCCGTGGGGTTGATGCGGCGGGAGATTCACTTGCGGCGGTTCGTGAACGGCGTGCTGCGCACCATCGCGCGCGAGATGCACAAGGTCGATGCCGCCCTGGACCGCGGTGGTGCGAACCCCACCAAGCGCTTGCAGCTCACCGGCAAGGTCGTGTTCTTCTCACGCGCGGTGTTCACCGATCCGGGCGAGAACGAGATCGCGTATCTGGCAGAGGTGCACTCCTATCCCCAGGATCTTGTGCGCCGGTGGGTGGCGCAGCACGGTCGCGATCGCGCCGAGCAGCTCATGCGCCATGGCAACGAGCGCCCGGTGCTCTGCGTGCGCGTCAATCGCCAGCGCCTCTCGCTCGACGCAGTGCAGAACGAGCTCGCCACGGACGGGATTCCGAGCGACGTGATCGGACCGGTGGCGCTGCAGGTCAAGGGCTCCGCATCGGACTTGCTCGCGAGCCGCGCCTTCCGCAGCGGTCACCTCACCGTGCAAGGCGCGTTCGCTCAGCAGGCGATCCCGCTGCTCGATCCCAAGCCGGGCACGCTGTGCGTGGATCTGTGTGCGGCACCGGGCGGCAAGACCACGCACATGGCGGAATTCACCGGCGACCGTGCCCGCATTCTCGCCTGCGACGTCGACGCGCGCCGCTTGCGACGCGTGATCACGAATGTGCGGCGCCTGCGCTTGAGCGGCATCCACCCGCTGGTGGTCGACGCGACGCGGCCAATCGCGTTGCGACAGCCTGCCGCGAGCGTGCTGGTCGACGTGCCGTGCTCCAACACCGGCGTGCTCAAGCGCCGGCCGGAAGCGCGCTGGCGATTCTCGCCGGCGCGGCTCGCTTCGCTGGTCGAGCTGCAGCGCAAGCTGCTCGACGCGGCAGCGCCGCTCGTGGCGCCCGGCGGGCATATGCTCTACAGCACCTGCAGCATCGAGCCCGAGGAGAACGAGCTCCGCGCGAGCTCGTTCGTGACGCAGCACGCGGCATTTCGAGTGGTCACGCAACGGTCCGCGATCCCGGGCGAGACCACTGACGACGGCGGTTACCTGGCGTTGTTCGAGCGCGAGGCTTGACGCGATCGCGGCGCTGGCTCTAGCCTGAGGCGACCATGGGCAGTGCCAGACCTTATCGCCTTGGCTACAACACCAACGGCTTCGCGTTCCATCGGCTCGAGGACGCGGCCGAGATCATGCACGAGCTCGGCTACAAGGCAATCGCGCTCACGCTCGACGTCCATCACTTGAATCCGTTCACCGCCACGGAGGCCGAGCTCTGCGACTGGCGCCAGCGGTTCCTTGAGCTGGACCTCGAGGTGGTGATCGAGACCGTCGCGCGCTTTCTGCTCGATCCGCATCGCAAGCACCGCCCGACCCTGGTGTCGCCCACGCCTGCCGAACGAGCGCGGCGCGCGCAGTTCCTGCGCACCGCGGTGGAGTGTGCGGCGCGCCTGGGAGCGCGCGTCGTCTCCACCTGGTCGGGGGCGCTCGACGATGACCCCGGGCGCGACCCGGCCTGGGGCCGTCTCGCGGGGACGCTGGTGCCCATCCTCGACGCGGCGCGTGCCTGCGGCGTCATGCTCGCGATCGAGCCCGAACCGGCGATGGTGATCGAGACCTTGCAAGAGTTCGAGTCCTTCAAGGATTTTCTCGGCCGCGACGATCTGTGGCTCACCGTCGATGCCGGCCACCTGCAGGTCACCGAATCGCCGCCGTTCGAGCCGCTGCTGCGTCGCGCCGCGCGCCACCTGGTCAATGTTCATCTCGACGACGCGCACACCGGCGTGCACGAGCACCTCTTCTTCTTCGGCGACGGCGAGCTGCCGGTTGGCGATGTGTGCGGGTGCTGGACGAGCTGCCGTTCCGCGGGGTCGCCTCGGTGGAGCTGTCCCGCCACGCGCACGACGCCGTCGTCACGGCGCGGCGGGCGATGACCTATCTCGTGGACCAGGGCACCTCGTCGTAGCGAGTCCACGGTTGCTCGCAATCGAGCGGCGCCAGCCATGCGGCCTCCACCAGCGGGGTCGCCATGCCCGAGCGGCGCGCGGTCGCCAGGATGCGCGCCGCATAGTCGCTGCGTGAACCGGCGCGCAGCAACCGGATCGTCGAGGCGAAGGCCGCCTGCAGGATGCGCTCGTGCTTGGCGAGCTGCTCGCCCGCTGCGCGCGGCGAGCGCTGCATCCGGATGCCGCGTTCTGGAGATCGAAGAAGGCCTCGACCGGCACCGAGCGGCGCGATAGGCCTGCGCCAGCAGCTTGGCGGCGAGCTCGGGTGGGCTCGGGTCGACCAAGAGCAACCCCAGCACGGCGGCCGCCGAGTCCTCGGGGCGACCCATGCCGAGCAACAGGCCTGCCAGCTCGAGCGAGTACGTTGCATAGCCGGGCTCGAGCGCAACCGCCTTGCGCAGGAACCACTCGATGCGCGGCGCCGGCGCCTGCCCCTCGGCGCGCGCGGCATCGTGCTTGGCGATCGCCAGGAATGCCTCGGCCCGTGCCAGCTCGGCGGAACCGCAGAACGCCGCGCCCGGCGCTGGCGTCGCACGCGCCTCGGCGGCGCGCGCCGGACCGAGCTCGCGCTCGGCTCGCTCCAGGTCGGCCGCGGCAAGCACGGTCTCGCGCGACTGCGTGGAGCTCGGCGCGGCGGCGCGAGCGCGAGCCCGAGCGAGGCACGCGTCTCGACCTCGTCGGGCGATCGCGACCGCGCGCTCGAGCAGCTCGATCGGCCGCCCGACGTCCCCGCTCGCGCGCATCAGCAGCACCCGCGCGAGCGCGGCACGCACGCTGCGCGGTGCGTCGCGCACCGTCGTTTCCCAGAACGTGAGCGTGTCCAGCCAAACGCCGTTGCGCGCGTAGGTTCGAGCGGCGAGCAGCGCCAGGATCGGCACCGCGCCAGCGCGGCGACTCTCGGTGAAGCGCAGCCGGGCGATGACGCCGCGCACGGCGAGCGCGACCACCACGACGAAGCCAACTGCCGGCAGGTAGAACAGCCGCTCGCCCAGCCCGGTGCCGATCACGAACAGGAGATTGCTCACCGGCAGGTAGCCGATCAGCGCGAACGCGACCGCACCGCGCAGCACGGGATCGCGCGCCCGCAGCAGCAGCAGGATCGCGCCGAGCAGCGCGCCGCTGCCGGCGAGCAACCATGGATCGCAGAGCGAGGTCACCGCAGGCACCTGGTCGAATGAGTAGTCGGCGCTCAACCGCGCTGGGAACACGAGCCGCGAGAGACCGATGCAAAACGCCTTGATGGCCGTGAGCCGCTGCGTGATCCACGGCAGGCCGATCAGGAAATTCTCCTCGCGCAGGTAGGTTTCGGCGATGCCGCGCAGCACCCAGGTGCGCATGGCGAGATACAGGGTGAGCGTGATGGCGTAGGGGATCACGCCCCGCACGCACGCACGTACGCGCGAGTGCGGCGCCGCCGCTGGCATCGGCTGGAGCAGCAGCCACGCCGCCCACCATGCCGGCGCGACCACCGCACTCTCCTTGCCAAGCAATGCGAAAGCGAACGCCAGCTGCGCCAGCCAGACGCGGCCGCGGGCGGCAAGCAACAGCGAGGCGAGCACGCCGCAGGTGGCGAGCAGGTCGGCGCGCCCGACGATGTTGGTGACCGACTCGGTGGCGATGGGATGGACCGCGAACAATGCGGCGGCGCCGATCGCGAGCCAGCGGTCAGCGGCGAGCTTGTCGACCAGGCGCAGGAGCAGCAAGACGTTCAGCGCGTGCAGCACGATGTTGACCACGTGGTAGCCGAACGGGTTCCCGTGATTGCCGAGCACCGTGTAGTTCAAGAAGTACGACAGCGTGGTGAGCGGCCGCCACAATCGGCTCGGGCTGTAGCCGAACCAGTAGTCGCGCAGCAGGATGAGCGGCAGGTGGGCCGGATCACGCAGGCGGTAGTCAGCGAGGATCGGGGCGTTGTCGAAGACGAACGCGCCGGCGCAGGCGTTGTGGTAGATCGCCGCCACCGCCATCGCCAGCACGGTGCTGGCGATGGCGAGAACGCGCCGGCGCGAACCGGAGGTCATTGCCGGCGATGCTCGGCGACCAGTCCCTTGAGCTCGGCGTCGGTGAGCAGGCGGCGCGAGTGCTTGGCGCGATCGAGCAGCAGCGCGACGAGGTCCTCGTCCGCGGCCTCGCCGTGCTCCTCGAGCCAGAACAGCACGTTCGACTTGCCGCTCATTGCGCCGATGCGGATCGATTGCTTCAGGCCGAACTCATCGGCGGGCACGCCGCTGTAGACGCGGTTGGCCAGCCACGGATCACCCTTCTTGAAGGCCTTGATCACGGCCGCAGCGTGAACCCCGGTGGCGGTCTCGAAGGCGTCCGGTCCGAACACCGGGTAATTGTGCGGGATGCCAACGCCGCACGCGCTTGCGGCGAGCCGGCAGTAGTCGCCAAGCGCATGCAGGTCGGTATCGATCCAATCGAGCAGCTTCAGGTTCACGAGCAGCTGATCCATCGGCGTGTTGCCGGCGCGCTCACCAATGCCGAGCGCGGTGGCGTGCACGCGGTCGGCGCCAGCTTCGAGCGCTGCAATCGAGTTGATCACGCCAAGGCCGCGGTCCATGTGGCCGTGCCAGTCGATCTTGACGGGCTTGCCCAGGCGGGTCACGAGCTGCTTCACGAAGGCGACCAGATTGCGCACTCCGTTCGGCGTCGCATGCCCGCACGTGTCGCAAACGCACACGCGCTGCGCCCCCATCTCGATGGCGAGCTTGTAGAGCCGAGTGATGGCTTCCGGATGAGCGCGCGTGGTGTCCTCGGTGACGTACATCACCGGCAACCGATGCTGCGCGCAGTAGGCGAGCGCTTCCTCGGAGACGCTGAGCATGCGCTCCAGCGTCCAGTCCTCGGCATACTGGCGAATCGGGCTCGAGCCGATGAAGATGCACACCTCGATCGGCAGCCCGGTCTCGGCGGTGATGTGCTTGACGGGTGCGATGTCCTGCACGAGCGTGCGCGCGGCGCAGTTCGCCTGGATCGGAATGTGCGAGCGCACGATCTCCTTGGCGAGCAGCATCACGTGCTGGTTGACCTGCCCGCCTGCGCCCGGCAGGCCGATATCGGCGTAACGAATGCCCACCTTCGCCATGAGGTGAAGCAGGGCGATCTTCTCGTCGATCGACGGGTCGGTGACCGATGGGCTCTGCAGTCCGTCGCGCAGGGTCTCGTCATCGAACTCGATGACCCGCGGACGCGGCGGCACCTGGCCCTGGACGTTCCAATCGAAGATCAGCTGTTCGCGGTCCATCGCGCTCCCTGTGCTCGCATGGATGGCAGTTGGCGCCATCATCTTACCCAACTCGAGCGCTCGCAGGCGAGCGTGCTCTTGGCTCGGGCGCGGCAGCGGCTTTTGCGTGCAACCGCTCGTGGAGCGCGTTGCTCCCGGACGCTACAATGCCGCTGCTCGTATTCGAACGCCTTCCCGGAGCGCTCCATGCTGGTCCTCAAGTTCGGCGGCACATCGGTCGGCGATGCCGCGCGCATTCGAACCGTGTTGGGCATCGTCCGCGATCGATTGAGCCGCCGGCCGGTGGTGGTCGTCTCCGCGTTCGCCGGCGTCACGGATCACCTCCTGCAGCTGGCGCGCGACGCGGTCAAGGGCAAGCAGGACCTCTCCTGGCTGCGCGACCGGCACCTCACGGTGATGCGCGAGCTGGACGTCGAGACGACGCTGGTCGACGAGCACCTGCGGGAGCTGTCGGATCTGCTGCGCGGGATTGCGCTGGTGCAGGAGCTGACGCCTCGGTCGCTCGACTACGTGGCGTCGTTCGGCGAGCGCATGTCGTCGCTGGTGATTGCCGCCTATTTCACCAAGCGAGGATTGCCAGCACGCGCGGTCAATGCCTACGACCTCGGCCTGCTCACCGACTCCCGCTTCGGCAGGGCGAAGCCGCTGCCGGACATCGATGCGAGGATCCTGGCCGAGATCGAGCAGATTGGCGACGTCCCGGTGATCACCGGCTACATCGGCAAGGACCCGGAGGGCAACATCACCACGCTGGGTCGCAATGGCAGCGACTACACGGCCGCCCTGATCGGGCGCGCGGTGCGGGCGGCCGAGATCCAGATCTGGACCGATGTCGACGGCGTCATGACCGGCGATCCGAGGTTGGTGCCGAACGCGCGGCCATTGCGCGAGATCACGTTCGACGAGGCGGCCGAGCTCGCGTATTACGGTGCGTCAGTGCTGCACCCCTCGACGATCGAGCCGGCCACCGAGTGCAGCATCCCGGTGCGCGTGCTGAATACCAATGATCCGCAGTCGCCAGGCACATTGATCGTCGGCAGCAACGAGCGCAAGGCACCGGTGGTGCGCGCCATCGTCTACAAGGAGGACGTGACGCTCATCAACATCGTGTCGACGAAGATGTTGATGGACCATGGCTTCATGGCACGCGTGTTCGATGCGTGCGCACGACACGAGGTCGTGCTCGATCTGATCGCCACCACCGAGGTGTCCGTTTCGGTCACCACCGACGACGACAAGCACCTCACGGCGCTGGTGCGCGACCTCGGGCAGTTCTCCAAGGTGTCGGTGGAAAAGGACCTGGCGGTGATCTCGGTCGTCGGCCACGGGATCAAGGGCGCCGTCTGGGTGGCGGGTGAGATCTTCGGCAGCTTGAGCCAGCTGCAGATCGACGTGCGCATGATCTCCATGGGAGCGCTGCGCAACAACGTCCAGTTCCTGGTGCGCAACGAAGAAGTGGCGCGGGTCGTGCGCACGCTGCACCAATTGTTCTTCAACGACGATGCGCAGCATGCCGGCCGAGCCGCCCAGAGCTGATCGCCTACGGCTGCGACTCCATGTCCTCGAAGAACGTCTGCGACGAATCGAGACGGTTCAAGTACTTGTGGAACTGGATGCGCGAGTCCGCATCGATGCGCCCGTTTTGATTGCCGGCGAGCAGCTTCTCCGCAACCCACGCCGGCATCGTCACCTCGGCCGTCAGCGGCTTCTCCTGGACCATCTCCTCGAGGAGCACGAGACCGTGTCTGATGAGGGGGCTGCGTGGCCCGAACAGCTTGCGACGCTTGACGAGGTCCTCCTCGCTGCGCGCCACGAGCTTCAACAGATCCACGCACATCCAGATGGGAATTGCCTTCGAGCAGCTCCTGGAACAGCAGCATCCTGGGATCTGGACCTCCTCCAGCTCGAGGGCTGGCTCCTTCTGGAAGGCGACGATGCGAGCTTCTCGGGTTGCTTGGTCTTGAGCAGGGAGTTGCGGATGCGCTCGGCGTACTTGGCGATCTGCTTGTTCAAGGAGCTCACCGACTCGGAGATACCGAGGCCGAGGTGATCCAGTAGTCGAAATTGAACACCTTCGCGGCGCGCTTGTTCGACAGGCACAGCCGGCGCAAATCCATGAGGTAGGCGATGTTGCTGCGATGCGGAGCTCCTTCGACGGCAGCGGCGTGCTCTCCGCCTCCGAGCTGGTTCTTCGCGAAGGTGGCCAGGATCAGGCGGTAGGCTCGCTCCGACGGAAGAAGCTCGCGTCAGCGTCGTCCGACCCCTCGCTCGATGCAGCATCGGCGACGACTCCGGACGCGAGCAAGCCCGAAGCGGGGTCGAACAGGGTCACCGACTTCAGGATCACCTCGAAGGTGTCGCCGGCAAGCGTCAAGAGCTCGCGGCCTTCAACGGTACCGCTCGTGCGTGAGCCGGCGCTTGAGCAGCGCGAGGATGATCACGTGCCGCAACTGGCCGAAATGATGGCGCGGTGGACCGCCTGGTCGATCGAACGGACCGCGCGCGCGCGATCCGCATGGCTACGGCGTGCCTCGAGGCGCATCTTCTTGAGCCGCGGCGGACTGAAGTGCGATCCTCGCGCATCCGCCGCCGCCGATCACCGGCGCGTCGTACTCGTCGAGCAGGTTCTTGAGCAGGGCGGATTCCTGGGTCTTTGGCATCGGCGAAGCTCCTCAAGCCACACAATGCATTATAGCAATGACGGTCACGCGCCCGCAGCCGTGCCGAAGCACATCACCAGCTATAACCCACGATGATACATAAAGTAACGATCGGAATCGAGACGATCATCTGAAACTGATGCGACAGTGCAACGTCGAGCAGGGCCTGATCCCCAAGGCAGGCCATCGCCGCCGGAAACGGGGCGTCTGGCTTTGGCTGGCAGCCGCCCTCGTCGGCTGCTTCCTGGTGCGCGCTTTTTTCCTCGACGTGGCGGAGGTGCGCTCTCCCTCCATGGCGCCCTGCTTGGGAAGCGACCCCGACGGCGAGCCGGACTGCGTCCTCGTGCTGCGTGCCGGGCTCCTGCAGAACCACTGGTCGCGCTACGACCTGGTGACGTTCCCGGATCCCAACAGCGACCCCACACAGCCCGCCGAGAGCGTCAAGCGGCTGGCCGGGCTGCCGGGCGAGAGCGTCGCCCTGCGCGAGGGCGACCTGTACGTCGACGGCAAGATGGAGCACAAGCCGCACGCGCTGTTCGACCGACTGCTCGTGCCGATTGCCGAGCTGCGCCCGGATGCCGCGGGCGGGAGCGGTTTCCTCTGGATCGGCTCGCAAGGCGAGCTGGGCCCGACCGGGCTGTTGTTGAACGCGGCGGCCGAGCCGGCGGTGCTGCGCTACAACGCCACGGTCACCGATGGCTATCGCGACGAACATGGGCAGTTCCACGACGGCAGCTCGCCGCCGATCGCGGTCAACGACCTGCGATTCGATGTGGTGCTCGAGCCCATGGACGAGCGCGCGGAGGTCGAGCTCGTGCTCAGGGACGAGGGCAGCCTGTTCCGCGCGCACTTGGGCTCCGGCGGCGCGCACGTCTTCCTCGATGACCGGGAGTTCCAGGCGCCCATGAGCTGGAATCGTGGCCGCGCCTGCCACGTCGATTTCTACAACATCGATGACCAGGTGGGCCTCTGGGTGGACGGGCGCGAGCTACTGAGGCAAACCCCGCAGGTGATCCGGGTCGCGGGTGAAGCGAGGAACGCGCCGGAGCTCGCGGTGCTCGCGGGAAGGGTCCTGGTGCGGCGCGCGCGCATTTCCCGCGATCTGTACTGGATTGGCTCGGCATCGCTCAAGCTTCACGCCGATCAGTTCTTCGTGCTCGGCGACAACAGCTCAGCGTCCATCGACAGCCGTCAATTCGGTGCGGTGGCGCGTGGCGCCCTGCGCGGCCGACCCGTGTGCATTTACTCTCCGTTTCGGCGCCGACGCCTGTTGTAGCGGCGCGAGCGATTTGCGACGCTCTGCGACGCCATGGGTCTCACCTTCTTCCTGATCTACACGGTGCTGTTCTGCTCGCTGGTCACGGCCGTGCAGAACTCCGACTCCAAGCCGACGCAATACGTCGCCGTCGGCGGCGTGCTGCTCGAGGTCCTGGTGCTTCTGATCCGCAAGGACGTGCTCGATCCACCGGGTCGCAAGGAGATCTCGCTCGCCATTCCGGCCTTGGTGGCGGGCGGCGGGCTGCTCACGTTCTTCAAGATGCGGGAGAAGTCGTTCGCGCTGTTGCTCGTGTTCGCGGCGCTACTGCAGTTCTTCGTCGGCGTGGGGATCGTGGACGGCCTCTAGCTCGCCGGCCCGGGACAGCGGGTTGTTCGGGGACCCGTTGGCCACGAGCTGGCCGGGCGGCCTGACGGGTGCGTCGTCGCGGAGCACTCGCAGGCGCTCGCGCAGATGCTCCACGGCTCGCCAGTAGGTTCGCCGCACGGTTTCCGTGGAGCGACTCAACCGGCGCGCAATCTCGGGATACTCGAGCCGCTCGAGCAACAGCTCGAGCACCTCACGCTCGCTGGCGGGCAGCTGTCCGAGCGCCTCATTGAGGTGCAGCAGCAGCTCCTGCTGCATTGCGGTCTCGGCCGGTGAGGGAGAATGGTCGACGGGATGCAGCTGGTCACCGTCTTCCCGCTCCAGCTCCGACAGGGAGACCTCCTTGTCGAGCGAGCGCTTCTTGGCGCGGTGGTAGCGGCCCAGCGACAATACGTGCCGGCGCGCCTTGCCAATCAGCACCCGCCGCAGGTGCCGCGCATCACGGAAGTTCTTTGCGAGCGCCAGGACGAGCATCTCGCGAAAGGTCGTTTGCACGATGTCCGAGGCGTCCAGCCGGCTGCGGAGCGCCGGCGCGATTTCCTTCTCGACCATGGCGAGGACTTCCGGATAGAGGACGCTGCATTCAGCATCGCCCAGCCGTGGCCGCGCCAGATCTTTCGATCGCCCGTAGCCCACGTGCCCTCCAAGGAAGCGGAATCACAGGAGCAGCGCCCTGCCGGCAGCGTCCACATGCGCCTGAGCGCCTGCGGCAGCCTGCCGAAGGGCAGATCAATCAAGGGCTTAAGAACGGCAAACGAGTGTGGAGAAGAACCCCACCCATACCCGGCACGAGGATCGACCGGACCCACCCATTCCAGCGGCGAACAGACAAAGATGCCCGTCCGGAGCCGGACCCAGTATCGGGAGAGTACGGTGGCTTTTGATCCTCACTTCAGGCACGGTGTAGGAGGGGACGCGATCCTGGAAAGTTCCACGAAAACCACAGCCCGGATGCCGTTCGGGTTGGACGGCACAGGAATCATATCCGATGCGCCGAGCCTCGGTCGGGAAAACCCAGAACCCGCGGTTTGGCCGCGCTCTCGAGCTGGGACGTACCGCGAGCTCCAGTTTAACTGAACGTCATAACAAGCTACTGACAAGCATGTTATGACCACATCCGCCGCGTCCGCAGACCACGGATCGGACATTTTTTCCCAGATTGTCTGTCTCGGTGCCCCTTGCGATTGCGCTCTTAGCTCTTGTCCCTTTGTCCCGGTGGTCACTCGCCGCCGGAAGGAAATCGAGGAACTCAGCCGTTGCTGTTTATCCCAGTCCGGACACTCCCACCCAGCACCCACCCGTCCGGGACGGCACTCGCGGTGTGCTCCTGAAGCCCCAGGGAAAAGCCTCCTTATCCCGTTTTGGTTTCCTCAGGAGGATTTGCATGAGAAGGGCGTTTATTGGTCTCGCGACGCTCGCCATCGCGGCCCGTTCAGCCCTCGCGAACGACACCGTGGACGGCGCGATCTACAGCACCACCACACAGAAGAAGCCCACAGCGGCTGGGTCGTTCAGTTCCCGACCGGCTCGCAGGACTACTTCAACTCGGTGTTCGACATCGTCGCTGGCAGCGGCAACCTCGATGGTCAGAACTCGGTGGCCGATGGCCTGCCGGTCACGTCGATTGCCCTGTCCGGTTTGCCGACTTCGGCTCGGGCCGCACCTACGCCACGGTTGGCGTGTACACCTCGAATCTGGGCGTCGACAGCTCGGGCGCGACCCCGGACCTGGCCAGCCCAGTGTCCCAGTCGTTTAGCCCGGCGCTCTCGCCGCCGGCCCTGTTCGACTACGTCGTGTTCAACCTGAGCGAAGGCGCCATCCCGGGCGGCCAGACAAAGGTGCATGCGGTCGAGCAGTTCCCTCCAGGCGACTCGGGCCTCCTCGGCTTGGACGCGGCACGGTCGGCACGGGCCCGCGCGCCGGTTTCACGTACCGACGGATACGCGACCCCGGCCCTCTTGATCTCGTTCCTGGAATACGGCCTCAACCCCGGCCAGGACAACACGTCGACGACGTCCTGCAGCTCGGCTGCGCGTCTGCCGCACGGCCGCCTGCGCGCCACGAACAACACGCAAGTTGGCTCGGGCGACCACCTCACCACCAGGGTGAAGGGTGGCGACTCGCTGCAGCTCGCGTTCTACGGCAGCAAGAGCGGTGACAAGCTCCGCCTGTACTTCAACGTCGCCCCCTGCACCCCGGCGATCGCCATCGGCCCAGTGCTGCCGACGATTCCGGATCCAGATGGCGATGGCAGCTACATCCGTCTGAATGCGACCTGGCCGTCCGGCTTCGGTGGCCAGACCTTCCGCTTCAGCGCGGTCTGGGGCAACCCGGCTTGCGGTAACCCTGGCGTGGGCTTCACGAATTGCGTGACGGTCGTCACGGGCGCCGACCCGACGTTCGGCATCCTGGATGACGGCACGATCGAGAACGGCTGGGTGGTTCAGTTCCCCGCCGGCCCGTCTGACTACTTCAACAACAACTTCGGCGATGGCACGGGCAAGAACGGCATCGTCGGCGTCACCGTCGCGGTCCTGGACTTCGTGACCACGACCCCGTCCTATGCGTCCGCTGGCGTGTCGAATGCCAACCTCGGCGTCGACCCGACGGGCCAGACCCCGGACATCGGTGGCGCGCTCGCCGTCGTTGCCCCGTTCACGTTCACCTCGGGCACGTTCGCGACGACCTCCGCGCAGTATGTCAGCCATGCGGTTGGCGTTGCGGGTGGCTTGCTCACGACGAAGGTCCATGGTTGGGTCCAGTTCACGCCGGGCGAGCCTGGCTTCCTGGGCATCGGTGCTGACACGTCGTCCCCGGCGAACGGCCTCTCGGGCTGGAGCCTGGACGGCTATGCAACGCCGGCCAACGTGGTGTCCTATGCAAACTGGGGCATCCGCGTCGCGACGAACTGATTGGCTTTGCTGATCAGCTAGACAAAACGCTTTCAGAGCACCCTCGGCCTCGCGCCGAGGGTGTTCTGCTTCGTACCCTGGGCGATCTTCCCCGAGTGGTCGTGCCAGGCTGAGCTTCGCTGGCGCGAGGAGACTCCGCGATCTCTGGATTTCCGATCGTGCTCGCGGCGACGTGAGAGCGGCCGCATCATCCGGAGGCAGGTCTCGGTTTGGTGCGCGTCGCACGATCTCGCTCGAGCCAGGCGCGGAACAAATTTCCGACCAGGGTTTGTTTGTTCCGGGAGTGGGAGGCTATGATTGGGCTCGATTCGCCGGCACAGCCAAGCGGATCTCGAGGAAAAACCACCCAAAGGAATCACGCCAAAGGAATCACGTAAGGAGGCTCACCAACCTCGCGGCAACCGGCCGGGCCCGCGAGACGACGAGCCATCGCGTCGAACGGAAGCAGCCATCCCGCTCGGGTGCTGGGAGTTCTTTGCGGGTTTGCTGAGCATCGCTGAGCATGCTGGGAGCGCTCGGTCGAGTCTTCTGCGCGGCGAGACGGTTCGCGCTCGAGCGGATCACCGGTGGCGATCGTTGTGTGCGCCACTCGCCGGTAGATGGCAAGGGTAGCGACTCCTTGACGTCGATGACCCCATCCCCGGAATTGCCGGGGATGGGGTCACTCTCTTGGAGGCAAGCCGTTCATTCGCCGCGAGCCATGATCGCGAGCTCGTGGTGGAGCGTGGCCGCCGTGTCCTTGTCGGCCGTGACGATGAGCACGGTGTCGTCGCCGGCAACCGTACCGAGGATGGCAGCGAGGTCGCCGTGATCGAGCGCCACCGCGAGCGGGGTGGCATCTCCTGGGGCCGTCTTCAGCACCACCAGGTTCTGCGCCACGACGGCCTTGATCAGATAGCGCACCAGCGCCTCCTGCAGAGCCGGGCGCCCGGTGGGCACGAGCTGCAGCGAACCGGGAGTTCGATATCCGTCGGCGCCCTTGACGAGGTTGAGCTCCTTGATGTCGCGTGAGAGTGTGGATTGAGTGACCGAGAAGCCCTCCAGCTCGAGCAGCTCCTGGAGCAGGGCTTGATTCTGAATCGGGCGCGAGCTCACCAGCTCCAGGATCTTCTTGTGCCGTATGCGCTTCGACATGCCCACCCCCGTCCTGCGCTCTCCCCGTCCTGCGCTCTCGTTGAAGCGCCGCATGGACGCTGCTAGTTTCCTGCGCGACCGCATCATCATCCAGTGCGAGGTGTCATGGATCCGCAGAATCATTCCCATGCATCGCCCGGCTATGCCATCGATCCGCCGGAGCCACCGCCCCAGAGCGACCGCTGGGTGGCCAGGCTGATCGTCATTCCGCTCCTCATCGTCGCCGTGTGCGTGGGCGTGGCGGCACTGTTCACCGCCATGATGGGGCATGCACCCACGACCTCGAGCGACCGCGAACCGTACGCACCGGCGGGCCCAACGAGAAGTGGCAGTCGGCAGCCGCGCTGGTTCACGAGTTGAAGTCCCGCCCCGAGCTGCTCACCGACGGCCGCTTCCAGGGCGAGGTGCTCGCGGCATTCCGCGAGTCCGCAGGGGATGATCCCAAGGTGCGCAAGTTCCTCGCCGAGATCCTGGGACAGATGCGGCTGCCTGAAGCGGTGCCGGCCCTCAAGGCGGCGCTCGTGGATCCCACGCAGGATTACGTCGTCGCGGTCCTGCTGGCCCTCGCGCAGATTGGCTCACCCACCGCGTACGATGCCGTGCTCCCCTACGCGAAGATTGCCGATGCCAACCTGCGCAAGCTCGCGTACTTCGTGCTCGGCCGGATCAAGGACGATCAGGCCATCCCGGTGCTGGCGAAGGGCCTGCAGGACGAGGACTTCCAGGCCCGGGTGAACGCAATCTTCGCGCTCGCGAGCTTCGATGATCGACGCGCGCTGGCCGAGCTGAAGCCGCTCCTCGATCGGAGTTTTCTGGCGCGCAACGGATTCCACGGCGGTCAGTCGGTCGGCGCGGGGGCCGCGGAGGACGACATGGAGCCGATCTTGACCAACGCCCTCACGGTGGCCGGCCACTTTCACGAGGCTGCACTGCGCACGGACATCGACCGCTTGCGCGCCTCGGACCCCAGTCCGCGCGTGCAGCGTGCGGCGATCGAGGCCCTGGCCGAGCTCGACCAGCCCAGCCGGTGAGCGGTCGCTCTGCCCAAGAAAGGAAGGCACGTTTGCCCCGTTCGACTGTCAACAACCATCCTGTGCCCCAGCGAGACACACGATGGACGACCACCTCCATGGCCCCGACGCGACCGAGCCCGCCACGCGCTGAGTGGCATCCCAGCACGGTGGTGACGAGCATGATCGCCACCGCGCTATGCCTCGCCTGTTCCGCCGAGCACTACCGCCAGCAGGCCGACGAGCAGGTCTACCAGCTCATCGAGCGCACGCAAAAGGACGCGCTCGGTGGCCCCCGCGAGAGTCACATCGAGCCACCCGCCAATCCGCTCCGCGATCAACTGCTCGAGCCGGCGGCCGCCGACAGCCCCAGAACCTCGCGCCTTGCCCGGAAGCTCGCGGACAGCGATGCGCTCCAGGCCCGCATGAAGTCGCTGGCGCTCGAGGACGCCCTGGTGATCGCCGCGGAGAACAGCCGCGAGTACCAGGATGCGCGCGAGCTGGTCTTCCAGCGCGGTCTCGAGCTCACCTTCCAGCAATACGTGTTCTCGAACCGGTGGTTCGGCGTGCTGAGCGCCGATTACCGTCGCAACGGACCCGGTCAAGACGGGCGCAGCAGCGAGGCCGTCGATGGTTCCGCGAACGTCGGCTTCTTCCGCACGCTGGAGCAGGGCGCGCAGATCACCGCCTCGTTGCTCACCACGTTCTTGAAGCAGCTCACGAACCCGCGCGACAGCTCGTCCGGCTCGCTCTTCAGCCTGGCGATCACGCAGCCCTTGCTGCGCGGCGCCGGCCGCAAGATCGTCGAGGAGCCGTTGATCCAAGCGGAGCGCAACCTGGTCTATGCGGTGCGGGACTTCGAGCGCTTCCGTCGCTCGCTCGCGGTGCAGGTCGCCCGCCAGTTCTTCAACACGGTGCAAGCGGAGACCGAGCTCGTGAACGAGCACCGCAACAAAGATCGCCTGCGGCTCGCCCGCGAGCGCACGCAGGAGATGGCCAAGGCGGGACGATTGCCGCAGTTCCAGGTGGATCAGGCGCAGCAGACCGAGCTGAGCTCGGACAGCCGCATCATCACCGCCGATCAGCGCTATCAGGGGTTGCTCGACAGTCTGAAGATCACGCTCGGCTTGCCCACCGACACCGAACTCGCGCCCGCGGCGAACGTCTATGAAGACCTCACCAGCTCCGGGCTCGAACCGATCGAGCTCAGCGAGGAGGATGCGCTGCGCATCGCGCTCGCGCGACGACTCGACCTCGAGACCGCGCGGGACCGGCTCGAAGACGCGGACCGGCAGATCGTGGTTGCGGAGGATGCGCTGCAGGCGGGCCTCGACATCTCCGGATCGATCGATCTCGGGACCAGGCCGAAGCAGCCGCTGCGGTTCGACCCCGACGAAACGGACTACGGGGTCGGCGTGCGGCTCGACCTGCCGCTCGATCGTTTGCGCGAGCGCAACACGTATCGTGCGGCGCTGATTCTCCTGGAGCAGCGCAAGCGCGACCTGAGTGCGCTCGAGGACCAGATCAAGCTCGACGTCCGGGACTCGCTACGGACGCTCAACCAGGCGGCCGAAAACTACAAGATCCAGGTGACGTCGGCGTCGCTCGCGCGCCGGCGCGTGGACAGCACGGGCGACCTGCTGCAGGCCGGTCGCGCGACGACCCGCGACGTCCTCGATTCCCAGGATGCGTTGATCCGGTCACAGAACGCATTGGCGCGTGCCCTGGTCGACTATAAAATTGCATTACTCTCGCTGCAGCAAGACATGGAAACACTGGCAATGCCAGAGCAGGGGCTGAACTATGTCAGTCAATGAACCAGCGAATGCCGAGCGCACAGTACCGAAGCGCAAGGCCCGATCGTCCCGCGCCTGGGTCGTGGTCGCCTCGGTGGCGATCGTGGTGATCGCGGCGGGCGCGGCACTGGCATTCCGCCGGCCCAAGGCCGAACTGATTGCGCCCGATACGACCCACACGGTCGATCGTGGCGACATGCGCATCACGGTGGTCGAGTCCGGCACGCTGCAAGCCGCGAACTCGTTCGACGTGTATTCCGAGCTGGAAGGGCAGAACACGATCGTCGAGATCGCCGCCGAGGGCGCTTACGTCAAGGAAGGCGATCTCCTGGTCGAGCTCGATACCTTCCCAGCTCACCGACAAGGTCAACCAGCAGGAGATCGCCTACGAGAAGGCCAAGGCTGCGCTCGTGCAAGCCGAGCAAGCATATCCTGGGGCTCGGCCTGAACGAGAGCAACCGGCAGAAGGCCGAGCTCGCGGTGGTGCTCGCCGACTCGACCTCAAGAAGTACGAGGAAGCGGACTTCGGGCAGCAAAAACAAACCGTCGAAGGCGAGATCGCCATCGCCGAAGGCGAGCTCAAGCGCGCCGAGAACCAGTACGAATGGACCAAGAAGCTGCGCGCCAAGGACTACGTGACCGACACCGAGCTCAAGGCGGACGAGCTGAACGTGCAGAAGCGCAAGATCGACGTCGATCTCGCCAAGACCAAGCAAGACGTGCTGATCAAGTACTCGGACGTACGCCAGCGCAGCGTGTTGAAGTCGGCGCAGGACCAGGCCAAGGCGGAGCTCGAGCGCGTCGAGGCGCAGAACACGGCGCAGCTCGCTCAGGCCAAGGCCGACCTCGAAGGCAAGCGCGCGACCGACAAGCTCGAGCACGATCGCCTCGAGAAGATCCGCTCGCAGATTGCCAAGGCGACGGTGCGCGCACCGCGCGACGGCCTGGTCGTGTACGCGACGCTGCAGGGCGACAACATGCGCGGCCGGCAGAACCCGATCGAGGTCGGCACCGCGGTGTCGCAACGCCAGCTGATCCTGAGCTTGCCCGACATCTCGCGCATGATCGCGGACTGCAAGCTGCACGAGTCCGTGATCGACAAAGTGAAGGAGGGGCAGATCACCCACGTCACGGTCGACGCCATGCCGGACAGGATCTTCGCCGGGACCGTGAGCCGCGTGGCGCTGCTGCCGAGCTCGCAGAACATGTGGCTCAACCCCGACCTCAAGGTCTACGCCACGCGCATCGCAATCGACGGCGACACCTCCATGCTCAAGCCAGGCATGTCGTGCTCGGTGCAGATCATCATCGACGAGCTGAAGGATGTCGTCTCGGTGCCGGTGCACGCGGTGCGGCGCGGTGGGCGCAAGTCCTATTGCTATCTCGCCGACAAGGACGGCACGCAGCTGCGCGAGGTACAGATCGGCCTGCACAACGGCAAGATGATCCACATCCCCAAGGGCCTCGAGGTGGGCGACATCGTCTACCTGAGCGTGCCGCCAGGCGCGCCCGAGCTGCCGAACGTCGGTCCGGAAGAGCCAACCGAGCCGGTCGTCGATCCCGCGTCGGTGGCCGCCGGCGCGGATGGCAATCATGGCAAGCCGGACGCGAGCAAGGGCGAGTCGCCGAGCGGGCGACCCTCGCGCCGATCTCGGCGCGGCGCGCCGGCGGCGGACGGCGAGGCGGCGGGCGACGAGGCGCCGCGAGGCGGCGACGCGGAGCGCATGCAGGAATGGCGCAAGAAGCTCGAGAGCATGACGCCGGAGCAACGCGAAGAGCTGCGCAAGAAGTTCGCGGGCTCGAAGCCCACGCAAGGACCGTGATGGATCTGTCGACGGTGGAGCGAGCGTCTGCAACCACGACCAACGCGGCGCTCATCGCGCAGACCATCGCGCTCACGCGCATCTATCAGATGGGCGCGAGCGAGGTCACCGCGCTCGCGGACGTGAACCTCTCGTTCCAGCGCGGCGACTACTGGGCGGTGATGGGACCATCGGGTTCAGGGAAGTCGACGCTGCTCAACATGCTCGGCTGCCTCGACCGGCCGACCACGGGGCGCTACCTGCTCGACGGCGAGGACGTCTCCGAGCTCACCGACGACGAGCTGTCGCAAGTGCGCAGCGAGAAGCTCGGCTTCATCTTCCAGTCGTTCAACCTGATTCCGCAGCTCTCCGTGCTCGAGAACATCGAGGTGCCGTTGTTCTATCAAGGTGTCGCGCCGGCACGCAGCCGCGAACGAGCGATGCAGCTCGCCGAGCTGGTCGGTCTCAGCAATCGTCTCGCGCACAAGCCGCTCGAGCTGTCGGGCGGCCAGCAGCAGCGCGTGGCGATCGCGCGTGCGCTCGCCAATGATCCGGTGATCATCTTGGCCGACGAGCCCACCGGCAACCTCGACTCGAAGACCTCGCGCGAGATCCTCGACATGCTGGATTCATTGAGCTCGCAAGGCAAGACCATCGTCATGGTGACGCACGACGAGAACACCTCGCGCCGCGCCCGCTGCGTGCTGCGCATGAAGGACGGTCGCGTCGAGGACATCGAGCAGAACCGCTAGGCCGGTTTCACGCCGGTTTCATCGCCGGTTTCATCGAAGGTTGCGAGGCTCGCGCATGGCATTGCCCTGGTTCCGGATGGTGACGCTCGGCTTGAAGAGCCTCTCGCTGCACAAGCTGCGTTCCGCGCTGACCACGCTCGGCATGTTGTTCGGCGTCGCCTCGGTCGTGGCGATGCTGTCGATCGGCGAGGGCGCGAGCTACGAAGCGCAGCGCCAGATCGAGCAGCTCGGCTCGAACAACATCCTGATCCGCGCGCAGAAGCCGCCCGAGGACCAGAGCGCCGGCGCGCAGCGGGCGCGGGTCGTGGACTATGGTCTCACCTACGAGGATGCCGAGCGCGTGCAAGAGACCGTGCCCGGGGTGAAGGTGATCGTGCCGGTGCGCGACGTCCGCAAGGACGTTCGTTATCGTGATCGCCGCGCCGATGCACGTGTGCTCGGCACCGTGCCGTGGTTTGCCGAGGTGTCCAACTACGCGGTGGCGCGCGGCCGCTTCCTGTCGGCGGTCGACGTGTCGTCCAACGCCAACATCTGCGTGCTCGGCGACACCATCGCGCGCCAGCTGTTTCCGCTGGACGAGCCGATCGGCAGCATCATCCGCGTGGGCACGGACTACTTCACCGTGGTCGGTCTGATGCCGCGCGCCGTCACCGAAGGCGAAGGCGAGGCCGAGGATTTCGGCAGCGACATCTACATCCTGATCTCGACCGCCCGCATGTTCTTCGGCGACGAACGCGGCGAACTGTTCCAGCAGCCGCGACATGGAGCATGTCGAGCTGCACCAGATCCAGGTCTCGGTCGACCGCATGGAGCACGTCGAAGGGGCCGCGGACGGATCCGCACGAAGGAGGCTTCATCGCGGCGATCATGATCAGGCGTTGCCGAGCAAGCAGGCGCCGAGGAACGACATCTTCAACATCAGCAACGGGCCTGATCGCCGGGATCTCGCTCCTGGTCGGCGGCATCGGCATCATGAACGTGATGCTGGCCTCGGTCACCGAGCGCACCCGCGAGATCGGCATCTGTCGCGCGCTGGGCGCCAAGCGCCGCTACATCGCCGCGCTGTCCTGCAACCGTGGTGCCTCGCCTGGGCGGTCATCGGCTGATCAGGGCATCTGGTCCTGCTGCTGGTCGACGTCGCCAACATGAAGACCATCGTGACGCCGGCCCTACCTGCGCCTGGCCTGGATCCTCTCGGCCGTCGGCGTGATCTTCGGCCTGTACCCGGCTTGGCGCGCGGCTCACATGATCCGGTCGAGGCCCTGCGACATCGAGGACGTCCGCAAGCGCAGGTCGGCCGGGCCGACCAGTTCGACCTGGCGCCCTGCGCTGGAAGTCGACCTCAGCAACCGCGCCATCGAGAGCCCTGACGAACACCTGCACCCTCCGCGCCGCAGAGTGCCCCTGGAAGCCGTCACGATCCGAGAGCTCGGCCAGCACTTTTGCATCATCATGGCCGCAAGCGCTCACGGCCCCGGGCCCTGGCTGGCATGGGCGAGTGCCGGTCTGGGAAGGTCGAGCGCCGGAGGGCGCCCGCCCTCCGCGACCACAACGACGAGAATCCTCCGCCATGGCCGACCAGGAAAAGCCATCCGAAGAAGATGAGCCCGCCGCCATCCGCACCGCCCAAGCCCATGGCACCGCGCGCCGAAGGCGACCCACCCGTGCAGGCTCCCTCGAACCCTGCCGCCGCCGCGCCGCCGAGCGCGCCGGCCGCCACGAGTGCACCACCTGCTGGTGGCACCGGCCGCCCCCAAGCCGATGGCGCTCAGGCCAGTGGCACCTCAGGGCACGACTACTCGCCGCGGCGAGCAGCGCTCCCAGACCAGCGAGCGCGCCCAAGCCCGTCCAGCCCACGCCGCCGGCGCCGAAGCCGGCAGCTCCGGCGGCGGCCACGGCCACCGTGGTCAAGCCGGCAGCGAGCGCGAAACCGGCAGAGAAGCCCAAGCCCAAGGTGCAGATGGTGTGGGAGCCGACGCGGGCTGAGGTCACGCGCCGCGGCTTCCTCTCGACCATCGGCCTCGCCTGGGTGTCGTTCAGCGCGGCAAGCGCGGCGAGCCTGCTCGTGATGCAGCGCTTCATGTTCCCGAACATCCCGATCTACAACCCGCCGATGAAGTCAAGGCCATCCTGCACCGGCAAGGGGTGGCCTTCTTCTTCTTCCTCTCCGGGCCTTCACCTACAGCAGGGCGCGCTACGAGATCGGCGGTCGACGAGCGCTGGCAGAAGTGGCACCTGGATCGTGCGAACCGCCGACGGGTTCTACGCGCTCTCCACCAAGTGCACGCACCTGGGCTGCACCAACTGGCCAACGAGGACAGTTCATGCCTGCCGGCTGCAGCGGGTTCCGGCATCGGCATCAACTGGTGGCCAGGCGCCGCGCCGGCCGAGCGCCTGCACCAGTCGGCGACGACAGCCGAGATCCAGGTGGACAAGAGCCGCTGTTCCAGCAGGAGAAGGGTGACTGGGAGAAGCCGGACGTATTCTGAGCTACACCGCGTGAGGGGCTGGCGGCCCTTGAGGTTACGAGCGCCTGACGGAAGCCGTTTCGGACGAGCGCGGCGGTGCTGGCGCGCGTTCAACTGCAGAAAGGGCCGGAGACATTCATGGCCGAGAAGACCCAACCGGAGATCCTGCCCGCGCCGCAGGCCGCCGCAGCCGCTCCGACCAGTGGCCCGCGGCCAGCAAGGTTCCGATGGTCGGTGTGCGCGAGTCGCAGATCTGGCGCTCCATCTTTCGTCACGGATATCCCGACACACCCCGCAACCGGTCGCTCGCGGTGCTGTCGAACGTGTTCCTGCACCTGCATCCGGTGTCGATGAAGAAGTCCGGCCTGCGCCTGTCGTTCACCTGGTGCATGGGCGGCATCACGTTCTTCCTGTTCCTGGTCGAGACCATCACCGGCGTGCTGCTGATGTTCTACTACCGGCCGACGGCCGAGTACGCCTACCAGGACATCATCGCGCTGCGCGAGCACGTGCCGATGGGGATCATGCGCGAGCTGCACCGCTGGGGCGCGCACGCCATGGTGATCACCGTCTGGCTGCACATGTTCCGCGTGTTCATGACCGGCTCCTACAAGCCGCCCCGCGAGTTCAACTGGAACGTCGGCGTGATCCTGCTCGTGCTCACGCTGCTGCTCTCGTTCACCGCCACTGTTCGCGACCAGCTGGCGATCGCCATCATGCGCGGCTCGAACATGGCGCGCGACCCCATCTCGGGGCACGAGGGTCCGGGCGCGCCTGTCGGCAATGCGAGCTCTACCTGGTGATCAAGATGATGCGCGCTTCGCGCTCCTCGGCGGCGGCCTGCTGGCGCCGGCACCCTGCTGCGCTTTCACGTGCTGCACTGCGTCTATCCGCTGGGGCGGCCGTCTTGATGGCGATCCACTTCGGCGCTGCGTGCGCGGCATTGAAGGGCAGACCCTGGACCCGCTCAGAACCGACAACGCTGGCCTTCCAGCAGGAAATCGTCACGTTCTTCACGACACCCAGACCACTGCTGGTGAAACCTGCTGGTGGCCTACATTGCCCTGCCCAGCTCACCAACACCAAGGTAGCTCGCCACGCTCGGCATTGCCGTGCTGTTCTTCGTCGTGTCGTTCTTCGACGAGGACTTCGGTGATCGCGACCAAGCCCGACAACGTGCTGATCGCGGCCATGCTGTTCTTCATCGGCTTCTTCACCTGGCTGTCGCTCCGCCGCGCCAGAACAACGATGATGCCACTGCCTGCGGCGAGCCGACGCTGGAAGCGCGCGAGTCGAAGACCAGCGTGCCGTATTCGATCTCGTTCGCTACCGAGTTCATCTGCTCGATCCGCGCACGCCCTGCCAGGTGGTCGATCACCGTGCGCGCCACCTGCTGTTCGCCAATCCCAACAAGACCACTCAATCCCTCGAAGGCAACCGTGGTACTTCCTCGGCCTGCAGGAGATGCTCGTCTATTACGATCCGTGGCTCGCGGGCGTGGTGCTGCCCGGCCTCATCATCGTCGGCCTGGATGGCGATCCCACATCGATCCAACCAGCGGCAACGGCTACTACACCTTCAAGGAGCGGCCGTTCGCGATCAGCATGTTCCTGTTCGGGTTCATCGTGTTGTGGATCTCGCTCATCATCCTCGGCACGTTCCTCGCGCGGCCCCAACTGGAACTTCTACCCTACTATCCTGGATGCACGGCAACGCGCCGCTGGTCAACGTGAACCTGTCCGAGTACTTCTGGTGCGCTGGGCAAGGGCTTGCCGCACGAGTGGTGGCCGCAGGAGTCCGCCGGCTTCGGGCTGGTGATCGTCTACTTGTTCGCGCTGCCGCCGCTGCTGGCGAAGACCGCGTTTCGCAAGATGCTCGTGCAGATGGATTCGCGCGCTACAACGTCATGGTGCTGCTGTTCCTGGTCAGCGATGAGCCTGCCGCTCAAGATGATCCTGCGCTGGACGCTCAACCTGAAGTACATCATCGCGATCCCCGAGTTCTTCTTCAACATCTGACCGCGCGAAGGAACCGCACGTGGAAAAAGAGAAGCGCGAGCAATACTTCCGCAACGTCGGCGCGCTCAACCTGATCTTCCTGGTCTCGAGCATCGTGATGTTCATCACGATCGTGTGGGCCATCTGGGCGGACTGGGATCGCGAGTACAAGAAATACCAGCGCGAGTTCTTCGCGCTCGAGGAAGTCAAGGCCGAGCAGCAGCTCAACTCGACCTGGACCGACGAGCAGAAGAACGCGCTCGCCCAGCTCGAGACCGATCTGCACAACGCGCAGGCGCAGCTCGCCCAGCATCAGACCAAGGCCAACGAGCTCGAGGACGCGTTCAAGAAGGAAGACGTCAAGTACTACGACCACCAGCAGCGCATGAACTTCGCCAAGGCCGAGTACGAGTCGCTGCGCTACGACTTCGAGGTCGCGCGCCAGGAGGGTGAGCACGGCGGCGACCAGCATCACGCCGACGTGATGCAGGCGAAGATGGAAGCGAAGCTGAAGGAGTACACCGAGCGCGCCGAGACGTTCAAGACCACGGAGCGCGTGTGGACCGAAGCCAAGCGCAACCTGGACGAGTTCCGGCAGGCGGTCACGGCGACCGAGAAGAAGATCGCCGCCCTGACCCGCGATCGCGACACCATCACGAAGAAGATCGAGCAGTCCGACCTGTCCGAGCCCGTGAATCGGGTGCGGCACATCCCGCTGCTCGACTTCGTCAACCCGCTGCTCCGGGTGCGGCAGATCTCGGTCAGCGATCTGTACGACGATTTGAACTTCCTGCAGGTGCCGAAGATCGACGCCTGCACCACGTGCCACATGGGCATCGAGAAGGCGCAGGCCTATGCCACCGACAAGCAGCCGTTCCGCGCGCACCCGCGCCCCGAGCTGTTCGTCACCAGCGCCTCGCCGCATCCGATGGATAAGTTCGGCTGCTCGATCTGCCACTACGGCGGCAACCAGGCCACCACCTTCGTGGGCAGCTACCACTCGCCGCGCAACGATGCGCAAAGGGAAGAGTGGGTGAAGAACTACCACTGGCACCCGCTGCACGACTGGGACTATCCGCAGCTCACCGCCGAGCTGTACGAGGCCTCGTGCTTCAAGTGTCACGCCAGGCGCGTCGAGGTCCCGGGTGCCTCCAAGCTGAACCGCGGCAAGGAGATCGTCGAGCGCTACGGCTGCTTCGGCTGCCACAAGATCGAGGCGTTCGACGGCTACCAGCGAGTCGGCCCCGATCTCTACCACATCACGCAGAAGACCACCGAAGAGTGGATCTTGAAGTGGGTGAAGGAGCCCAAGTCCTTCCGGCCGACCACGCGCATGCCGCAGTTCTTCAACCTTGCCAACACCAGGGACGACAAGGACTGGGCCGGCACCGGCATGAAATGGCAGGCGCGCAGCCATGCCGAGATCGAGGCCATGGTGGCGTTCCTCACGAGCAAGGTGAAGGAGCCGATCGAGCTGCAGAAGTACCCGGGCAGCGGCGATGCCGCGCGCGGCAAGCAGGTGTTCGGCGGCCAGGGCGGCGTGGGCTGCCTCGCCTGTCATGCGATGACCGATGACTTCCCGACGGCGACGCCGAACAACCATGGGCCGGAGCTGTCCGGCGTCGGCAGCAAGGTGAATGCGGACTGGTTGTTCACGTGGGTGAAGAACCCGCGGCACTACCGTCCGGACACGGCGATGCCGAACCTGCGGCTGACCGACGAGGAAGCGACCGACGTCACGGCGTACCTGCTCACCAAGAAGAACGCCGAGTTCGAGGCCGCGACGTTCGAGCGCGCGCCCGAGAAGGCGTTCGAGCAGATCTGGCTCGATGTCCTCACCGACAAGATGGCGCGCGACGAGGCGGAGCGCACCGTGGCGGCGATGGATCGAAAGCAGCGCAAGATCGACTTGGGCAAACGGCTGGTCGAGCGCTACGGCTGCTTCGGCTGCCACAAGATCGACGGCTACGAGGCCGCCAATCCGATCGGCACCGAGCTGTCGGGATCGCAGGCGTGGGGCTCGAAGGACGTGGAGAAGCTCGACTTCGGATTGCTGCACTCGCTGCCGCACACGCGCAATGCCTGGTTCCAGCAGAAGATCGCCGACACGCGCATCTTCGACGAGGGCCGCGTGAAGCTGCCGCTCGAGCTGCTCAAGATGCCGAAGTTCAACTTCACCCCCGAGCAGATCTCGGATCTCGCGGTGTTCATACAGTCGCTCGTGGTCGACCGGATCGTGCCCGAGGTCGCGGAGCAGCTCACCCCGCCGCAGCAGAAGGTCGAGGCCGGACGCAAGCTGGTCAAGCACTACAACTGCCGCGGCTGCCACGAGGTCGAGAACCTGGGCGGCAACATCCGCCAGCATGTCGTGGCCTGGCTCGATCCCAACGGCAACGAGGATCCGGGCGAGAACGAGAAGCACTACCCGCCGACGTTGAACGGCGAAGGCTTCAAGACGCAGCCTGAATGGCTGTTCGGGTTCTTGAAGGCGCCGACCAAGCTGCGCCAGGGCATCAAGGTGCGCATGCCGACGTTTGCGTTCACCGACGAGGAGGCGAACACGCTCGTGTCGTACTTCAACCATCAGGAGCTGTGGCAGAACGCTGCCGACCGTGACCTGTGGCTGAAGAAGGTGGAGGACTACGGTGTGAAGAACCCGGCGTACACGGTCGATGCGATCGATGCGCTCGACACGCCGGCGCAGAAGGCGGAGCAGCTGCAGCTGCGCGATCTCGCCGTGAAGAACCTCTATCGCGGCCAGGGCGGCAAGTTCCTGTTCGACGTGCAATGGCCCTACCGTGGCGCGTGGGTGGACGAGCTCAAGGGCACCGATCTCGCCGATGCACAGCGGCTCGTGGTGAACGCCGAATGCCTGAAGTGCCACCCGACCGACGCGCATACCAAGACGACCATGGACCTCGCGCCCAGCTTGTCGCTCACGGCGCAGCGGCTGCGTCCGGACTGGACGCTGCTGTGGCTGCACGCGCCGGGGGCGTTGCAGCCAGGGGTGGCGATGCCGCAGTTCTTCACGCAAGACAACAACGGCACGTGGTTCTCGCCGCTGGCAACCGACGCGGCGAAGAAGGAAGGCAAGTTCGTCGCCGGCGACGGCGAGCGCCACATGCGCCTGCTCAGGGATTATCTGTTCTCGAAGGATTTTCAGCAGAACCCGCCGTCGATCAACAACTGACGCCGGCGGCGCCAGCGCCCGCGCGCGGGGTCTCTACCCGACGCGGCGGAGCGTGGCGTTCCCAAGTTTGCACCGGCATCGCCAGCGGGTGGGCCGGTCGACGTAGCTCACGAGGAGGGTGTCAGTGGACCTGATTAGACAACTCATCGCACCGGCCGCGCTCATCGCCTGCTTGGGATGTGGCGAAGGCAAGGAAGAGACCAAGGCGGCCAGCTCGTCGAGCGGCACGCCGGCGGCGAAGCCAGCCGACACGCAGAAGGCACCGGCGGTCGATCTGTCGAAGACCGGAACGATCAAGGGCACGGTCAAGTACACGGGCCCCAAGGTCGAGCCGAGGATGAACAAGATGGACGCCGACGCGAAGTGCAAGGAGATGCATCCAGAGCCGGTGCCGGCCGACGACTTCGTCGTCGACGCGAGCGGCAACCTGCAGTGGACCTTCCTCTACGTGAAGGAGCTGTCGGGCCAGTCGTTCCCGACGCCCACCGAGCAGGTGGTGCTGAACCAGAAGGGTTGCCACTACGAGCCGCACGTGCTGGGAGTGATGGTGAACCAGGAGCTCAAGATCCTGAACAGCGACAACCTCATGCACAACATCCACTCGTACCCGGTTGCGGGCAGCAAGAACAAGGGGTTCAACGAGGCGCAGGCGATCCCGGGCGACGCGACCGCCAAGGTGAAGAAGTTCGCGTATCCGGAAAAAGCCATGAAGGTGAAGTGCGACGTGCACACGTGGATGGGTGGCTACATCCACGTCATGGACCATCCGTGCTTCGCGGTCTCGAGCACCACCGGCGAGTTCGAGATCAAGGGCTGCCCGGCGGGCGAGTACACGCTGGTCGCGTGGCACGAGCGGCTGGGCGAGCAGACGCAGAAGGTGAAGGTCGATGCGGGCGCCACTGCCACCGCGGCCTTCGATTTCAAGGAGGCACCGAAGTAAGGCCATGACCACGACCGCGCTCGCCCGATCGGCGACTCACGAGCATCCGTGGCCCCATCGTTATTCGATGGTGGTGGCCGCGGTGACGCTCTTGGCGGTCACTGCGGGTGGGCTGGTCACCAGCACGGGCTCGGGTTATGCATCACCGGAGCCCGTGCTCATGGACCGCTTCCAGGGCACCGGACTCTTCGAGCACAGCCACCGCGTGCTCGCCTGGATCGTCGGCACGCTCGTGCTCGGTTCCGTGGTCCTGTTCGGCGCCGTGGAAAAGCGCACGTGGGTGCGGCGCCTCACGATCGGCGCGCTCGCCGCCGTGGCCGCGCAGGGAGCGCTCGGCATCTTCACGGTGAAGCTCAAGCTGCCGCCGCAAGTGTCGATCGCGCATGCTGCGCTCGCTGAGATCACGTTCGCGCTGGTGGTGGCGATCGCGCTCGTGACGAGCAGCACCTGGGGCACGCCGCCAGTCGCCGGCCAGGACCTCGACAAGACCCGGCGCCGCGCGCTCGCGACGATGGTGGTGGTCTATCTGCAGGTCTTGATCGGCGCCTGGTACCGCCACACCAGCTCGCCGCTGGCGCTGTGGGCGCACATCCTCTGGGTGATCGTCGTCGGCATTCACGTGATGATGATGAAGCACAGCCGCGCCCTGCTCGGGCTGTTCATGCTGCAGCTGGTGATGGGACCCATCGCCCTGATGTTCACCAAGGGCAAGGTCATCCACGCGGTGGGCGAAGCGCCCGAGTCGCTCGCGCACGCCGTGCCGATCACGATTCACGTCGCGCTCGGTGCGCTGATGTTCGCGGCCAGCGTGGTGTGCTTCCTGATGGCGGCGCGCGATTCGCGCCAGGCATCCGCTCAGGTGGCCGCGTCATGAGCCTGGAGATCGCGACCAGCGTCGAACGATCACAAGCGAGCCGCCTGCGGCTGCTCGATTACGTCGAGCTGACCAAGCCGCGCATCTGCTTCCTCGTGCTGGTGACCACGGCCGTGGGATTCTGTCTCGGCGAACGTGGCACGATCGACGGTTGGCTGCTCGCGCAGGCGCTGCTCGGCACGGCCCTGCTCGGCGGCGGCTCGAGCGCGCTCAATCATCTGCTCGAGCGCGGCCCCGACGCGCACATGCGCCGCACCGAGAACCGCCCGCTGCCTGCGGGTCGGCTGCAGCCGGCGGAGGTGGGCATCTTCGGCGGCGCGCTCGTGCTGCTCGGCATCGCGACGCTGTTCCTGCGCGTCAACCAGCTCACCGGCGTCCTGGGCGCGATCTCGTTCGTCAGCTACGTGTTCATCTACACGCCGCTCAAGCGGGTCACGTCGCTCAACACCCACGTCGGTGCGATCCCGGGCGCGCTGCCCACGGTGATGGGCTTCACCGCCGCACGCAACGCATTCGGTCCCGATGCCTGCGTGCTGTTCGCGATCCTGTTCCTGTGGCAGCTGCCGCATTTCCTTGCCATCGCTTGGTTGTACCGCGAGGACTATCGGCGCGCCGGCTACCCGATGCTGCCGGTGCTGGACCCGGACGGCTCGATCACCGGCCGCCAGGTGATCCTCTACTCGAGCGCGCTCTTGCTCACCAGCTTGCTGCCATCGATGTTCGGCCGCGCCGGGATGATCTACTTCTTCGGCGCCCTCGGGCTCGGGCTCGGCTTTCTCGCGTTCGGCGCGGCGTTGGCGATCAGCAAGTCGGAACGCGACGCGCGGCGGGTCGTGATCGCGTCGGTGATCTACCTGCCGTTATTGCTCACCCTGCTGATGATCGACCGCATTTGACCGGCGACCGCGCCCGGTCCGCAGGAGTCCAGGCGAGACCCATGGTTGTGCCCAGTGAACGCGCCCCGGTCATCGACGTGAACGACCTGTGCTTCCGCTACGGTGCCCGCACGGCGCTCGATCGCGTGACGTTCCAGGTGGGCCAGGGCGAGATCTTCGGTCTGCTCGGACCCAATGGCGGCGGCAAGACCACGTTGTTCCGCATCCTCGCCACGCTCTATCGACCCGGCTCCGGTCACGTGCGCATCCTGGGTCACGACGTCACGCAGCATGCCGCCGCGGTGCGCGGCGTGATCGGCATCGTGTTCCAGGCGCCAAGCCTCGACAAGAAGCTGACGGTGCGCGAGAACCTGCACCATCAGGGCCACCTCTATGGCCTGCGCGGCCGCGTGCTGCGCGAGCGCATCGACGCGCTGCTCGAGCGGCTCAAGCTGACCGACCGCGGCAGCGACCTCGTGCAGACCCTATCGGGCGGGCTCGCGCGACGGGTCGAGCTGGCCAAGGGACTGCTGCACCGCCCGGCGGTGTTGCTGCTCGACGAGCCGAGCACCGGTCTCGACCCCGGCGCCCGCCGCAGCCTGTGGGAAGAGCTCGATCGGCTGCGCAAGAGCGAGCAGACCACGGTGATCGTGACCACGCACATCATGGAAGAAGCCGATGGCTGCGACCGCATCGCGCTGCTCGATTGCGGTCGGTTGATCGCGCTCGCCACGCCCGATGCGCTCAAGGACGAGATGGGTGGCGACGTGATCGCCGTGGAGGCGGCGTCGCCCGATGCGCTCAAGGAAGCGATCCAGAGCCGCTTCGGGCTGGCGGCGGCGGTGGTCGACGGCGAGCTGCGCATCGAGCGGTCTGGCGCGCCGCGGTTCGTCGCCGAGCTGGTCGAGGCGTTCCCCAAGCAGATTCGCTCGGTGACCGTGCGCAAGCCGACGCTGGAGGACGTGTTCGTGCACAAGACGGGTCACGTGTTCGCGACGGCCAGCGATGGCAGGACGGCATGAGCCAGGCCACGAGCTTCTGGCTGCCGGCGGCGACGCTGTGGCAACGCGAGCTGGTGCGGTTCTTTCGCCAGCGCAGCCGCGTGGCCGGCGCGCTCGCCTCGCCGCTGGTGTTCTGGGTGGTGATCGGCTCGGGCTTCGGCCGCTCGTTCCGGCCGCCCGCCGCGGCCGAGGGCGTGGGCTACCTCGAGTACTTCTTCCCGGGCACCGTGGTGCTGGTGCTGCTGTTCGCCGCGATCTTCTCCACCATCTCGATCATCGAGGATCGCAGCCAGGGATTCCTGCAGTCGGTCCTGGCCGCGCCGATCACGCGCGCGAGCCTGGTGCTCGGCAAGGTGCTGGGCGGCGCCACGGTCGCGTTCGTGCAGGGTCTGCTGTTGCTGCTGCTCGCGCCGCTCCTGTCGATTCACCTGAGCGTGCCGAGCGTCGCCGGGCTGACGCTCATCCTGTTCACGCTCGCGTTCGCGCTCACGTCGCTTGGCTTCCTGATCGCGTGGCACATGGAGTCGACGCAGGGGTTCCATGCCATCATGAATCTGTTCCTGATCCCGATGTGGCTCCTGTCCGGTGCACTGTTCCCGGCGTCCGGCGCGGCGGGCTGGATCCGGGCGGCGATGGCCATCAACCCGCTCAGCTATGGCCTCGCGGCGGTGCGGCAGCTGATCGACCCGGCCGCAGGGAACGGCGGCCCGTCCTTCGCGGTCGCGGTGTCGATCTCGCTCGGGTTTGCGGTCGTGCTGTATGCGGCCGCCGCCCTCAGCGCGCGGCGCACGCGCGCCGGCGGTGGTCCATGAGCCGAGCCGTAGCCCGCCCGGTGCTCGCGCTCGCCGTGCTGTCGATCGTGCTGCTCGGTTTCACGATCGGACTTGCGCTGATGCGGCCGCGCGCTGGCGCTGGCGACGGCGAGGCGGCGCAAGCCACGACGCTGCCGGTGATGTGGACCGTGCCCGTGTTCGATCTGATCGAGCGCAGCGGCAAGCGCGTCACGCGCGACTCGCTGAAGGGGCGCGTGTGGATCGCCGACTTCATCTTCACCAGCTGCGCCAACACGTGTCCGGTGATGACGGCCGAGATGAAGCGAATCGACGGCGAGCTGCCGCGCGTGCTCGCCGCCGCCGAGCAACGCCCGGTGCTGGTCTCGTTCAGCGTCGATCCCGACCGCGACACGCCGGCCGCGCTCACCCAGTACGCGACCCGCATTGGCGCGAGCCAGGACTGGCTGTTCCTGACCGGCGATCGCCGGGCGATCACCGCGCTCGCCGTGAACGGTTTCAAGCTCGCAGCCGTGGATCAGCCGGAGGACTTCACGCACAGCTCGAAGCTCGTGCTGATCGATCGCGAGCTGCGCATCCGCGGGTTCTACGACGGACTCGGCAGCGAGTCGGTGGATCAGCTGGTGCGGGACGCCGTCCGCCTGGTGAAGGGAGCGCCGTGATCGGCATCCAGGACCTGCCAGCCGTCAACGCGACGCTCAACGGCACGAGCGCAGTGCTGCTGGCGGCCGGCTACACGTTCATCCGCCGCGGCCAGCGGCGCGCCCACATCCGCTGCATGATCGCGGCGGTGATCACGTCGGCGCTGTTCCTCACCTCGTACGTGATCTATCACGCGCACATCGGCTCGAGGCCGTATCCGGGGCAGGGCGGCTTGCGGCCGATCTACTACACCATCCTCGCGACCCACGTGGTGCTCGCGGTGGTGATCGTGCCGCTCGTGATCATGACGCTCGCGCGCGCGGTCCGCGGCCGCTTCGCGCTGCACCAAGAAGATCGCCCGCTCACGTTGCCGCTGTGGTTCTATGTGTCCATCACCGGTGTGATCGTCTACGTGATGCTGTATCATTGACGGCGATGAAGTTCGTCAAGATGCAAGGCTGCGGCAACGACTACATCTATGTCGATGCCTTCGAGACGCAGGTGGCCGACCCGGCTGCCGTCGCGGTGCGCGTCGCCGATCGCCGCTTCGGCGTCGGCGCCGACGGGCTGATCCTGATCCAGCCCTCGCCGCGCGCCGACGCGTTCATGGACATCTACAACGCCGATGGCAGTCGCGCCGAGATGTGCGGCAACGGCATTCGCTGCGTGGCCAAGTTCCTGTTCGATCGCGGCCTGGTGCGCCGCACCGCGATCAAGATCGACACGCTGTCCGGGGTGAAGGACGTCGCGCTCGAGATCGAGGCGGGCCGCGTCGTCGGCGCGACCGTGAACATGGGTGTGCCCAGGTTCGAGCGCGAGCCGGGTCGCGTGATGGCCGAGTCGCTGCGGATCGCAGACCGCACGTTCGTGATCCACGCGCTGACGCTCGGCAACCCGCACTGCGTGACGTTCGTGGATGGGGTGGCAGCGTTTCCGGTAGAGCGCTACGGCCCGCTGATCGAGCGCCACGCGAGCTTTCCGGGTGGCACCAATGTCGCGTTCGTCGAGGTGGTGAGCCCGCATGGCATCCGCCAGCGCACGTGGGAGCGCGGCTCGGGCGAGACGCTCGCGTGCGGCACGGGAGCGACCGCCGGCGCCGTGATGGCGATCGCCGCCGGCCACGTGCAAAGCCCGGTGCAGGTCGAGCTGCGCGGTGGCGCGCTCACGATCGCGTGGAACGGCGGCGGCGAGCCCGCTTTCATGAGCGGACCGGCCGTCACCGTGTGCGAGGGGAGTGGTTCGAGAGCGCGCCGCCCTCGCCTTGAGGCGAATCGGGATGTGGGGCAGCGAAGAGGGCCTGCGGGCGTAGGCTTCGCATGACGAGCGCCAGAATGAGTCGGTAGAGCTGCTGCCGCGGTGACCGTCAGTGCAGCGCGAGCCTTACGGCCACATCCCCGAGGATCTGCACGAGCAACGGATGCGAGAGCAGCGCCTTCAAGCAGGATTTCGCCTCGCGCTTCTCCTCTGAGTTCGCCTGGGCCTTATCGACCTCTGCGACAAGCTGCTCGAACGAGGCGACGATGCTCTGCACGCGTTGTGGTCGCCGGTCTGTACGGCGTGCGAGTTGGTGATCGTGATGTCGGTGTCGTCGTTTGGAAAAGACCGGCCGTCGCGAGACTGATAGTGAACCAGGTACGGCGGGTCGGTGAGGACGAAGTCCGGTCGACGCCTCGCCATCGGGGATGGCACCAGCCGTGCAGTCGCCGCAGACGATGCGGTCAACGAAGTCACCCGGCCAAGCCGTACGGCGGCGCTCATGCGCGTGCTCGAACTCGTCCCGTTCGGGGAGGTCTACGAGCGGTCCAAGTTCCGGGTTGGACCGAACGAGGTATTCCAGCGATTGATCAGTGCCGACGGGCAGCGCGTCAAGATGCGCTTGGCACGAGGGCACCGCGTGGAGTAGGTCGAGGATCACGAGCCGACGACATACGGGCTGGTGGTTCACTTGCGCGCGTGAAGCCGATCTCGCCCTTCTTCTCGCCGTCGGACGGCGGCTCCGAGCGACGGATCGTCGAACACCACCTTGAACTGCTTGTCGTACTTTTCCGAGCTCGAGCTTCGGAGGTTCGACGCGAGCAGCGGCGGAGCGTACGAACCGCATGATCGCCACGTTTACGAGGATGGCGCGCTTGCTGCGCAAGACGCTCGAGAGCATGGCGACGCCCTGCTCGGTGAACACGTAGGGGAGGTACCTCCTGCCGCCGCGGCCCGGCTTTGAGATTCCGGACTGTGACCTCGAAACGTTTGAGGTCACAGATTGTGACCTCAAAGCGGCGTCCTCCGCCGCGGTCATCTGGAAGCAGAAGTCCGCGGGGTTATGTCGGTCCTGGTTGCGCTTCACAGCCTGGTTGAGCGCCTTTGCCGGTACGTCGTAGAGCTCGGCGAGGTCCGTGCGGAGCGCTGCGAGCGGGGGTGCGGTTCAGGCCGCTACGTCGGCCATTTCCAGCGTCCGCCCTTGAGCGCGGTCACGCGCTCCTCGAGCTTCTTGATCCACTCCTGGAGGTGGTCGAAGGCGCGGCTCCAGCTGGAGGCGTACGAGGAAGGCCTGAGCTCGAGGCTGTCGAAGCGTCGGTCGAGGCGTTCGTCCATGAGCCGAGCGTCCTCCGCGCACTCCGCGGTCTGGTGCTTCGCCCTCGCGGCGCGCGTCGATCACGTCGAACCGCTTGCCGACCGCACCGGCGAACTCGCCGACAGTCTTCGTGAACTCCTCGAGGCTGTGCTACGGTTGAGCGTATCGATCACCGGTGAGCGGCAATGAGCCGCGGCGGTACCTCCTCAAAGCGGTAGCAGAGGCGGCTATCCTCCACCTGACGTTTTGGCCAGCGAAGAACGCGACGCGCTCCTCGCATTCAAGGTCACCCGCGTCGCCGAGCGGCGTGAGCTTCGGGAGCTGGCGCAGCTGAGCGATGAGTCCGGTGGCCACGTGCGGGACCGCTGGGACATGAAGTGCATGTTCCTGGCGGCCTGCGCTCACGCTGTGAACGTCGAACCCATCGCCAGAACGCCAGAGCGAGAGCCCTGACGCCAAGCGAACTCACTGCGTCGTGATATCGAAGCCGCGCGCCGTGCGCGTGCGGGTGGCGAACCGCTGCTCGATCTCGCCCAGCAAGAACGCGTCGAAGCTGAACTGCACGGTGCCGTCGTCGCTTGCGTCGTTGGGATCGTCGACGTCGAAGCCGATGCTGTCGATCACGAACCCGTACGTTCCTGGGTCGGCGAAATCGGCGACGCTGTTCTTGAACCCCATCGCCGGGTTCAACACCGGGTACTGCACCGCGCTGGCGAACTCATCGCTGGCCGGCAAGTACACGTCCCAGCGCCGGTCGCTGCTGCCGAAGCCGTTGCGTTTCAGCAGGTGCGTCACGTACAGCCCCTCGCGGGCGATCTCGTGGCTCCATGTCAACAGCGGCGGATGCGCGATCGGACCCGACGTGGTGATGGTCGGCAGATGCGGCAGGTGGCTCTGCTCGAACACCGCGCGCGGCGCGAACAGGTTGCTGAAGTCGATCGGCGAGCGCTGGACGGTGAGGCGCCCGTCCGTGTTGCGCAGGATGTACTCGGTGTGGAAGACGCGCCGCAGATCCGCCGGCGAGACGCTGGCGCCGGCGCCAGCGAGCGACGGTTGCACGATCAGCTCGAGCGGCGAGTCGTCACGCCCCGGGTCCTGCGCGCCGTCCTTGTTGCGCAGGAAGTAGTGCGGCAGCAGCACCTCGCCCTTCGACTCGATGTCGGGATCGCCGGTGATGCTGAGCTTGGTATCGAAGAAGATCGGCACCACGCCGGTGAAGCCCGGCAGGTGCGCGTTCAGGCGCACCTCGATCAGGTCGAGCTCCTTCTTGTCATCGTAGACGTGGCTCGCATCCGCGTCCGATTCGGTGGACAGCACGGTGATGGTGGCGGCGTTGCTGGTGTCGAAGAACCGCGCCTTGGTGAAGTCGAGATGCATCGCCCCCTCGTCGCGGATCCTCGGCAAGTCGGCCGCCAGGCGGTAGCCGCTGCCATCGACCGCCAGGCCGACGAGCGCTTTCAGGTGCTGCGGATTCCAGGTCAGGCTGGTGAAGCTCGCGGGGTTGCCCTCGGGCGTGAAGCGTTCGTCGGCATCGCTCAAGAGCACCTCGTTGCCAGCGAGCCGCAGCTTCAGGCTCGCGTCGCCCGCGGCGCTCACCGGGATGCCCACGCCCCTGGCGGCGGGTTCGAGCATCGCATGGATGCCGAGCGGCCGCTGCGCGACGACCGGATTCGGGATGCCGGCATAGCTCACCACATGGTAGCCGTCCTTGATGATCGTCACGGTCAGGCGCTCGGGGTTGCCGAGCGTGGCGAAGTCCTCTTCCGCGAACGTGGTGGGCGAGCTGCGCGGCGCGAGCTGCGTCCCGTCGGGCGGGAACCGCTCGAGCAGGATGTCCGCGCCCGGGTTGCCGAGTTCGTCCGAGGCGATCGGCTTCAGCGCGTCCTGGTCGAGCACCGAGACGTACAGGCAGAAATCCGGGTCATCGCCCGGGTCCTCGTTCAGGCAGCGCGTCGTCTGGCCGCCGATGACGCCGATCTCGACCACCGCCACCTTGGTGAGATCGACCTTGCCGCCCTCGTTGCCGAATGCATCCTGGCCCTTCTTGAAGTCGAGACCGAGCGGATCGTAGACCGCGGGCAGCTCGCTGCTGGGCGGCGTGGTCAGGAACACGTTCTCGGTCACGTCGCCGTCGTCGAACGTGGTCTGGTTCGGCAGCGCGCCGCTGCCGGCGAGGTGGCGGATGCCACGGTACAGCGCCGGCGGGAAGTTGAGCGCCGGGCCGGGAAAACCCGTGTCGTTGGTGCTGAGCAGCTGGAACGGTCCGTACGGCGTATCGAGCGTCCCCCACACGGCGCTGTCGCGGGTGCGGATCGCGAGCAGTCGGTTCAGGTCGGTGTACTGCGTCTCGGTGCCGTTGGGTGGTCCGAGCTCGACCACGTTGAACGCGCCGTTCGAGTCCTTGTACAGCAGGCTCACCCGATCGATCGGCCCGGTGACGCCGTTCTTGACGGCGTAGCCGCCGACCTTGACGATGCCATCGCCGAGCGCGGCGACCGGCTCGGGTTGCAGGTCGGGAGCGAGGTCGAGCGTCGCACCGGAATGCTCGAAGCGGAAGCCGTTGCCACCCTGCAGGTCGGGATCGACGAGGAACATGCCGATCGCGCTCGCGCCTTCGCTCGCGGCGTGCAGGTCGAACGCATGCAGCTTGGGCGCGTGGCCGCGGTTGGCGATGAAGCCGTCCGCAGCCACCGGCCGCGTGATGGGTGAGTTCCCGGGGAACGACAGCTCGTCGGTCGACGCGAAGCCGATCGTGCGGAACGCGGTCGCGAACCCGCCGTTCAACGCGAGGCCGCTCCTCGCCCGTACCGCGTTGCTCACGCTGACGTCGACGACCACGTCCCGCGGCATCGCCTCAGCCGGCGTGAACTCGACCAGCCGGCCCTTCGCGCGCACCTTGATCGTGCCGGCCACCGCGCTGCTGCCCACGCGCACTTGCAGGTTGCCGGGCGCATCGATCGCGCCCGCGCCGCCGCCGGTCGCGACCGGCTCCGAGAACACGAGCGCGATGGTGGTGCCGCGGAACACATTCGTCTGGCCGCTCTGCGGTGCCGCGAGCAGCACGCTGAGCGCGCTCGCTTGAGCGCCGACGCGAAACGCCGAGGTGACGCGGCCGGGCGTGTCGCTGGCGGTGGCGAAGCTGTGACCGGTCAGGTCGGTCAGCGACGGGTCGATCACGACCGTGTAGTCGCCCGGCGCCAGCGGGCTCTTCGGCAGCAAGACCGCGAGCTGCTGCTCGTGCGACCAGTAGAGCTTGCACGGCACCGTGTTGCCTGCCGCGTCCCGCACCCGCAGGTTCTTGCTCGGGTCGGCGCTCCGCACGTTCATGGACTCGTCGAACAGCACGGCCGGCGCGCCAATGGTCGACAGACCCGGCTGGTTCTCTGCCGGCGCGATCGCCACCGCGAACGGCGCCGGCCGGGTGATGACGGCGCCCGGAAAGACGTCCGCGATCACGATGCCGCCACCCAGCCCGGCGAGATCCGTCAAGCTCGCGCGGCCGCTCTTCTCCCCACCACCACCGCCGCCATGACAGCCGGCGACCGCGAACAGAGTGCAGGCCAGCCCAGCAGAAACATGTCTCATCAATGCGCCTCGTGATAACGTCGGATGGTCGGGTCGGACTCGGAGGTTCTACCACATGCCCGGGGCGGCCGCGATCACGGATCCTGCGTGGTGATCTGCACCGTGTTCTCGGTGCGCGTCCAGGTCGCGAGCCGCTGCACGGTCTCGCCGGTCAGGAAGCCGTCGAACTGGAACTGCACGAGCGCGTCGTCCGTGGCGTCGTTCGGGTCGTCCACGTCGAAGCCGAACGCATCGAGCACGAACCCGTACGTGCCCGCGGTCGCGAAATCCGTCACGTTGTTCTCGTAGCCCAGCGCGGGGTCGAGCTTGGGATACTGGATCTCGCTCGCGAGCGCCGCGTCCGCGGCCAGGTACACGTCCCAGCGGCGATCGAGGCCGTCGAGCGCGCCAGGCTTGATCAGATGCGCGACGTACAGGCCTTCCTTGGCGATCTCGCTGGTCCACTGCACCAGCGGCGGCTGCGGGATCGAGCCCTGCGTCGTCACCAGCGGGATGCGCGGCAGGTCGGCGTTCTCGAACACCGCGCGTGGTGCGGTCAAGATGCTGAAGTCGATCGGCGAACGCTGCAGCGTGAGCCGGCCGTCGTCCTGGTTGCGCAGCACGTACTCGGTGTGGAACACGCGGCGCAGCGCATCGGACGACACCGCAGCGCCCGCGCCCGCGAGCGATGGCTGGATGATGAGCTCGATCGGCGAGTCGTCGTTCTTCGGCTTGTTGCCGTCGTTCTGCAAGAAGTAGCTCGGCAGCAGCACTTCGCCCACCGACTCGTCGTCGGCGCCGCCGGTCTTGCTGAGCTTGGTATCGACGAACATCGGCAGCACGCCCGTGAAGCCAGGCAACATCGCCAGCAGCCGCACCTCCGCCAGGTCGATGTTGATGTTCGGCGAGGAGTACACGCGCGAGTCGTCGGTGTCGCTCTTGTGCGAGAAGATCTTGATGGTGACCGCGCTCTGGGCATCGAACACTCGGGCCTTGGTGAAGTCGAGCACCAGCAGCCCGCCGTCGCGAATGTGCGGGACGTCGGCCGCGACCTGGAAGGTGCCATCGCTGCGCGTGCCAATGCCCACCAGCGCCTTCACGTGCTGCGCGTGCCAGTCGAGGCTGGTGAAGTCGGCGGGGCTGCCCGGCACCGTCAACCGCTTGTCCGCATCGCTCAGCAACAGCTCGTTGCCGCCCAGCTCGACCTGCAATCCCGAGCCGGGCTGATCGCGCACCTCCACCGGGATCGCAACGCCGCCGTGCGCGGGCTCGAGCAGCGCATGAATGCCGAGCGGGCGCTGGGCGACGATCGGATTGAGCACGCCGGCGTAGCTCACCAGGTGATACCCGTCCTTGACGATCGTGATCGTGACCCGATCGGGGTTGCCGAGGTTGGTGAAGTCCTCGCGGCCGAAGGTGGCGGGCGAGCTGCGCGGCGCGAGCTGCATGCCGTTGGGCGGAAACCGCTCCAGCACGACATCGGCCGCGCCGGTGGTCTCCACCGCGATCGGGATCAACGTGTTCGCGTCGGTCACCGACACGTACAGGCAGTAGTCCGGATCGTTCTCGGGCACGTCGTCCTGGCAGCGCGTGGTGCTGCCGCCGACCACGCCCACCTGCACCACCGCCACGTGCACCAGGTCCTGCTTGCCGCTCACGTTGCCGAACGCGTCCTGGCCCTTCTTCAGGTCGAGGCCGACCGGGTCGTAGCTCGATCCGAGCGACACGTCGGGCGGTCCGGAGATGAACACGTTCGGCGTGCCGCCCTCGCCGTCCTCGAAGCTGGTCTGATCGGGCAGCGCATCCGCGCCGCCGAGATTACGGATCGCCCGGTACGTCGCGGTGGCGCCGCCGCTCGATGGGCCGGCGAAGCCGGTGTCGCCGCTGGTCACGAACTGGAACGGCCCGGACGGCGAATCGAGCGTGCCGACGATCGCGCTGTCGCGCGTGTAGATGGCGAGCAGGCGCTGGGTATCGGGAAACATGCTCTCGTCGCCATGCGGCGGGCCGAGCTCGACGATGTCGAACAGGCGCGTGTCCTTGAGCAGCGTCTTGACCACGTCGATCGGACCCGTGACACCGTTCTTGATGGCGTAGCTGCCGACCTTGACCAGCCCCTCGTTGAGCGCCGGCGTGGTCTGTGGCTCGAGGTCGGGGGCGAGGTCGCCTTGCGCACCGGCATGCTCGAAGCGGAAGCCGTTGCCGCCGTGCAGCGTGGGATCGACGAACCAGACGCCCACCGTGTTCACGCCGGGCGCTTCGAGGTGCACGTCGAATGCGTGCAGCTTCGGCGAGTGCGAGCGGTTCGCGATCACGCCGTCGGCTGCGAACGGTTGCGTCACCTTGGTGTTGCCCGGGAACGACAGCTCGTCGGTCGAGCTGAAGCCGATGGTGGTGAACTGCGACTCGAAGCCGCCGGCGAGCGCGCGGCCGCTCGCCGCCAGCACCGCGGCGCTCACCTCGACCGCGACGCTCGTGCCCTTCGGCAAGGCGTCATCCGGCGTGAACTCCACCAGCCGGCCGTGCGCACGCACCTCGAGCTTGCCGGCGACCGACTGGCCGCTCAGGCGCACTCGCAGGTTGCCAGGGTGCTCGATCGAGCCGGCGCCGGTGCCGGTCTGCACGGGCTCGGAGAACACGAGAGCGACGGTCGTGCCGCGGTACACGTTCGCCTCGCCGTTCTGCGGCGCGACCGCGATCACCGCGAGCGCTGCCGCCGAGGCGGCTACCGTGAAGGGCGCCTGGAGCAGCGAGGAACCGTCGGCGGCCACGAACGCATGGCCGGTCAGGTCCTTCACCGAGCCATCGATCGCCACCGTGTAGGTGCCCGCGCGCAGGGGGCTCTTGGGTTCGAGCACGGCGAACTGTTGCTGGTGCGACCACAGCAGGTTGGCGTCGACGTCCTTGCCCTGCGGGCTGAGCAGGCGCAGGTTGCGGCCCGGATCCGCCTTGGCCACGTTCATGGATTCCGAGAAGCGCACCGCCACAACGGTGTCGACGGCGATGCCAGACTGTGTTGCGGCCGGCGCAATCTGCACGGCGACTGGCGCCGTCCGCTCGATCAAGGCGCCCGGGAACACATTGGCGATGACGATGCCGCCACCCACGCCCGCGAGGTCCTGGAGCTCGGCAGGGCCGCTCTGGCCACTGCCGCCGCCACCACCGCCACCACAGCCAGCGCCGACTGTGAACAGACACGCAGCAATGACACGTCGCATCGTCATGGACGAGCCTCTCATCAAATGGGGTCGTATCGAGTGGATTCGGAACGAGATTGGATACCTCTTTCTTACCACACGAATCGGGGTTAATCTCGTGATCCCAAGTGAGAGCCACTCTTTCTCTCACGCTCGGTCTTCATGTGAAACAGAAGTGATCTGCCATGAGCATGCCGATGAAGCGCCCTGCTTCAAACGGAGGCACCCGCTGGTTCACCGTGGCTGAGGCTGCGAAAGCGCTGGGTGTCGGCGAGGAGCAGATCTTCGATGGCATCCGCGGCGGTCGTGTTCGTGTGCGATTCGAACCCGTGCCTGGTGCCGAGACCGAGCGTCCTCTGGTCACGTCCGAGGAGATCCAGCGCCGGGCAGACGTTCAGGGTTACACCGAGGGTGAGCTCAAGGGCACTCCGCAAGACAAAGCGGTGGTGGCTGCGGCCAAGGTCACGCCGCCGCCAGCCGCGGATGCCTATAGTCACGAGGAGCTCGAAGGTCTCAGGCGCGAGCTCGGCGACGCCGAGGACAAGCTCGATCAGTCGCTGCGGTCCCTGTACGAGCGCGACGTGAAGATCGCCCGGCTGGAGTCGCAGCTCGAGGCAGCCGGCAAGGTCGAGGCCGCGAGCCATCAGTACTCGCAGCGGCTCGAGGAGCGCCTGGGTCATCTCGAGCAGAGCGCCGAGGACAAGGAGAAGGAGATCCGCCGGCTCGCGCTCACGCTCGGCGAAGCGCGCGGCGAGATCAAGCTGTTGCGCGGGCCGACGGACGTCGTGGCCACACCACCAGCGTGGGCATTCTGGCTGCGGTTCGTGATCCCGGTGCTCGCGCTGGCGGCCGGCTTCACGACGTATCATCTGGCGAGCAACTACCTTTATCCGCATGCCGGCATCGTCGCCGCGCTCGCGGTACTGCTCACGCCGCTGCTCAATCTGATCCCGCGCCAGTGAACGGCGCTCGCTGCATGAAGACGAACCACGGCACGCCAGCAGTGCGCCGCGCTGGCGCGGCCGGAGTTGGACCTGTGATCGCGGCGTTGCCCGAGAGTGCACGATTGTTTCGGAGCCTGCCATGATCCTGAGACCTGGTCGTTGCGTGTTCGTGGGTGTGATGATCGTGTCGCTCGGCTGCGCGAGCACGAGCAGCAGCGTCGAGAACAATACCGACGCGAGCGTCGGCAACTATGCCGCGGCGCCGGCCGGCCTCAAGCCGCGCCGGTTCGTCGTCTATCCATTCGAGAATCGCACCAACAAGCACGGCGTGGAGGGCGCGGCGGCCGATCAGGCCAACACGCTGTGGCTCAAGACCAACCGCTTCCGCATGATCGAGCGCACCCAGCTCGACAAGGTGATCGCCGAGCAGGGGCTCGGCGGCAAGATCGATGCCGCGACCGCGGCCAAGGCCGGGCACGTGATCGGTGCCGAGCTCCTTTGTCTCGGCGCGGTCACCGACTTCGAGGTGAAGAAGAGCAAGACCGGGTTCGGCGGCAGCGTGCTGGTCGGGCTCGGACTGTCGAAGGAGAAGACCGAGCTCGACATCCAGGTGGGCGTCGACATGCGGGTGGTCGACGCCACCAGCGGCGAGATCGTGATCGCCGAACATTCCGACATCAAGCGCACCGAGAGCGCGAGCGCGCTCGGCTTCGACGTGCTCGGCTTCCGATCCGAGGCGGAGGCCGAGGTGGAGCTGAGCCAGGACAATCAGGGCCGCATCCTGCGCATCGCCATCGACGACGTGATCAAGCGGCTGCTGCCGGCGCTCGACACCAAGCTGGCAGCGATGGAGACGCCTGCCGGCCAGGGATGACCGCGCGCGGCGTGGATCAGTGGCGCGCGCGCTGCACGGCCGCGACGACCTCGGCAACCGACGCCTTCGCTGCCAGCACCGCGGCCACGTTGCCTTGCGCATCGATCACGACGTCGGTTGGCATGCGGGTCACGCCGTAGCGTGCGAACGTGCGGCTGCCGAGCGGCGCGTCGCGATCGGGTCGATCGATCGCGACGCGAGTACCGGTGAGCCTGCCGCGCAGCCACTCGGTCAGCCCGCGCTCCTCGGCGCCGGCATGATGGATCGGGATGAACGCGAACCCGTCGACTCGTGCGGCTGCCTCGAGCTCACCCAGGTGCCGCGTCGAGGCCGCGTTGTAGCTCTGGAAGAAGTGCAGCACGCTCACGCGCGCCTCGAGCGCCACGTCGCCGGCCGGCAGCGCGATTCGCAGGTCGAGCGGCGGCGCCGGCTTGCCGATGAGCGCGTCGGCCTGCGGCGGGTGCGCGACCTCGTCGCGCGCGGCGGCATCGTCGGCGAGGATCAGCAGCACGTCCTCGCGGCCGCCCGCGATCGGATAGTACACGTACCCCTTCGCCGCGAGCTGCTCGTGCTCGACCCGCAGCCGGTAAGCTTTCGCGGCCACGCCTTCGAGCACGAATGCGCCCTGCGCGTCGCAGCGCGTCACCTGTTCGGGAACCTCCTCGGTGGTGAGCCGCGCGCCCGGGACCGCATGACCAGCCTCGGTGTGCACGTGGCCGGCGATGTGGGTGTCGCGTGGCAAGAGCGCGACGTCGATGTGCTGCTGCTCGTCGATGTCGCGGTCCTCGAGCTGCTCCTTTCGTAGCCGGGCGGCTTGCTCACGAAGATGCGGCAGCGTGCCGGGGCGGCGAGGGTGACGGCGTAGCGCCCCACGCGTCGGTGCGTGCCTGGCCGAGCAGCTCGCGCGACCCCCGGACATCAAAGACTTCGACCAGGGCGCCCGCGAGCGCCCGGTTGGGCAGCACGCGCTCGAGACCGCGCCGCGGTCACCTTGCCCTCGATGCCGATCGCGCCGAGGCGGGGTGCCGCCGAACGACGCGCAGGATAGGCGCCGCCCAGTGCCAGGCCGGCGACGATGGCAAGCAGCACGAGCGTGGCGATCCTGGAGGCGCTCATGCCGCAATCATATCCGAGCGAGACGAGCCGCGATGGGCCATGTCTCCGGCCGAGCGCGAGCTCGCCTCACGCGGTCGCCGGTGCGCGGTGGGTGCGCGCGCCGGATGCGCGAGGTCGCGGAGCGCCTGCCGCGGTTCGCCGTGCGTGATCACCGCACCGGCACGATCTCGAGGTTGCTCAGGCTGCCCGCACCGCCAGGGTACGTGACCAGGAGCTGCAGGTAGAGATCGAGCGGCACGGGCAGGAACGGCGGCAGTGGCGCCGGCACGCTGCTCGGCACGTTCGGCCACGGGACGAGGAGCCAGACGGGCGTGAAACCGACGAGCAGGTTGCCGTAGTACGAGACGAATGCGTTGCCCGCTGTCAGGCTCACGAACAAGAAGGCGCTGCCGCTCGGCAAGCCGGTGGCGGCGATCGTGATCGTGCCGCCCGGCGTGGCGTTGCCGGTCACGTCGACGTGCGCGGTCGCGTACTCGTGAGCACCCATGTCGGTGCGCAGCACGTGATCGAGATCGCCGTCGAGGATGCGCGAGTCGTCGCTGGCATCGCCGCCCGCCGGACGCTGCGCGGGGTCGCCGGCCTCGATGCAGGAGGAGCCAGCCTGCAGGCGGAGGTCGCCCGCGCCTGGGTTCTCGAACAGCGGGTCGCGGTCGATGTTGCCCTGGCTGCCGGCGAAGCCGCCGTCGGAGTAGGACACCTCGCTGCCGCTGAAGCCCGTGAAGTTGCCGCCCGCGTTGTTCCAGGCGATGCAGTTGGTCACGGTCGAGGGCGGGTTGCCGACGCGCTTGATGCCCGGGCCGGAGTTGCCCCAGACCGTGGCGTGATCGAGGGTGAAGGCGACGCCGCCGTGGTTGAGCTCGATGCCGGCGGCGACGTTGCCGAGCGCGACCCAGTTCACGCCCGGACCCTGGTGGTTGACCAGCGCGAAGCCGCGGTTCGCGCCGCGCTCGGCACGCACCGAGCGCAGCGTCATGCTGCCCGAGTTCACCTCGACCTGCGCGCCGCTCAGGCTGCCGCCGTAGCGCACCAGGACGTGCTCGACCGAAGTGCTCGGTCCAGCCCCGAACCAGGTGAGCCCGCCCCAGTCGCCCGGCGCCGGCGCGGTCGCGGCGCCGTCCTTGTTGGTGTCGCCGCCCACCGCGTCGTCTCTGAGCGACGTGAACACGATCGGCCGGTCGGCGGTGCCGCGCAGCGTGAGGCCGCCCGGTGAGAGCGAGAAGCGCGTGGTCACCTGCTTCACCTTGCACACCAGACCCGGCAGGAACGTGAACTGGTTCACGGCGCCGAACGTGAAGCCGCTCGCGTCGAAGACCAGCACGCCGCCGAGCGTGTTCTCGGGTCCGATCGCGCCGCTGCCCGTGTTCAGGCTCGACTCCACGATCTGGATGTAGTCGCCGACGGCGTTGCCGCTCGCGACGTTGTCGCGCATGCCAGGCAGGTAGGGCAGCACGGCGCCGGCGATGGCGATCCGCCCGTTGTCGAGGAACGTGCAGCCCTCGATCGCCACCGACTTCGAGGACGGACCCAGGCTGAGCGCATCGAGCGAGCAGCGCTCGATCGTGCACTGCTCCATGCGCAGGGACTCGCTGCCGCCGGTGACCACGGCCGCGCCGTTGGCGCCGAAGCCGCCGAAGCGCACCCGGGTCTGCTCGAGATCGTGGCTGTTCACGCCGAACGCGCCGCCGAGCTGGAGGATGTTCCAGTCGCCGGGCGCGGGCACGCTGCCGGCGCCGTCCTTGTTGGTGTCGCCCGCGTACGCGTCGTCCTTGAAGGACGTGAACACCACCGGCGCTGCCGCGGTGCCGCGCGTCACCAGGTTGCCCTCGGCGATGAAGCTCCCGCCGGCCGTCACCTTCATCACCACGCCGGCGCGCAGCGTGAGCGTGACGCCGCCGGTGACGCTGAGCGCGCCGTCGTCCACGATCACGCTGTTCAGCAGGTTGCGCGGGCTCAGGTCGGCGTCGCTCTCGAAGCTGCGATGCGACCCCGCGATCTGTGCGTAGTCGCCGTTCACGTTGTCGCTCGCCGTGTTGTCGAGGAAGCGCGCGAAGTGGTCGGGGTGCACGGCCACCATCGGCCAGAGGCAGTGGCGGATGCGGCAGTTGCGGACGATCGGCTCGCCCGCGTTCCCGGCGCCGCAATCGATGCCGCCGACCACGAAGTGGTCGATGTCGACGTGGTCGAGCGTGGCGGCGGAGTCCTTGTAGACGATGCCCGGACCCGAGCGGCCCCCGTAGCGCACGAACGCGTGCTCGACCACGCTCGCGCTCGAGCCGGTCCGGAACGTCAGGTCGACCCAGTCGCCCGGTGCCGGCGAGCTTGCGCCGCCGTCGCCGTTGGTGTCGCCGCCGAGCGTGTCGTCCTTGATCGACGTGAAGGCGCTCTCGTGTCCGTCCGTGCCATTCACGTCGAGCGTACCGAGGATCGTCATGCGGTACGGCCCGTTGAACTTCACCACCACGTCCTGCTGCACCGTGAGCATCTTGCCGGCGGGTACCTCGACGTCGGCGACCGCGCGGTAGACCACGCCCGAGAGCAGCGGCCCGCCGTTCCCGTCCCAGATCTGCCCCGAGATGTCGACGGTCGCCCGTGCGCTCGCCGCGAGTGCGGTCGAGAGTGCCAATGCCGTCGCCGCCGCAGTGCCGAGTCGAGAGATCCCGAGCATGAGAGTGCCTCCTGGTGATGCGGCTCGCGTCATGATGCGGCGCCGGCGTGCGCCGCGCCACGCCGTGAGCCATTCCTCCCACAGGGTCATCCGTCAGCCGCGCGCGCGCGACGTCAGGAATCTCGCAGTTTTCGCGCCGGCAGGGTTGCGCACCTCCTCCCAGTGAGGCAGCGCCGCAGCCACCTCGCCCCTGATGCCGATCGCGCCGAGGCTGGGTGCTGCCGGAATGCCGTGCCGGAGACTGGCGCCGCCGAATGCCAGGCCGGCGACGATGGCAAGCAGCACGAGCGTGGCTATCCTGGAGGCGCTCACGCCGCAATACATACCCGAGAGCGGATCACCATGACGCACCACCGCCGCATCATCATCGGCGACATCCAGGGCTGTCGCGAGGAGCTCGAGCGACTGCTCGCCCTCGTGCGCTTCGATCCCGCCCAGGACCAGGTGATCTCGGTGGGCGACATCATCAATCGCGGTCCCGACTCGCTCGGCGCGTGCCGTGTGCTGCGCTCGATCGGCGCGCTCGCCGTGCGCGGCAATCACGAGAACCACTTCCTGTACAGCCTGCTCACGCATGCCTCGCGTCCCACCGATACGTTTGGCGATGTGCTGAAGGCACCGGAGCGCGACGAGCTGGTCGCGTGGATCCAGTCGCTGCCGTACGTGATCGTGCAGGATGATCTCGCCGTCGTGCACGCGGGCATCCCACCGCGGGTCACCCAGCTGCAGGCGTTCGCCGCCAAGATCAACGATGCCGGGCGGCCCGACGTCCTGAACGAGCGCCCGTTCGTGGTGACGGTGCGTTACTGCGATCCCAGCGGCCGCCGGCCGGCGATCGATTACCCGCCGCCGCCGCCGCCGTTCCGCCCGTGGGACGAGCTGTATCGCGGCGACCGCCTGATCTGCTTTGGCCACTGGGCGCGCCGCGGTCTCGTGATCGGCGCGCGCGCGAAGGGCCTCGACAGCGGCTGTGTGTACGGTGGCAAGCTGAGCGCGTACCTGCCAGAAGAGGATCGCGTGGTGCAGGTGCCCGCGCGCAAGGCCTACTACGCGAAGAGCGAATGAGCTGCGCTAGCGCACGCCGAGCAGGATCTCCACCGTGATCTGATCGAGTCGCTCCCACGCCAGCTTGCGCTCGGCAAGCCGTGCTGGATCGAGCGGCGCAGCCTTGAGCTTTGCCGCGCCGACGCGCTGGTAGCGCTCGAGAATGGCCTCCAGCTCGCGGTCGCTCTGGCTGCAGGTGCGGAGCAGCTCCTGCACCTCGCGGTCCTCGTCGAAGCGCTGCGCCTTTTCCTTCAGGATCTTGTAGCTGCGCATGCAGCCGCGCGCGAAATCCCAGACGCCCTCGAGATCCTCGGTACGGTACGCGTGCGCATCGAAGTGGCGCGGCCCTGCGTAGCCGCTGCGCTCGAGCAGGCGCACCAGGAAGAAGTTGCCCTTCAGGTCCTCGGACGCGAATCGCAGATCCTGATCGTAGCGGCCGATCTTCTGGCCGTTCAGGTCGATGTGGAACAGCTTGCCGCGCTCGATCGCCTGCGCGACCGCGTGGTGGAAGTTGAGCCCCGCCATGGTCTCGTGCGCGTACTCGGGATTGACGCCCACCATCGCCTCGTGCTCGAGCGTCTCGATGAACGCGAGCATCGCGCCGGTGGTGGGCAGGTAGATGTCGCCGCGCGGCTCGTTGGGCTTGGCCTCGAGCGCGAACTTGAGGTCGTAGCCTTGGTCCTGCACGTATGCCGTCAGGAAGTTCAGGCACTCGCGGTACCACTTGAGCGCTTGCACCGGGTCCTTCGAGCCATCCGCCTCGACGCCCTCGCGCCCGCCCCAGAACACGTACAGCTTGGCACCCATCTCGACGCCGAGGTCGATGCCGCGCATGGTCTTCTGCACCGCGTAGGCGCGCACCCGTGCGCTGGTCGCGGTGAATGCGCCGTCCTTGAACGCCGGATGCGCGAACAGGTTGGTGGTTGCCATCGCCGCGACGATGCCGGTGTCCTCCATCACCTTCTTCACGTCGGCCTTGATCTGCTGCGCCTGTGCCGGCGTCGCGTCCGGCGGGATCAAATCGTCGTCGTGGAAGTTGAATCCGTACGCGCCGACCTCGGCGAGCTTGCGCACGTTCGCCACCGGATCGAGCCGCGGTCGCGTGGGCGGGCCGAACGGGTCGAGTCCCGGGTTGCCGGTGGTCCACAGGCCGAACGTGAACTTGTCCGCCGGGGCAGGATCGAATCGCGCTGCCATGACGTCACTCCGCGACCATGGTCTTCAACATCTGCTCGAAGCCGTCGCGCCAGTGCGCCATCGTCTTCTCGGGACCGTACGCCTTCACGTACCACGGCCCCTTGCCGCCCTCGATGTATGCCGCGAGCAAGCGATAACCGGTCTTCTTGCCGCCGGCGGGCGCCCCGGGAACCATCGCCGGAGCGTTGTAATTGCCCGACACGTCGATGAACGTGATCGACAGCGGCCCAGCCTGGAACTCGCTGCGTTTGCCCACCTTCGCCGAATCGCTGCCGTCGGGCTGCTCGATCTGGCCGAACCACCGCGTGATGTTGGCCTCGCGGTCGCCCATGGACCCCTGATAGAACTTGAGCTCGCCATCCTCCGCGTCGCCCTCGACCTTGGGCAAGGTGAACTTCTCGGAAGCGATCATGCCCTCTTGGCGGCCGACGTACTTCCACTCGGCGGGCGGCTTGAGCGAGAGATCGAACACCTTGACGGCGCCGGCCGCGACGGTGCTGTTGCTGCCGCCGGTCGTGGCCGGTGGTGTTCTCCTTGCAGGCAGCGAGGATCAGGACGGAAAACAAGAACCAGTGCGGGCGCATGAGTTATTCTCCCGGAGACGGCCGATCGATGCACGAGGGGGATCATGGTACTCGGGTCGGCTGCCAGCGAGAAGCAGGTCTTCGGAGGCAACGTGGAACGGTATCTCCTGATTGCGATCGGCGGGGCGCTCGGCAGTTGCGCACGCTTCGCTGCGGGCACCCTGGTCAGCGTTCGTTACGGGAGTCAGTTCCCGTGGGGCACGCTGGTGGTGAACGTCACGGGCAGCTTCCTGATCGGCGTGTTCCTGGCGTGGACCACCGAGCGCGTGCTGATCGATCCACGCTGGCGGTTCTTCCTCGCCGTCGGCGTCTGCGGCGGCTACACGACGTTCTCGTCGTTCGCCTACGACACGATGCAGCTGATCACGAAGGGATACCTGCTGAGCGCGTTCGGCAACGTCGCGCTCAGCACGGTGGCGAGCGTCGCGGCGGTGTTCCTGGGCGTGGCGTTCGGCCGCCTGGTGTAGCTCACGAGCCGGTGGCCGGCGCCGCCGCTTGCTTGAGCGCGGCGAGCGCGGGCACGAGCCGGGCGTTCACGCGCGCCGGGTCGAGCAGCGCCCGGGCGAGCTCGAGATGGCGCAGGCGTTCGGCGCGCAGCTCCGCGATCATGCGCACCAGCGCGCTCACCAGATCGAGTCGATCGCGCACCAGGTCGGCGCTCGCGGCCACGCGGCTGAGCAGGTCGTCGAGCAGCTCGAGCTCGTAGCACAGATACATCTCGCGCTGCGCTTCCTCCAGGCTGTCGATCAGCTCGCGGCACGAGATCACGTGCAGCTGGTCCACCGACTCGCACATGGTGAGCAGCTTGGTGGTATCGATCAGCAGGCGATGCGTGTTGGTGTTGGTGTCCTGGGTGGCGAGTAGCGACCAGCCGACTTGCAGGAGGTCCTTGCGTTCCGCGAGCGACGCGGCGAGGCGCAGGAAGAAGTGCGGCGCATCGGGCGGTGCTTGCAGCAGCGCCGCCAGGGCACCGCCGAGCTGGGCGTGCAGCCGGTGCAGGCGCAGCGCGCGCACGCGATCGTGTGCGCGCGCCCGCTCATCGGTGCTCTCGCCGAGCACGAGCTCGCGCGCTCGCTCGAACGCCGCAGCCTCGCTGGCCTGCGGGTGCGCCATGCGCCGCAGCAGGATGGCTTCCTCGGCGAGCGGGCCGAGCAAGCGGCGCGCCTTCTTGATCAAGCGGCGCGCGCGTTCGAGCAGCACGTTGCCCAGCCACGGCCGCAGCGTCTCCAGGCCCTCTTGCAAGCGCCGGCCGGCGATGCGCGCGAGCTCCGCCGCGGCGACGTCGGGCGCGTGCGTGCTCTTCTGCGTCAGGAACACGAAGTCATCGAGGCGCTGCAGCAGGCGCTCCGCGAACAACGCTGGGGCTTGGCTGCGTGGCTCGGGCGTCATCGCCCCCTCGCTAAGGGCCGGTCACCACGGCAGGATCAGGCGTTCGCCGTGAGCAACCTTCTTCGGAAACTGCTGGACGCGTGCGGCCGCCTCGAGCACCGCGCGCTCCACATCGGTGCGCGTGGGAAACGCGGCATTCATCAGAGTAGGCCAATCGTCCTCTTGCATCAGCAGGTCGCCGCGGATGTGCCAGCCGCGCAGCTTGTTGAGCGCGATCGCCTGCACGTTGACCAGGCAGCTCTCGCACGCGCAGCACTCGAGCTCGCCACGATCGAGGTACTCGAACAGCACCCGCCGCACGGCCTTCTCGGTGACGTTCAGCGGCGTGGGGATGTGGCCGTAATCTTCCCGATCCCAGTTCTGCATGCGATGCTCCCGGATGGAACCCTTGCTCGCAACATCGACCGAACCCCGGGGTGGTCTTGAGCGCGCCTCAGCGCGGGAAGTGGCAGGCGCGGCACACCTTGGCACCGGACCTGGACAGCGTGCTCGCGAACCCGGGCGGATGCGGGTTGCCGCCCACGCCGCCCACGCGATGGCACTGGACGCAGTTGGCATCGAGCCCGTTGTCGTGGCAGCTCGCGCACAGCACGATGTCGCGCCGTGCGGCGCGGCCGTGGAAGTCCTTCGAGGTCGGATCGAGCAGCCCCGGGCCGTGGAAATGGAAGCCGTCGCTCCGGCTCGCGGCATCGGGCAACGCCACGCCCTGGCGCTGGTGGCAGTCGAGGCAGGTCCTGGTGCTGTGGCACGTGAGGCAGGTCTCGGGCCGCGCGCGCGCGAACGTCATGTGGCGATGGATCCAGTCGCCCGGATGGATGAAGTTCTGCGCCACCTTCTCGCGCGCCAGCGTCGAGGTGAGGATGAAGCGCTGTTCCTGATGGCAGTCCGCGCAGAAGTTGTCGTCGTGGCACTGCTGGCAGGTGGCCAGGTTCCGCGGCATCCGCGTGAACTCGCCGTGCCGGTTCACCCAGTCCTTGTCGTGCTGGAACCGGTCCACCGGCCGGATCAACCGGTCGTAGAGCGCGGCGTGGCACTTCGAGCACTGGAGCTCGTCGAAGAACTTCTGCATCGGATGACACTGGAAGCACTCGGTGTGGCTGGGATGGCCCATCGGATGCGCGTCGCCCGCGTGGCTCGGCGTGTGGCAGCGCTGGCAGTTGCCCTTGACCCGCGGCAGGTGGTCCTGGTGCGGGAAGTGCAGCGCGCGATCCTTGTCCGGGCGGGTGCCGGCGTGCTCGGGTTCGGTGTGACAGTAGCCGCAGTCGTGCTGCCGCGCGGCGTGGCACTGGAGGCACTTCTGCTCGAGGCTGCGGCGCGCCGCGCTCAGACCCGGGTCGTGCATCAGCTCATCGTGACACTGCGCGCAGTCGCGCATGAGGTCCTGGTGCGACGCCGCCGTGAAGCGGATCGCGTCGTTCGATCCGCTGAGCGACGGCAGCCAGCAAGCGCCCAGCACCGCCGGCAGGAACACGGCGGCGATCGGCAGCGTGACGCGCACAGCCCGCTCAGAACGCATACGTCACCTTCACGTGCAGGTCGACGCGGTCGTCGTACTGCACCGAGTCGAGGTAATCGACGCCGGCCACGCCCACGGTGCTTGCGGTGAATCGGTAGCCCACGAGCGCACCAACCGAGTAGGAGTTGCGGTCGAAGCCGGTCGCGAACAGGTCGGTCACCAGGTCGAACGCGGTGAACAGCTCGCTGGTCCAGTCGTTGCGGCAATAGGCGCGCACGTCGATCAAATCGCTGCTCACGCGCACCGCGGCATCGCCGTCGGCGCGAATCTCGTCGAGGTACAGCACGTCCACGCCTACCACGTTCTCGCGGTGGTTGCCGTACATGTAGTCGAAGCCGCCGCCGCCGCCGACCGTCTGTCCGCCGTCCTCGAAGTGGTCGCCGCGCAGGAGCACGTGATAGCGCCAGTGATAGTCCGGCGCGTACGACAGATCGATCGTGCCCTCGTCGATCGCGCCGTTCGCGAACACCCAGAAGATCGACGTCTTCGGCAGGAACAGGGACGGGATGACGTGCGCGTAGTCGATGCGCAGCGACCAGTCCTCGTCGAGCTCGTAGCGCGCGCGCACCAGCGTGTCGTAGAGGTGCTCGCCGATGTAGTCGTAGTAGGTGTGCCCCGACAGCTCGAGCGCATCGGTGGCGGCGAGCGTGGCATCGAGTCCGAGCTGCAAGAAGGTGGGCTCGCCCGCGTCGTGTGCGTACGTGCTGGACACGCCGAGATTGAGCTGCTCCCACGGCGTGAGGCCGAGGCGGCCGCCGATCGCGAAATCGCCTTGCGCGCCGCCCTCGCCATTGTCGGCGGGCACGCCGCCGAACAGCTCGTAGTCGACCACGTCGTTCAGCTCGTCGTAGTAGTTGACGCCGTCGAGGAAGAACGGGCGCGGGCCGGTGGCCACGAACTGCCGGCCGAGCTTCACCTCGCGCGCTTCGAACGGATCCTTGAGCCGGAAGTACGCGGTGATCAGCCGCACTTGGTCGGCGTTCCGCACCTCGCGGTCGGCGTCGTCGAGGCGGCCGATCACCTCGGTGTTGAACGAGAGATCATCTCGACCCAGCACCCGATCGATTCGCAGGCGCAGGTCCGCGTAGCCGCGGCCGGTGCGCCGCGAGCCGTCCGCGAACGGCTCCAGGTAGCGCCCGGCGAGCACGCTCGCCGAGCCCGACAGCGACATGCCCGTGGGTGCGGCTTGGTCCGCGGCAGCGCCGTCGCCGTCCTTTGCCTGGCTGGCTTGCTGCGCGAGCAGATCGCGGCTGTTCTTGAACGCGCGGCCCTCGGATGTGAGCGTGCCGCCCTCGGCGCCGGCGTGGCAGGACGTGCACGCCTTCCTGGTGAGCTCCGCAAAGCGCTCGGTGCCGAAGATCGCTGGCGAGGTCGAGATCACGACGAGCAGGCAGCACAGCGGCATCAGGCATCGCAACGCGCAGTTCCTCCCTCGTGGCTCGTGCCAACCGATCACCACGCGCAGCGGCGCAGGCGAGTGATGAACGGCCGCGTCAGTCGTCGAAACAACCTTGCAGGATCCAGCCGCGGATGGTGGCGATCTGATCGTCGGGCAACGGATCGAAGCCCGCCGGCATTTGCTGCCCGCTGCCGCGCACACAGCCGTCCAGGTGCGTGCCCTGGATCTTGTGCACACAGTAGCTCGCATCCGGATCGTACGGCGCGATGCGCAGCGTCGCGCAGGAGTCATCGGGCGTCTCGCCCGCGCGTGCGCCCACCACCGTGGTGAACATGCCGGTCGGCGACAGATCCATGTCCAGGTAGATGCGGAACGCGGGTCCGTGGCACTGCGTGCACAGCGGCTGGATCAACGGCACCACGTCGGTCGCGAACGACACCACCTGCTGCACCTCGAGCTGCGCGGATTGCTCGAGCGAAGACGCACCGAGCCGGTCGGTGACGTGGCCGGTGAACGTCACCACGCCCGGCAGCGGCAGCAGCGGCGAGCCCAGATCGAAGCGGTAGCCGGTGGTGGTCACGCCGCCATCGTCCACGATCACGTCGACGTTGGTGGTGATCAGCGGCGCCAGGTTGGTGCCCGCGGCGATGCCGCCCGCACCGGGATCGCCCAGATCCTGGTCGGCGGTGATCGAGATGGCGGCGTCGTTGCCCTGCGATCCTTTGCGGAACTTGAAGCCGGCATTGGTCTCCGGATTGGGCGTTGCCCGCAGGATGAGCGCGAACGGCAGCGTGTGCCCGACCTGGTAGCGGCTCGAGCCGTTCACCGGCAAGCTCTTGCCGGTGGGTGTCGCATCGCTCGCGGGCTGCTCGAAGGAGAGCGAGAGCGTCGGCCGCGTGCCGGCCAGGACCTCGATGTCGATCGCGGCGGTGGATGCAGCGCCCGCGTCCGACGTGACGGTGAGCGCGAACAGCAACGAGCCCTCGGGGAACAGCCACGGCGATTGCGTGTCGATGGCGAAGCGCAGCAGCACGCGACCGCCCGGGTCGTCGGCCAGCGCGAACCCCTGGTCGCGAAATGCCTGGATCAGATTGTCGCCGGCCTTCACGCTGCCGATGTCGACCGGCAGCGTGAGCACGACGCGATCGGGATCCGGCAGCAGGAGGGCGTCCTCCAGCCGGCTGTAGGTCGCGGCATCGGCCGAGATCGCGAACGTGATCACGTCGCCCGACTGCACCGTGCCGCTGGTCGAACCGTCGTCCAGCGCGAACGTGAGGCTCGGCTCGCTCGCCCCGGCACGACCTTGGCCGGCCGAGCGGAACGCGCTGCCGCAGGCAGCGAGGATCAGGCACGACGTCGCCATCGCGACGTGCCGGGTCACACCCACGATTGGCTTCATGACGCATACCCCGCAGCGGCCAGGACTTGCCGCTCGTGGGGCATGAGCAGCGAGATCGGGGCACAGCGATGGCCGGCATCGTTCTGGCGGAGTGCGAGGCCGACCCGCGCGCGTCTTCAGGAGAGCACGCAGCGCTGCAGATAATACTGCGCCGCCACCGCTGTAAAGGGGTTTATTTACCGCACGCGACCGTGAGCTCTGGCCGCCACTACTTGCGGATCAGGACCTCGGCTACGAACTCGCCGGCCTCGCCCGCGGCGCTGCCGGGGCCGAGCAGGATCAAGTCGTCCTTGCCGTCGCGATTGAGGTCGCGCGCGTAGAACCACTCGATCTTCGCGCTGCTCGGGCCATGCGTGAGCTCGAGCTCGAACGACGGCGGGTGCTGCTCCAGGACCTGGCCCAGCTCGTAGCCAGGCAGCGGGATCCACTGGTCGACGTTCGCGAGCGAGATCGAGTAGGCATCCCGATCCTCCGCGTAGCCGATGCGTCGCAGGAACGCGAGCCAGTACTCGCGCGGCCCCCACTCTTCCGCCCACGATCCGGGCGCCGCACCCAGGTACGCACGCAGCTTGCCGTCCTTCAGCAATAGCCCATCGCGCCGCTCCCGCGCCGTTCAGATCCGCTACCGTGGTCGGCACCTGCGCGCGCGCCATGATGTCCTTCGCCAGGTCCTCGACCCGATCCACAGCCGAGCAACGCCGGGATCTCGAGGTCGACCGTCAGGTGCCGCGTGGGCTTCTTCGCGAACGCATTGCCTTCGCAGCGATAGATGAACAGATCGAAGTCGATGTCGCTCCGCCTTCACCAGCCACAGCAAGACCTCGGCGATCGAGATGTCCTCCATGCGCAGGATGTGCAGATCGAGCAGCCCATCGCCATCCGCGTCGGTCACCCAGTGCGTGAGCACGTTGCCCGATGCCTTCAGCACCTGGTTGGGCTTGCTGAAGTCCACGCCCGCCGGCGTGCCGAGGTAGAGCGACACCTTCTGGCCCTGGCGAATCACGTGATCCTCGATGCCATCGTGGTTGATGTCGGCGGCACGATGATCGACGGTCTCGCTCGCACCCTTGGCGATGTTGTTCGGGTCGAACGCCTCCTCGTCGGCCGAGGCGATCTCGCTGCGCAGCGCTTTCAAGTCGAGCGTGAAGGTCGGCGTCATCGGCAAGCCGTCCTTGCCGGCAAGGTAGCACGCCATCAGCTCCGAGGTCTCCGAGACGAGGTCGAGCTTGCCATCGCCGTTCACGTCGCGGATGCGGAAGAACGGCACCACCACGGTCTCGCCGATGCCTTCGCCGAGCGAGCGCCCGGTTCCGGCGGTGATGGTGATCGAGACGTCGGCCGCCACCTTCGGCCCGGGATTCATCAGCAGCTTCCCCTGCGCGTCCCTCGCCTGCAGGAACAGGAGGAACGCGTCCGGCACCGGAATGATCAGGTCGAGCTTGCCGTCGCCATCGACGTCGCGCGCGAACCGCAGGTGGCGCAGGCCATCCATGATGATCGCGGCGAGCCCTGCCACGAGCGGCTCCGGGTCGCGCACCAGGTGATGCTCGCCGTCCATGCGGTAGACCACCACGCGCGTGCCGTCTTCGAGCAGGATCAGCTCGCACTTGCCGTCGTGCTCGAGATCGGCGAAGTCGAAGCTGGCCGCGCGCGCGGCGATGGCGAGCGTCTGATCTGGCGCCGCGAAGTCGAAGCGCCCGCCGGCGCGCTGCCGCCAGATCACCAGCCGGTGGTCGAAGACCGCGGCCAGGTCGTTCAACCCGTCGCCGTCGAGATCCTGGCTCACCAGGTGGCGCGGATGCTCGGGCAAGAACAGCGCCGAGCGCACGTACTCGGGCGCTTGCAGCAGGATCCACGCGAGCAGGAGCTGCGTCATGGCGTGCTGCTCCTCACTTGCGGCCACCGGCCGAGACCAGCACCGCGAGCTCGTTCTTGAACCGGACCAGGAGATCGGCGATCCCGTCCTGGTTCACGTCGACCACCTCGAGGTGCTGGATCTTCTTGTCCGCGGCATAGCGATACAGCGGCTCCGGGTCCGCCTCGATGCTCGCGCTACCGAACAGCGAGGTGGTGCGGCGCAGCGGCGTGATGACGACCGCGCCGTCGGCGCCGACACCGCACAGATCCATGAACCCATCGCCGTTGAAGTCGCCAGCGTGCAGCCCACGCCGCTCCAGCTTCGCGATCTGGTCGGGACGGAACGTCGCCGGCAAGGTCAGCGACGGCGAGCGCTCGTACAGCTTGCCGGGCACGCCCATGAACAGGTAGGTGTCGAGCACGATCTTGACGCCGGCGATCGCGGTCTCCGGACCGATCGGTGCGTCCCACACGTTGACCAGCACGTCCATGCGCTGGTCGTGATCGACGTCCTGCAGCTGCAGATCGGCGTCGAACCCCTTGAACTTCAAGCGGTAGTCGGGCTCCTCGCGCAGGACGTCGCCGTGGCCCTTGTTCAGGTAGAAGTTGTAGATGATCTCCTTGCCGCCGAAGCCGGACGAGGGCGTGCCGCGCGCCACCAGGTCGGGCAGGCCATCGCCGTCGATGTCGATCGGGATCAAGCCGTGCGGGACGTTGCCGCGTGCGTCCGCGTCCTTCAGGTAGGACGGCAGATCGATCACGCGGTGGCGCTGCTCGGGGAAGCTCAGCCCCGGCCCCTGCGCGAAGATCTCGAGCTGCGCCGCGCGCTGGATCACGACGTCGCGCAGTCGATCGCCATCGATGTCGTACAGGCGCGGCACCGGCACCGACGCGCCGGCCTGGAAGAACTGATCGCGGAACAAACCCGCGCCCGCCTCGCGCTCGTCGATCAGGAACGAGCGGTTCGGGCTCTGCAGCGAGAACGAGAAGCCGCGCCGGTTGCCCTGCACCTTGACCATGGCCGGCTTGGCCGCGCTGCCGAGGTCGATCCGGTCCGCTTGCTGGTAGGCGCCCGCCGGCGTGCGACCGAAGATCTCGAAGCCGCCGTCCACCGGCAGCACGATCTCACCCCAGCCGTCGCCGTCGAGGTCGCCGGCGATGTTGAGGAACGGCAAGTCTTCTGGGTCGGGCAGGTCGAGCACCATGTCGGCCTGGAACAGCCTGTCGATGTTGTCGCGGTAGCCGGGCTTGGTGGGCGAGTACGAGAACGCCGCACTGCGCGTGAGGAACACGATCTCGAGCCCGGGGTCGCTGCGCACGTTGGCGACGGTGTAGGCGATCACGTCCTTCTTTGCCGGGATGCGCACGCTCGCCTCGGTCGGATAATGCTGATCGGCCTGCAAGTAGTAGATGTGCAGCACGCGGTCGTGGTTGTCGTCGCAGTGGACGAGGATCAGATCCTCGCGCCCGTCCTGGTTCAGGTCGGCGCGCTGATACGAGTGGATCGGGTTGTTCAAGCGCAGGTGCGACTCGACGAATGTGGCGCCGTCGCTCGGCGCGAGCAGCAGCCAGGCGGCGAGCCACGCGCCGTTCACGAGCCGCCTCCCTCGCTGGCACCGCTCGGCACGTCGCTCAGCTCGCCGCTGCCGGTGGAGAAGCCGATCACCGAGAGGAAGCGATAGTCGGCCTCGTTGCCGCGCCGTTGATAGTGGAACAGGGACAGGATGAACAGATCGATGAAGCTCCACTCGACGCGATCGGCTTTCGGATCACGATCGTAGCTGAACAGGATCGGCAGGCGCAGCTTGGTCAGCACCTTGCGTGGTCCCCACAGCGCGACCGCGAAGCTGTGCTCGCCGTCGTCGCGCCGCACCGTCCAGCTGGTGTCCTGGCCGACGCTGAAGCGCGTCTGCAGCAGGTAGACGAGGTGCGCGGCCGACTCGATCTCGGTGTCGTCGAGCCGGGTCACCACGTCGCCCACCGCGAGCCCGGCGTCCGGCAATGGGCTGCGCGGCAGGAAGCGCACGATCGCCGCGGCCACGCGCCGCCCGCCGTCGCTGCCGGCGACGTGGTCGCGCACGACCAGCCGGGCCTTCAGGTCCTCGACGCGACCGATGTCCTCGCCGCGGCCAGGGCCGCTGCTGGCCTCGACCACGACCGGGATCCGGATCGCCTTCGAGCGCCGCTCGATCTCGAGCGCGAGCTCTCTGCCGGGAGCGCTCGAGCGCACCAGCGCGTCGAAGCGCCCCTTCTCGTTCACCGCCTCGCCATCCACGCTCAGGATGATGTCATCGAACTTCACGCCGGCGCGAAAACCGGGCGAGCTCTCGACCACGTCGATGACGCGCACGCCGGGCAAGAACGCGAGGTCCTCGAGCGAATCCGATTGATGATCCTCGACGCGAATGCCGGTGAATCCAGCCGGAACGGCACTCGCCTTCGTCTCGTCCGCCGCCACCATCTGCTCGCGCGCGAACGATTCGGGGATGCGCTCGATGGGGGTCTTCTCGACGCATCCCCACGACCCCGCCAGCAGCGCGGCGATCGCGGCAATGCTGGCACCGGACATCGGCCCACCCGTCATGGCGCTTCCTTCACAATCGCCGCCGGCCGAACACGACGGCCGCCAGCCCGAAGAACACGAGACCCTGGGCGATCGGCACGATCAGATTCAGCAGCAGCAGCTTGTCGCTGTAGCCGGCGGTGCTGATGCCGCGCGCGAGCTGTCCCACCTCGTGCAACAGCGAGCGATCGACGATCGCCGGATTGAACGTGGCGAACACGAAAGCCTTGCCGTCGCCAGCCAGGTCCTTGAACAGGTCGAACATCAGGTACAGCACCAGCGTGATACCGACCGCCTCGGTGCCGGTGCGGGCGATGCTGGAGATCAACATGCCAAGGCCCACGCTCGCAAACAACGGCGGCAGCGCCGCGAGCGCGGCCTTGAGCAGCTCCCGGTTGATCTCGTGGGCCGAGAAGATCTCGTAGCGACTCTCGACGATCGGCCCGAAGTCGTAGAACGCCGCTGCGGCGAGGAATGCGCCCAGGAATGCCGCGGCCGACAGCGCCACCGCCCACAGCAGCGCGAACATCGCCTTCGCCAGCAGCAGGCCGCCGCGCGACACGGAGCGCGTGATCGGCAAGCGGATCGTGCCGGCATCGCGCTCGGCGGCGATGGTGGCCGCGGCGAACGCCAGCGACAGCAGCACGGCGATCGCCATGCCCGCCGCCACGCCGTCGAGAAACGGCGGGTACGCGTTGGCGGTGGCCGTGGTCGCGGGCGATTCCAGGCCGGCGGCGAACGCGCCGGTGAGCCGGCGCGCGGCGGCGATGCGCTCGGCGACGAATCCGCCGCAGACGCGCGCCGCCGCCACCAGCGCGGTCGATGCCAGCACCAGGCGCGAGCCCGGGCTGTGCAAGGCGCGATACGCTTCGGCGCGCAGCTCGAGCCAGGTTCCGGTCATGGCGCCGGCCTCTTCGTCTGCTTGCGGAAGAACTCGTACAGGGACGCCTTGATCGGCGTCAGCTCGTGCACGTCGAAGCCGCGGCCCAGGAGCCAGCGGTTCACCCGCGACGGCTCGCCGCGCAGAGCGAGCGCGATTCGGCCGTCGGCCTCGAGCTCGGCGCGCTCGACCTCCGGGCAGGCGGCCAGCGCGATGCGTGCCTCCTGCGGCCGGTCGGCGCGCACCAGGAGCCGCGATTGCTCCGCGGCGAGCAGCGACGCGAGTGGTCCAGCGGCGACCACGCGGCCCTCGTGAACGAGGGCGACGTCGGTGACGATGGTCTCGAGCTCGTGCAGCCGGTGGCTGAGCAGCACGAACGTCGTGCCTGCCTCGCGGTGCAGCTGGCGCGCCAGATCGAGCACCGTGTCGACGCCCTCCGCATCCAGTCCGGACAGCGGCTCGTCCATGATCACGAGCTCGGGCGAGCCGAGCAGCGCGCGGGCGATGCCGAGGCGGCGCTGCATGCCGAACGACAGCTTCTTGGCGCGGCGGTCGGCCCCGCGGTGCAGATCGACCAGCCGCTCCACGTCCGCCGGCATGCGACCGGACCTGATCCCGCTCATCACGCACGTCAGCTCGAGGTTCTCGCGCACCGTGAGCTGCGAGTAGTTGGTCGGCGCGTCGAACAGCACGCCGATGCGGCCGCGGGTGCGGTGGATCTCGCTCGCGGGCACGCCCAGGATCTCGCAGCGGCCGCTCGTGGGCCGCAGCAGCCCGAGCGCACAATGCAGCGTCGTGGTCTTGCCGGCGCCGTTCAGCCCGAGCAAGCCGAACAGGCTGCCGCTCGGCACCGTCAGGCTGACGCCGTGCAGGACGTTCGAGCTTCCGTATCGTTTGCTGAGCTGCTCGACTCGCAGTGCGGACATGGTGGCGCGGTGCATTCGAGTGACTGGCGTTCGGGCGATCGCGTGAGCATACTGAACATCGAACCGGCCCGAGGCAAGAATCCATGCCCCACGGATCGCAAAGCCCGATGTTCGCGCCCGAACGGCTGATGACCACGCGCGCGCTCCTGGAACAGCGGGCTTACGGAACTGGCGAACGGACGTTCCTGATATTCGCGGAGGATGGCCGCGAGTGGAGCTACGCGGCGTTCGACCGCGCCGTGAACCGGGCCGCCGCGCGGCTCGAGCAGGAGGGCGTCGGCGCGGGCACGACCGTGTCGATCCTGCTCGCGAACTGCCCGGAGTTCCTGTTCGCGTGGTTTGCGACGCAGAAGCTCGGTGCGATCGCGGGCGTCGTCAACACGCGGCTCAAGCTGCCCGAGCTCGAGTACATCGTTGCCGATGCCGGCGCGCACGTGCTGGTCACATCGCGTGCGCACCAGGAGATCGCAACGGCCCTGCAGCAGCGCGTGCCGGCGCTGCAGCGCGTGGTGTGGAGCGAGCAGCTGCTGTGGCCGGACGACGTGCCCGCGCCGGGCCACACGCCGCGCATCCAGGACCCGGCCACCATCGTCTACACGTCCGGCACCACCGGCCAGCCCAAGGGCGTGCTGCTCTCGCACGCGAACCTGTTCGCGAACGGCCTCGCCATCGCCCACGACGTCGAGCTGAGCGAGCGGGACCGCGGCCTGTGCATCCTGCCGTTGTTCCACGTGAATGCCACCACCGTCACCGTGCTCGCGCCGCTCCTGGCCGGCGCGAGCGTCGTGCTCACCCAGGGCTTCTCGGCGAGCGCATTCCTGGGGGTGCTCGCGCGCCACCGGGCGACGTTCTTCTCGTGCGTGCCCACGGTGTTCTCGATCTTGCTGAACCGGCCCGCGAGCGAGCTCGACGGGCTCGACCTCGGCTCGCTGCGGTTCGCTCTGTGCGGCGGCGCGCCGCTCGCGGTCGAGACGTTGCGCGCGTTCGAGCAGCGCTTCGCAATGACCATCATCGAGGGCTACGGGCTCACCGAGGGCACCTGCGGTGCCGCGGTGAATCGGCTGCACGGCAAGCGCAAGCCGGGCTCGATCGGCCTGCCGGTCACCGGCGTCGAGATGGCGATCGTCGACGCGTGCGATCGCGAGCTGCCGCCGTTCGCGCGCGGCGAGATCGTGCTGCGCGGCCCGAACGTCATGCTCGGCTATCACCGGTGCGAGCGCGAGACGCGCGCGGCGCTGCGCCACGGATTCCTGCACACTCAAGACATCGGCTACGTCGACGACGAGGGCTTCTTCTACATCGTCGATCGCCAGCAAGAGCTGATCATCCGCGGCGGCGAGAACATCTATCCGCGCGAGATCGAGGAGGTGCTGTATGCGCACGGCGCCGTGCAGGATGCCGCGGTGGTTGGCATCGCCGATCCGGTGTGGGGCGAGGCGGTGAAGGCGTTCCTGGTGCTGCGCCCGGGCAGCGCTTGCTCGCCCGACGAGATCCTCGCCCACTGCCGCGCACACCTCGCGGATTACAAGCTGCCGGCCAGCATCGAGTTGCTCGCCGAGATGCCGAAGAACGCGACCGGCAAGATCCTGAAGCAGGCGCTGAAGCGGTGAGCGGCCTTCAGAAGCGCACGCCCACGCCGAGCGACACCGTGTGCGTGAGCAACCGCACGGCCGAGATCTCCTCGTCGCGGATCTGTCCGTCGCGCAGCGCTAGGTCGTAGCCGAGGATCGCCTGCAGCGGCCCGCTCACGTCGACGCGCACGCCGGCCGCGAGATCGGCGAGCAAGAAATGCACGCCGTCGTTGCTCCAGCCGCCCGCGTCGGCGCTCGCCCACAACAAGAGGCTCGGCAGCACCGCGATCCGTCCCTCGATGCCGGCAAACGGCGCCGTGATCAAGACCTGGCGCGCCTCGTTCGGCGTCACGGTGCCCGCGAGCGACATGTCGAACTTGCTGCGCTCGACACCCAGGCGCGCCAGCACGTCGGTGTCGGGGAAGTGGTGGCCGCGAACCGCGAGCAATCGCTGCGCGTAGCTCAGCGCGATGCGTTCCCACTCGACCTCGGCGGCGACGCGCTCGTCGGGACCGAACGTCTCGCCATCGAAGCGGCGCGCACGCGCGAGCACGTGATCGCCCTCGAATCCGTCCACCAGCCGGTACGTGGAGCGCAGCTCGCGATCCGCCGCCAGGCTCACATCCAGCACGCAGCCGTAGCCGAAGCTGCCGCGAGCGTCGAGATCGTTCCGCAGATCGACGTTGTCGCCCTCGAACGCGCCTTCCTGCGCGTCCTCGGTGGCCCGCGCCATCCCGTAGGGTCGCGTCGAACGACTGGCGACCAGATCGGCGCGCACGGCGAACGGTGCAACCCCAGGCGCTGGCGAGGACGCGCACGCGGCGTCGAGGCAGCCGATCGTTGCCATCGCCATCCAGTCGCGCAGGCGGGTCATCGTTGCTCCAACGTTGGGATCGGCGCTGGCGCGCCCACGCGGTCCCAGATTGGTTGGCACAGGCTGACCCGGCCCGCGTCAGTAGCCGAGCCGCCGCAGCTCTTCCTTCAGCTCGGCTGGCAGGTTGCCCTCGTTCACAGTCTTTACGCGCAGCGCGGTGAGCTCGCGCCGCTGCTCGGCGAGCAGGAGCCTGAGGTGCGCCGCCTCCTTGGCATCGCGCGCGAAGCAGTCCTGCGTCTCGCGCGGATCGTGCTCGAGGTCGTAGAGCTCGTTGCGATCGCCGTGGCCGCGCACGCTGTGCAGCAGCTTGAACGCGCCGAAGCGCAGCGCGAAGGCCGCGCCGTCCGTGCTCTGGTGCTCGGCGAGCAGCGGCGCGGCCGGCAGTGGCTCGCGCCGCAGCAACGGCTTGAGCGAGTGGCCCTGCGCCGATGGCATTGGCGGCAGACCGGCGAGGTCGAGCAACGTCGGCGCGAGGTCGGCGAGCCCGATCGGTGTGGCGATGCGCGCCGGCTCGCACGCAGGCGCATGGATCACGAGCGGCACGTGCAGCATCTCCTGATACAGCGTGCGGCCGTGGAACAGGTGGCCGTGCTCGCGAAACTCCTCGCCGTGATCCGCGGTGACCACGACGATCGTGCTGCGCAGCAGATCGTCCTGCGCGAGCGCGGCGAACAGGGCGTGCAGGTCGGCGTCCACCTCGGCGATGGTCGCGTCGTAGCAGCTCGAGAGCAGCGCCACGTCGTCGGCGCCGAGCTCTTCGACCTCGGGGTTGTCGGGCTCGAGCAGCCGCTGGATGTCGTCGAAGCCGAGCCGGCTCGCAGACTCGGCGCGCAGCCGCGCGACCGTGCTCTCGCTCGGCGCGTAGTTGTGCACGCGGTAGGTGTGCAGGAACAGGAAGAACGGCAGCGATCGGTGCTCGTGCAGCCACGCCAGCGCATGATCGAGCTGGTAGTGCTCGTGCAGGTGCGCGTTCTGTTCCGGCGTGCCGCCGTCCGGCATGCTGCGCCAGCGCGGATCGGTGGGCGAGAGCATCGGATCGATGATGACGTAGCGATCGAAGCCGCTGCCGAAGCCGAAGCGCGGGTGCGAAGCCGCCGCCGGTGAACGCTGCCGTGAGGTAGCCGCTCGCGCTCAGCTCCTCGGCGAGCAGGCGGGTCTCGCCGCGGGCGATGCTGGCCTGCCGCTGCAGCACGCCGTGCACCGTCGGCGGCTGGCCGGACAGCATCGTCACGTGCGACGGCAGCGTGTAGTTCGCGTGGCTCTGCGCTTGATCGAACACGATGCTCTGGGCGGCGAACTCGTCCAGCCACGGGCTCGTCGGGTGCTGGTAACCGTAGCGACAGCCGGTCCGCGCGCAGCGTGTCGACCGGGACCAGCACGATGCTGGTGCGGGGCTGCTCGGGTGCGCACACGATCAGCGGCTCGGCGAGCGCGAGGTGTGCGCCGCTCGCGCCGCTGGCCGCGAACGACAGCACGATCTCGGTCTCGCGCATCGCGCTCAGGTCGATGCGCAGCGGCCGCCACACGCGGTCATCGGCGCGCTCCGGATCGAGCGTCTGCGCGCCGAGCGTGCGCTCGCCGCCGTCGGTCGCGCTCGCCACGGTGAGCGTGAGCGGCGCCGCGAGCAGCGCGCGCTCGTCCTCGGGCAAGCCCGCGGCCAGCTCGAGCACCGCGGGGCGGCCCGGAACCACGGCGCGCACGCGCAAGCGACCGCCGGTGGGCAGCAGGCGCGCGCGCCGGTAGTCGCCGCCGATCGCGAGCACCGCCCCGGTCTCCTGCGTGTGGTCGACCACGCGCTCCAGCTCGAGCGAGACGAAGTCGATGCCGCCCTCGGCGAGGCCGCTCGGGCCGGCGCCCACCAGCAAGATCACGCCGGCGGCATCGGCGGCGCTCTGCCATTGCACCTCGACCTGTTCGAATGCGCCGGGCTTCTGCTGCGCCGCGGGCGCATGACGGGCGAGCACGAGCCGCGAGGCGATCAGCGCCATCAAGCTCCTGGGCGGCGGGTCGAGCGCGACCCGCGCCGAGGTCTCCAGCGCCAGGAGCGGCGCCTCGTGGTCCGGCTCGCGCACGCGCAGCAGCGCCGTCAGCCGGTAGTGAGTCGCTGGCCGCACGGCGAGCGAGCTCGCGAGCACCTGCTCCCTGGGGTCGAGTCGAGCGAAGCGATGGCCGTCGGCATCGATCAGTGCCGGCGGCGGCAGCGCCGGCAGGTTCTCGCCGCGCCGCAACGACAGCGGCCGCAGCGCGGCGTCGCCAGCAGCGGCGGCGAACACGCGCGCGTGCGATCGAGCCGGCGCGACCTCGACGCCGGCAAGGTCGAACAGGCGCGCGAGCGACGGCGGCTCGGTCCGGTCGCAGCTGGTGATGGCGAGCAGGCTGAGCAAGAGAGCGGCAATGCGCACGACGGTAGGATCCTCGGCTCACGCGTTCACGAAACCGAAACATTACCGCAGCCGCCGGCAAAGTGACACTGCGCGGACGCAAACACCGGCGTTCTCGGCGCCGCGGCTCGATGCCAGGAAGAGCTGTCGGTGCGCGGCTGGTTTGAGGTATAAGCAACCGCGGCCCAGGTCCTCAACAACGGAGGGGTGCGGCGTGAATCGGCGATCAACTCTGGTGCTCGGTGGCGTGACGGCCTGCATCGCGGCTTTCTCGAGCGGTTGCGGCGGCGGCGGCGGTGGTTCGGATCCGAGTCTGGTGGACGGCGGCATCGAGCTGCCCAGCTCGCCCACGTTCAACCAGGTGCGCGAGGTGGAGCCCAACAACGACTCGACCTCGGCTCAGGATCTGGGCGACCTGGGCGCCAGCCAGTTCGGCGCGGTGGCCGGCACGATCGACGCCGACCAGGACGACGTCGACACGTTCCGCTTCAAGGTGACCGAACCGATCGAGCTCACGCTCACCGCCGAGTTCACCACCAATTCGGCGATCGATCTCGACGTCACCGTCTATCAGATCAAGGGCAGCGATCCGCCGCTGGCCATCGCCAGCGGCACCGAGGCGCGCACCTCGCGCGAGGACGTGAGCGTCACCATCGCCGACCCGGCGGCGTTCGACTTCCTCGACGTCGCGGTGTTCTCGAAGTCGGGCAAGCAGGGCACGAACTACATCCTGAACGTGCTCACCGACGCGATCGCCCCGATTCGCGGCGGCGGTCCGATGGCGGTGCCGCCGCAGCACGCGCTCGACCCGATCGGCTACGGCGATCTGGCACGCATCCCGATGCGCGACGGCGAGCTCTTGCTCTCGTTCCGCGACGACGCGAGCGCGCTCGACGTGCAGCGGCTCGAGCTGGCCTGGGGCCTCGAGCGCCGGTCGCAGCGGCGCGGCAAGTACACGCTGTTCGGCGCGCCGTGGATCGCCGCGGGCCGCACCGGCAACGCGCGCGCCGGGCTGGTCTGGTTGCTGGCCGAGCTGCGGCGTGAGCACATCGTCGCCCACGCGCAGCCCAACTACGTCTATCACGCCAGCGCCGAGCCCGACGACAAGTTCTATCCGGTGCAGTGGAACCTCGGCATGATCGGCATGCAAGGCGCATGGAACATGGCCAGCCAGCCCACCAAGCACTGCAACACCAGCGTGATCGTGGCGGTGGTGGATACCGGTGTGCGCTACGATCATCCTGACCTCGCGGGTGTGTTCGTGCCCGGCAACGGCTTCGACGTGATCCTGGACGCGGACACCGCCGGCGACGGCGATGGCTACGACCCCGATCCGCTCGACGTCGGCGATGGCGCAGGCGCGACGCCGAGCACGTATCACGGCACACACGTCTCGGGAACCATCGCCGCGCTCACCAACAACGACCTCGGGGTGGCCGGCATCAACTGGGATTGTCCGATCTCGATCATGGCGGTGCGCGCGATCGGCAAGGGCGGCGGCACCACCGCCGACGTGGCCACCGGCATCCTCTACGCTGCCGGGCTCGACAACGACACCGGGCAGCACCCGGCCGCGGCGGCACAGATCATCAACATGAGCCTTGGCGCGAGCGTGCGCGACCCGGCGCTCGAGGACGCGTGCAATGCCGCCGCCAACCAGGGCATCTTCCTGTGCGCCGCCGCCGGCAACGAGAACACCTCGGCGCCGTCCTACCCGGCGGCCTTCGACGTGGTCATGTCGGTGTCGGCGGTGACACGCAACGCGACCCGCGCCGGCTACAGCAATTTCGGCAGCACGATCGACATCGCCGCGCCGGGCGGCGAGCTCGACCCCGACGCCCAGGACGGCGTGCTGTCGACCTTGTGGATCGAGGACAAGTCAGACCCCACCGGCGGCAAGCCGGCGTACGCGTACTACCAGGGCACGTCGATGGCGTGTCCGCACGTCGCCGGAGCGGGCGCGCTGGTGCTGTCGCTCGGCACGATGCCGGCGAGCCAGCTGAAGGACCTGCTCGAGAGCACCGCCTGGGACATCGGCGTCGACGGTCGCGACGACCTCTATGGCAAGGGCCTGCTCGACGCGCAGCTCGCGCTCGACGCGGCCGGCGGCACGCCGAGCGGCGATGCCAGGCTGCATGCGTCCACCACCAAGCTCACGTACGACACGCAGGAGGCGCGCGGCGAGGTGCTGCTCTCGAACGAGGGACCGGGGACGATCCAGCAGATCGCCCTGGCGCCGGGGCTGGTGCTGGATCCGTGGCTCTCGGTCAGCTTGCTCGGCAATCAAACCCCTACCAAGCTGATCGCCAGCGTGAACCGCAATGGGCTCGCCGATGGCGTGTACAACGAGACCATCGATCTCGTGTCCGAGCTCGCGCCGCCCGCGGGCTCGGTCTCGGTCGACGTGAAGCTCGAGGTGAGCACCACCGATCCGTCGACGTTCGGCCACATCATCGTGCTGATGACCGACGCCGACAGCGGCGCGGTCGCATCACAGTTCATCGCCGCGGCGGAAGATCCGGCGGGCACGTACGCGTTCACCTTCAAGGGCTTGCCGGCGGGCAAGTACTATCTGGTCGCGGGCACCGACAACAACGGCGATTTCGAGATCGGCAACGAGAACGGCGAGCTGTTCGGCGTGTATCCGCTCACGACGCAGCCGCAGCAGCTCGAGCTCAAGGGCGGTACCAAGATCGAGAACCTGGTGCTGCCGGTCGAGGAAGTGACCGGCAATCCCACCGTGAACGGGGACGCGCCGGCTCCGCACCGCGGCGCGTATCGCAGCACGCGCGCGATCCAGCACTAGCTCGGCGTTTGCAGCGTGACCACCGCAGGATTAAGATGCGGCGCTCGCTTGATCGCAGCTGCGGAGTACGACCGTGCCGTTCGAGATTCCCGCGTTCCTGGTGCGTTGGTTCGCCCGACCCTACGTGGCAGGCAGTAGCCTGGAAGCCGGCTTGCTCGTCGCCGAACGCTTGCTCGAGTCGGGCGTGCGCACCACGCTCGACCTGCTCGCTGAGGGCGTTCGCACCGAGGCGCGCGTGCAGGAGAACATCCGCGTCTACGAGCAGATGATCGATGGCGTCGCCGCGCGCTTCGCGGATGCCGAGACGCGGCCCACCATCTCCCTCAAGCCCTCCTCGTACACGCTCGATCCGCTGGACGCGCGCGAGGGCGCAACCGCAAACGGCTCGCGCGAGGCGATCGCCCACCTCGCCGAGCACGCTCACGAACGCGGCGTCGCGCTCACGCTCGACATGGAGGATCGGCGCTGGACCGACTTCACCATCGACCTGGCGAACGAGATGTTCGCGCGCGGCTACGATTTCGGCACGGTCCTGCAAGCGCGCCTGCATCGCACCGAGCACGACCTCGCGCGCATACCACCGGGCATGCGCGTGCGCATGGTGATCGGCATCTATCGCGAGCCGGCGGAGCTGGCGCTGACGGAGAAGCCGGCGATGAAGCAGCGCTTGCTCGCGCAAGCGGCGGCGTTGCTGCAGAGGGGTGTGCACGTCGAGCTCGCCACGCACGACGAGCAGTGCATCGAACGGTTCCTGCGCGAGGTCGTGCCGCAGAGCGGCGTGGGCTGCGATCGGTTCGAGATCCAGATGCTGTACGGCGTGCCGCGCGCCCGGCTGATCGAGCGCATCCTCGATGGCAAGCTGTTCCGCGACGGCGGGCGCGCGCCGGTCGTGCGCCTGTACGTGCCGTTCGCGACCTCCTGGGATCAAGCGACGGCGTACTGCCGCCGGCGGCTCAAGGCCAACCCGAGCATCGGCGTGTACGTGGCGCGCAACCTGCTCGGCTCGCTGGTGGGCAAGCCGCCAGGATCGATGCCGCGCAAGCGGGATCAGCGTGCGCTGAGCGGCGTGACCTGATCGTAGCGCGTACCGTTCGCACCGCGCGCACGGTATCATCGCGCCGTCGCCATCTCAGGAGGCCCACACGCGTGACCCCCAAGTTCTTTCACCCGCCGGAAGCGTTCGCGAGGCACGCCTACTTCGGCAACCTGGATGCCTACCGGCAGTTCTATCGCCAGTCGCTGGAGGATCCGAGCGCCTTCTGGTCGCATGTCGCCGAGCGCGTGACCTGGGGCAGCCGCTGGTCACGCGTGTGCGAGGCGGACTTCACGCACGCGCGCTTTCGCTGGTTCGACGGCGCGACGCTCAACGTCGCCGAGAACTGCCTCGACCGCCACGTTCACCATGGACTGCAGGATCGCGTGGCCTACCGCTGGGAGGGCGACGATCCGAGCCAGCGGCGCACCATCACGTACGGCCAGCTGCTGCACGAGGTGTCGCGGGTCGCCAACGTGCTGCGCCGCAAGGGCATCGGCAAAGGCGATCGGGTGTGCATCTATCTGCCGATGATCCCGGAGCTGCCGGTGGCGATGCTGGCGTGTGCGCGCATCGGTGCGGTGCACAGCGTGGTGTTCGGCGGCTTCTCGGCGGAGTCGCTGAAGGGCCGTATCCAGGACAGCCAGTGCAAGGTGCTGATCACCGCCGACGGCGGCTATCGCGGCGGCAAGATCGTGCCGCTCAAGGAGACCGCCGACGAGGCGCTCGAGCACTGCCCCTCGATCGAGAGCGTGCTGGTGGTCAAGCGCACGCACGCGGCGGTGCCGATGAAGCCGCACCGCGACTCGTGGCTGGGCGACGAGATGGTGGCGCGCGGCATCACCGACGCGTGCGCGCCCGAGATGGTCGAGGCCGAGCACCCGCTGTTCATCCTGTACACGTCCGGGTCGACCGGCAAGCCGAAGGGCGTCCTGCACACCACCGGCGGCTACCTCGTGTACGCGTCGTACACGCACCAGGTGATCTTCGACTACCACCCCGACGACATCTACTGGTGCACGGCCGACATCGGCTGGGTCACCGGCCACTCGTACATCGTCTACGGCCCGCTGTGCAACGCCGCGCAGAGCGTGCTGTTCGAGGGCGTGCCGAACTACCCCGACATCGGCCGCTTCTGGGATGTGGTCGATCGCCATCACGTCAACACGCTCTACACCGCGCCGACCGCGATCCGGGCGCTGATGCGCGAGGGCGAGGAGCCGGTCTTGCGGCGCAGTCGCAAGTCGCTCAAGCTGCTCGGCACCGTGGGCGAGCCGATCAATCCCGAGGCATGGCTCTGGTATCACCGGGTGGTGGGCGAGGGTCGCTGTCCGATCGTCGACACCTGGTGGCAGACCGAGACGGGTGGCATCCTGATCTCGCCGCTGCCGGGCGCCACGCCGCTCAAGCCCGGCTCGGCGACGCTGCCGTACTTCGGCGTGACGCCGACCCTGGTGAACGACGACGGCAAGGAGCTGCTCGGCAACGACGTGACCGGCAACCTGTGCCTCACCACCGCGTGGCCGGGGATGATGCGCACCGTGTACGGCGACCACCAGCGCTTCATCGACACGTACTTCAGCCGCTTCCCCGGCAAGTACTTCACCGGCGACGGCTGCCGCCGCGACGAGGACGGCTACCACTGGATCACCGGCCGCGTCGACGACGTGATCAACGTCGCCGGACACCGGCTCGGCACCGCCGAGGTCGAGAGTGCGCTGGTGTCGCATCCATCGGTCGCGGAGGCGGCGGTGGTGGGCATGCCGCACGAGATCAAGGGGCAGGGGATCTACGCCTACGTCATCCTGCGCAAGGACCACGGCCCGAGCGCCGAGCTGGAGAAGGCGCTGGTTGCGCACGTGCGTAAGGAGATCGGGCCGATCGCCACGCCCGATGTGATTCACTTCACGCCGGGCCTACCCAAGACGCGCAGCGGCAAGATCATGCGGCGCATCCTGCGCAAGATCGCCGCAGGCGACAGCGAGAGCCTGGGCGACACCTCGACGCTTGCCGACCCCGCCATCGTCGCCACCCTGCTGCAAGGTGCACGCGAGCGACACCCCCGCTGAGCGCGCCCCCGCGGCGTTTTTTTGTCGTCAAGGAATTCTTGCCAACGCGTCGACTACCGTGGTAGTACTAATGCAGTAGTCGAAAGGCGGAGGCCAGCCATGCAATCGATCCAGCTCGGCGATCTGCAGCTCGCCATCATGCGCGTGCTGTGGGACAAGGGCGCCGCGACCGTTGCTGACGTGCACTTGGCGCTCCTCGAGGAGCGCGGTCTCGCGCCCACCACCATCGCCACGATGCTGCAGAAGATGGAGCGCAAGGGCGTGGTTGCGCACCAGAGCGAAGGGCGCCGCTTCATCTACCGGCCGGCGATCCGGGAGCGCGACGTGCACCGCTCGATGGTGAAGGATCTGGTCGAGCGCGTGTTCCAGGGCGATGCGTCGGCGCTCGTGCATCACCTGCTGTCGGAGCGCGAGATCGATGGCGACGAGCTCGAGAAGCTGAAGGCGCTGGTGAGCGCCAAGGCCAAGGAAGCAAGGAAACGCCATGGCCGCTGACCTGCTCGCTGCGTGGCTCTTCACCTATGCGATGCACAGCACGCTGCTGCTCGCGCTGGCGCTGGGCATCACCCGCACGCTCGGCAGCGACCGGATGCGCGAGGCCCTGTGGAAGGCGGCGCTGCTCGCGAGCCTGTTCTCGACCACGCTGCAGGTCGGCTTCGGCGTGCAGCCCTTCCACCTCGCCTGGCAGGTGCCGTCGGTGGCGTCGCTCACGACGCCGGCGCCGCCGCACGCCGAGCCAGGCCAGGCTGCGGTTGCCGCCGACCGCGGCCCACAACCGCCGCCCGCCGCGCGCACCACGCCCGGTGGCTGGCCGAGCCCGCTGTGGTTGTGGCTCGCTGGCAGCGGCGCGGTGCTCGGCGTCTATTTCGCCCGGCGGTGGCGCCTCGGCCGGCAGCTCGACGACCAGCAGGAGATCGTGCAGGGGCCGCTGCTCGAGTCGCTCCGCCGTCTGTGCCGGCGGCAGCGCTTGCGCCGCCACGTGCGATTGATGACGTCGGCGAACGTGAGCGCGCCGGTGGCGTACGGCATCCTCGAGCCGCGCATCGTCCTGCCCAGGCGCGCGCTCGTCGACCTGGATGCCGCGCAGCTCGACAGCATGCTCGCCCACGAGCTCGCGCATCTGGTGCGCGGCGACCCGGCGTGGCTGCTCGTGTGCCGGCTGCTCGAGGGGCTGTTCTTCTTCCAGCCGCTCAACCATGTCGCGCGGCGCCAGCTGCAAGAGCTCGCCGAGTACCGCTGCGACGCGTGGGCGGTGAACGCGCTCGGCGCGAACGTGCCGCTCGCCTCCTGCCTGGTCGAGGTGGCGTCGTGGTTGCGCGGGCCGGCACACGACGCGCTGGTGCCGGCGATGGCGAGCAGCGAGTCGTCGCTCAGCCGGCGCGTGCATCGCTTGCTGGAGGATCCGGCGCCGGCGGCGCGGGCGTCGCGCTGGCGGGAAGCCGCGCTCAGCACCGGCGTGCTGCTGCTTGCGTGCGCGGTGCCGGGCTTTTCCGCATTCGACCATGGGCGCGCCGCCGCCGGTGGCCGCACCCCCTTGCCGACCTACGCGAGCGACGCCGAGGCCGCGGCCGCGGCGTGCGACGCGCTCGACGGCGAGCTGCGAGACCTCGACGCCGAGCTCCTCGACCTGCGCGCCGCGATCAGCGCCGCGCGCGATCCGTCCCCGTACCTCGACTCGCTCAACTCCATCGTCAGCCGCGTGCGTCAGCTCGAACAGCATCGCGCGCGGCTCGTGTCCTGGATCCAATCTGCCCCGTCCCGTTGAACCGAGCCCGTTGAAACGAGTTCGTTGCGAAGGAGTCATTCGATGAAGAAGCTACTCGTGATCCTCGGCCTGGGTGCCGGCATCGCCCTCCTGGTGCTGGCGACCCGTGCGCGTGCCGCTTGCGATGGCACCGATCGACCCGCGGCACAAGCGCAGTCCCCTGCCATGCTCAGCCGGCTGCCGATCGTTGGTCGGATGTTCGCGCAGACCTCGGCGCCGGCGCCGGCCGATGACCCGCAGCCCGCGGCGCGACCGCGGCGCGCTCGCAAGATCGCGGCCATGGGCGCAACGCCGGCGCCAGCTGGCCAGTACGGCAGCGCCGCCGCAGAACTGCCCACCACCGCGGCGCCGCGAGCGGGCGCGGCGCAAGGGAACGGCCTGGCCGTGATCGAGGCGACCGCCGAGGACGTGCCTGGCGTCGCCGAGCAACAGAACCAGCCGTTCGCCCCCTCCATGAGCCGTGGGGCGCGGGCTGGGGCGCTGCCGCGCAATGCCACTGGCGGCGGCGGCATGGGCGGCGATCCGTCCGGACGCGTGGCGCACAGCGGAATGGGCGGCGGCGGCGGACGCGCCATCGCCGGCGGTGGCACGAGGGCGGCGAATGCCTCTCCCGGCGTGGCGCCGCCGGCGGCTCGGGGCCCATCGCACGCCGAGCTGCTCGAGCAGCTCGACGAGCTGCGCGATGAGGTGCAGTCGCTGCGCGACGAAGTGCGCGTCCTGCGCCGGCGCCTCAATCGCATCGAGGGCCCCGGCGAAGTGCGCGTCATGAGCGCGACGCCGAGCGATTCCTCGGCCCGGTTTGCTGGCGTTGCTCCGCGGCGTTGACGAGCGCAGCGAGGCCGGGGGCGGCCACGGCGCTGGTGCTCCGTGGCCGCCCTCCCCCACGGCGCGCAGCACCGGCGCCGTGCCCCTGGAAACGGCGGCCGAAGGCGGCTATCCGAACGCGCAAGGAGGCTGCCATGGATCGGCTCGCGCACATCCGCCGCTCGTTCGCCTACGACACCTGGGCCAATCGCGAGGTGCTCGATCACCTCGAGTCGCTGGCCGCACCGCCCGCCCGCGCCGTCACGATCCTGGCGCACATCATTGCCGCCGAGGACCTGTGGCTGCGGCGCATCCACGAACAGCCCGCGGGCGCGGTGTGGCCAGAGCTCGCGATCGCCGGCTGCCGCTCGACGTTCGAAGACGTCACGCGCCGCGCGCGCACGCTCTTGCGCGCGCTCACGCAGGCCAGGCTCACCGAGCCCGTCTCGTACACGAACAGCAAGGGCGAGCCGTGGACCAGCGTGCTCGGCGACATCCTCATGCACGTCGCCATGCACGGCGCCTACCATCGCGGCCAGATCGCGCTCCTGGTGCGCGAGAGCGGCGCCGATCCGGCGTACACCGACTACATCCACTGCGTACGGCACGGCTTCATCGAGTGACGCGGCTAGTGTGGGCCGATGCGCAGCGTCGCCGTGGCAATGAAGATCTCGCGCAAGAACAGCAGCAGGCCGATGAAGAACGCCGACATCGCGGCGACGAACAGCAGGGCCACGAGCGGCGCGACCATGATCCCGAAGAACGATCCCAGGAACAGGCACGCGATCACCGCGCACACGAACAGCGCGCAGGTCGTGCACAGCGTGATCGCCCAGTTGATGAGCTTGGCGCGGCGCGAGAGCGAGTACAGGTCCGCGTGAATCGCGCGGCTGCGCTCCGCGGCGGCGTTCACCAGCTCGCGCTCGAGCAGGCGCGCGCGATCGACGATGCGCGCCAGGCGGTTGGTGAGCACGGCGAGCGTCGCGCCGACGCCCGAGATGAGGAACACCGGCGCCACGGCCTGCTGGATGACGTGTCCGATTTCCACGCCCATGACGGTTCCCTTTCATGCGCTCGGCGCTACCCTCGGGGCTGCGCCTCCGGATCGAGGGAGAAAGATCTCCGCGATCGATTCGCGACACAACCGTGCAATCGCGAATGCGCGGTGTTCGCGACCAGGATGTTGACCGGCGCGCCGAGCATGCTTACGGTGCGGCCGGCCGCCGATCACTTCCCCGGAAGATCGCATTTCCTTGAGCCGCTCGCCGCCACCAGCAGGAACCAAGAGACGCACGCGGCTGCGCCGCATCGCGCTCGTGCTCGGGCTGGCGCTCGCGGCGGTCGCCGCCACGGTCGCCGAGCTCGCCTACCGGTTCGTTCATCTGCGGCACTTCACCTTGCAGCCATCGATGTGGGCCGAGGACGCGGACCTGCTCTACAAGCTGAACCCGGAGCACGCGGCCACGCCAGGATCGTTCCGCGGCGCGGCGCCGCGCGCGCACAAGACGGAGCTGCGCATCGTCTGCCTCGGCGGCTCGACCACGTACGGCCACGACCTGCCGCTGAACGACACCTGGCCGGTGCTGCTCGCCGGCGAATTGCGCGCGCGCGGCGTCGCGGCCGAGGTGATCAACGCCGGCACGCCGGGCTACGGCAGCCGCCAGCAGCTGCTGCGCTACCGCCGCGACCTCGCGGCGCTCGACGCCGACCTGGTCCTGATCAACGAGGGCTGGAACCGCACCGGCGCGCTGAGCGACAAGGACGGCTGGGTGCCGTTCGGCATCGCCCGGCAGGAGGACGGCATCGCCACGCACACGCTGTTCGTGATCGCCAAGGTCTCGATGATCGTGCGCCAGGCGCTGACGACGCTGTACGTGCGTGCCCGGAGCGAAGGGCCGCCACGCGCCCCGCTCGATCCGCACCATGAGCAGTTCATCGACGACATCACCAGCCTCACGCGCGAGATCACGCAGCGCGGACAGCGGCCCGTGCTGATCGTGTATCCATCCCTGCTGCACGCGGACATGTTGCCTGCCGAACGTGACCTGTACGCGCAGCGGTTGTGGGAGAAGCGCAGCTACCACCCCGACATGCTGGTCGAGCTCGAGCGCAAGCATCGCGCGCTCCGCGCCATTGCCGCCGCAACGCCATGCGCGGCAATCGACGTGCAGGCACGTTTCGCCGGCGACCGCGGCGAAGCGCGGCTGCGGTGGTTCCTCGACCAGATGCACTTGAGCGCGCCTGGCAACCGCAAGATGGCCGCGATCATCGCCGACGCGTTGTTGCCGCTGATCAAGTGAGCGACGCAAAGGGCGTGATGCGGGCAATCAATGTCCGAGCTCGCGCACGATGGCCGCCCACAGCGCGCCGGTCTCGTAGACGCCGGGATCGTCGGCGAGCTGCTTGCGCACCGCGGTATTCACCATCACCAGCTTGGACGCGGGGTCGACGAAGATGCGCTGGCCGCGGGTGCCGAGCAGCGCGAACATGCGCCGCTGACCGGGCAGGATCCAGACTTGATAGCCGTAGTCGATGCCGTCGACGACCGCCCTGAGGTGTCGGTCCCTCGGGCTCACGGTGGTGGCGTCGAGCAGCCACTGGCGCGGGATGAGCTGGCGCCCCTGCCACGCGCCGTCGTGGGCGAGGAGGCGCGCGAGTCGTGCCCAGTCGCGCAGCACGGCGCTGAAGAAGCCGTGCGTCAGCTCCTGTCCCGAACGGTCGACGATCCAGGAGGCGTCGGCCTCGGCGCCGATCGGCTGCCAGATCTTCTCGCGCAGGTAGTCGGCGACCGTCTGGTCCGTGGCGGCGCGCAGCACCATGCCGAGCACATAGGACTCGATGCTCGCATACGACCACTTGCTTCCCGGCGGCGCGACCCGGGTGTTGAACGGCGCGACGATCGCGGCGGGGCTCTTGCCGGAGGGGCCGAACAGGAGCTGCTCCTCGAAGCGCTCGTCGTCGTCTGTGCCGCCGTAGTTCTCCTCGAAGCGCACGCCGGAAGACATGTGCAAGAGGTCGCGGATCGAGGTCTTGCCGTACTCGGTTCCCTCGAGCTCGGGAACGTAGGCTGCCGCCGGATCCTCGATCGAGGCGATCGCGTGATCGGCGACCGCGACGCCGATCAGCATCGCGACGAGCGTCTTCGCCATGGATTGCGAGAGCAGGCGATCGTGGTCGGTGCGGCCGTACTGGTAATGCTCGAACAGGATCGTGTCGTCCTTGGCGATGAGCAGGCCGGTCACCGGATTGCGGGCGAGGTAGTCCGCGATCGAGCAGGTCGTGCCGGCGAAGGAGTAGGAGATCGCGAGCTCCTCGGGCGCGCGCCGGAACGGCCAGGGGGTGGCGGCGCGCAGGACCGCATGCGCGGGGAACAGCTGGTCGAAGTGGCTGAACGCGCCGACCAGGCAGCGCGCCTCGGTGAAGGTGAGGCGCGTGCCGATCGGGAAGCCTTCGGCGGCGCCGTAGTCGGCCGCTGCCGGCCCGGTGCTGGAGAAGACCGGCCCGGCGAGGCGAGGCTCGTCGGCGACACCGGCCGGGGCCGGAGGCAGCAGGCAGGTCGCGGCGATGCTCACGGCGAGGATGGGCACGAGCGTCCTCCTCGACACTGGATCGGTCCGGCGCGATCGATTATCAGGGACACGCCCGGATTGTATCGCCCCGCGCGCCGCGAGAGGGATCCCGAGAAAGGCATCGCCATGAGCTTCCGCGTCCTCAAGACGGTCCCGATCCTGCGCATCTTCGACCTCGGCAAGGCGAGAGAATTCTACGTCGATTTCCTCGGCATGACCGTCGACTGGCAGCATCAATTCGAGCCCGATCTGCCGGTCTACATGCAAGTTTCCGGTCATGGCCTCACCCTGCACCTGTCGGAGCACCACGGCGACGCTTGCCCCGGCTCCACCGTGTACGTGAGCGTGGCCGACGTCCAGGATCTGCACCGCCTGCTCATGGCGAAGAAGTATCGCCACCTACGACCGGGGGTCGAGCGAACTCCGTGGGGCTCGCAGATGATGGAGGTCATCGACCCGTTCGGCAACCGACTGCGGTTCGACCAGGACCTCGCATCGGCGGCGGCGGCGCCGTGATCCGGATGCGCCGCAGGCTGAGCCATGTCGCGGCATTCGCTTCCATCGCCCTACCCGCGCTCTGGCCGGGGTAGGGTGAACTGTTTCCCTGGGTGATTTCGTCCGGCGGTTCGGATCGATGCCGCCGGGCTCACAGGTACTGTGGATGAGGATGCCGTGAGCGATTGCGACACGACTGCGACCACGCTTGAGCAGCAACGCCACTGGTGGCGCGACGTACGCGACGCCATCCGCGGGAGCCATCAGCACGACTACACATCAGGGCCTATCGGTCGAGCGATCATCCTGCTGGCCGTGCCCATGGTCATCGAGATGATCATGGAGTCGGTGTTCGCAGTGACGGATGTGTTCTTCGTCTCCCGGCTGAGCGCCGATGCGGTTGCCACGGTGGGGCTCACGGAATCGCTGCTGGCCCTGATCTACACGCTGGCGATGGGTCTTTCCATTGGCGTCATGGCGACCGTCGCGCGGCGGATCGGCGAGAAGGACGCGGCGGGCGCCGCGGTCACGGCGGTGCAGGGGATCGCGCTGAGCACCGGGCTGGCGTTGGTGATCGGCGTGAGCGGTGTGCTGTTTGCCCCGAACCTGCTAGAGCTCATGGGCGCGTCCATCGAGGTCGTGGCCACCGGAACGAACTACACCCGCGTGATGCTGGGCGGCAACCTCGTCATCCTCCTGCTGTTCCTGATCAACGCCATCTTCCGCGGCTCCGGCGATGCGGCCGTTGCGATGCGCGTGTTGTGGCTCGCCAATGGGATCAACATCGTCCTCGGGCCCTGCCTGATCTTCGGGCTCGGACCGCTTCCCGAGCTTGGCGTCACCGGTGCCGCGGTGGCCACGACCATCGGCAGGGGGACCGGTGTGTTGTTCCAGATCTACTGCCTGACGCGGTCGGGACGGCGGGTGGTCGTGGCGGCGCGACATCTCGCCCTGCATCCCAGGGTGATGCTGGCGCTCCTGCGGCTATCGGGCTCGGGCACCTTCCAGGTGTTCGTGAGCACTGCGAGCTGGATCGGGCTGGTGCGGATCCTGTCGGGGTTCGGCAGCGCTGCGGTGGCGGGATACACGATCGGCATCCGGGTGATCATCTTCGCGCTGCTTCCCTCGTGGGGGTTGAGCAACGCCGCCGCAACGATGGTAGGCCAGAATCTCGGCGCCGGAAAACCGCAGCGCGCCGAGCGGGCGGTATGGATCGCTGGGCTCTACAACTTCGTGTTCTTGGGCGTGGTCGGTCTTGCGTTTGCCGTGGGTGCCCCGTGGATCGTGGCGCTGTTCAGCACCGATCCGGTGGTCGGCCCGACGGCGGTGGCCTGTCTGCGTATCGTGAGTTGCGGGTTCGTGTTCTACGCCTATGGCATGGTGCTCACCCAGTCCTTCAATGGCGCGGGTGACACCTGGACCCCGACGCTGATCAACCTGGGCTGCTTCTGGGCCCTCGAGATCCCGCTCGCATGGGTGCTGGCCCGCAAGGTGGCGATGGGTCCCAGCGGAGTGTTCGTCGCCATCATGGTCGCCTTCTCCATGGTAGCCGTGGCGAGTGCCGTGCTGTTCCGCAGGGGGAAGTGGAAAGAACGCAGGGTCTGAGCTGGCTGCAGTGGCGACCCCATCTCCGCGTTCAGGTCGCGGCGCAGGTGAGCGCGCGGCCAGGCGTCGATCACCGATGCCACGCCGTCGATGTCGTGTCGAGCGATTCCCGCGCCGTCTCGCCGCGCCGCCAGGAGGCTGCCGTGAGCGGCACCAAGATCGGGCCCGCGGGCAAAGAGCACAGCGCCTGCCAGGGCTCGTGACCGGGGCGCTCGACGCCGACGGCATGCAGGCCGGCGCAACAGGCGATCTCGACGTGGCCGGCAGCATCGGTGAGCGCGCCGCGCCGCTCGCCATCGAGGCTGACCGTCACGAACTCGAGCGGCATCGTACGATCGCTCCTGGCGTCCCGCACGTCGAGCACGAGAACGCACGGCACAGCCCCGCCCGCGCAGCGCTCGGCGCGCACGGCGAGGCCGGCGACATCCTCGGTTGCGGTGAACGTGCTCAGGATGAAGAGGCCGTGACGCTCGCAGGGCGCGGCGAGGCTCGTGTCGTGGCCCGGGCACACCGGCGCAAATGCGAACGAGCCATCCGCGCGCGAGCGCGTGCCGGCGAGCAGCTCGAGCGCCGCCGGGGCGGATCGATCTGCGCCAGCGCGCAACAGGACGAGCGGCACATCGGCAGCGCCGACCGAGCCACTGATGCGCACGCCGCTGTTCAGCGTCACGTGCACGCGCGGCAGCTCGCCTGGCGGCAGCTCGATGCGCGCGTCGGCGAACCCGGGCATGGTCACGGTGAGCGTGGCGACGCGTTCGATCGGACAGGTAGGCGCGAGCACCGCGACCGTGAACGCGCCGCGGGCATCGGTGAATGTGACGTCGCCGGACGATTCGGCCGCGGCCTCGACCCGCGCGCCAACCAGCGGCAGGCCATCCAACGTCACCACCTCGCCGGCGACGGCCAGCAAGGATGGGGGCAGGACCAGCCGTGGGTGAGGCGGCGCGGGCAGCGGGTGCGCGTGGCGCACTGGCTCGGGCAGCACGATCTCGCGCACCGGTTCCGCGCGCCGCACATCCGGCACCGGCACTGCGAGCAACGGTCGATCGAGCCACCAGGCGCACAGCACGATGCCGATCCCGCCCGTGAGCATGGCGCTGAGGACGAGGTAGCACCCGAACCAGCGCGCTGCTCGATGATCCATGCGCGGCTCCTCATCCGTCGCCGGCGACGCTACCGGGCGCACCCAGTCGATAGCTGGGCGCGGGCACGCTGGTAACGCGGCCCCCACCGCGCCGCGCCGCTGTGCCGGCGTGGCCTGATCACGCCGGGTTCATCATAGCGACGGAACTCGCCATGTCACGACATGGCAGCGCGGGCAGAAGAGCGTCACTGCGCGCGCAGGAAGAGATCGCCGAGGTCGAGCAGCTGATCCTTGGTCAGCGTGAAATCGCACAGGGTCTGCTCGCGGAAGCCGTCGACGCACGCCTTCAGCTGATAGCTGCCAGGCGGCAGCGGGCCGAGCTCGAACGTGCCGCGGTCGCGATCGATGTCGGCGACCGCGGTGACGATGCCGAACGGTCGCGGCACGAGTGCTTGCGCGGAGCGGCCCGACGGCACGCCGTCATCCGGCGTGAGCACCGTGCCGCGCACGCGAGCCGAGGGACGCGTGGCGTCGGTCACGCGCAGCAGGACGTCGGTCGATCCGGCGTTGACGCCGGCGACGTAGGCGAGGGGTTCGCCGCCGATCCGACCGCCCGGTGGGTAGACCGCGACCAGGTGGTTGCCGGCCGCGAGATCGCGCAATGTGAAGCCGCCGTCCGCGCCGCTGCGCACGCAGCTCATCGCGCCGGTGGCATCGTGGCACGCGACGATGGTGTGATTCGCGAGCGGCACATCGTGCTCGTCGAGCGCGCGCCCGCCGATGCTCGCACCGTCGGGCAAGACCGGATTCCACTCCGCGATCTCGCCGTCCGCGACCTGAAGCGTCGTGGTCGCCGACCGGTTGCCGAGCGAGCGCGCCGTGACCGTGGCTCGTCCGGCCGGCACGTGCGCGAGCGTGAACTCGCCAGCCGCACCGCTGGTGGTGTGCAGGGCGTCGAACGCTTCGAGCTGCGCGTCGCCGGAATGGATGCTCACGTCGGGCGCGGGCGCGCCGCCGGCGCTGGTCACGTGTCCGCGGATCGTTGCGCCGTTCGCGAGCACGACGTCGATCGTCGTGGTCGCTCCGGGCGCGATCACGACGTTGGTCGCGCTCACCGCCCAGCCGTCGGCACCGGCTCGCACGACGGTGGTGCCCGGCCGCACCGCGTCGGTCGTGAAGCGCCCTTGATCGTCGGCGAGAAGGCGCAGGCGCGGATGCGGCAGACTGCCATCGGCATCATGATCATCCTCGCTGCCGATCAGCACGACCGCGCCGCCGATCGCGCCGCCGCCGGGCGCGAGCACGCGACCCTCGAGGCGCGAGGCGGCGCCGCCGATCGTCAGGCGTAGCGGGATCGGCTGGGCCGGATCGCGCGCCAGCGCGTGTAGAGGCGGCGGCGGGCGACGGCTCGCGACCGGGCGCGCGCGCCGCGAGGAACGAGATGCGCTCGACGTGGCGGATCTCGAACCGGCCGAGCGCATCGGCCGTGGTGATGACCTGGCCCTGGCGGTCGCAGCCCGCGAACCAGATCTCGGCGCCCGGCACTGGCTGGCCGCCCGCGTCGACGACCTCGCCGCGAACGCTCCAGGCAAACCGTGGCAGACGCAGCGCCACCCGCGCCTCGGCACCGGCAACGACGTCGACGCCGTCGCCACCGGGCGAGCGGTCGTACATCACATGCACCCTGCCGGCGGCGACGCCCTCGAAGCGACAGGCGCCGCTCGCGTCGGTCGGTGCGTAGCGCTTGTGCAGCGAGTACTGCGGCGTCGCCCACTCCACGAGCTCGATGCCCAACGGATAGGCAGGCGAGCCATCGTCGAACAACGCTTGCACCGCGACCGCGCCGGTGTCGCCGCCGCCCACGGGTTCCTTCCGGCCAGCGCTGCTCGGAAGCGGCGCCGGCGCGGCCTCGACGACGGCGCGGGCCGCCGGTGGGCCGCCGGCCAGGGCGGCGTTCGGTTGCTGGGCTTGGTTCGCGCGCGGCGGTGGATCGGCATGATTTGGCGCGGGCCGCGGCAGGAGATGCCACAGGCCGCTCATGATGCCGGCCGCCAGCAACACCACGGCGAGCTTCGGGACGATGTTCATCGCGGGAGCTCCTTCCTCGAGCAGGGACGAGATCATTCGCGGTTCGGGCGTCGCGGGCGGCACCGCCGCCAGCGGCAGGAGCGCCATCGACCAGCGCCGGGTGCTGCCGTACTCGCGCTCGAGCTCGCAGCGCAGCAGCTCGAGCCCGCGCTTCACGCGCGTGCGGAACGTCTCGACCGGAATGCCGAGCTGCCGCGCCGCAGCGTGCGGCTTGCAGTTGTCGTAGAAGCGCAGCAAGATCGCGTCGCGGAACGGCTCGGCGAGCGCCAGCACCGCGGCCAGCACCGACCTGCGCGCCGCTTCGCGCTCCGCGATCTCGCTCGGTGACGGCACGCCGCTCGGCCGCGCTGCACGGAGCTCGCGCGCGAGCCGGCGCTCCGCACTGCGGTGGCCGCGGCGCACGAAGTTGCGCAGCACCTTCGCCAGCCACGCGCGCAGCGGCGCGCCGCTCTGCGAGGGGTGCTCGAGCGCCGCGAGCCAGGTCTGCTGCACGGCGTCCTCGGCATCGTGAGCATCGCCGAGCAGCCGCCGCGAGAGCGCGCGGACGAAATGGTCGTGGGCGAGCAATGCCTCGGGATGCGGATGGTCCATGGTTGCCTCCGCGGCATCCCTATCCCGCCCGCGACCCAATCGGTCGCGGGAAAAAACGGCAAGATGGCTGGCCGCAGCGGATCAGTGGCACGGTCCGTCGACCACCGTGATCGACGTCTGGTTGGAGATGCCGAAATCTCCGCTCGCCCAGTCGATCGCCAGGAATTGCAGATAGCCGAGCGCGCCGATGTAGCTCGGGTTGCAGTCCAGGTACCGGTGGAAGCAGCGCGCCCCCGGCTCCGGCATGGGAAAGGAGAACATGGCGATCGGCGGCAGGTCCAGGCACAGCGTGCCGTACGGAGTCACGGTCGGACCCTGACCACCGGACGCGAGCAGGAGCACCTGATACCCGGTGGGTGCCTCCATGCAGATGTCGAAGAACGTGCCGATGTTGGTGTGACCACCTGCCGAGGTGACCGTGAGACTCTCGATCGTGATCACGAATCGCGTGATGTGGAAGCCGGGAAAGCCACGCTTCACGCCCGGCTCGAGACGGAACACGGGTGGGACCTTGCGCGCGAGCACGGACCTCTTGCCCGGGAAATCCGCGCTGGCACCAGCGGACCCGCGCGCAATCAGCCTCCGCGCTGCGGGCAATCCCACGCCGTGTCCAGGGCCGTTCGCGCCACCGTGATGCCGTCGAGTGGAACGCGGCGGCAGGCGCCGTACCATGGACGCGAGCGCGGTTCGCAACGGGCATGAGGAACCTGAGCCCGCGCCGCGCCCGGAACCGCCACCACCACGACATCCCTACAGGAAGCGATCCATGATTCCTCGCTCGTCCGTCGCCGCGTTCGCCGTCTGCTTGCTCGCTGCCGCCCTGCCCGCGTTTGCGCGCCAGGCCGCGAGCGCTCCGGGGCAAGCAAACGCCAGCGCGCAGGCGCGCGTCATCAAGCTCTCCGGCAGCTACGAGGACAACCCGAGCCCGCTCGAGCTCGGGCTCACCACGTTCCTCGGCGGCATGCAGAAGCGGAGGTCGTTCCCCAAGCTGCTCGACAGCATCGCGGCGCTCGGCAACGACAAGAGCGTGCATGCGGTCACGTTCGATCTGGCTGCGCCCGACCTCGAGCTCAACGCGACTCAGCTCTCCGAGCTCGCGCGGAGCATCGGCGATCTGCGCGATGCGGGCAAGCGGACGTTCGCCTGGCTCGAGAACGCCGGCAACGTGCACTACGGCGTCGCCGCGGCCTGCGACACCATCGTCATGGCCGACCTCGCGACGCTCGACATCCCCTCGCTGACCATGGGCGCACTGTACTTCCGCGATGCCATGGACCTGGTCGGCATCCGTGCCACGGCCGTGCGCGTCGGCAAGTACAAGGGCGCCGTCGAGCCGTTCACGCTCTCCGAGATGAGCGAGCACTTGCGCCAGCACTATCTCGAGATGCTGCGCACGATGAACGATGCCCTCGTCGCGCGGCTGGCCGAGGGGCGGCACCTCGACGCCGAACGCATGCGGGAGCTGCAGCGCCAGCGCCTGTTCCGTGCTGCGGAAGCCAAGGCTGCCGGCCTGGTCGACGAGGTCACGAGCTATGGCAACGGCCGCAACCGCATCGCCGAGCTGCTCGGATCCGAGGTCGCGTGGAGCGAGCCCGAGACCACGAACAAGGAGCGCGAGCCAAAGAACTTCCTGGAGCTGATGCGCGAGCTGTTCGGCCGCAGCACGCAGCGGCAGCCGAGCGGTCCGGCCGTGGTCGTGCTGCATCTCGACGGCCCGATCGAGGACGGCGAGCAGGCGAGCCCGGGCAGCATCGTCTCGGGCCCGACCGTGAACGAGATCGCCGCGCTGGCGGATGACGCGAACGTGCGCGGCGTGGTGGTGCGCGTGAACTCGCCGGGCGGCTCGGCGACCGCGAGCGAAGCAATCCGCTCGGCGCTCGAGCGGCTCGCGGCGCGCAAACCGGTGGTGATCTCGATGGGAGAAGTGGCCGCGTCCGGCGGCTACTGGATCACCTGCATCGGCCAGCCCATCTTCGCCGATGCGGGCACCATCACGGGCTCGATCGGCGTGCTCGCTCTCAAGATGAACTTCGGCCCGCTGCTGAACCGGATCGGCGTGCACATCGAGGACATCGCGCTCGACGACGCGGCCCTGCTCAATGCGATCGACCGCGACTGGTCGGACGCGGCGGAGAAGAAGATCCAGGACCTGATCGACGAAGTGTACCAGCGCTTCCTAGGCCTGGTGTCGAGCTCCCGGCACATGGGCATCGAGGCGGTGTCGGCGATCGCCGGCGGCCGCGTTTGGTCGGGCGCACAGGCGAAGAAGCTCGGCCTCGTCGATCACCTGGCCGGTTTGCAGCACGCAGTGCTCGCGGTGGCGGCGAAAGCGGGCATCGACTCGTACGAAGTGCTGCATCGACCGAGCCAGAAGAACGTGTTCGAGATGCTCGATCTGTTCGCTGATCAAGGCGAGTCGGGCCGGCTCGCGGTGCGCAACGCGCTCCTGCTGCTGCGCAAGCACGGCTTCTCGCTCGGTGCGATGCTGCCGCTGCTGCGGTGCGGCCTCGAGCGACGTGCGCCGACCGCGTGGCTGCTGATGCCCGACGAGATCGTGATCCGATGAACCACCTGGAAGGCAGCGCGTGCTGAAGCTGCGCTCGGCGGCGCACGGGGCGACATCCTCGACGCCAGCGCAGGCGAATTGCCACGGCCCTCGCGGCGTCACCGCCCGATCTCCTGCGACATGCGTGCGATGCGCAGCAGCACCACTGGAGCTGGCAGCACCACCACGTGATCGATGCGGTGCGCCTCGCGCACGTGCGCCGCGATCAAGGCATGGCGGTACTTCGAGATCTGCTTCAAGTCCTTGGGACGCAGCTCGCGTGTCCACTTGACCTCGATGGGATAGAGCCGCCGCTGGCGCACGTAGACCGCGTCGACCTCCCCCGCAGCCTTGATGTAGAACGTGGGGATGCTGCGCGCCAGGTGCGTGAGCACCGTCGCCTCCGCCTCGCGCGCGAGATCGACGTCCGCGAGTTCGCCCGCGATTGCGAGACCGACGCCTTCGAAGTCGTTCAAGTAGGCATCCACGCACCGGTGAATGAATGGATCGCTGAAGTAGAGCTTGCGCGCCTTCTTCGGCGCCGCTGTGAGACTGTGCTCTTCGAGAGCGGGAATGATCTTCACCGCGTCCATGCGCTCGAGCAGCTGGCAGTACTCGGCAACCGTCTTGGGATGATCGATGGATAGGTCACGAGCCAGCGCATTCCAGGTGATCTGGCTGCCATAGCGTTTCGAGACCGCGCCCAGAACCTCGCGCAGGTAGGTCTCGCTCCGCCCCTGCCGCAGAACGTCGCCGCGAATCCAGTCCGTGTACGTGCGCATCGTGGCAACGGCAATCGCCGCGTCGCGTTCATGATCGTTGATCGCCGTGAGATACCCACCGGTCGTATGGTAGAGGCGGTATTCGCGCTCGAGCAGATCGAGCACCGCCTCATCGGTCGGAGCCAATTCGGCATCCGGCGGTCCGGCGGACAGCGATTCGAGCGCACGGTCCGGCACGTGCGCACGGAGACGGCAGAATTCGAGGAAGTCGAGCGGGTGATGATGGAAGTCGACCCGCCGCGCACGCCCGCGACGGCCCGGCAGTCGTTGCATCGCGTCCTGGATCAGAATCAGGTCCGATCCGGTGAGCAAGAGGAACACGCGCTCGAGGATGCCCGCGTCGGCGAGGAATTTCACCACGCGGTCCCAGCCGGGAATGTAGGTCACCTCGTCCACCAGGATGTAGTTCAGGGGACGCGTGTCACCGGCACTGGCGGCGTCAGTCAGCGTGCGGCGGAAGTCTTCCGCATCGTGAAACAGCTCGCCGGTGACGTAGGTGATGCGATCCGGCGCCACGTGCCGCCCCAGCAAGAGCACCATCAACTGCTTCAACAACGTGGTCTTGCCCACCTGCCGCCCGCCGCACACCGTGTAGATTCCCGGCGCGTGGAGCGGCAACTGATCTAGCACCGCCGGACGATACACCAGGGGCTGCTTCGCGAGCTGGCGCAGAGTCGGATCGCGCGTGGCGAACCGGCTGGCATCGTCGCGGTGCGTGTTGTGCGGCGACCAGCGTGGGTCCATGCCGCCATGATGCTCACATTTAGTCAGTCTTGAATGTCTAAATTTGAGCGCTGACATGCCGCCGTGCCGCGGACATCGTTGGCATGCATAGGCCTGCGCGCGCTGGGCAGATCCTCTCGCGTGCCCGCCAACGATGCGGTGGATCGCGAGGCGGTGCGCAGCACGCCCTCCCAGCTGGCGCTCAGCATCCGCAAGAACACTTCGCCTGGTGCAGCAAGCGGGCCTGCTCGGCCTTCGAATAACCGTGCAAGTAGCCAGTGTCCGCGCGCATGCCGCACGATGAGGAGCAGGAGCTTGGCGACGCGATGCGGGACCGGGCGCGGCAGGCCGCCGTGTACCGTGCAGCTCGCCAGAAACGCATCCAGATGCTCGCGCACGACGTGGTAGAGGGTCGTCTTCTCCGGTCATGAGCTGCGATGATGCCTCTGGCGCGTGGATACGTGCGGCTCCCAGATCATCGGCCGCCACGCCCAGCCTGACGATGGCACACGCTGCTCGAGGCCACCAAGTACGACGTGAGCCGCGATCGACTCGAGGAGGCGGCCGAGCTCGCGGAGCGCGCACTCAACTTGAACGAGAACTGGTGGACGCTCGAGTGGAACGCGCGCGTGCAGCATGGGCTCGGCAACACGGAAGCGGCGCCGCCGCTCCTGAAGAAGGCACTCGTGCTCACCGCGGGCACATCGTCGCCACCCGGTCCGGCGGTGGCTCGCGCGTCGCGATCACACCCACGGTCTGCAGGAGCGGCGGAAGCCTCGCGATCGCGCACGACACTTGCGGCAAGCAGCTCACCCCCGGCATGATCAAGCGGACCACCGTATGCATTGTGTTGCCGGACCCGGCTCGCGTCCGCCGACGTCGTTGAGGACACGCTGCTCGGTCCGCGTCGAAGCGCCCCATGAAGACACTGCCTATCCTTCTCTTGGGTTTGGCCGGCCTGGGTGCTTGCTCGAATCCGGGGTCGCGGGGCAACGAACAGGCAGGCGAGGCGCATCTCCGAATGCATCCCCTGCAGTACGCCGCCGCCGAGGAGGTGGTCACGTTGCTCGCCTGATCGCCGACAAAGGCCGGTAGTTACCTTCTCGCAATGGGCGCTGCGTGGCAACGTCGAGAGCTGCTCGCCGGTCCGTCTTGATGCGCTTGTTCAGCGCCGCGCATCGGCGTGAAATTCGGGATCCGCAACGACCACGGCAACTGACCTCTCCGCACTCGCGCGACCACTTGCTCTCGGTCGCGGACGAGCAGATCCGAGCCTTCGTCCCCGCCGAGCTCGACCAAGCGCGCCCCGGTGGTTTCCGGATCTCATCTCCAACATCTGGCCGACTCCGTCTTGATGCAGATTGGTTTGCCACGGTCGATCGATGCCAACATGCCCACGGCTATTCCCCTGGCTGTGCGCCTTCGAGCGCGTCCCCAAACACCGACGGGTCATCAGACTACGTCGTCGACTGCAGGACCAGCCGCTTCATCCGATTCATCCGCCCATCCGCCGCCGTCCTACGCTACCCGGCAGGCTCTTGACCAAAAGCAACTTGCTCTGCCTATACACCGAAGCCACAGGAGGAAAATCCGTGTCCAAGCCGTCGTGAGAGCCCACCGCCTCCGCTTGATCTCCAGCACGTCCGTTTGAGCGCGACACGGTTTCGGTAGGTCATGCGAACATGAGAAGACGTCATGAAACGCCTCCTCGCGCATCAACATCCAGTCCTCGGTTTGGTCACCCTCTCGCACCCGAAGCCAGTCATCGTGCGCGTGAGCGTCGACCTGGCGGGCCGCCAGTAGACTGGTCAGCGACCCTGGGCTCCTCCGCCTCCTTTGCGCGGCGCGGCCTTCGTCACCAGCTCAAGCTACAGCCAAGTCCAACTCGACGAGCGACTGGCCCGTCTCGGCGGATGGCCGGTGGCGCCTCCACAGCATGGCTACCAACCTCGACCCAGACGACATGACCAATCGCTGGGACGTGGTTCCGTCGACGAAGATCCGAGGAGCGGCAGACGCTGCGCTCGTGAGCAGCGATTCGATCAAGGCCGTCGGCAACGGGTACAGCTGCACCCTCCAGCGCCTGGCCGATGACGGCATTGCCTGGACGAGCCTGGCCACCCAACTCCACGGCCGGCGACATGCATGAACTACGCCAGGTCGCGAGGCTACGACGGCCTCACCGGCTCGAACGCCTGAGCCGCGTGGACCTGCAACTTCAATGGGGACGCTGCAACTCCGCCCGCGATCTCCGCCGATGGTCGCGTTTCCGCCTGGTTCGAGGCACCGCGCCTACGACTGGGTCACGAACGACTCGAACGCTGATATCGAGGGGATTTTGCCCGTGCACGACCGCACTGATCAGGACGGCCTCGACGAGGTCGGTGGCACTTCGACGATGCTCGCGAGGATCAGCTCGGCTGGAGTTCAGGGCGACTCCTTCAGCGATGAGCTGAGCTCATCGGCTGATGGACGTCTGGTCGCTTCACCAGCGACGCAGCAACCCGGAAGCATCAACACCAATCTTACTACGACGTGTTCCGTGCACGGACGCGGAGTGGCTCGACGATCGCCGCGCAGCGTACCGGAACTGAAGACCGGCGAAGACCACCGTTTCCATCCGGCAATCTCGTCCAACGGTCGATCTACCTTTGGTGAGCGCGTTCGAACTTCGTGAGGCCGCCCGACCTCAACGTACCACTGACAATTTCGTCCGCGATTCGATCGGGGAGGATACCGACATGGCGAGCGTGACATCCAACGGTGGAGCAGATCGATGACGGTGGTAACCAGGCCACGACCGCCGACCCGAAGATCTTTGGCGATGGTCGTTACGTGGTCTTCACCAGTTGGCGGGAATGTCGTCAACGACGGCAACACTGCATACGACATCTTCCTCCACGATCGCCTTCACGGGCAAGACCACCCGCGCCAGCGTCGACCTGCAGCCGGCAACGAGGACGACACTGGCCTCTCCGGCGCCCTTCCGCATCTCGACGACGGCGCTGGTGATCTTCCGGGCCGATCAGCGCAACGGCGCCGGCAGATACCAACAATCGCCTCGACATCTTCGTGCACGCCGAGTTCGGGATCCGTCTTAAAATCTCCTCAAGCGCGGCCCTTGATCAAAGGCGCCAAGATCCTACGGCGCCGATCGTACGCACGCGCGCGATGGCCCTGCAGCCGACAAGATCATTGCCGGGTGAGAATCCTCGTGGCCACCCACTATCCAGCGTCGATGTCGATTCCCTCCATAATCCAGGGCTGGCCGATCGGAATCAAGAGCCAGCATCCGGAATCACTGGCCGGCTGACCAGTTCACGCAGCTCTGCGGTCCAAACTCAGCACCGTCGAGTCTGCGACGTCATCTCGACCAGCTCAACTGCTGGCGGCCAGTTGTCGATGGTGGCGAATTCGCTGATGCCGAGGCGTTCTGCAGTTGACCCGGCATCGACGAGTTGCAATCGGACCGTAGTCCTGCAGGCGGCCTGCAGGCGCGGCGTCGTCGCCGACCAACAGACCTGGCATGCCGATCGGCGTGCGCCACGATCTGCGGCTGCTGCTCGACCACGATCGACGAACGCCGACGGTGGAGTTCCTCACCGCTGCCGGGCGCTGGCGAGAAAGCTGGAGCGCCGACTGCGCGGATGAGCGCCAGACCCCTTCATCGACAGCACCCTCCTCGACGGTCAGCTCACCGATCGAGCCTGACCACGCCTCACGGTCAGCCGCCCACGCTCATCCACGCGGCGATCGCTTCCTCGGTAGACACCATGAAGCCGCCCGTCTTCGACGAGCCTGTCGACTGCAGGTACCCTGGTGGCTGCCCTCCCAGGGATGTCGTCGCCAGGAGCCGGCGCGAGGTGGCCTGGCGCGCTGCGCCGAGATGAGCAACGCGATCACTTACGCCCTCGACGTGGTGAGCGGCCAGAGGCCAGTCCCTCTCCGAGTAGCCCGCGCCGACGGAGACGGACTGCAAGACCCGCCGGTCTTGAGAAACGCACTTTGCGCAGGCTCGACGTTCATAGCGTCCGTGCTGGCAGGAGGCAACGTCCGCGGAACAGCAATCCCTGGCAAAGGCGGCAGGGTCGTGAGGAAGGCGGCGCGCACATGGACGCTGGCGGACCGGCATCGTCCTTCGATCGCAGGCGTTGAGGACTATAGTCGCTACAGACGAGAGGAGGTGCGGCGGCAAGAGCCATCGCCGCCCTCATCTCGTGATGGGCGCACCGAGCTGCCGCGATTGCCGCCGGTTCGGCGTCCGCGCCTGTTCTTGCTGCGCTGCTCGGCAGCGCGCTCATGTCCGCGCCGACATCATCGGTCGGCTTGGCCTTCTTCATCGTAGCCATCGGGCCGAGGTCGGCCTCGTACTTCTCGTACTCAGCGCTGTCCACGTCGAAGGCGTTCTGCATGTAGCTGGAGCTGTTCCAGTTCTGGCCTGCGTCACGATATAGGTCAGCTTGGTCGTCCTTGCCCTGGAGAACTCCTTGCGGCTCTTGATCGGCCAGTGGCGGATTGACGACCTTGGCGGCCTCGGCAACTGCTGTCGATCGGCGAGCGAGGAAGCCACAGCTGCCGACCGCCACGAAGATGTCGTTGCCGTCGATCGCGCGGAGGATCGGCGCGGTGAACTCCCGCTTCTTGGCAGCGAGCGGAATACATGCGGCGATCTTCCTCGAGGTTGCCCAGTTGCTCGGCAGCTCAAGCCTTCATTGATGCAGGACATGCCCAGGCGTCCAGTTGCCGGAAACGACTCGAGCACGTCTCGTCCTTCCGGGGTTTCGATCAGCACCTTCGGCGCGACGCGAACTGGTCCAGCAGGTTTCGCCGTGCCAGTTTTCTCGATGAAGACCACCATGCGCCACCACCGTCATCCAGGACTGAGCGCTGCGAACCAGCACCGGCACGGGCCGTTGCACGAGCACGCCCTGAACGCCGACCTCCCAGCAGCTCTTCCCGTGACGCCACTTTCCAGTTGCGGCATGATCGAGACCGCCGCGACGACGGAATAATGGCGCAGCAGACGAGCGCATGGCGATCGAAGCGCGGCTGATCGGCTCTACCTGTTGGGCTACGGCTTCGTCCCGAATAACGAAGCAACACCGACGTGCGCCGACGTCAAGAGCGAACCCTCCGGTGAGGCGGACTTCGCCGAGCACCGGGCAGTTAACCACATGCGCCGCCAGGTAAAAGCGATGGGCCCTCTGTCCCGCCTTTAATCTCGGTCTTGATCCGCATTCCCGCATTCAGAGTGCACAGCCTGCCGGTATCCCCGACTCGGTTTCGAAGGTGTCCCCGCAATCTACACGCCTCGACGCTTGAACTGCAAAAAAAAAAAAAAAAAAAAAAAAAAAAAAAAAAAAAGAATGCACCCCGAGAGTGAGCACTGAGATTCCCCACGCCGAGACCTGACTCGTCGAACGTTCTGACCTTCGAGGTCTCGAGATTTCATCGGGGAGTCGGCCCGTGCTTCTCGCACCGAGGCGCGAACGAGATGGTGCTGATGACGATCCTCGTGCTTTCGGAGAGCCGGGAAATCACACCATCGCCGGCGGCCGCGAGTACCGACCGGTCAGCGAGACCGTCGGCCATCACGAAGGTGCGCGCTGGCCTTCGTAGTAGTGTCCACCGGCACCAGCCAGCGCGCCGCCCGCACTCCCGACCGATGAATCAGGGAGTGTATCGCCACAAGTCTCGCTGACCGTACCCTGTCCCCAGGTAACCCTTGCCATCAATCGAAAACCCGATCGCGCCAGTTCTGGAGGTTCCTCCGAAATCAGTCTTCCTGGTCCATGTGCCGGGGTTGCCGGGAGAGTATTCCCAGAAGTCTCGCGTCGGTCCCAGCGTTGCGAAGCCAGTGCCGACATAACCGCGGCCGTCAATCGCGAAGCCCACGGCCGAGTACCGGGCTCCTCCTGGAAACGGAGCCCTCTGGATCCATGTTCCGGGCGAGCCGGGTAGGTATTCCCACAGGTCGTTTCTTTTTGCAACTCCGAAACCCAACCCAACGAAGCCACTCCCACCAACCGAAAAACCCGTGGCCCAGCCGCGGTTGTTATCCACGCCGGGCATGCTTGCCTTTTGTGTCCAGCTGCCGGGAAGCCCAGCAACAGGCGTGTACTCCCACAGGTCTCTGAGTTGTCCATTGATTCCCCAACCGGTACCTACGTAGCCCTTGCCGCCAATAGAGAAGGCAATGGCGCCATACCTCGGGCTCGACGGAAGGTCCGCTTTCCTGGACCACTGATCGGAAGTCTGATCCCATTCCCACAAGTCTTTGAGTCGCGAGCTGACCCCCTGTCCTGTTCCTATGTATAGCTTGGTGCCGATGGCAAAACCCACGGCATAGTAGCGCGGCTCTCCAGGAAAGTCTGCCTTCCTCGCCCAGCTGTCTGGGGATCCAGGACGATACTCCCACAGCGGGCTCGGCGCGTTCTTCGGCGGCATAGGTGTGGTAAGTCCTGTCAAGACGTAGGCCTTGCCGCCGATCGCAACACCGACTGCGCCACTTCTTCCGAGCCCGGTCAGATCGCCCATGCGCGTCCAGTTGCCATCATGTAACAGGTCTCGGACGAACACGTCCTTCACGCCGTTGGTATCATTGGGCACGAGGTTGCCAGCGGTGCTAAGGAACGCCACGAACCGGCCGTTGGCGGAGATGGATGGGTAGTAGCTGTAGAGGTTGCCCTGGCCACCTTGGGAATCCACGCTCACCAATGTCACATCCCCGGTGGAACGATCTTTGACGAAACAATCGACGAAGCCGTTCGTGTCTCCCGAAACGAGATTGTTGGCGGTACTGTAGAAGGCCACGTAGCGACCATCTGGGGTCATCGAGGAGAAGTCGAAGTCGCTGAGGCCGTCGCCCTGGGCTCCCGACGCGCTGACGCTGATCAGAGTGGTCGTCGCTGCGAAGATGTCGCGGAGGAACACATCTTTGGCATTGTTGTTGTCTCCGCCGGGACCCAGCAGATTCGTCGCCTCGCTCGCGAACACCACGAGTCCGGCATCTGACACCGAGGTAGAGGAGAAGCTCGGACCGTCGCCCACAAGACCGCCCGAATCAACGCTTACTTCCAGAGTGCTACCGCCAGATTGGAAGTCGTGAACGAACACGTCATAGACCCCGTTTCCATCACCGGGTGCCAAGTCCGATGCGATCGAGAGAAACGTCACAAAGCGGCCGTTCGGTGAGATCGAGCACAGCTGGCACTGCCCAGTGCCGAAGTCCCCCCCTGAAGCCACGCTTGCTGCCGTGGTTGTGCCTTCCGCTCGATCGCGCCGAAAGACGTCTGATACCTGGTTCATATCTCCGGATACGAACGTGTCCGCGCTGACGAACGCAACGTACCGGCCGTCGCTGGAGATGGCCGGTACATAGCTGCCATAGATGCCTTGTATTTCCGAGGAATCCAAACTCTCGCGGGTCGTGACGCCGAGGGTTTCGTCAAACACTCCGTTGCCGTCGGCATCACGGTCGTAGACGAACACATCGGACGCCGAGTTCGTGTCGTCGCCAACCAGGTTCGTGGCAAAACTGCCGAACGTCACAAACCGACCATTGCCCGAGATTGCGCAGTCATAGCTGGGGCCGTCGCCTTGATCGCCTTGTGAGTTGACGCTGACTCGGATCGTCGCACCAGTCTGGCGATCGTGCACGAACACGTCGCGGTACCCGTTTGTGTCACCGTCGACCAGGTTGGTGGCGTCGCTCGAGAACGCGACGTATCGACCGTCGCTGGAGATCGAACATGCCTCAAGGGAGAGGTTGTTCGCCTGCTGGCCGGCGGAGTTCACGCTCACGCGGGTTGTAGGCTGCCCCGCAACCACTCCTGCGAGCAAATGGAAAGGTCCAGCACCGCAGCAACAGAGTATCTTCCGTGTCGTCATGGCCGTCCTTTCGTCACACGAGACAAGAGTGCCCTAGCGAGCGGCAGAACGACCGTGCGAGCGTTCTGTCGATCGGGTGCCAGAGGTCCACGCGAGTCTTTACTTGCATCGACGCCCGCCAAAAGCCGGCGTGGTCGATGCAGGGAGTCGGGAAGATCCCACCTCGATGACGCGAAGAAATCGGAAAGGGTGGCAGCTGGCGCATCCTCGCCCTGCTTTGACATCAGGAGGAGGGCCCATCATCGTCTTCCTTGCTTGCCCGAAGCGAAGCAGGGGCACCCAGCAACTCAGCAAGGGTTACGTGGGGACGGGAGTCCGATTGGCGGCGCGGCGCTCCGAGATTGGTTGAAGTTGGTTGAAGTACACGCCCTGAAGGCGCCCGGGACGGTCGACGATCGTGCTCACCGTGTTAGGTAGAATCGCTGAAACGAGATTGGGCCGGGTGGCTCGCGTCAGAACTGGTCTACGATTCCCTGTTCATGCTGACCAGTCGGGCCATTGCCCCGCGAGAGCAGCTTGCGCGGCAACTCGGAGCTTGCATGTGCTTCCCGATCTCGGCGTGGAGAGGCCCTCGGAGCGGGCCAGCCGGATGACCTCCCGGTACTCATCCGGTAGGCGCGCCAGATCCTCTTCGAGTTCCAGGCGCCGTTCCTTCTCGACTAGAAGGGCACTGGGACTGGGCGATTGCGGGTCCACCGCAGCGCTCGCGAATGGGCTCACGCCGGTCGGGTGCGGCGCCTATGGCTCCTCGGCCAGGCTGACGAGGCGGGCCATGGCTCGGGAAAACAGTTTCCGCGCCGCAGCCTCGGAGCGTTGCAGGTGTTTGCCGATCTCCGCGAAGGACAGTCCCTCTTGGCGCGCCAGGCGAATCACTTCGCGGTAGTCATCGGGCAATCGAGCGAGATCTCGCTCGATCCGGTCGCAGCGCTCTTTGTCGATCGCTGCTTCACTGGGTGTCGGTGATTTTTCATCCCCAGCCCATCTCGCACCCGAAATCGAATCGGACGCCGGCAAAGAGCCTCTCTCTTGGGCGGGGTCGCGCTTTTCCGCCCCGTAGTAGCGCAGTCGATCCACGATCTTCCGCCTGGCAAGTTGAAAGATCCATCGCCGCCCCTCCGCTCGATCGGGCGACGGCGACCGCTTCCACCGCTCGATCAGCTCCCGGCAGACCGACTGCCTGAGATCGGAGATCGATTCCTTGGCCCGCAACACCGGACCGCATTGCCGGCGCAGGAAGCGTGCGAGCCGAGGCAGCTGGGAGCGCAGCAACCCCTGCAGCGAAGTAGCCGGCTCGTCAGCCTTCGGCTCGTCCATTCGCTCTTCTGGTTCCAACGCCGTACCTCCCAATGAGGCCAGAGTGTACTTCCGCCTTGGCCTCAGCGCACGCGTTTCTTGAGCCGCGGCGCATAGGTGGCGATGATGCCGCTGCCATCACCGGCGATCAGCTCTTGGTGTCTGTCACCGTCGAGATCGGCTGCCAACAGCCGCTTGACGCGCGAGCGCATCGGTGTGGACCACACCAGCTTGCCGGCGAGCGTGAAGGCGGAGATCCGGCCTTGCCAGTCGGCAGCCACCACCTCGGCGACGCCGTCGTCATCGAGGTCGACGGCGGCGAGGTCAATGACCTGCGCATGGGTGGTCCGGCTGAACAAGATGGATCCGTCGGTGCGGAGAATCACGAGACCGCTCTCGGTGCCGGCGATGATTTCCGGTCGTTCATCGTGATCGAGATCGACGACGCTGGTGACAATGATTTTGGCATCGACCGGAGTGGCAAACAGTTGCGAGCCGTCTTGATGCCAGGCGGTGAGAAGTGGGCGCTGGTCGCGGCCGACCACGCCAAAGATCAAGTCTGCTCTCCGGTCACCATCCAGATCCGCTACCGACAAACCCTTGATCTCATCGACCTTGGGATCGATCAAGGCCTTCGCGAAACCGTGCTCGTCGATCGCGACGATGCGCGCATCGAACGTGACTGCCAGCAACCGGCATGGCCCGTCTTGATCGAGAGGCAAAGTGGCCAGCTCGACACAAGAGAGCTTCACTTCAAATCGAGGCGAGGTGTCGGCATTGATGGCGACGACTAGCGCCCAAACGTTCTGATCGATCGCGGCAACCAACACCGGGCGCCGCCTGCTGCGATCAAGGTCGAGCGTCACAAGGTCGAGTACACGGCCAGCAACGGGCACCTCGAATGTCTTCTCGCCATCTGCGTGCAAGCCGACGATCACATCCTTCATACCGGCAACGATGTCGGGCTGGCCGTCTTGGTCACAATCTGCGACCGTGAGTGTCCTCATATGCAAGGAATGGTCGCCGGTGTCGGTGAGGTGGGGCTCGTCGTGCTCCCACAGCTTAGTCCCATTCGAGCCAAATGCCGCGATTCTGCCTCCCGCGCTGAGGGCGACGACCGCGGTCGAGCCCCTCGCGCAATAAGTCATCAGTGCGACAATCTCAGGCTCGGGCGGCAGCATCTCGACGGCCCACTCTTGATCCGGGTCCAGGCCGTAGGCCGTGAGTGTGCCATCGACGCTCAAGGCGACGATCTCGCTCACACCGTTGCCATCGAGATCGTACGTCGCGAGCTGCCTCAGCACCTGGGGCATTGCGATCTCGCTGATGACCCGTCCTTGATAATCCTGGATGACTATCTGAGAGCCGGGAGTTCCGATGACCTCGGATCTGCCGTCGCCATCGACGTCAGAGACCAGTGTCGGAAGGGAGAAATCTGGCGGTCTGCGTGAGAACTTATCCTCCCCATCACTCCTTGAATAGACGATCGCACCGTGACTGTCGATCACTGGGCTGATGTAGGTCCCCTGGAACGCAATCTCCGTGCTGGTCGGTTCACCGAAGTCTCCTATGTACAGCTCGTGACAGTAGTCGTGGATCTCGGTACGAAAGCGGGTCATGGCATCAGCAGTCATCGCGAACACGTACGACACCGGCGGGACACTATCGCTTCTCTCTGCGCCGATAACCTCTGTTCTGCCATCGCCGTCCAGGTCGCGCAGGATCAACTGGACAAGGTTACCCCGCCGCCGTGCGAAACGCTCCGCGCCCGTCCCGTCGAACACGACGAAACCGCCATTCTCGATCCTGACGACAAGCTCTTGAGCCCCATCGCCATCGAGGTCCACGGCCTGACAAGACTTCACGCGACCGCCGACATGCGCTTTCAAACACTCGCTGCCACTGGCGTCCAAGCCGAGCAGCACACCGGCTTCGCCACCACCTACCGCGATCACCTCGGTGCGGCCGTCACCGTCCTGATCGACCGCGACGAGTTGCATCGCATCGCTATCGAGCGGTCGCTGCCAAAGGGAGCTTCCGTCGGCACTCAAGCAGTCGACGCGCGCGGGGTGTTGACTGTCATGCGCGAGAGACACGACGACCAGCGGCTCGCCGTCACCGTGGAAGTCGATCGCAGCCACATCCAAGATGGGCTCGTCGAACGTCGTTTGACAGCGCGGCGCACCATCGGACCCAACGCAGGAGATTCTCGCTCTCGACCCGTCACGGTTCTCGGCAACGATCACCTCTTGACTGCCATCACCGTCGAGATCGGCGGCAAGAGCCTTGGTGATCTTGCCGGACGTGGGTACCGCGAACCGACGTGACCCATCGGACCCCAAAACATCGAGCCCGCCTTCGGCCGGCGCAAGGATCTCGAGCAGGCCATCGCCGTCGAGATCAGCCGCGGCGCTGACCGAGAGCAGCCGCTCGCCGGAGACTTGAAACAGAGCGCGGAACGGTCGCAGCCACACCGTCTTGAACACAGTGTGGCCAGCACTGACGTGCACCGCTTCCGCACGCTCGTAGTACCGCCGCGCATGACCCTTGAGCTGGGCGATGAGCGAGTAGACACCAGGAGGCAGGCGCACGGGCTCGTGCCGCGGCAGCGTGAATTCGACCAGCGGAGATCCTCCGTGGGTCATCTCGGCACCGGCGAACAATTCAATCCGCACGCCTTCCTGCACGCTCTCGAGCCGCACCTCGCCGGTGTCCCACGGCACCATCACTGGGGTGAGCGCGCCGCCGGGCGCGACCTCGATGCTTCGTTCCTGGGCCGGAAAGCTCTCGAGCTCGAATCGCGCGCGGTAACGACCGGATGTCACGGCGAACATCGTGGGCGTGACCTGCGGCACGGCGAGGTCGCTCCCGCCATCCTGGAGCAGCGTCACGCGGGCTCCGGCGGGATTGGACTCGAGCTGAAGCACCCCGTTGGGGCTAGCGAGCACGCGATGGAGGGAATGCGTGTCTCCGCGCGCTATGACGACTTGCTCCTCGGCGCTCACCAAGCTCGCATCTTGCTTGGCCAACCGCACACCCGATGGACACCTGCCGAGAGCCAGCCGAATGGGAACTGCCCTGGCTCTCCATCGATGTACACGAGCGGTGCTGATCCGACTCCACGAGCAAGTACCCTGGTTGCAAGCGCCACCAGAGCCAACCGATCGACGGTGCGAGAGCAGGCAGCAGCGCGGTCGCACCCGCGGCTCGATGGCGGCGCGCGAATTTCCGATCGCGTCGCCGTCGATGGCCGGGCGCGGATCGGCATAGGCGAAGCGCACGCAGGTCCGCGGCGAGGTCGGCCACGCCGCTCACATAGCGGCGCGCGGGATCTTCTCGAGGGACTTGAGCAGGATGGTGACCAGATCGCGGGATGAGCGGGTTCCACTTGCTGGATCGGGTGGATCGCGCGTGACGATCTTGGCCAGCGCTCCTGGGAGGACTTGCCCTCGAACGGGCGCCTCAGCGTGGCGCAGCTCGTAGGGTGACGCCGAAGTAGATCGCCGGTGCGATGATCGACGCGGTCGCGTTCGGCGACGGCCTGTTCGGGCGAGACATAATAAGGCGTCCCGCCGAATTCGCCGGTCGCGGTGAGCGAAGGCAGGCCCGCCTCGCGGGCGAGACCAAAGTCGGTCAGGACCGACGTGCCATCCGGCCTCACGATGATGTTGGACGGCTTGACGTCGCGGTGGATGACGCCGGCCCTGTGCGCGTGGTCGAGCGCGTCCGCCACCTCGGCCACCAGCAGGCACGCGGTCGCCCATTGACATGTCCCTTGCCCGAGGTCGACCGCCTCCCGATGACCGCGCCTGCCGCCTCTTGCCGCATGCGCACCAGCAACCGGTCGAGAGAATCGCCCTCGATCAGCTCCATCGCGAAGAAGTGCGTCCCGGCTTGCTCGCCGATCGCATGGATCTCGACGATGCCCTTGTGGCGCAGCCGTGCAGCGGTCGCTGCTTCCCTGCGGAAGCGCAAAACGGCGTCCTCTCGCGCACGCAACGTCACGTGGGCCGGCAGAACCTTCAAGGCCACTTGGCGGCGGCGCAGCGCGTTGTTGCTCGGCCAAGTAGACCTGCCCATGCCGCCGCGGCCAAGCTCGCGGATCAGCTGGTAATCCCCCAACCTCAAGCCTGCGATCGCCTGCACTCATCGCTGCCGGCCGCAACATCACAGGGAGGCGCTCGAACCGCAGGCAATCTCGATGAGCCGCTCGAGGCGATCGCGCAGGACAGGGAGCAGACGCCGGGTGGGCGGCGCAGAACGCGTCCGGGTCCGGCCCTTGCCGCAAGCAACTGCTCGGCAAAGTCCGCCACCGCGGCTTCGACCGGGTCATCCGGATCCGGGGCACGATCGACCATCTGTCTTCCCCTCGATTCCCCCTGGGGCCTGCGCGAGTAGGGCTCGCGGCAAGACCCACGAGCGGCGTTGAGCATACCCTGTCTCGATGGCACGCGAAACCCCGTCAAGAGAATCTGCCTTCGCACGGGTTTTTCGAGTCACGCCGAGCCGGCCATTGCGACTCCCCCGGCTGGAGACCCGGTTACGAGGCCTCTTGCCAGCACCAAGAAGCGGATCCTCGGTCGGGACAACGCAATTCGGAGTCGGTGCATCTTAGTTAGGCGCCAGGATCGATCGGCAGCTGTTCCGCTGCGGTGATCACGGCGAAAGTCAGAAAGCTACAAACCGTGCGCCTATCGGTATCCGTCGAGATGGCCTGGAGCCTGTCAGCTGCTGGCGGCGCGAGAAGAGGAACAGAGCACCACGCGTGTCAGCGTGGACTCTAGACCACATAGGTAGGTGAATGTTTGCGACTTCGTAGAGATCTCTGGCAGCATGCTCCGTAGCCTCGGACAAGGAGACCAACGCGGCTGCGGCAAAACGCTTGAAATTGCGGACTATGGAAAAGGTGGGTCCTATGGTCGAACAGATTCGACGCTCGCCCCTTGCGTTGCTCTCGAACGCGCTGATCCTTGCGGTCGTGTCTCGTGAAGCGCCAGCGCAAACTCCCCAGGGTCCTCAGTTGCCAGAGGTGCTGAAGGAGCGAGCTAGACAGTTCCTCGCATCTCCTTCCGCCGAGTTCCTTTCCGGCTCCACCGCGAGCGCGCTGCGGTGCTTGACCAGCACCATGGTCCTGCCTAGCTCCATTCCAAGAACGAGTGCCATGACTCAGGTTGGACCGCCTCCGTCAGGCGGCCAGATCATGGTCAATGACCCGAGCAAGGATCTACTGACGATCCTCGACATCTCGACGCAGAGTGAAACCGCGGTGGCGGCGTTCGGCAACAACATCGTCGTCGCGTACAACGATACCGGAGAGTACTACTTCACCGGATCTCTCTCGGGCTACAGCCGTTCCGTCGACGGTGGCGCGAGCTTTGCCGATCTCGGTGGGATGCCCCGGCTAGCGACCGGAGCCAGCTTGGGCGACCCAGCGCTGTTCGTGGATCGCACAGGAACCTTCTACTTCGCCGAGCTCGCCATGGATAGCGCGCGTCCACCGGGTTTCGAGGCCACCATCGCCATTTCGAAATCAACCGATGGCGGCCAACACTTTGGCTCCACGGTTTATCTGCCCCCGCAAGGCGTTTTGCCAAACAGTTTCCAAGACAAGGAGTTTCTGGCGGTCGACACGACGAGTGGTCCGTTCTCGGGCAATCTGTATCTGAGTTGGACGAGCAAAGCGCCTGCCTATGGAGATCAGCCGATCTTCTTCTCGCGCTCCACTGATGGTGGCGCGAGTTTTTCGACGCCGATTTCCATCTCGGTGCCTGGAGATGTCAACCATGACTCGGAACCCGCTGTCGGTCCCAACGGTGAGGTCTACGTCACGTGGCAGCGAAGTCCTATCTACTCTCCCCTGGACCCGGGCGCCATCCTCGTTGCCAAGTCCGTCGACGGCGGCGCGCACTTTGCTGCACCCGTGCTGGTCTCGGCAGTGTCTTTCGTCGGGTTTGTCGGCAGCACTTTTTTCAGCAACATTCTCGCCGGTCAGGAGCCGCGCATCGACGTCAACCCAGTGAATGGTGACGTATGCATCGTGTTTCCCGCGAACCCGCCAGGGCTCGACGGCGCTGACGTGTTCTTCACCCGCTCGATGGATGGTGGCAGCCATTGGACGAGCCCTGTGCGGGTGAACGATGATGCGACGCTGAACGACCAGTTCACTCCCGACCTTGCCATCAACCAGGACGGCGTCATTGAAGTGATTTGGTACGATCGCCGGCTCGATCCCAATAATGTGAAGATCGATGTGTTCCGAGCGCGTTCGGTCGATGGCGGTCAGTCGTTCCGACCCAATCAGCGCGTCACCTCGACGTCCTCATTCCCGGCGGTCGGTTACGACCCCGTTTATGCCAGTGGAAACCCGGCCTACATCGGTGATTACATCGACATCAAAGCCGAGACCACGAGCTCCGGTCGCGGGAAACACTTCGTCCTGGCGTGGGCTGACTTCCGGCGCATCATCAGCACACCCCGCGGCAACCGGTCCGATCAGGACGTGTTCTTCACGATCTTGAAGCCATGAGCTGTTGAAGTGAGGACTGGTAGCGGGATTCACGGCAGGCTGTTTGATAGAACCTCCGGCAGAGAAGTGGTAGACAAGGGAAACATCATGGGAAAAGGCCGGCATTCGCCCCTCGCGTTGCTGTCGACCGCGCTCCTCCTCGCTCTCGCCAGCCGGGAAGCACCAGCGCAAACAGGCGCAAACCAACTCCTTCCAGAGGCCGTCAAGGAACGGGCGCGGAAGTTCCTCGTATCCCCCTCCGCTCAGTTCCTTTCGGGCTCAACCCAAGGTGGATTGCGTCGCCTGACCACCACCTTCGTCCTGCCTAGCCCCATTCCGAAACCGAGCGCGGCCACTCCAAGTGGACCTCCTCCGTCAGGCGGTCAGATCATGGTCAACGACCCGAGCAAGGATCTCCTGACGATCTTCGACATCACGACACAGAGTGAGACCGCGGTGGCGGCATTCGGCAACAACATCGTCGTCGCCTATAACGATTCCGGTGAGTACTACTCTACCAACAGTTACTCGGGCTATAGCCGGTCCGCCGACGGTGGCGCAAGCTTCGCTGATCTTGGCACGATGCCCATAGCGGCGACAGAGATTAGCATCGGTGTTCCAGCCTTGGTCGTGGATCGGGCAGGAACCTTTTACTATGCCGAAATTGCCATAGATGCCGCGCGTCCACCGGGCTTCGAGTCCACCGTCGCCATTTCGAAATCCACCGACGGCGGCCAACACTTTGGCGCCACCGTCTATCCGCCGTCGGCAGGCGTCTCGGCAAACAGTACCCAGGACAAGGAGTTCTTGGCCGTCGACACGACGAGTGGCCCGTTCGCGGGCAATCTTTACTTGAGTTGGACCAGCATCGATCCGGGCTCGACGATTTTCTTCTCGCGCTCCACCGATGGGGGCGCGAGCTTCTCGACCCCAATTCCCATTTCCGCTGCCGGAGAGGTAAACCAATACTCCGAACCGGCCGTTGGTCCCAATGGCGACGTTTATGTTGCTTGGTTCCAGTTTTCACACCCCTACGTTTCCCTAGACCCAGGCGCCATTCTCGTGGCCAAGTCGATCGATGGCGGCGTCCATTTCGGAACACCGGTAACGGTCACGGCGGTTCCAGAAATCGGGTTTCTCGGTGGAAATCTCATTGGCAACTTCCGCGCCAACTCCGCACCGCGCGTCGATGTCAACCCAATCAACGGTGACGTGTGCATCGTGTTTGCTGCCAATCCACCTGGGCTCGATGGTGCAGATATTTACTTCACTCGATCGACCGATGGCGGAGGCCATTGGAGCAATCCCACCCGTGTGAATGATGACGCGACCAACAATGATCAGTTCTTTCCCGACCTCGCAATCAACCAGGACGGTGTCGTCGATGTCATTTGGTATGATCGCCGCCTGGACCCCAACAATCTCAAGATTGACGTGTTCCGGGCACGGTCAGTCGATGGCGGCCAATCGTTCCGACCCAACCAGCGCGTCACCTCGACTTCCTCGTTTCCAGCAGTCGGGTATGACCCCATTAATAAGCAACCGAGCTACATGGGCGATTACATCGACATCAAGGCGGAGACCACGGGCTCTGGGAGAGGCAAGAACTTCGTCCTTGCCTGGGGCGACTTCCGGCGCATCATCAGCACACCCCGCGGCAATCGACCCGATCAGGATGTGGTCTTCACCCTCCTGAAACCGTAACAAGAATTCTATTACGGTGCAGCCGTTCACCTATGACCTCCTCAGGATGCGCAACGCGTTCCTGCGGTAGATCCGACGATGAAGGCCGGCAGGCGAGGGGTTTCGAGAGCCTGGATGTCGACGCCGGGTGGCATGCAAGCGGCGCCTGCGATGGCGTGCTGCTCATCGCTGGCGGCCGCAACATCACCGGCGGGACGCTCGAACCGCGACGCAATCTCGATCAGCCGCTCGAGGCGATCACGCAGGACGGGAGCGAACGCCGGGTGGGCTGCGCAGAACGCATCCGGGTCCGGCTGCTTGCCGCCAAACAGCTGCTCGGCAAAGTCCGCCACCGCGGCTTCGACCGGGTCATCCGGATCCGGGGCACGATCGACCATCTGTCTTCCCCTCGATTCCCCCTGGGGCCTGCGCGAGTAGCTTGCCCTCTCCGCAAGACCATCTACAGCCTCCAGCCCGACCTTCGCGAACTGCTCAGCGCTGCCAACCAGCGCTATCTCGCATTCATCTCCGACATCGACGACCCAACGGCCGGCATCAAAGCCTTGAACAAGATCTCCGAAACCAAAGAACAGGCGGGGCGCACACTCATGCTTATCCAGCGGGGGCGCTCACGCTCGCGATAGCGCACCACAAGCGCGCCAATCGACGGACTGCCGCCCTCGGGATAGTCGAGGAACAACCAGAGCAGCACTTCGCCGCCGAACGTGACGCGCGCGCGGGGCCGAACACTGCCAGGAGCTTGCGCTGGTTGGGGGCGTCGAGCGTTTCGTTGCGGGTCGCATCCAGCACGGATTCTCGGTCGTCCTACCTGCTCTGCGAGGGTGAGCTCGATGCGCGAGGCTCGCTCGCGCGCTGGTGTCGCACAGCTCCTGCGCGCGGTGGCCCATCGGCATCTTTTTCCTTGCCGGTCGTGCCGGCCATTTGCGCCGCAGTTGGGCGACCAGAACCTCGAACTCAAAGGAGCACTCTCATGCGCCAGATCCTGGGCCTCTCGCTCGCGTCGCTGTCCCTGATCATGCCCATCGCAGCGGGACAGCCGCTGCTCTGGCACCGCCACTTCGATGGATCGGATGGCCTGACCGACATGGGCTTTGCCGTGACCGTCGATGGGGCCGGCAACGTGATCACCGCCGGCAGCTCGGTCGGCCTCGGTACCGGCCAGGACTTCATCGTCGTGAAGTACGACCGCAACGGTCACACGCTGTGGTCCCAGCGCTACGACGGGCCGGGTCACTCGCGTGACATGGGCTGGAACGTCGTGGCCGATCGATTCGGCAATGTGATCGTGCTCGGCGACTCGATCGGCAACGGGACCGACAACGACATCGCGATCGTCAAGTACGCCCCGGACGGTCAGTTCCTCTGGACCCGGCGCTACGACGGACCGGAACATGGCTGGGACGGGACCGAGGGTGGGCGCAACCTCACCACCGATGGCGCGGGCAACGTCTTGGTGTGCGGGACATCATACAGCTCGGCCTCTGACTACGACGTGATCACGATGAAGCTTTCGCCCGCCGGCACGCTCATGTGGCTGCGGCGCTACGACGGTCCGCTGGGAGCCTACGACGACGCATTCGGCATCGCCGTCGACGCGGCTGGCGACATCTACGTTGGCGGCGATACGCAAGATGCGAGCGGCGTCGAGGACATCATGACGCTCAAGTACGATGCGAACGGCAACCTGCTCTGGCAACGACAGTACGGGACGCCGCAATGGGATGGGCTCTCCGCGATGACGCTCGACGGCGCTGGCAACCTGCTGGTCACCGGGTTCGTCTCCTACCCGAGCGAAGACTATGTCACCCTCAAGTACGACGCGAGTGGCAGCCTGCTGTGGGCACGTACCTACGATGGCCCGGAGGGCGGGTGGGATGTCGCGCTCGCCATTGCCACGAACCGCGACGGCAATGTGTGCGTCACCGGCGAATCGGCGAACCACTACGATTCCGCATACGCGACGGTGATGTACGACGCGGGTGGCAAGCAGCTGTGGGCGCAACGCTACGAGGGCAGCTACGACTACTACGGCGCCGATGCGCCCGGGTGTGTGGACTTCGATCAGGACGGCAACCTGTACGTCACCGGGCTCTCCTGGGGTGGGGTCGAGACCGGCATGGACGTTGCGACGCTCAAGTATGCGCATGACGGCACGCTGCTCTGGGAGGACCGGTTCGACGGGCCGGTGCACGGCGACGACGGCGCCGCGGGCCTGGTGCTCGACCGCAACGGCGACGTGTACGTCGTGGGTGTCTCGATGAGCGGCGCCGATGGCCAGGACGTGCTGGTGCTCAAGTACGCGGGCTCACCGCGGACGTTCGTCCCTTCAGCCAGCCATCCCTGAGCCTCGGGTCGCTGGCGATGCCCGAGCGATCACTGGATCTGTCGGCAGTCAGGCGAGAAGCTCGCGACCGTGGTCATCTAACCTCGCGCGGGCTTCTTGCGCCGAGCGCCTCCCCTTCGCAAGTGGCCGCGCGCCGACGATTGGCGATGGAATCTCCCAGCTAGTTAATTAATGCCGGAGCGCGTGACGACGCAAGAGGCTCCTCGCCGGGCCGCTCGAGCCGCCCCTATCATCAAACCAGGGTCCGGTAGTAATGTGCTGGTGAAATTGGACATCGGGGAAACGTTCCGAGGAGAACGCTGGTTCACCAACCAAGTCGAGGGAAACACCATACGGTTACCCTTATTGTTGTGTTTGTCGACGCTCGTGGCTGCGGTTTCCGCGTTGGCTCAGGATTTCCCGCACATGCCCGTTAATCGCGACCACCGCGGCGTCGAGTATCGCAGCGACGCGCTGCTGGTGCGCTTCAGGGTTGGCACCCCGGACGACACGCATCGCTGATGCGCGAGCGCTGGTCGGGGCGAGCGATGTCACGAAATACACGTTGGTACCAGGTCTCGAGCGCCTTCGCGTCGGCATCGATCTGAAGGCCGCGCTGCAAACGCTGAACGCGCTCGCATTCGTGCAATGCCGAGCCCGATTACATCGTTCATCCTGTCGAGCGCTGTGCTACCACGCTCGCGCGCATGCAGGTCGATGACGGCAACTGCTGGCGTTGCGGCGAGCTCGTCACGGCGCGCCGGATGCGGCAATGGTACCTCCTGCGGTCACGCTTCTCCCACGAGCTGCGCTCGCTCGACTCGCTGACGCACTGGAGCGACACCGTCAAGGACCTGGTCCGCGCCTATCTCCAGGCGGAGGACGACGCCGAGCGCAGTCCGCGCGCGCGGCGCCATGAATGGCTGGTGTCGCGGCAACGTGGGTGGGGCACGCCGATCCCGATCGTGCACTGCGAGTCCTGTGGGCCGGTGGCGGTGCCGCACGAGCAGTTGCCGGTACGGCTGCCGCTCGATCTCGACTGGTCGCTGGGCGCGCGTGCGCTCAAGGCGGCGCCCGGATTCGGCGCCGTGCCTTGTCCTCGGTGTCGCCGCGCGCTGTCATAGGCCATCGAGAGCCCGGCACGCGGCGGTCCGCCGTTCGCCTTGTCGCTACCCAAGCGCCTGCAACCAGACGGCGACGACGCGCTCCTCGCCACCTGTCAGGCCGCCTCGGTGCAGGGCAAGATCGCGTTCCGGGAACGGGCGGGCACGCGTGCGCCAACCGTCGTTGAGCTGCCCGTCGCTATCTCCCCTCGATCTCCCTGCAGCGACGCTCCACCAGGCCCGCCGCCATCACTCTTGACACCGAACAACCCTTCGTTTCTCTTATCCCCGCCGAGTCTCACGCATGAGGATGAAACGTGCGACCACTCTGCTTCATTCTGATCTTGGCCATCACATTTCTCTCACTGAGTGCGCGCGCCGAAGCGCAGATCACGACGACTCTGGAGAGCGTCAACGCTTATGGCCAGCTGGGCGATGACGAGAGTAGCACGCCCGGGTACGGCGGGACGTTCTCGGCAAATCTCCAGCTGCTCGTGTTCACGAGCCGCGCTTCCAATCTCGTACCTAACGACACCAACAACGACTGGGATGTGTTCGTGCGCGACCGGGTCAACCACACGGTATCGCGCGTGAGCGTCACGTCCAGCGGCCAGGAGAGCCACACGTACGCCTATGCGTCGGGGATCTCGGCAGACGGCCGCTACGTGACCTTCTTGGCCAAGGCGTCCTTTCCCTCGCCGAATAGCAGTCGGACGGCAGTCTTCGTCCACGACCTCGTGACCGGGTCGACGACCCGGATCAGCGATGATCACGGCAGCGCGACCGGTGGCTGCCTGTCGTACGACGGGAGGTACATCGCCTTCTCGAGCTCGAGCAACCAGCTCGTTCCCGGCGACACCAATGGCACGGACGATGCCTTCGTCTACGACCAGGTGAACCAGACGATGACGCGCGTGAGCGTGGATTCTTCGGGTGGCGAGGGCGACGCCTACAGCTTTGGCGCCTGCATCTCCTTGAACGGCCGTTTCGTGACGTTTGGCAGCACGTCGACGAATCTCGTGCCCAACGACACCAACCTCCGCTCGGACATCTTCGTTCACGATCTGCAGACTGCAGAGACCACCCGGGTGAGCGTGACCTCGGACGGCGCACAGGCCAACGACAACAGCTACCCAACGACGATCTCCCTTGACGGTCGGTTCGTCGCCTTCGAGAGCGATGCCAGCAACTTTTTCGGCGGAGACGATCATGGGCCCGACGTGTTCGTGCACGACCGGGTGACCGGGAAAACGATCCTCGCAAGCACCAGCTCTTCCGGGCAGCGCGGCAACGATTCCAGCTTCGGCGGCAGCCTTTCCCAGGATGGACGCTTCGTGGCGTTCGACAGCTACGCGAGCAATTTCATCTCCGGCGACACGAACCATGCCATCGATTCCTTCGTCCACGATTTCGAGACCGGCGAGACGCACTGCGTCAGCATCAACCTGTCCGGCGTGACGTCCTACTTCGGTGGAGCCGGCGCGAGGATGTCACCCGATGGCCGCTACGCCGTGTTCAGCAGCTATTCGAGTGACCTCGTACCTGGCGACACGAACAACCACGCGGACGTGTTCCTCCGCGGTGCGCCGCTCGTCCTGGAGGCATCGCCAGCCACGGTAGCAGCAGGAGACACCATCACGTTGACGACCACGTTCGGAGAACCAGCTCATCCGACGTCGCTGTGGGTCACGTCGATCAGCGACACACCCACGTTCCTGCTTGTCATCACGGGCAGCTTCGATCCGACGGGCATGTGGACGTTGTCCGGCACCGTGCCCTCGGGGCTCGGACTCACCACGATCGACTTTCGCACCCTGGCGATCGGGTTGCCCGGCCAGATCGTCTCGAGCAATGACGCCTCCGTGGTGTTCCAGTGAACCGGATCGTGGTCGTCGACCAGGCCGCCATCGAGCCGAGGGCGGCGAGCCGCGCGCCAGCTGGGTGACGACGTCTGTTCGATCAGATGCTCGTCGCGCAGGAACTGCTCGAGAGCACCGGCCGCCAGCGCGTGCGCGCGCTCGTTGGGGTGATGGTCGGACGGATACCCAGAGAATCCCGGTCGCGGCGACCGTGGTAGACCTGCAGGAGATCGAGCGCGGGGATGCCCAGCTCGCGCGCCGCTGCGCGCACGACCTCGTGGATCGCGGTGAACGGGTAGGCGCTCGACAGGTCGCGCGGCTCGGGCCGTATCGGTCACGCGGCGGGCTCCACAGGATGGGCAGAAGCTCGCGGCGAAGCGGCGGTGCGCAAGGTCGCGTCGCGCGCCACCGCCAAGGTCTGCTGCACCTGGGCAAACGGCCACGGGCGGTGGGCGGCTGATCGCTTGCGCAAGCCCACCACCGGTCGCATCCCGGGATCAATTCGTCTTGAGACGGATCCCCCAGTTGGCGAAGAAGCTGACGGCAGGTGTGGTGTACGAATCCAGCGTGAAGAACGAGCAACCGTTGCTCATGGTGGTGTCACCGCCAACGCCGAGGAGGCCGCTGTCCCCAGGCGGGAACTGCACCCAGCCGTGAACATGCGTGCCGAGCGACGCTCCGGGCACCGCGACTGCGTGATTGACGTAGAGTCCTGACGTGGTGGCAAGGGTGCCGCTCGGGAACGTGAACGGAGCGATCAGCGCCAGCAGGCCGGCGCCGGAGACGTCTGGCGTGTGACCCGTCGCATCGACCACGAAATTGGCATTCGACACGCCCGCCCTTGGAAAGGCCGGCGTCGCCGTCCCGAAATCAAGCACCGCGATCGTCAAGCCGACGACCCCGTGCTGACCAGTGCCCAGGCCGAAATCGTTGTTGAACAAATCAGACGGCCCGCTCGGGACCGACACCACCCATCCGCTCTCGATCGTGCCGTCGTCACAGATGCCGAAAGTCGGATCCGGCAGCGTGATCACGGTCACGCAATTGGTGAAGCCGACCCCGGGACTCGCACACGCCCCGTTGCCCCACAAAGCGCTGAACCGGAACGTATTACCACCGTAGCCAGTTGGCCACGTGGCGTTGAGTCGGATGAAGGTACCATCACCGTCCGGGTCGGGAAGCGTCGGCAGCAGCGGACCGATCGCAACGGCAGGCGCGCACGGTGCCACGTTGAAGTACAGCCGGAACTTGTCACCGGTCTTGGTTCCAAAGAACGCGAGATTGAGCGTGTCACCGCCGCGGATCTCGGCGGTCAAGCGGTCGCCCTCGCCAATACCCTGCTTCAAGTTGGACGCCCGCAGCCGACCGTGTGGCAACCGGTCGGACGACTTGCACGAGGTCGTCGCGCTGTTGTCTTGGCCTGGGTTCAAGCCAAAGTCCAGGAAGGAGGCGCTGATCGACGGCGTGGAGTAGCCGTCGGTGGTAAAGCCACTGTTCCCTGTGGCACTGGCCGTGCTGTCAGCGCCGATTCCAAGGAGTCCGGAATCGCCGGGAGGCAGCTGGCCCACCACGTGCACTGCGCTCGAGCCCGGTGGGATGGAACCCACCACGCCCCCGAAGGTCTCGAACTCAAAGAGCGGTGGCGCCCCGAGTGTCGGGCTCGCGACGGCAGCCACCGGGCTGTGGAGATCCGGAGTCTGGCCGGACGGATCGAGACCCAGGTTGGAGTTGAACACTCCGAGGATGGGGTAGGTCCTGCCCGAGCCGAAGTCCGCCACCGACACGGCAATGCACCGGATCGGCAGGCCGCCCGCGAGCACCCCGTTCTCAACGTTGGTGATGCCTGGAATGACCCCGTAGGTCGCATCGAAGTAATCCGCACTGCCCGTGGGAGAGGTCACAACCCAGCCCGAGTCGATCAGGTTCCGCTTGAGACCGGACCACAGAACGGGGTCACCGGGACACGATCCCCCGCCGCCATCCTCGAAGCCATCATCATCGGCGGGAGGATCGAAGGCCGAGAGACCATCGATATCGTCGCCAGGCAAAAGCCCGAAAGTTGCCGCGGAGAGTACCGTCTGGGTCGGCGGAGGGTAGAACTGGATGACGGTCGCCGAGCCGAGAGCTCCAGCGCTGACCGAGGCACGCGTCAGTGATCCGAAGACATAGTCGCCCGCGTCGAGCACTCCGATGGCACCTTGGTCCCACACCATCAGCGCATCAATGTCGTCGAGTTTTGGCACGAGCCCTAGTGCTGCCGGCGCGGCGTAGACCTTCTTCGCACCGGTCACGAAATCGACGAAGTACACCGTCGCCGGATCATGGCCGCCGCCAACGGCAGGGTCGACGGAGAAGTAGTAACCCCTCGTGCAGCCGGGATGCTGGATGTTCAGGGCATCGACCTCGGATTCCCCGGGGCCGGGGGACGGAGTCAACCCAAGACCCACGGCGTCCTTGTACTTGCGCGGCGCCGTCCACCCTGGGATGCCGGCCGGCTTGGTGATGTTGAAGATGTCGCCGCGCGCCCCGTTGCCTCCCGGTCCGGTCTCGTTTTTGATCACGGCATCGCGGCCGACCGACAAGCCATCGATCGAGTAGTAAAGCGGGATCAAGGTGAGGTCCAGGACGAAGTTGAACACCAGATCCTCGCCCCGGCTCAACGCGTCTAGCTCGTCACCTGGCCCCAGCCCGAACGTCACGGCCGGGGTTTCCGGCGGTGGCGGCGGCGTGATGAAGATGTCAGCTGGAGCGAAAGGGGGAACCTCGGCCGACCCGATCTTGAGCGAAATCCTCGCCGTCTGACCCAAGCTCATGGGTACCCCAATCATGCAGCCGAAAGCAGCGGCCGCAAGGATCCACGTCGCCCTGCCTACTTTCCTCGCGATCTTCATGCGCGCCTCGTCTCTCCTGAGGGAGTACTTCACCAGACTCCGTGGAGATCGAAGAAGCCACGCGCGTGTGACTCACAAAATTGCTCATCAGTCGGTCGCAGCTCTTGCGGATGCCAGGAAGAGACCCACGAAGTTGGAGCTCACGCCGCAAGTCGCTCTCGGATGAGCAGATTAAGCGGGGTGAATGAGTTCCGAGTAAAGATCGGCCTCAGACCGGTTGAGTGATGCGCCGTTCACCTCGGCACGAGCAGCGTGACGGGATCGCTTCCGACCTCGAACTCCTGCTTGTGCGGTGCGCCACCCTGCGCTGTGGCAATCAGCCGGTAGTGACCTGCGTGCAAGCCAATCGTCTTCCCATCATCGCCGTCGACCACCGTGCCTGACCAGACGATCTTGCCTTGGTCGTCCTCGACCCTGAGGGACGTGTCGGACGTCCCGCAGAGATGCACCGCCGTGCCTGGCTCGACAGCGATCGCAAGACCGGAGACGTCTCCCAATCGGGCGTCGACGGCGACGGTCTGCACGGCCCAGCGACCGTCGATCACGACTAGGTCGTAGCGCGATCGTGCCGCATCGATGTGGAGGTCGCGCTCGTCGCTCTGGCTTACGCGCTTCGGGCGATCTGCGGGTCGCTCACGATCGATCAGCTCCAGGGCGCACGCCACGCGTGCGCCGCTAGCGTCGACGATGCGACCGGCGATCGTCGCGCGCCGACGGAGCGGCTGCGTGCCAAGATCCAGAACGTCGCCCGGGTCAAGTGCGAGCGGACGCACGAACGGCTCATGGTCATTGGCAACAAGCTGGAGCGTGCTCTCGCCCGACCACACGGAGAGGGACAGAGTGCCGTCCGCGGCGCGTGCGTCGCCGAGATCATCGATCATCTTGTCGACCTTGCCATCAGGTGCGTGGCGATGGAGCATCCCCGTGTTCACCTCGAGCGATTCGCCAGTTT